>NZ_JBBCYT010000001.1:0-809580 GCF_037144715.1 Arthrobacter sp. USHLN218
CCGGACCAGGAAGCCGTCGGTGATGACGTCGCCCGGGACGGTGCCGACGAAGACCAGCAGGTCCGTCTCTTCGAGCAGGTCGTAGGTGGGCTTGGGCCGGCCGTAGCCGATTGGACCGACGTAGGACGGTGAACTGAACGGGATGTTGCCCTCGCAGCGCCATTCGGCGGCGGCGGGGATGTTGTGCTCCTCGAGCCACTGGGTCAGCAGGGTCGCGCCCTCCTGGGTCCAGTCGTTGCCGCCGGTGACGAAGAGCGGCTTCTTGGACTCTTCCAGCGCGGCCTTCAGCGCCTTCCAGTCGGTGACGCTCATGCCGCCCGGGGCGACGGGGATCGCCGGGTGCAGGGTCGCATCGACCTGTTCGCGGATGACGTCCTCGGGCAGGCCGACGACGACGGGGCCGGGGCGGCCGCTCATGGCCGCGAACATCGCCTCGGCGACGATCTCGGAGGCGCGCTCGGGGTGGTCGAGGACCATTACGCGCTTGGCGCCGGTGTCGAACCAGCCCTTGATGTCGAACTCCTGGAAGGCCTCGCGGTCGCGGTGCTCGAACGGGATCAGGCCCACGAAGAGCACCATCGGGGTCGAGTCCTGCCAGGCGGTGTGCAGGCCGACGTGCGCGTTGGCCGCCCCCGGGCCGCGGGTGACCATGGCGATGCCGGGAAGCTGGTTCATCTTGCCGTCGGCCTCGGCCATGTACGCGGCGCCGCCTTCGTGCCGGCAGACGACCGTCTCGATCGGGGACTCGTGCAGGCCGTCCAGCACGTCCAGGAAGCTTTCGCCCGGAACCACGTAGGTCCGCTCGACGCCGTGCGCCAGGAGCGTGTCGACAATGACATGCCCGGCCGACTTCATCAATGTGCCGGACGCCGGCAAGGCCTGGGCCTGCTCCGCTGCGGTCTGCGTCATTCTGCTGTCCTTCTTTCCCCGTTGAACCAAAGTACTTTTTGGGACGCGTCAATGTGCGGATGCATGATCAGCGTTCGCCCCGGTTGAGCAAAAGGTACAGCAATAAGCCGAACGAACGCCGCGGGACAGGACACAGTGCAGTAATGATTGTGAGCGGGGCCATACTACCCGCCGGTATTCCATCACGACGGCGGACTTCCGCGGCTTGCGCGCGCTGCCTTACCTTTCCAGCCGGAAACCCTCGGCCAGCGCGATCCGCAGCCCGCTGATTGCGGTGGGCACGATCTCCACGTAGGTGGTCTTCGCCGTCGATGTCCAAGGGTGCAGCGGCAGGGCCTCCGCCGTCGCCAGTTCCGCCTGCGTCTGCAGGATACGGGCGGTGCCCTTCACGACGACCGACCAGAGCGAATGCAGGGACCGGCCGTCCACCTCGAGCGCCACGCTGCTGTTCACCGTGGCGGCCGCGAGCTTTGTGCCCTGCGCCGTGCGGATGAGGAGGCGCCGATCGTGCGCCAGGAAGTTGACCGGATACAGCTCCGGGCGGTCCCTGACGCTGACCGCGAGCCGCCCCAGCATCGTGCCGATCAGCAGGTCCCAGCATTCCTCCTGGTCCAGCTCCAGCACGGGATTCTCCGGCCCGGGGAGTGGCGGCGGCGCCGCGGTCGGTTCAGGGTTAGGGAGTTTCGGCTCCGTGACACCGGCCATGAACGGCCGGCGATGCGGGCTCGTCGGATGCTGCTCGGACATGCCGGCTCCTCGCTGGGGTCCTCGGTCAGTAGCGTTCTTCGGGTCCGACCGCGATGCGCCGGCCGGTGATCTTGTCGGGGCTGAGTTCCAGGAAGGCGCTGTCCGGGGCGAGGATCCAGGCCCGCAGCTGGCGCTGCCGGACGGCCTCAAGTTCCTCCGGCCGATCGAGCTCCCTCACGGTGCCCTTGGCCATCACGCTCCAGACGGTGCCGGACTCCCGTCCGTCCGCCTCCAGCACGACGTGCCGGCCGGAGCGCCCGACGGCGGCGCGCACGTCCTGGGGGCCGTGCACCAGGAAGGCACTCCCATGGGTCCAGAAGTTGACCGGGAAGATGTCGGGCTCGTTGCGGTGGCTGAGGGCCAGCCGCCCCAGCTGCGCGCCCGCCAGCAGATCCCGGCATTCGGCCTCGGTCAGGACCTGCACGGGGTGCTCGGCATCCGGAATCCGCGGGAGGTCGTCCATGCCGCCACTCTGCCACGGAACTCCGCCTGCTGGGTAGGGCGGTGCTTCCGGCGAGGGCCGAAAGGATCCTGCCGGTCCCGCCCAGTGGAAGGGGAAGCTGGGTGGTGCGTGTGATGCACGCTACACTTCTGGGTTCATGAGCATGACGCCCAGGTCCCTGAAGTTCAGCACCACCGGCATCCCTGCCGCCAACCGCATGGAGCTGTGGGCACACCACAATGCAAAGGCGCTCATCTCGCTGGACATCCGCACGATGGACGAGGCTCCGCTGCGCGCGGCGGAGGTGAACCTGCATCTTCCGTCGCTGCAGTTCGCGCACGTCAAGGGCAGTCCGCAGGTCGTCGAGCGCAACGAAAAGTACATCCGGCAGAACCCCATGGATGTCGTCGCCGTGTTCTTCGCGCTGGAGGGCGAGGCTTTCTTCTACTATCAGGGCGGCCTCGAGGCGCTCCGCCCCGGCCAGGCCGTGATGTATGACGTGGACCGGCCGTTCATGCGCGGCTTCAGCAGCGGTGTGCGCGAAATGGTGCTGACCATCCCGCGCGAGGAATACCGCGGACTTTCCGGCGGCCGCGACCTGGTCCGGCCGAAGGTGTTCGACTTCAACCGGCAGGGCGCCGCGGACCTGCACATGCACGCCCTGGCGAAGCTCGTCAGCGGGACACTGCAGGACCCGGCCGCCAACCCGCAGTCGGCCGAGCACCGCGCGCTCGAGCTCCTGGGCCTGCTGGCCTCCGGCTGCCGCAGCGGCACTGGCGAGGGGTACCTGGCTGCCGCGAAGGCCTGCATCGAGGACCGCCTGGGCGATCCAGCCCTCAGTCCGGCCGTGGTGGCCGCCGCGGTGGGCGTCAGCGAACGCCACCTCGCCCGCGTCTTTGCCGCGGAAAACGGCGAGCCGCCCAGCCAGTACATCCTCGCCCGGCGGCTGGAGCTCGCCAGCAGCATCCTGGCCGATCCGAGCAGGAGCACGACGCCGGTCGGGGCCATAGCGGACCGGACCGGTTTCGCGTCCCAAAGCTACTTCAGCCGTGCCTTCAAGGCCCGGTTCGGCATGACCCCGCTGCAGGCGCGCAGGGCAGCCGGGACCCCGCCGTCGTAGTTTTTGCACTTGCCGGACGCGCTTTTTCACTCTCCCGCCGCATCCGCGTCCCGGCCACCCGCAGGCCGATGTGACTTGGAACACTCATGACTGCCGGAAGGACAACCGGCGGCATGAAGGAGAGTGACATGACCACCACCAACCAGTCGTCGCCCGATCCCCGCGGGCGGGCGGCCGGAACGCCGACGATCGATCCGCGGGAACTGCGCAACACCTTCGGCCAGTTCGCCACCGGTGTCACCGTGGTGACCTGCCGGTCCGCGGACGGCACACCGCACGGCGCCACCGTGAACGCGTTCACCGCGGTCTCGCTGGATCCGCCGCTGGCGCAGGTCACGCTGACCCGCAGTTCCAAGGCGGCCCAGTACCTGGAAGACGCTCCGTTCGCGGTCAACATCCTCTCGCAGGAGCAGTTGGACGTCGCCTGGCACTTCGCGGGCAGGGCCCTGCCGGACGAGCCGGCGTGGACGCTCGACGGCGAGGTACCGGTGCTGCTGGCGAACAAGGCCACCCTGGAGTGCCGGCCCTGGCGGATCTATGACGGCGGCGACCACATCATCGTGATCGGCGAGGTCCACAAGCTCGAGACCACCGAGCGGGACCCGCTGCTGTTCTTCGGCGGCAAGTTCCGCGAAATCGGGCCGCTGTCCGGACCCAGCCCGTGGCACCACTGCGGCGATTCGCTGGACGCGGGCTGGTTCTCCGGCGCCGATTCCTTCAAGATCCTGGTCAACGCCTGACCGGCAGACCGGGACCCTCCCCGAAGCCGGCGGCAGCCGGCCCCTCCACCCCGTACGGAAGGAAGCACCACCATGACTGAAACCCTCGAAACGCAGGAAACCGCCACAGGTTCCGACACCTTGGACATGAGCGCCCGGACCACGCCGGCCAACCCGCTCAAGCCGCAGACCGGCGACGAATACATCAACTCGCTCAAGGACGACCGGGAAGTCTGGATCTACGGCGAACGGGTCAAGGACGTCACCACGCACCCAGCCTTCCGCAACTCGATCCGCATGGTCGCGCGGCTCTACGACGGCTTCCACCAGCCGGAGACCGCGGACAAGCTGCTGGCTCCGACGGATACCGGGTCAGGCGGGCTGACGAATCCGTTCTTCAAGGCCGCCCGCAGCGTCGATGACCTGAAGGCCTCCCGCACAGCGATCGAGACCTGGGCCCGGATGTCCTACGGCTGGATGGGCCGGTCGCCCGATTACAAGGCGGCGTTCCTGGGAACCTTGGGCGGGATGCCGGACTTCTACGAGCCCTACCAGGACAACGCGACCCGCTGGTACAACGAGTCGCAGGAGAAGGTTCTGTACTGGAACCACGCGATCATCAACCCGCCGGTGGACCGCCACCTGCCGACCGACCAGGTGGGCGATGTGTTCATGAAGGTGGAGAAGGAGACGGACGCGGGCCTGGTCGTTTCCGGCGCGAAGGTGGTGGCGACCGGCTCGGCCATCACGCAGTACAACTTCATCGCGCACTACGGGCTGCCGATCAAGAAGAAGGAATTCGCGCTGATCTGCACGGTCCCGATGGACGCACCGGGCGTGAAGCTGATCTCCCGTGCGTCGTACTCCCACCAGGCTGCGGTGATGGGAACCCCGTTCGACTACCCGCTCTCAAGCAGGCTGGACGAGAACGACTCGGTGTTCGTGTTCGACAAGGTGCTCGTGCCGTGGGAGAACGTGTTCGCCTACGGGGACGTGGAAAAGGTCAACAACTTCCTCCCGCAGACCGGCTTCCTCAACCGGTTCACGTTCCAGGGCGTCATCCGGCTCGCCGTGAAGCTGGACTTCATCGCCGGCCTGCTGCTCAAGGCCCTGGAGATCGCCGGCACCAAGGACTTCCGCGGCGTGCAGTCGCGCGCCGGCGAGGTCATCGGCTGGCGCAACATGTTCTACGCCCTCGCCGACGCCATGGCGGCAAACCCGGACCAGGGCCCCAACGGCACCATCCTGCCCAAGCTCGACTACGGGCTCGCCTACCGCATGTTCATGGCGACCGGTTATCCGCGGATCAAGGAGATCATCGAACAGGACGTCGCCTCCGGCCTGATCTACCTGAACTCCTCCGCGCTGGACTTCAAGACCCCGGAGATCCGGCCCTATCTGGACAAGTACATCCGCGGGTCGCACGGTATCCAGGCCGTGGACCGGGTCAAGCTCATGAAGCTGCTCTGGGACGCGATCGGGACCGAGTTCGGCGGCCGGCATGAGCTCTACGAGCGCAACTACGCGGGCAACCACGAGAACGTGAAAGCCGAGATCCTGTTCGCCGCGCAGGCCCAGGGCCACACCGACATGATGACCGGCTTCGCGGACCAGTGCATGAGCGAGTACGACCTCGACGGCTGGACCGTCCCGGACCTCATCAACAACGACGACGTCAGCATCTTCCTCAAGAAACACTGACCTCGCGGTTGCCGGCACGAGGCAAAACCGCCCGCGGCCGGATCTGCTGTTTCGGGTGTCGGGCCGACGTGATGGACGGTATCGTAAGCAACCTGACTAATTGACGCATTTTGGTCAGGACCCCCACCGTCGAAGGAGAAGCAATGAGCACCAAGGTCGACAAGCGAATCCTCGTCAATGTTCCGGTCAGCACCGCCTACAACCAGTGGACGCAGTTCGAGGAATTCCCGCAGTTCATGGGCGGCGTCAAGAGCGTGACCCAGCTGAGCGACGATCGGCTGGAATGGGTTGCGGAAATCGCCGGCGTCAAGCGGCGCTGGGAGGCCAGGATCCTGGAACAGGTGCCGGACCGCAAGGTGGCCTGGGCCGCAACGGAAGGCGCCACCAATGCCGGCTCCGTGGAATTCGAGGATGTGGGCGGCGGCCAGACCTCGATCAGCCTGTCCCTCGAATACGAGCCCGAGGGCCTGGTCGAAAAGGTCGGCGACAAGCTGCATATCGTCGAGAAGCAGGCCGAGGGCGACCTCGAACGCTTCAAGGAGTTCATCGAGTCGGAGCGGTACGCCACCGGCGCCTGGCGCGGCTCCGTCAACGAAGGCGCGGCGGTCGGAACGCCCGGCACGGAAGCCGCCGCCTCCTCGCTGGGCGACTCGGGCAAGGCCGGCATCTCCGGCAAGGCCGCCGCCGCCGGCGTGGCAGCGGCGGGTGCGGCGGCCGCGGGCGTGGCGGCAGCGGCAGCAGCGGCGAAGAAGGACGACGACGAGACCGTGGTCATCACCGAGGAAGTACTGGCTCCGGCCGATACTGTCGTCACCGACGAAGTGCTGACTCCGCCCGACGCAGTCGTGGTGGAAACGGAGAGGACGGTCATCGAGGGCAACGATCCGGACCTCGAAGCCACGCGCGGGCACGTCGAGCGGGGCGACAACCTCAAGTAGGCCGGCCGGGCCCAGGCTGGTTGGCAGAGACGCTGCAGGCCCGCGGTTACGTAACCGCGGGCCTGCGGCGTCCCGCCTTGTTCAGATTCTCGCCTCGTGCGGAATCAGCGGCTTCCCGGCCCGCACCTTCATCTGCTGCACGGCCCAGGTGTTGCCGTCCGGGTCGCTGAAGCCGAAGAAGGTGCCCCCGTCCCGCGGGTCGATCACGGAGATTTCGCCGCAGTCGACGCCGCGGCCCAGCAGCTCCTCGCGGGCCGCCTCGGCGTCGGAAACCACCAGCTGCAGGCCGCGCAGCGAGCCTGGCGCCATGTCGCTCTGCCCCGGCAGGTTCCCGATGACGATCGAACAGCCCGAGCCGCGCGGAGTGAGCTGTGCGAAATCCATTTCCCCGTGCACCGTGTGGTGGTCCAGGGCGAAGCCCAGCTGGTCCCGGTAGAAACTGATGGCCCGTTCGATATCGCTCACGGGGACGATGACAACTTCGAGCGTCCAGTCCATGGAGGCTCCTTTCGGGCGGTTCAGCTGGCCTGCGCTAGGAGGGTGTCGAGTCGATCGTAGCCTTCGGTCATGCCACGCTCCATCCCTTCCTCCAGGTAGCGTTGCCGGGAATCCAGGTCGGGGAAGACGGAGCGCCCGGTGAGCCGCGACCGGCCGCCCGGCAGGTCCTCGAACCTGGTGTATTCGAGGGTGACGACGTCCGGCCACCCCTCGTATTCGAAGGTGTTGAGGATGAACTCGCCCTCCCGCACGTTGTGGACCGTGCCGCGGAAGGCGTACTCGACGCCGTCGTTCCCGTGCTGGACGAAGCGGAAGGATCCGCCCGTCCGATAGTCGTGCTCCTCGATCCGGGTGGTCAGGCCGTGCGGGCCGATCCACTGCAGGTACAGCTCCGGGTCGGTGTGCGCGCGGAAGACGGCGGCGGCGGGGGCGTCGAACTCGCGCTCGTATTCGGTGTAGGGCAGGCCCTCGGGATTCGTGACGGTCAGTGCGTTGCTCATGGTGTGCTCCTCTCCAATGTCCGGCCGGGCCGGGCGTGGGCGTCCTTATTTCAAGATGCCTGCTGCAATTCAAGACACCCGCTGCGCGGCGAGCAGTTCCTCCAGGCGCTCATACCCCTCGCTCATGCCGCCCTCCATGCCGGACTGCGCCATGCCGTCCCGCGCCTCGATGGTGGGGTAGACGGAGTGGCCGACCAGGCGGCAGCGCCCTTCGCCGAGGTCCTGGAAGGTCAGGAATTCGATGCTCACGACGTCCGGGTAGCCGCCGAACTCGAAGGTCTGGACGGCAAACTCGTTTTCGCGCACCGTGTGGAAGATCCCGCCGAAGGTGTACGGCGTCCCGGGCGGATCCGTGTGGATGTAGCGGTAGCTGCCTCCGGTCCGGAAGTCGTAGTGCTCCACCTCCATGTGCAGGCCGCGCGGCCCGAGCCACTGCTTGAGCAGGGCCGGATCCTTGTGCGCGCGGAAGACATCGGCCACGGGAAAGTCGAAATCGCGCTCGTAGTCGATGAAGGGCAGGTGTGACGGGAGATCGAGTTTCAGGTCATTGCTCATGGTCATTCCTTGGGTCGCGGACCGCCGGCGGCGGCCTGGGAGCGAAGGACGGCATCGAGGCTCCTGAACTGCGCCTCGCGGACCAGCCGGTACTGGTCGATCCACGACGTCAGGGCCTCCAGCCGCGCGGGATTCAGGTGGACGGGCCGGCGCTGTGCCTCGCGGGTGCGGGTTACCAACTGCGCCTGCTCGAGGACCTGGATGTGCTTGGAAACCGCCTGCTTGGTGATCTCAAACGGTTCCGCCAGTTCGTTGACCGTTGCGGGCCCCCGGCTGAGCCGGGCGATGATGCGGCGGCGGACCGGGTCGGCCAGGGCCATGAAGGCCAGGTCGAGGATGCCGTCGTCCGTATCCATTAGTCAACTTCCTCATTTATCAACCACTTGGTTGACAACGAATCTACTCCCGCGCACCGCATTGGTCAAGAGGCGTGACGGCGGATTTTCGCCCGGATGCGAGGGGCAGATTGCGGGTGGTGCTACGCCGCGGAGGGGAGGAAGCTGGGGGTTGTTGGAACGAACGGCAGGCACTGGCCAGCGAAGGAGTCTTGAGCATGTTGTCCGATACTTCCACCCCCGTCATCAAGGCGACCCTCCCCGTGGTGGGGGAGAACATCCAGGAGATCGCCCAGCGCTTCTACCAGCACATGTTCGGCGAGCATCCGGACCTGCTGGACGGGCTGTTCAACCGCGGCAACCAGGCGGACGGCCGGCAGCAGCAGGCGCTCGCGGGATCGATCGCCGCCTTTGCCACGACGCTGATCGAGAACCCGGACGACCTGCCGGACCACCTGCTGTCGCGGATCGCGCACAAGCACGTGTCGCTCGGCCTGCGGCCGGACCAGTACCAGATCGTCCACGACAACCTGATGTGGGCCATCGTCGACGTGCTGGGCGAGGCGGTGACCGAACCCGTGGCGAACGCCTGGGACGAGGTCTACTGGCTCATGGCCAACCTGCTGATCAACAAGGAACGCGGGCTCTACGACGCGGTCCACCTGCAGCCGGACACGGTCTGGCGGACCTGGCGGGTGGCGGAACGGATCGAAGAGACCGCCGACGTCGTGACGTTCGTGGTGGAGCGGACGGACGACCGGCCGGTCAAGCCGTCGCTGCCCGGACAGTACGTGACGCTCAAGCAGCTGATGCCGGACGGCGTGCACCAGCCTCGGCAGTACAGCCTGACCCGGGCCGACGACGGCGAGCACCGGCAGTTCGCGGTCAAGCGGGTGCACGAATCCGGCAAGCCCGACGGCGAGGTCTCGACCCTGCTGCACCGGGACATCAAAGTCGGCGACGAGCTGGTGCTCTCGGCGCCCTTCGGAGATGTCGTGCTCGAGTACTCGGACCGGCCGATCGTGCTGGCCAGCGCCGGCATCGGCATCACGCCGATGGCCGGAATGCTCTCGCACCTGGTCAAGGACGGCTCGACCCGGACCACGGTGCTGTTCCACGCCGACCACTCCGAGGAGACGTTCGCGCTACGCAACCAGGTCACCGAGGACCTCGCGAAGCTCCAGTACGGCTCGATGGCGGTCTGGTACGAAGAACCGGGCCACCGGACGCAGGAAGTCGAGGGCGTCAATGTCGGCTACATGGACCTCACCGACACCGAACTGCCGGCGGACGCCGAGTTCTACCTCTGCGGCCCGCTGGTCTTCATGAAGGCCGTCCGCACCGCCCTCATCGCCCGCGGCATCCCGGCGAAGGACATCCAGTACGAAGTGTTCGGCCCGGACCTCTGGCTGGCCGACTTCGAATAGGAACACCCCGGCCCGCACTTCCGGATCGGGTGTTCAGCCGATGCCCGTTCTTGGCCGGAAGGGGCATCAGCCGCCCACTCGATCCGGGAGGGAGGGCGGGTCGAAGATCCAGGCTTCCCGCGGAAGCCGGGCCGGATCGAAGGACGGCAGCGCGTCCGCCAGCGTTCCCCGCGGGAGGCCGAGCGAGGCCAGGATGAGGTGCCGCACGTCCTCGGCGCCGAACCCGGCCAGGGCCAGGGCTGCGAGGGTGACGGCGCCGTCGCGTTTGGCCAGCCGCCGGTGGTGGTCATTCAGCGCCAGCGGGACATGCGCGTAGTGCGGGCGCGGCAGGCCCAGCAGCGAGGCGAGGTAGGCCTGGCGCGGGGCGGAACTGAGCAGGTCGTCCCCGCGCACGACCTGGTCGATGCCCTGGTCGGCATCGTCGACGACCACGGCGAGGTTGTAGGCGGGGACGCCGTCGTTTCGCAGCAGGACGAAGTCGTCCACGGTCCCGGTGAAGTCTCCGTGCAGCTCGTCGGCCACGGTGTATTCGGTGACCGAAGCCCTCAGCCGCAGCGCCGCGGGACGTTCCTGCCGCCGTCGTTCCCGTTCGCCGTCCGTGAGGTTGCGGCACGTTCCGGGGTAGGCGCCCGCGGGCGCATGCGGAGCGCTCGGGGCTTCGGAGATTTCCCGGCGGGTGCAGAAGCATTCGTACACCAGTCCGGCCTCTGCCAGCTGCACGATGGCGCGTCTGTAAAGGGGCCTGCGGTCCCTCTGGCGGGCCACGCCGTCGTCCCAGTCGAGACCGACGGCGGCGAGGTCGGCCAGCTGTGTCGCTTCGGCTCCCGCGCGGGCACGGTCCAGGTCTTCTATCCGGAGCAGGAAACGGCGGCCGGTGCTGCGGGCGAACAGCCAGGCGAGTACGGCGGTGCGCAGGTTCCCCACATGCAGGTCGCCCGAAGGGCTGGGGGCGAAGCGGCCGGCGCCGCGTGGAGTCTGGGGCACGGTCACCAGTCTACAAAGCGGCTTCCGGTGCCTGTGGCGGACGGCGCGGTAGCACTTGAGGCGGGTGCCGGGACTTAAGGCCCTCCCCGCCGTCACTGATCCGTTACATGCTTAAACGACGTGACAAGGACCGGTCGAGGCGTGGGGCGGCTGGTCCATCCTTAGCGCGAATTTGGACTCATCATTGGAGCGAAGATGCCCTTCCTGAAAACCCGCCCGTCGCAGTCCGGACCGATCCGCCTGGCAACCCCACAGCGTCCGTTTTGTGAGGCCTGCGGTAGCGATGAATTCCTGGTCTACGAGGAGTTTGTTCCGGCCCGAGTGCTGGCGGCCGGCACCGCCAAGCCGGCCGAGGCCAGCTATACCTGCATCGAATGCGGCCAGTTTTCCGCCCACGCGGTCCCGGACGGCTGGGAACCGCCCGGCTGGTTCTGGTACGCCTGAGCGCGGCCGCGCCGGTCATCGGGCAACGTTTGCGAGACCGTCCGGGTAGGCGCTTTTGCCCTTGCGGGGCTTCCAGCGGGCTGGAAGTCTTGACCCTGTGCGGCTGAACCGCACTGTCCTGACGTGAGGAGCTACAAATGAATGAAGTGTTCAAACGGCCCTCTTTCGACCTGCGGCGCTCGCCCTTCGAAATGATGGAGCCATTGCGCCGCATGTTCGAAGGGGACTTGGAATCCTCTTCCATCCGGGTTGAGGAACTGGTGGACGGGAACACCCTGGTGGTCCGTGCTGAGCTTCCGGGCATCGATCCGGAGCAGGATGTCGATATTTCCGTCGCGGAGGAGCACCTGCACATCCGCGCGCAGCGGCAGGAGCGGACCGAGGAGAAGGGCAAGGACCGCTACCGGTCCGAATTCCGGTACGGCTCGTTCTCGCGCAGCATCCCGCTGCCCAAGGGCGTGAAGAACGACGACATCTCGGCCACCTACCGCGACGGCGTGCTGGAAGTCCGTGCGCCGCTGCCGGCCGAAACGGAGCAGGAACCGGCCCGCAAGATCCACATCACCCGCGGCTAGCGGGCCGCCCGGCGGCACGGCCGGCCCGGCACCCGGGAAGGCGTATGTCCGGACCGGCGGGCCGGCCGGCCGCACCGGCCCTATACGTCACAAAGACGGCACTCATTAGCCGGCCGGGGCGGGCCTATGCTGGCTGGAAGGGCCTGGCCCGCCCGCAACAGCACGGAGGCAGTGAACATGACTGTGAACACCAGCGTTGCCGACTGCAGCGTGACCCGATGCTCCTTCAACGACCATGACAACTGCGCGGCGCCGGCAATCACGGTTGGCGGCGGCGAAGACCACGCTGCGTGCGCCACCTTCGTCGACATCGGCAAGCATGGCGGCCTGCCCAAGGTGCTGGCCACGGTCGGCGCGTGCCAGCGGGCCGAATGCACGCACAACGACCATCTGCTCTGCCAGGCGCCGCAGGTACATGTCGGTCCCGGAGCGGACAATGCGGACTGCCTGACGTACGAACACCGGCGCTGACCCGCCGCCTGGCTCGAGCACACAGTCCGCGTGGCCCCGGGGACACAGTCCGCGCGGCTTCACCTGATCATCCCGCTGGCCCGGCCCGCCAGCTGCGGCCGGGCCGGCGGCACTCGCGCGCAGGAGCAGCGGTGGTGCCTCGCGTCAGTGCCGGTGACGCACGTGGGCGCGGAACCAATCAGCGCCGGAAACCATCAGCCCGGCGCAGAAGGCGATGATGCCGAGCATCGCCAGCAGCAGCGAGTTGCCGGCGATCCCCACGAAGAGCAGCAGCGCGCCGGCCAGAGCCACGAGGATACCGGCCCCGATGGTGAATCCAAAGAACCTGATTCCGTTCCCGGAGAGGGATTTGGCGAGGCGCGGATCTTCCTCTTCCAGCTGGCGCCCAAGCTTGGCCAGCCGTTGTTGTTCTTCGTCCGACAGGGACATGTCGACCTCCCAGGAGCAGCGTTGCGCCGTACCTCTAAATGTACGCTTCCTGCGTGCGCTCCGTGCATGAAATTCCGCGGCTCCTTGGCAGCGGTCCGGATCGTTATGCGCGGGCGTCCGGACAGGCGGCGGAAGGTAACGGGACCTTCATACCTTGTCTGGGGTCACGTCGAACGGCAAGATGGTCAAGGATGGCGCCCAGCACCCGGCAGGGGTCAGTGGGGGAGCCGGGAAGCGGCGCCGCGGGGAGGGAGAGGCATAAATTCGTGAAGCTTGCATCGGAGCAGGCCGCAGGCAATGGCACCAAACGGCTGCGGATCTTCATCCTGGACGACCATGAGGTGGTTCGGAGGGGCCTGCAGGACCTGCTGGAGGGCGAAGGTTTCGAGATTGTCGGCCAGAGCGGTTCCGCACGGGAAGCCACCAAGATGATTCCCGCGCTGCACCCGGATGTGGCCGTGCTCGATGTCCGTCTTCCGGACGGCACGGGGATCGAGGTCTGTCGGGACGTCCGTTCCATTGACCCGTCGCTG
The DNA here is from genome assembly GCF_037144715.1 of Arthrobacter sp. USHLN218. NCBI lineage: Bacteria > Bacillati > Actinomycetota > Actinomycetes > Micrococcales > Micrococcaceae > Arthrobacter > Arthrobacter sp. USHLN218. Next base: position 13,328 of record NZ_JBBCYT010000001.1, read on the forward strand.
CGCTGCCTGATCCTGACCAGTTACGACGACGAGCGGTCCCTGCGCAGCGCCGTCCTCGCCGGCGCGGTTGGGTACGTCCTCAAGCAGATCAGCGGCAACGACCTGGTGGCCGCCCTGCGGCGCGCCGCAGCCGGCGAGACGCTGTTCGATCCGGGCATCGAGTCCCGCGTGGTCGAAGGCATGACGAAGCCGGGGGCCGTCGACCCCCGCATGGAGGACCTCAGCCCCCAGGAGCAGCGGATCCTTGGCCTGATCGGCCAGGGGCTGACCAATAAGCAGATCAGCGAGGAAATGTTCCTCGCGGAGAAGACCGTGAAGAACTACGTCTCCTCCGTCCTGGCCAAACTCGGTTTCGAGCGCCGGACCCAGGCCGCGGTCTATGTGGCCAAGCAAGGAGCCGACGGGGGCGATCCGGGGCGCTTGCACGAGCACTAGGGCAGGGGCACCTGCCACCGAACGAGGGTTCCCCGGCCGGGTCCGCTGGCCAGTTCGAGGGAGCCGCCCAGCAGGACGGCCCGCTGCTCCATGTTGGCGAGGCCGCTGCTGTGGAATTCGCCCCTGATGCCGCGTCCGTTGTCATGGACCGCTAACTCCAGCGACGCCGGTTCGCCGGCTTCTTCGTGGACAGTAACCGCCACATCGATGGCGCTGGCCTTGGCATGCCGGATGGCGTTGCTCAGGGCCTCTATCAGCACGGCCAGCAGGTGGCTGGCCACTTCCGGGGGCACCGGCCCGTCGACGCGCCCTTCCATCCGGACCCGCGGCGAGAACGGGACGAATTCCACGGTGTTCTGGACGGTTTGGAGGATCCTGCTGCTCAGCAGTTCCCCCGCCCCGGGCGGCTTGAGCGAGTAGATGGTGTCCCGCAGCTGCCGGATCGTGTCATCCAGGTCGCCAGCAAGGGCACTGATCCTGTCCTGGACGGGCTGTGCGGCCGAGTAGCGGCGCAGGCTCTGCAGGTTCAGGCCCGCGGCAAAGAGCCGCTGGATGACCAGGTCATGCAGGTCCCGGGCGATCCGGTCACGGTCCTCGAAGACCACCAAATCCTCCCGCATGCGCTGGCCGCGCGCAGAGTCCAAGGCCAGCGCGGCGTGGGTGCAGTACACCGTGCTCATCTTATGGTCGACGGCGGGAACGGGTCCCGTGTTGCGGATACGGCCGAGGATCAGCAGGCCCTTTGGCCCTTCCTGCGGGCAGATCGGAGTGAGTAACAGCGGCCCCAGTTTCGCGCCAAGCTCCTCCCCGAGGAAGCCGGTGCCGTCTTTGAGGACCGTCGGCTCCTCGAGGTCCCAAAGGGTCGAGAGGATCGGCGATGGAAGGTCGATGTTCCCGGCCCGGGTTCCTCCCAGCTCCTCGCCCCCGACGGCGGCGAGGAGGAGCCTGCCGGCATCTTCCGACGGGAAGCCGACGGCGGCCCAGGCCCAGTCCGGGACGGTCAGGGCATTGCGGGCGATGATGTCGGCCGTCTCGGGGATCCTCGACGAGATGGCGGCACCGACGGCCATGGAGGCCTCGAGCCACTGCTCGCGGCGTTCCGATTCGGTGAACAGCCGCGCATTGTTGACCGCAACGCCGGCGGCCGCGGCCAAGGCGACCACGAGTTCCTCATCCTCATGGGTGAAGTCGCCGCCGCCGCGTTTCTCGGTCAGGTACAGGTTGCCGATGACTCTCCCGGAGACGCGGATCGGCACGCCCAGGAACGACTGCATCGGCGGATGGTTCGGGGGGAAGCCATAGGAATCCGGGTGCTTGCCCAGATCATGCATCCTGATCGGCTTCGGGTCGCGGATCAACAAGCCCAGCACGCCGTGCCCGACGGGGAGGGGCCCGATCCGGTCGATCTGCTCCTGGGTCATGCCGACCGTAATGAAGTTCTCCAGGAACGGGCCGCCGCTGGAGACCACCCCCAATGCGCCGTACCGCGCATCCACCAGGGTGCATGCGGCCTGCACCACCTGTTCCAGGATCGACCCAAGGCTGTGATTTTCCGCGATGGAGACAATGGCCGAAATCAATTCCTGGATGTGGTGTTCCGCGCGGGCCAGATCGTTCGGGTCCCGCACCCTCCATGGCGCCATGTTCCACCTCCTGTGGCTGAACGACAGACGTTCGATAGCACCCAGGACCGCCGTCGCTACTGGCAGGCTAGCAGAGCGGAGGCGGGACCTTCAGCCCTATTGAGCGATTCCGATACGCGGCATGCTGGAATTCGGGCGCGCCCGACGGTCCAGCAGGAGGGGGGTCTGCAGGACCAGCCGGTAAGGGTCAATGGGGACAATGACCGGTGAGGGCGTGCCCGATATTTTTTAACGCGCCGGATATTTTAAAGGATCCGCTCCGAAGGTCTGTGCCCGGGCTGCCCGCGCCGGAGGCTCAGTTCTGCCCGGGGCGGGGATGCCGCGGCGGCACCAAGGGGCCGGGCTCGGGTACCGGCAGCGGTCCGGGGCCAGGACCGGGCGGGGGCGGCGGCGGTTCCCGCCCGGGAGTGCCGGGTCCGGGCCCCGGGTCCGGAAAGGGGCCGGGTTCAACCGGGTCCGGTCCCGGGTTCGGGAAGGGCTCGGGTTCAACGGGCTCCGGTCCGCCCGGCGGCGGCTGCGGCGAGGTGGGGTCCGGGCTGGGCTCGGGCGGCGGCTGGGGGATGGTCATGTGCGGCCCCTTGACTCTGGGATGGCCGGTTGGGGGATGGTTCGGGCCTCGGGGCCCGCGTGCTGTCAGGATACGCCGCATGCCAAAGGCCGGACAATCATGCTGGGGCGGGCCGGCGGAGCTCCGTCCGCCACCAGTTCACCGTCTCGGCGGCGGCGTCGGCCAGCGGCGTTGGCGTGAGCCCGAGCAGTGCCTGTGTGTGGCGTGATTCCAGCACGAACGGCTCCTCGAATTGATAGAGGGTTTCTGCCAGTTCGCGCAGGTCGGGAAGCGCGGTTCCCAGGGTGCGGATCAACCAGCCCGGCAGCGAACCTACCCTCGGCGCCGCGACGCCGGCTGCATCGGCGAAGACCCGGACGAGGCCTTCCTGTGTCACGGCCGGGCCGGTCGGCGCATGCAGTACCGAGTTCCACACCTTCGGCTGCTGCGCGGCGCAGATCATCGCCGCGGCCAGGTCCGGGACATACGTGAACGAGTGCGGCACGTCGGGCCGGCCCATGACACGGACGGTCCTCCCCGCGAGGACGGCCGGGACCATACGCTCGCCGGCATGGGCGTTGCGCACCCGCGGACCGAAGAAGTCGGAGGCGGCCACGCTGACGCTCGGAGTGCCAGAGGCCTCCCGGGCCTGGAGCAATTGCGTGCGGATGCCGCGCTTGCCGCCGGCGGCGGCCCGCGAACCGCTTTCCGCCATGCCCGGTTGCGGGCGGTCATAGGAGTAGAGGCTTTCCGGGAAAACGACGACGGCGCCCGCTGCGCCGGCCGCGCCAAGCACCGCCTGCTCGGCAGCGGGCAATTCCGCCGCCCAGGCGCGCGCGCTGTAGGCGCTGCCGTGGGTGCAGTGGAAAACGGCGGCTGCGCCATCGAACTCGGCTTCGAGCAGATCGGCCTGCGAGACGTCGACGGCTCGCCGCTCGACCAGTGGATGTTCCGGGCCGGAGCCCGAACGGGTCAGCACGCGGACCTGGTGGCCCTGCGCGGCCAGCTGTTCAGCGATGGTCCAGCCGACCGGTCCTGCTCCTGTGACGATCTGTAGCTGCCGCATGGGGTCTTCCTGTTCCGTGGAGGATCGTAGGTGAGAGAGCACTGCTCTCCCACCTACGATCGCCTTCGGTCCGGGGAATGTCAAGAGCAGTGCTCTTGAAAGTTGACAGCGCTCTCTGTTGTGGCCAAGGTGGAGCCATGCCCGGCACCCCGCGCGAACGCGCCCGCGAACAAACCATCAGCGACATCGTCAGGATCGGCCGGGAGCATCTGGCCTCCCAGGGGGCGGCGGCCCTCTCGCTCCGCGCGGTCGCCCGTGACCTGGGCGTCGTTTCCTCTGCGGTCTACCGGTACGTCAAGAGCCGGGACGAGCTGCTGACCTTGCTGGTCGTCGACGCCTACGACGCGCTGGGCGACGCGGTCGACGAGGCGGTGGGCGGACTGCCGGAAGCGGACTTTCCCGGAAGGCTCAGGGCGCTGGCGCGGGTCGTCCGCGGCTGGGCCCTGCGGGAACCGGCACGCTACGCGCTGCTGTACGGCAGCCCGGTGCCCGGCTACGAAGCCCCGTCGGAGCGTACTACCGGGCCTGGGACGCGCGTCGTGCTGGCCCTGGTGGCGATTGCCGAAGCCGCCTGGCGGGCCGGGGCCCTTGCTGCCCCGGGTGTTGGTCCGCTTCCGAAACAGCTGGCAAAGGACCTTGAGGCAATCCGCGGCGAGTACGCGCTGGAAGCGCCCGCCGCCGTCGTTAGCCGTTGGCTGCAGGTCTGGGCCACGCTCTTCGGTGCGGTGAGCTTCGAGGTTTTCGGGCAGTACGGCGGCACCCTGAGCCGTCCCGAGGAGCTGTTCGAGCAGCAGCTGGACACGCTGGTGGAGCTGGCCGGGCTGGGGGAAGCGGCGCGCCGGACCTAGGCCAGCCGGCCGAGCAAGCTGGCGTCGAACGCCGCCAGGAGCTCCTTCGGGTCCCGGTATGTTTCCGCGGCTCCGGCCTCCCGCAGCTCGGCGCCGCTGGTGCCGCCGCAGGTAACCCCGATGGTCGGCATGCCCAGCTGCTGGGCGGCCTTCACGTCCCACACGGTATCGCCGACGTACAGGCAGTCGCCGGCTCGGAGTCCGCCCGCGGCGAGGGCGGCCTCCAGGATGTCGGGAGCCGGCTTGCTCTGCTCCGCGTCGGAGGCGCTGGTGGCCGCGGCGATGGCATCGTCCGCGTCCAGTGCCGCTGTGAGCACTTCCAGCTCCCGGCGGACCGCGGAGGACGCGAGCACCACGGTCAGCCCGGAGCCGGCGCAGCGCAGGAGCAGGTCCTTGGCGCCGTCGAAAGCGCGGACCGACGGCCAGTAGGTGGAGAAGACCGCGGCATGCGCGTCCTCCATCACGGAGTCCAGGGAGCGGTCCCGGTCCTCGCCGAGCAGATGGTCCATCAGCTTGTCGGCGCCCATCCCCACGGCTCGGTGGATGAACGCCATCGGTACCAGCACGTCCTGCTGCCGGAACGCATGCCACCAGGCGAGCGTGTGCAGGTAGGTTGTGTCCGTCAGTGTCCCGTCGACGTCAAAAAGGACGCCGGGCTTTCCCGAAGTTGTCATGGAAGCAAACTCCTGCCTGGTCTGCGGTGATGCTCAGAGTGTAGCCACATGCAGGGCACTTGGGCTGGAAGTGCGGCCCTCGGGCGATGTCTATCCGCGCCGATCTGCAGTAACCTAGTAAGGCAAAAATTCACGGCAGCAGGGGCCGCCTCCGTCGACGCATGCGGACCCCGACGACCTGCCCCGCCATGTGCCTGACCGGATCGAGTATCGCCGTGTACCAGCTCAAGGACGGGTCGCCGCGCTATGGCGTGCGGACCCAACACCAGGACAGTGAACAGCTCCAGCCTGCCATCCAGCGTGGCAATCCCGAGGCCGTCGCCAGGGAAGCCGGGCAGCTGGGGCTGCATCATCTGGCGGCGGCAGCGGACCACCGCCTAACCAGGAAATGGGCGGACCGCGACGACGAGCTGCTGGTGCGGCTGCGGGAGGCACATCCCGCAGAGCTGCAGGAGGCCGAGCAGATCGTCAATGCGAAGCTGGGCAACCCCAAGCGGTGGCTGCTCAAGGCCCGCTCCAACTACACCCGCGGCCTCGCGCCGGTCATCGCCCGCCGGCAGGAGGCTGGCATGCTCTCGCGGGCCATGTTCCTCCGGCTGTTCCTGATCGTGCTGCTGATCGTGCCCTCCGTGCTGGCCGTAAGCTTCGCGGTGCCGCTGTTGTACCTGGTCTTCATCGGGATCGCTTCGATCCTGCTGGCCATGTACCTGGGCGGGGTCGTCACCGAGTGGCTGCGCCTGCCGGTCCAGCCGGGCATCCGCAGCGGCTGGCTCAAGGAACTGCGGCAGGACATCGTGGACGCCACGCTGCTGGCGGTGCTGGAGAACAAGCGCGCGCTCGTCGACAGCCAGACGTCGGCCGCCGCCCGGCGCGGCTGGAAGCACATCCGCTTCGTAGCGGCCCAGGTCGACCGGATCGACCAGGGGCCGGGGGCCTGAGGCGCAGCGGAAAGACAATTTACCTTTCCGCAACCGCGCCGCCATCCGGAACGGGACGGCTGAGCGTACGATCAGTGCATGTCCGACGCTCTCGAGACCATAGGTCTGATCTCGGAGCTGGTGACCTGGGCGACGCTGGCTCCGGGTCTTGTGCTATTGCTCGTGGCCTGGCTGGTCAGGGTGGCCGGGGTGAAGTGGCGCAGCGCCGAGGGTGTGGCGTTCGACGACGGCGTGCGGAGCGGGGTCCGCTGGTTCGACAATGAGCATGGCTTCCTCGAGGCGGTGCTGGCCCCCGGCGAGACCCTCCCAGCGGCGTCAGGATCGGACGTGCTGGTCTACTACGACTCCCACGACCCGACCCGCTGGCGCACCGCGGAACCGTCCAAACCCGGCGAAGTGCCGCTGTTGCTTGGCAAGATCCTGACCTCGGTCGGCGTGGTGTCCCTGCTGGCGGGTTTCCTCGTCATGATCCTCTAAGGGAACAGGGACCTTCTCCCTATGGGCTGGAGCCAGGCGCTGACCTAGCATGGGCCGGGGGTAGAGGAAGAGCCGCCATGTCCCACCCAACAGCATGTGAGCGGGCGGGTGTCCGCTGATGCGCGGTGTGTCGAAACGCCCGTCTGCGGTTCCCTATGCCGGGCAGGCCGTCGTCGCCGCCGTAATGCTGTTCGCCGTGTGGATGGCGGCAACATACCTGCTCGAGGGCCTGCGCCTGACGCTGCGGCGGCCGGAGGCGGTCACGGACCGGCTCGTGTACGCCCTCGTCGCCAACCTCGTGATCGGCGTCCTGGGGTCGGTCCTGGTGCTGTGGATCTTCGCGAAGGCCGGCACGGTGGACCTCCGGCGGGCTGGCTTCAACGGCTGGCGCTATTCCCTGGCTGCCGTGCTGGCGGGCGCCGTCCTCGGCTTTGTGCTCTACATCGCGCAGGGCGGCCGGCTGCTGGAGCCGATGGTGCTGGTGAACGTCTACGCGCAGGTCCTGGTGGTGTCGATGGCCGAGATCCTGGTCTGCTGGTGCGTGCTCGGCAGCCTGGTGGAGGCGTCGCTGCTGCACTTGGACCGCTGGCTGGCCGTCCTGGTCGCCACCGTGGTCTCCAGCGTGTTCTTCGGGCTCTACCACTTCGCCCACTCACCGCCGTTCAACACCTGGGAACTGGCGCTGCTGCTCACGCTCATCGGCCTCGTGACCAGCATCTTCTTCTTCGTTTCCCGCAGCGTCTACGGCACCGTGGCCTTCCATAACTTCCTGGCGCTCAACGGCGTGATCACCACCCTGGAGGCCTCCGGATCGCTGGACGTCTTCCGCCAGCCGGTGGTGCCGCTGCTCGTCATGGCGGCCGCTGCCGTGCTGGTGCTGGTCGGCTGCCACCTGCTGCTCGTGGCCCGAATTCAGCCCGGACCCCGGTGACCATGCGTCGAGGCTGCCGGGCACGCCCACCGGGCCTCCGCAGTACCGTCCTGAACGACTTAATGCATCCGACGACGGCGGCACCTGGGCGGACGTTTTTGGGTTTCCGCGCGCTGTTCTGCGGGGGCGCATGCCGGATTCCGGCGTTTGTGTCCCATACTGTGCAGGGGGAAGCACCGCTGTGAGGGGCGGCACTCCCTATCCGCTCGTACTTTTGTAAGGCTCGCACCTCTGGGGGTTCATCATTAAACGTCTCACCGCTTCGTGGCTCGCCGGGACAACCCGGACCGCCGCCACGGCACTCGCGCTATCGGCCCTGGTGTTTGCCGGGATGCCGGCCCAGGCCGCCACCGCCCAGCAGGCCGGAGGAACAGCGTCCGGCCAAGCGACGGCCGACGCTACCACGCAGCCGTCGACGGACGCTGCCTCCGAACCGGCCCCGTCCGCCCCGGCGGACGGTGGCGCCGGCGCGGCATCCCCGCCCGCCACCGGGCCCGCTCCCGGAGGAGAAACTGCCCCGGCCTCCGGCTCCGTGCCTGCCAGCGGGCCGGGGATCGATCAGGCCACGGAACCGGGAACGCCGGCCCCTGCAGAGCCCTCACCCGAAGCGCCGCAGACGGACGCTCCCACGGAAGGCGCTGTCCCGCCGTCGTCCGCGTCCCCTTCGCCCGCCCCCGAACCGGAACGCAGCCAGGCCGCGGCTGCCGCCAACGACGGCCGCGAGGCGATCGAGGCCAAGGCGGAAGAGCTGAAACTGGTGCCGTACAACGAGTTCAAGTGCGAACTGGCCGGCGACGGCTGCGTGCGCACCTATACCGCCGAACCGGAGGGGACCGAGCGGATCGCGATCTACTGGAGCCCGGCTACCGGGGCGCACCCGGTCGACCTGCGGCACTACGTCGGCGGTGTCTTCAAGCTGGCGCGGTACGAGGCCGGGGAGTACGGCTATCCCGTCTCCGACCTGGCGATCGACGGTGCGGGCAACGCCTCGCAGACCTTCCAGCACGGCAGGATTTCCGCGACGCGCGGCGAACTGGCCGTGGATGACCGCGCCCGCGAACTGGGGCTGCTGCCCCTCAAAGACTTCAACTGCGGGCTCCCAGGCGGAGGCTGCGTGCGCAGCTACAAGCCGTCGGCCTCGAGCAGCCGGGTCATCGCGGTTTACTGGAGTGCGGACACCGGCGCCCATGCGGTCGAGCTGACGCACGCCGTGGGGAAGGCCTACCGGGCCGCGGGCTGGGAGGGCGGCAAGCTAGGCTACCCGACCTCGGACATGGCCACGGGGTTGAAGGGCAAGGGGGCCCGCCAAAGCTTCGAGCACGGCCAAATCTCCTACTCGCCGGCGACGGGCGCCGTCCCGGTGCTCGAGCCGTTCCTGGCCGCCTGGCAGAAGCGGAACAGCCAGGACGGGGCGCTCGGCTACCCGAAGGAACCGGCAAAGACGACCGCAGGCGTGCTGCACCAGCCCTACCAGGGCGGCGTGCTGGTGGCCGGCTCTGCCGGAGTGTCGATGGAGAAGACCCACGTGTTCTACGGCCAGCGGGCGCTGGACGCACGGGCCAAGCAGTTGCGCTACGTCCCGGTGAATGGCTATAACTGCAACCTGGCCGGCTCCGGCTGCGTGCGGACGTACAAGTACTCCTCGACCAGCACGGCCCGGGTGGCCCTGTACTGGACGGCGAAGACCGGCGCGCGGGCCGTGAACCTGAAGCACGCCGTCGGTCGTAAATACGCCGCCGCGCGCTACGAGCTCGGGGTGATGGGGTATCCGACCTCTGACGTGGCCTGCGGGCTGCGCGGTTCCGGCTGCGTACAAACCTTCCAGAAGGGGCAGATTTCGTACTCGCCGGCGGCCGGGGCGCACACCATGACGGCCCAGATCCTGCATAGCTGGAAGCAGCGCGGCGGTGCCGGCGGTGCCCTGGGCTATCCGATCCAGGACAGTGCCGCCCGCAGCGGCAAGACCACCCAGGTCTTCCAGGGCGGCTCGCTGGTGGCGGCGAATGTGGGCGCGGTGATGTACCCGAAGAACGAGTGCTGGGCGCTGGGAGCGCACAAGACCCGGTACGCGCATTATTGGAAGGACCGGATTTCCTTCGCGATCTCGGAGAAGTACGGCACCTACAAGGCCAGCTTCATCAACTGCGTGCGTGTCGGCTCAGTCTACCGGCAGGAGTGGAAGACCACGAAGGCGACGGTCGGGCTGAGCGGGTTCAAGAAGCCGGGCGTCGCCTCGGGCCACACCATGTACCGGTGGTCCCCGCAGGGCAGCTTCTCCGTGACCGAGGCGTTCGGGGAGGGCAACCCAGGCACCAGCTTGGCCTACCGGAAGCTCAATTCGCGTTCGCAGTGGTCCGGGACTCCGGGCGGCGGCTACAACAAGTACTTCGAGTCGTCCTTCAACCGCTGGCCGGACGAGCAGATGTACAGCATCATGCGGGCTCCTACCGGCGACTACCGGCAGGGCGCGGTGATCAACTACAACCGGCCGCCGGATTCGCCGATCAGGCAGGGAGCGGGCTTCGCGATTTTCCTGCATGCGAACCCGGTGCCGACCTACGGCTGCATCGCGCTGGACCTGTCCAACGTCACCAGGTACCTGAAGACGGCCAAGCCGGGGGACCGGATCGTCATGGGCGTCCGGGCGGACATCTTCAAGTCCTGACCGCCGCCGCACGCGGGGCGCGAGCCGGTCCCCGGGAGCCGGCTCACGCCCCGCGTTGCTGTCTTCCCCGCAGCCGGGCCGGGCGGGATGCCGCCTCTACTCAGCGGCGCGGCACTCCCATAGTGTGGGTACATGGAAGAGGTCGTGCTCGTAGGTTTTGATGGTTCGCCCACCAGCAGGCAGGCCCTCGACTGGGCCCTGGCGGAGGCGAAAAACCGCGGTTGGCCGGTGCAGCTGGTCAGCGCCTTCACCCCGGCTCCGGTAGACGATCCCATGGTCAGCGAACGCTACGCGGATGCGGCCGCGCACGGCGGGCACACCCTGCTGCAGGAGGCGCTCGATCGGGCCAAGGCCGGCAACGTTCCGGCGGAGAGCCGCGTGGTGGCGGGCGACCCGAGCGAAATCCTGGTGGACCTCTCGCACGATGCCGGCCTCGCCGTCGTCGGCAAGCGCGGACGCGGGGGATTCACCGGCCGGCTGCTGGGGAGCGTTTCCTCGGCCCTGGCGGCCCACGCCGCCTGTCCCACGGTGGTGGTGCCGCAGAACTGGACGGCCGGCGGCGGCCGCGACGGCGGAACCCCGGACAACGGCCGCGTGAAGGCCCGCCGCCCGGAGACCGGCTACCTGCCGTGGCTGGTCTCCTCGCCGCCCGGCATGCGCGGCAACAAGGGGCTGCACCCGGACGACAAGGACTCCAGCTGGAACTACGGGGGCCAGGTGGTGGTGGGCATCGATGCCCTGGGCGTCAACAATCCGGCGGTCTGGGCGGCAGCATCCGCGGCGCAGGCGCACGGCCGCCCGCTGCGGCTGGTCTCCACGCGTGCGCCGTTCTACCGGGACTCCATTTGGCTTGACCACGGCGAGAATGCGGACCGCTTCCGTGAGGATGTGGCCGGCGAGCTGGACCCGGTGCTCGCCGAAGTCCGGGAGCGCTACCCGGAGCTGGACGTCAGCTGGAACTTCTACATTGGCAAACCGGCCGAGATCCTGGTCCACATCACGCGGACGGCGGAACTGATGGTGCTCGGCACCCGCGGCCACGGCGGCTTCCCGGGCCTGCTGCTGGGCTCGGTCAGCCAGGCCGTCCTGCACCACGGCAGCTGCCCGATGATGGTGGTTCCGAAAGAGCCTGCGTGACCCTTGGCCGGCCGGGATGGCGTTTCATGCATTTGCATGCAAAGATACTGATGGCGGCTACGGAATGGCCCGGACGGTACGCCACGCTCCGCTCTGGCGCGCTGCTCCCCTTCGAGGCGGAGCGGGCGGGCCGAAACGGAGCCGGGCGCCGGACTGGAGCGCGTGGGCCGCGAGGACGAGGAGGAGGCAGGGAGCCATGAGCAATCTCGAACGGGACCCGCTGGAGCTGGTCTGCGAGGAAGAGGGGAAGGTCCGGCTGGCCCAGTCGCCGGTGGAACTGCTGGAGCCGCGCGACGTTCCGCTCGGCGGCCCCCGCGCCATGAACGTGCGTCGAACGCTGCCGCAGCGCAACCGCTCCCTGATCGGTGCCTGGTGCTTCCTCGACCACTACGGCCCGGACCGCGTGTCGGAGACCGGTGGCATGCACGTCCCGCCGCATCCGCACACCGGCCTCCAGACGGTCAGCTGGCTCTTCACCGGCGAGATCGAGCACCGCGACAGCGCCGGCTACCACGCGATGGTCCGTCCCGGCGAGCTGAACCTCATGACCGCCGGGTCCGGCATCTGCCACTCCGAGATCTCCACTCCCGGGACGGATATCCTGCACGGCGCCCAGCTCTGGACCGCGCTGCCGGAGAAGGCCCGCTTCGTCGAGCCCCGCTTCGACCACTACGCGCCGGAGCCTGTCATCACGGAAGCGTACGAGCTGCGGGTCTTCATGGGCTCGCTCGCTGGCAGCACGTCCCCCGTGCCGCTGCATTCGCCGCTGCTCGGCGCCGAACTGCTGCTCGAAGCCGGCGCCACCGTGGCGTTCGACGCGGACACCTCCTTCGAGCATGGGGTCCTGGTGGACAGCGGCAGCGTGCGTTTCAACGGGACGCTAACGACGGCGGATCAGCTCGCCTACCTGCCTCCGGGCCACGGCACCATCGAGCTCTCGGCCGAGCCGGGGGCGCGGGTCCGGCTCCTGCTGCTGGGCGGTGAGCCGCTCGGCGAATCCATCGTGATGTGGTGGAACTTCGTCGGCCGGGACCACGACGAGATCGTCGAGTACCGGAAGAACTGGCAGGCCGAGATCGGCGCCGAGCCGCGCACGGACGGCAGCGCCGAAAGCAACCAGTTCGGCAAGGTCGTCGACAACACCCTGGACTACCTGCCCGCCCCCGTCCTGCCCAACGCTCGTATTCGCCCGCGGCGCTGACCGGCGCCGCGCCAGAAAGGAAGACATGGCCACCGAAACCCCCGCCCAGGACGAAAACCGGCCGATCGCCGTCGTCCATGATGCCGAACTCCGCCGCTATGAGCTGCAGGACGGCGGCAACACCATTGGCTTCACCAAGTACCGCTACCGCTCCGAGCAGAACCAGATGGTCTTCGTCCACACGGAAGTGGACGACGCCTATTCCGGGCAGGGGCTGGCCTCGAAGCTCGCGCGGTTCGCCTTGGACGATGTCCGTTCGATGGGCCGGCGGATCGTGCCGCTCTGCCCCTATATCCGCGCCTACATCCGCAAGCATCCTGAATACGCCGACATCACCGACCTGCCGTCGGACCAGCAGATCGAGGCGCACGACCGGGCGGAGCAGGCCGCGGGGGGAGCCAAATGAGCCAGGTGACGGCGGTCAAGCATGACCGGGTGTTCCTCGACAAGCAGCACCCGGCGGCCTATCGGGCGCTGAACGGCCTCGGCCTGAAGGCGAGGGAGGCCGCAGAGGAAGCCGGCTTCGACCGGAAGTTCGTCGAGCTGATCAACGTGCGGGTCTCCCAGATCAACGGCTGCGCCTACTGCCTGAACATGCACGTCAAGATGGCTTTGGACGCCGGCGAGAGCCAGCAGCGGCTCGCCGTGCTGACCGCGTGGCGCGACACGGCGCTGTTCTCGGATCAGGAGCGTGCGGCGCTTACCCTGGCCGAGTCGATCACCGACCTGCCCCCGCACGAGCTGGCCGAGCATGACTACGTGTTCGCCCGCCAGCGGCTGACGGCGGACCAGACCTCGGCGATCAGCTGGGTGGTGCTGACCATGAACGCCTTCAACCGCCTGTCCATCGTCAGCCAGCACCCGGTGCGCCCGGATGACTCGGATTGGACGCCCAACGGCTGAGCCCGTTCAGCGCCTGAGCGCCGCGGCGAAGGTCGATACGGCGGTGGCCGGACGGGACTCGGCAGCGACGAACCCGTCCGGCCGCACCAGGTAGAACAGGCCCTGCTGCAGCCGCCGGTTCCCGTGCAGCGGCAGCACGTGCACCTCGAGGCCCAGCGCGGAGCGGACATGGTGCGCGGCCACGGCCGGCATGGCCCCGTAGGCATGGACTTGCCACTGCAGCGAACGCAGCGGCTCAAAGTTGTCCCCGGTGAACTGCAGCCTCCGCCCGACGACGGTGCCGCGCCGTCCGCGCGCCGCTTCCTTGGCGCCCGGCGACATCCAATAGTGGATCCGGATCTGCGAGACGTACTCGAACAGCCGGGACGCCCGCCGGGTCCGCGGGGCCAGGAATGCCGCCGCCGGTGCCAGCACGGGCATCAGGCCGCGCCGCAGCGTCCGGGCCAGCGGATTGACGGAGGTAATGAAGCCGAAGAGCCGGTCCGTCGTCGCCACGAGCCGGCGCGCCACGGGCCGCCGCTCGGCCTCGTAGCGGTCCAGGTATGAGCCGCTCGCACGGCCCTGCAGCACGTCAGCCAGCTTGAAGGCCAGGTTGTGAGCATCCTGCAGGCCGGTGTTCATGCCCTGTGCCCCCACCGGCGAGTGCACGTGGGCGGCGTCGCCGGCCAGGAAGACCGCGGCGTCCCTGAATCTGGCGGCGATCCGGTGGTGCACGCGGTAGGTGGCGAACCAGTCCGAGGGCCCGTAGCTCACGCCGTACACCCGGGTCAGCCGCTCCCGCACCTCTTCCTCGGTGAGGGTGCCCGGTGCGGCGGGGAGGCTGGATGAAGGACCCTCCGGCGGGGGAGGGGAGGTGTCCCGGACCGTGCCGATCAGCCGGATGTGGGCGTCCCCGCCCATGGGAAAGCCGAGCAGGAAGTCCTCGGTGCCGGGCCGGACGTTGACACCGTCAGCGGCGAGGCCCCGCACCTTGGTCGCGTCCGCCACGTAAAAGGTTGCAGGGTTGGTGATGCCCTCAAAGGGAATTCCGCGCAGGCCGCGCACCGTGGAAGAGCCGCCGTCGGTCCCGACGCAGTAGCGGGCCCGAACCTCTGCCTCGCCGTCCGGGCCGGCCAGCACGGCGACGATGCCCCGGCCGTCCGGGGCGTCGTCCAGCGCCGTGAGCTTGTGGTTCCAGAGCACGCCGGCGCCCAGCGACGCCAGGTTGCGGGCCAGCAGCGCCTCGTTCTTGCTCTGCTCGTAGAAGGTGATGCCCTCGAAGGGCGTCAGGCCGCGGGCGAAGCGGCCGATCGGCAGCATGCCGAACATCCTGGCTTCGTAGCCCAGGTATAGCCGACGGGCACGCGTGCTGTCCGCAACGACCGCCTCCGCCAGGCCCAGTTGGTCGTAGATTTCCAGGCTCCGCGACTGCAGGCCGAGCGCGCGGGACTCCCTGGTGGGACCGGACTTCCCGTCGGCCAGCACCATTGCGACACCCAGCTTAGCCAGCCAGTTGGCCAGCATCAGCCCGGTGGGGCCGGCGCCGACCACCAGCACCTCTGTCTCGATCTGACGCCTGTCCATGGTGCCCCCTCCTGCCTGCGAGAGTACTCCGGTGAATCGGTAGCATGCGGTCCAAACAGGACTATGATGCTGGAATCAATCAGTGGAAGGAAGTTCCATCGTGGACAAAGCCTCGGAGAACGCAGGAGCCGCTTCGGCCGCACCTGCCGATGCGAAGTTCGGGCAGCTGCTCGACGAGAAAATCGCCGAGGCCCGGGCCCAGATCGACCGCCTGACGCTGGATATCCAGGAGGCGACGCTCGCCGCCAAGGATTTCCCCGCCGACGACGAACATGACCCCGAGGGGTCGACCCTGACCTTGGAGCGGGCACGGGAGGTCACGCTGCTGGAAAGCACCGAGGAGGCGCTGGGCGAACTGCTCGCCGCCAAGGCGCGGTTCGATGCCGGGACCTACGGCCGCTGCGAAAAATGCGGCAAGGTGATTCCCGACGAGCGGCTCGAAGCCCGGCCGGAAGCCCGGTTCTGCATGGAGCACGCCGGAGGCCGCCGGCACTGACGGCACTCAACCTTT
The DNA here is from genome assembly GCF_037144715.1 of Arthrobacter sp. USHLN218. NCBI lineage: Bacteria > Bacillati > Actinomycetota > Actinomycetes > Micrococcales > Micrococcaceae > Arthrobacter > Arthrobacter sp. USHLN218. Next base: position 28,867 of record NZ_JBBCYT010000001.1, read on the forward strand.
AGATACCGGGTCCTGCTCAGCCATTACGCTGAAGCAATGACCTCGCCTGAATCAGCCGGCAGCAACCGGATGCTCGCCCGCATTGTTGCGATCCTCGATGCAGTGGAGGGGTCCGCCGCTTCGGCCAGCGAACTGGCCCGCCGGTCCGGCCTCTCCGTGTCGACCGCGCACCGGCTGGCACTCTCCATGGTGGAATACGGCTTCCTGCGCAGGACCGAGAGCGGCGACTTCCAGCTGGGCCATAGGTTTGTGCGCACCGCCCTGGAGTCGGCGGCCCTGCCGGTGCTCACCGGGCTGCGTGACGCCACCGGCGAGACGGCCCAGCTCTGGCTGCGCCGGGGCGACGAGCGGATCTGCGCCCTGAGCGTGGACAGCCAGCAGGAACTCAAAGCGACGCTGCCGGTCGGAGCCCGCCTCGCCCTGCCGGCCGGGTCCAGCGGCGGACTGCTGGCACGGCAGCCGGACGCGCTGGAGGAACTGGAGCGCGAGGGCTGGGTTGAATCCGTCGCCAGGCGCACGCCGGGGCTGGGGTCGGTCAGCGCGCCGGTCATGGCACGCGGCGACCTGATCGCGACCGTCTGCCTGGCCGTGCCGCTGACCCGCGTGCAGGCGTCGCCCGGCCGGGACTTCGGCGGTCACGTGCGCGCGGCCGCCGAACGGATCGGGCTGGAGCTGGACCGGTCTTCGCAGGACTAAAGGCGCAGGCCTAAGGGGGCTGGACTAAGCGCGTCCGCTTTCCCCGCGGCAAAATCCTTTTCCGCAGGGCTTGTGTGTGCCGCAGGTCACTTGCTAGCATCTTCCCGCTAAACGGCATGCAGTTCCCACGGAATGGGAATCTGCGGCCACGGATGATGAAAGCAGGATCTGTGACTGAGAATCTACGGCTGGCCAACAGCCTTCCGCTGGAGGGCATCCGCGTGCTCGAGCTGGGTAACTTCATCGCCGCTCCGTTCGCCGCGCGGCTGTTCGGCGACTTCGGTGCCGAGGTCATCAAGATTGAACGTCCGAACGGCGGGGACGAGCTGCGCGACTGGCGCAAGACGCGCGGCCAGACCTCGATGCTGTTCCGGACGCTGGGCCGCAACAAGAAGTCCGTGACGCTGGACCTCCGCTCGGAGGCGGGCCAGGCGGCGGTGAAGAAGATCGCGGCGCAGTGCGACGTGGTGATCGAGAACTTCCGTCCGGGAACTCTGGAGCGCTGGGGGCTGGGACCGGACGTGCTCACGGAGCTGAACCCCGACGTCGTTATTGTCCGGATCTCCGGCTACGGCCAGACCGGTCCGTACAAGGACCGTGCCGGCTTCGGCAGCTCGGCCGAATCCTTCGCCGGACTGCGCTACATCACCGGTGAGCCGGACCGCCCGGCCGGGCGAGCCGCGGCCAGCATGGGCGATACGGTGGCCGGGCTCTACGGCGTGATCGGCGCCCTGATGCTGATGCTGCAGAAGGCTAAGGGCATCAGGCACGAGGGGCCGCAGACCGTGGACGTGGCGCTGTACGAGGGCGTGTTCAGCCTGCTCGAATCCCTGGTGCCGGACTACGACGCGTACGGGATGGTCCGCCAGCGCACCGGCGGCCAGCTGCCCGGGGTCGTGCCCACCGGCTCCTACATCTGCGCCGACGGACTGGAGGTCGTCATCGGCGGCAACTCCAACTCCGTGTTCGTGCGGCTGATGAAGGCGATGGGCCGGGACGACCTGGCGGCGGACGAGTCCCTGCTGACCACAGAGGCGCGCGCCGCCCGGGAGGAAGAGCTCAATGGAGCCATCTCGGCCTGGACCGGCAGCTACAAGCTCACCGAGGTCCTGGACCTGCTGGACGCCGCCGGCGTCCCGGCCGGACCGGTGTACGACGCGCCCAGCATCGCCGAGGACAAGCACTACCTGGCCCGCGGGATGATCCAGACGCACGAAGTGGTGATCGAGGACAAGCCGGAAAAGGTCCGCTTCCCCGGCGTCGTGCCGAAGATTCCCGGCCACGACGGCGAGGTCAAATGGGTCGGCCCGGAACTGGGCGAGCACACCGAAGAGGTGCTGCGCGACCTGGCCGGCCTGGACGCGGAAGAGATCGCAGACTTCACCGCGGGCGGTGTGCGCGCATGAAGGTCCGGATCACCGATGTCTTCCTCCGCGACGGACTGCAGGACGAGGACGTCGTCGTCTCCACTGCGGACAAGCTGGCCATCGCCGAGGCGCTGATCGCCGCGGGCGTGGACCGGATCGAGGCGGGCTCCTTCGTCAATCCGAAGAAGGTGCCGCAGATGGGTGATGCAGCCGAGGTCTTCGCCGGGCTGCCCGCCGCCGGGGGCGTCACCTACACCGCGCTGGCCCTCAATGGCCGCGGGATCCAGCGCGCCGTCGACGCCGGCGTGCGGAACATCTCGGTCGTGACCTCGGCGAGCCAGGCGCACAGCAGCGCCAACGCGGGCCAGAGCATCGAGGACGCGCTCGCCGGCCTCGGCGAGGAAGTGGCACGCCATCCGCAGGCCGGGTTCGTCGCCGGAATCTCCACGGCGTTCACCTGCCCCTTCGAGGGCGACATCGACCCGGCCTACCTGCTCCGCGTGGTGCGCGCCTTCAAGGCGATGGGCATCGGCAACATCGGACTGGCCGACACGCTCGGCACCACTCCCACGGAGCGGCTGATGGCGAGCCTGGACTACGTCCGCAGCGCGGAGCCGGACCTGACCTACTATCTCCACCTGCACAACGCCCACAGCCAGGCGCTGGCTACCGTCAGCGCCGCCGTCGACGTCGGGATCACGAATTTCGACGCCGCCCTGGGCGGCTTCGGGGGCTGCCCGTTCGCCCCTGGCGCCCACGGCAACATCGCCACCGAGGAACTGGTCCGCCATCTCCATGCCGGCGGACACGAGACCGGGATCGACGAGCAGCGTCTGGCCGAAGCCGTCAGCCTGGCCCGCTCCATCGTCGCCGCTTCGCCGGCAGTTCCCGCCATCCAACCCGCCGCAGGCTGATTGCCGCGGCTCTTCCTTCGACGCGGCGGGCCCGGCCCGGGCCTGCCGCTCCCAATCCACGGGAGACAACGATGTCCAATACCACCCAAACGAGCGGTCCCTCCGCCAATGACGCGACCGCCCAAACCGCGCAGCAGGCCCCGGCCGGCGCGGGAGCGGCCCCGGCCGCCAAGCTGCCGGGCGTGCACTACCCCGGCCGCCGGGGCTTCCGGATCACCAGCATGCCCGGCGGGATCTACTTCGCCCTCTTCGCCCTCCTCCTTATCGCGGCCCTGACCGGTAACCTGCCCGACACGATGATTGCCGGCTTCGCCGTGACCATCATGTTCGGCGGCCTGCTGATCTGGATCGGCAACCTCTTCCCGGTCGTGCGGGACTACGGGCTGCCCACCATCCTGTGCACCTTCGTTCCCGCCACGATGATGTTCCTGGGCCTGGTCCCGGAGAACGCCGTGACGGTGGTGCAGAACTTCGTGGACGGCCACGGATTCCTCGACTTCTTCGTCGTCACCATCATTGCCGGCTGCATCCTGGGCATGCCGCGGGCGCTGCTGCTCAAGGCCGGCCCGCGGTTCGCCGTGCCGGTGGTCGGCTGCCTGGTCGCCACCTTCGGGCTGGTCGGCCTGCTCGGGGCCGTCACCGGGTTCGGGTTCTTCGAGGGCATCCTCTTCATCGCCGCCCCGATCATGGCCGGCGGCCTGGGCCTCGGCGCGGTGCCGATGTCCGAGATGTACGCAGCCCGCACCGGCGGTACCTCCGAAGCCTTCATGGGCGACCTGATCTCCGCCGTCGTCATGGCGAACGTCGTCTGCATCCTGATCGCCGGCATCTACAACGGGCTGACCAAGCGCGGCACCCAGCTGTTCGTCGGCTTCAACGGCCACGGCCAGCTGCTGCGCGTGAAGGGCAAGTCGGAGGACCTGACCATGCCCCCGGCCAAGGACGTGTCCTCCTTCATCTCGCTGGGCAAGGGCCTGGTCATCGCCGGCTGCCTCTTCGTCCTGGGCCAAATGATCGGCGCCTACCTCCCGGCCCTGCACCCGTACGCCTGGACGATCATCGCCGCGGCGGCCATCAAGATCTTCGGCCTCTTCCCGAAGGAGCTGGAGGAAGCCAGCTCCGAGTGGGGTGACATGATCTCCAGCACGATGGTTCCGGCCCTGCTGGTGGGCGTGAGCATCACCTTCATCAACATCGAGGAAGTGCTCGCCTCGCTCAGCAACCCGATTTTCATCGTCCTCACCGTGGCCACCGTCATTATCGCCACGCTGACCTCGGGCCTGCTGGGCTGGCTGGTCAAATTCCACTTCGTCGAGGCGGCCATTACCCCGGGCCTGTGCATGGCGGACACCGGGGGCAGCGGCGACGTCTCGGTGCTCAGCGCCGCCAACCGCATGCACCTGATGCCCTTCGCCGCCCTGACCAACCGGGTGGGCGGAGCCCTGGTGCTCTTCCTGACCTCGCTGCTGGTCCCGCTGCTGGCGGGTTGAGCAGCAGCTAGCAGGGATACATCCCGGGAACGACGTCGGTGCCCCGCCTTCCCAAGGCGGGGCACCGACGTCGTCACTTACTGGTAGCGCTGCTGCGCCGGGTAATGCCTACTCCGGGATCTCGAGCGTCGGGCTCTCCTTCCGCAGGGTTCCGCCGCGGAAGAACTCCGGACGCCGCCGGTACATCCAGAGCATGACCAGCAGCCCGAGGGCGATGATGCCGACACCGATCACGAAGACGAGGCCGACGCCGAAGAGCTCGGAGCCGCTGCCGAACGCGGGATCCCAGCTGTCCACCGCGGTCTGCAGGAACACGACCACCAGGGCCAGCCCGCCCAGCAGCGGGAAGACGAAGCGGAACCACAGGTTTCGGGCGCTGCTGAAGGCGGTGCGGCGGAAGTACCAGACGCAGGCCAGCGCCGTGAGGCCGTAGTAGAAGCAGATCATCAGGCCGAGCGCCATGATGGTGTCGTTCAGGACGTTGTCGCTGAGGAAGCGCATCAGGGCGTAGAACCCGGCGGAGATGGCGCCGGCGACCACCGTGGAGAAGACCGGGGACTTGCTCCGGGCGCCGACCTTGGCGAAACCGTCCGGCAGGGCCTTGTAGTAGCCCATCGCCAGCAGGCTGCGGGCCGGGGAAATCATGGTGGACTGCAGGGACGACGCACACGAGGAGAGCACCGCCAGCGAGAGCAGGATGGCGAACGGGCCCATGACCGGTCCGGCGATCGCGGTGAAGACGTTCTCGGAGATGTCCGGGTTGTTCAGGCCGAGACCCGTCTCCCCGGTGCCGGCGAACATCAGCGTGGCGACGGACCCGGCCAGGTAGATGGCCAGGACGGCGACGGCGGTGATCGCCGCGGCCGCCCCGGACGTGCGGCGGCCGTTGGTGGTCTCTTCGTTCACGGTCAGGCAGACATCCCAGCCCCAGAAGGCGAAGATGGACAGCGACAGGCCCAGGGCGAAGGCGGAGAAGGACTCGATCCCGAACGGGTTGAACCACTCCCAGCTGAAGGCCAGCGGCTCGGTCCCGGGAACGCTGCCGATCCGGCTGAGGGCGCCGAAGGTGAACCAGGCCAGCACGCCGAGCTGGAACGCGACCAGGATGTACTGGACGTGTTTGGTGGTCTTCATGCCGCGGCAGGAGACCCAGACGGCCAGGGCCATGAAGGCCAGGCAGGTCAGGACATTGACCGGCTTGTTGGCCGCCAGCTCGGCCAGGGACGCGTTGCCGGTCAGCTGGGCGAGGAAGAGGTAGAAGAAGTCGACGGCGACGCCGGCCAGGTTGGAGAGGACGATGATGTTCGCAGCGAGCAGTCCCCAGCCGCCCATCCAGCCGATAAACGGCCCGAACGCCTTGGTCACCCAGGTGAAGGTCGTGCCGCTGTCCGGCGAATCGGCGTTCAGCTCGCGGTAGCCCAGCGCGACCAGGAACATCGGGATGAAACCGACGATGAAGATGGCGGGCAGGTACGGCCCGATGGCCTGGACCGTCGGCCCCAGCGTGGAGGTGAGCACGTACGCCGGCGCGATGGTGGAAATGCCGAGGACGACGACGGCGAGCAGGCCCAGCTGCCCGGCCGCGAGGCCCTTTCCGCGCCGGGCGGGCGGGGCGGAGGGTGTCATGCTGGTTGCCTGGCTCATGGACGGGCCTTTCGGGATGGGCGCGGCTGCTGCTGCGTGATGCAGTGGATGCCGCCGCCGCGGGCGAACAGTTCGCGGGCATCGACGCCGACGACCTCGCGGCCGGGGTATGCGCCGGCCAGGATGGCGAGGGCCTTCTCGTCTGCCGGGTCGTCGAAGGTGCAGGCAATGACCGCGCCGTTGATGACCAGGTGGTTGATGTAGCTATAGTCCACAAAGCCCTCGGCGTCGCGCAAGGTCTGCGGCGCCGGGACTTCGACGATGTTCCAGTCCCGCCCGGCGGCATCGGTGGTGCCGGCGAGGCACGCGACGATCTCCCGGCTGACCTCGTAGTCGGGGTGCTCGGGGTTGTCCTGCATGTGGACCAGCACGGTTCCGGGGGAGGGGATCGCCGCGACGATGTCCACGTGGCCGCGGGTGCCGTAGCGTTCGGAGTCGCGGGTCAGGCCGCGCGGCAGCCAGACCGCCTTGGTGGCGCCGAGGGTGCGGGCCAGCTCGGCCTCCACCTCGGCCTTGCCGAGGCCTGGGTTGCGGAAGGGGTCCAGCTGGACGGTCTCGGTCACCAGCACGGTGCCTTCGCCGTCCACCTGGATGCCGCCGCCCTCGTTGACCAGGAAGGAACCGATCCGCTCCGCGCCGGCGAGGCCGGCGATCCGGACGCCGATCGCGGCGTCCTTGTCCCAGCGCGCCCAGTCCTGCTGCCCCCATCCGTTGAAGACCCAGTCCACGGCACCCAGTCGCCCGCCGTCGTCGTTGTTGAGGACGAAAGTGGGGCCGATGTCCCGCATCCAGGCGTCATCCAGCGGGGCCAATTCCAGTTCGACGGCGGCGGACAGGTAGGCGCGCGCGGTCTCCTCGTCCTTCGGCTCCACCAGCATGGTGACCGGCTGGAACCGCGCGATGGCATTGGCGACGGCGGCCCAGGTGGACCGCCCGGCACGGGCCTCTTCGGCGGTTTCGCCGAGCGTGTAGCCACCGGGCGGGAAGGCCATCCAGATCCGATCCTGCCCCGCAGTCTCGGCGGGCATCGTCCAGCCCATCATCAGGCTCCCGCCTGAGCCGGAACGGCCGGGGTTCCGGCGCCGAAGGGCTCGCCGGGGCGGACCGGGTCGGCGAGCCGGGCGTAGGTGTCCGGGCGGCGGGTGGACAGGAACGGGAAGAGCGTCAGCCAGTCCCGGCGCTGGTCGAGGTCCAGGTCCGCGACCAGCACGGCGGATTCGTCCCGCGGGGCCTGCACGAGGATGCGCCCGTACGGGTCGGAGATGAAGGACGAGCCGTAGAAGGTGTTGGTGCCCTCGTTGCCCCAGCGGTTCGGCGCGACCATGAAGAGACCGTTGGCGATGCCGTTGCCGACGATCACCTGCTGCCACAGCGGCTGGGTGTCGAAGTCCGGGTGGTCCGGTTCGGAGCCGATGGCCGTCGGGTAGGCCAGCAGGTCGGCGCCGCCGAGCGAGTACATCCGGGCGACCTCGGGGAACCATTCGTCCCAGCAGGTGGGCAGGCCGAGCCGGGCGCCACCGAGTTCTGCGGGTGCATGGACCTGGTAGGCGTCCGCGTCCGCGGGGCCCTGGCGGAAGTACTTGTCCTCGTAGTAGCCGGCGGTGACCGGAATGTGGAGCTTGTGGGTCTTCGCGGCCAGTTCTCCGGCGGGGGAGACCAGGATTGCGGTGTTCAGGCCGAGCTCGTCCTCCGGGCTGTCGGCCCGCTGGTAGAGGGACGCGTGCACGCAGACGTTGTTGGCGCGGGCCGCCTCGGCGGCGAAGGCGAAGGTCGGTCCGGTCAGCAGGTCCTCGGCCAGGTCCGCCGCCCGGCCCTGCGGGAGCGTGTCCGCCGGGTAGCGGGACAGCGTGAGTTCCGGGAGGAAGACGACGGCGGCGCCCAGCCGGGCGGCGCGGGCGATGCCCTCGTTGAGTTCGGCCACGGTTTCGGCGGGGTCGGCGTACCAGCGGTGCTGGACCAGGCCCACGCGCAGCGCCGGGCGGCTGCTGGGTTCGGTGCGGGCGGGGGAGGCGGGCGGGTCCAGCCGGGTCAGTTCTAGCATGGCAGGTTCTCCATGGGATGCAGATCACAAATGAACAAGATTCATTTATACAGGGCTGTGGGCTCCGGCACAATAGTTAAATGAATCACATTCTTTTTTGGTCGCGCCCCGCGTCGTCGCGGAGCCGGTGGCCCATTCACAGTGCTTCCGAAGGTCAGTAGGCTGAGGACTTCAGTGGACGCCACGAAGGAGGCACCGTCATGAAGGCTGCGCGCTACTACGCCCGGAAGGATATCCGGATCGAGGACATCCCGGAACAGGAGCTGAAACCGGGAACGGTTGCCATCGACGTAGCCTGGTGCGGCATTTGCGGGACGGACCTGCACGAATACCTGGAAGGGCCGATCTTCATTCCGCCGAAGGGCTCTCCGCACCCCATCTCGGGCGAGGAGGCCCCCGTCACGCTGGGGCACGAGTTCTCCGGGACTGTCAGTGCGGTCGGGGACGGCGTGGCCGACCTCGAGGTCGGCCAGAACGTGGTCGTCGAGCCGTACATCATCCGGGAGGACGTCGACACCAGCCCCGGCGAGGCGTACCAGCTGTCGAAGGACATGAATTTCATCGGCCTTGGCGGGCGGGGCGGCGGCCTGTCCCAGAAGATCGTGGTCGAACGGCGCTGGGTGCACCCGATCGGCGACATTCCCCTCGACCAGGCGGCCCTGATCGAACCGCTTTCGGTCGGGCACCATGCCTTTGTGCGCAGCGGCGCGAAGGCCGGCGATACCGCCATTGTCGGCGGAGCCGGCCCCATCGGACTGCTGACCGCGGCCGTCCTCAAAGCTTCGGGCCTGACCGTCTATATCTCGGAACTCAGCGAGGCCCGGAAGAAGATGGCACGCGACACCGGGGCGGCCGATGAGGTGTTCGATCCGCGCGAGGGCAACGTGGCCGACAAGGTCCGCCAGCTCACCGGCGGCAAGGGAGCGGACGTCGGCTTCGAGTGCAGCTCGGTTCCGGCCGTCCTGGACATGCTGCTGGACGCCGTCCGGCCCGGCGGCGTGATCGTCAACGTCTCGATCTGGGGCCGCAAGCCGGAGGTCGACATGCCCTCGCTCGTGCTCAAGGAGATCGACCTGCGCGGCACGATCGGGTACGCCAACGACCACCCGAGCACCATCAAGCTGGTCCAGGAGGGCAAACTCGACCTGGCCCCCTTCATCACCGCCAGGATTCCATTGGACGAGCTCATCACCGGCGGTTTCGAGCAGCTCATCAACAACAACGAGGAGCACGTGAAAATCCTGGTGAATCCGAACCAGTGACCCCGGTCAGGGGCGGAGGCGGAAGACGGTGTCCTGCCAGCCCTTGTGGGTGCTGCCGTCCCGGCCCAGCATGACGTGCTTGATGTTCGTGTATTCCTCGAAGGAGTAGGCGGACATGTCCTTGCCGAACCCTGAGGCCTTGTAGCCCCCGTGGGGCAGCTCGGAGACGATCGGGATGTGGTCGTTGATCCAGACGCAGCCAGCCTGGATCTCGGCGCTCGCGCGCAGGGAACGATCAAGGTCCCGGGTCCAGGCGGAGGCGGCGAGCCCGTACGGGGTGTCATTGGCCAGCGCCAGGCCCTCGTCGTCGGTATTGAACGGCAGGGCCGCAAGCACCGGGCCGAAGACTTCGTCCTGCACGATTTCGGAGTCCTGCGCCGCGTCCACTATCAGCGTCGGCCGGTAGTACGCGCCCGCCGCCAGCTCGCCGGCGGGCGCGGCGCCGCCGGCAAGGACCCGGGCACCGTGACCGCGGGCCCGCTCCACGAAGCCGGCCACCTTGTCCCGGTGGGCGTGCGTGATGAGTGCGCCCAGATCGGTGTCGTCGTCCGTCGGGTCGCCGACGACCACCTGGTCCATGAGCTCCGCGACGCGCGCGGTGAACGCCTCGAACAGCGGCCGCTGGATGTAGGCGCGGGTCGCTGCGGTGCAGTCCTGGCCGCCGTTGATGATCGCCCCGGCGACGGCGCCATGCGCGGCAGCTTCGACATCGGCGTCGTCGAAGACCAGGAACGGCGCCTTGCCGCCCAGCTCCAGGTGCACACGCTTGGCCGACCGGGAAGCCAGCTCCATGATCCGCCGGCCTACCGCGGTGGAACCGGTGAAGGAGGTCATGGCTACGTCCCGGTGCGTGACCAGGTGCTCGCCGACCCCGCGCCCGGGGCCGGTGACGATGTTGATGACGCCGTCGGGGATGCCTGCCGCCTTGGCGGCCTCGGCGAAGAGCAGCGAGGTCCCCGGCGTGAGCTCGGAGGGCTTCAGGACAATCGTGTTGCCCGCGGCGATGGCGGGCAGGATCTTCCAGGCGGCCATTTGCAGCGGGTAGTTCCATGGCGCGATGGAGCCGACCACGCCGATTGGCTCGCGCCGGATCATTGAGGTTCCGCCTGCCCCGTATTCGCCGGCGGCCAGCCCCTGCAGCTGCCGGGCGGCGCCGGCGAAGAAGGACGCGTTGTCCACGGTGCCGGGGACGTCGAACTCCTGCGCGAGCCGGATTGACTTCCCCGTTTGCGCGCTCTCGACGGCCGCGAGTTCGCCTGCGCGGAGCTCCAGCTCGGCCGCAAGCTTGTGGATCGCCTGCGACCGCTCGCCCGGAGCCAGGCGGGACCAGGCGGAAAAGGCCCGCGCGGCGGCGGCGACGGCCTGGTCAACATCCTCGGTGGACGCATAGCGGATGGTTTCAGCGGTCTCGCCGGTCGCCGGATTGATCCGCTTGGCCTCGTCGCCGCGGCCTTCGCGGAAGCCGCCGTCAATGAACTGGTGCATGGGGCAGTTGCCTTTCAGTAAGGAATTCCCGGTAGCGGAAATGGTTCAGGAGTCGAAGCCCATGCCGATGGAATCCATCGCCTTGAGCCACGGGCCGCGGCGGCCCTGGTTCCGGTCCGCACGGACGAGCGCCGCCGTCGTTGCCTTGATGCCCAGCCACGCGAGGGGCTCCGGCGGGAAGGGGAGCGGCCGGCGCCGCACCATCGCCAGCCGGGTGCGTTCGGTCGGCGTCCCGGCGAGCAGGTCGAGCATGACGTTCGCTCCGAAGCGCGTGGCGCCCACGCCGAGCCCGGTGTAGCCGGCGGCGAACGAGACCCGGCCCCCGCAGGCCGTTGCGAAGAACGGGAAAAAGCGGCTGCATGTGTCGATGGCGCCGCCCCACCGGTGGCTGAACTTCACGTCCCCGAGCTGCGGAAAGGTGGCGAAGAAATGCGCGGCCAGGCGGGTGAACGTGGCGTCGCGCTGCTCGTAGTCCCGCCGCAGGCGGCGCCCGTAGTGGTAGACCGCGTCGTAGCCGCCGAACAGGATGCGGGTTCCGCCGGCGGGATCGGTGGCCAGGCGGTAGTAGTGGAAGCGGTTGTCCAGGTCCGCCAGGCCCTGCCGGTTGTGCCAGCCGATCGCGCGCAGCTGCTCCGGGGTCAGCGGCTCCGTCATCAGGGCATAGTCGTAGACCGGAACCGTGTGCAGGCGCGTTCGCTTGAGCAGCGAGGGAAACACGTTGGTGGCCAGCGCGACCCGGTCCGCCGCGACCGTTCCGCGGTCGGTGCGGAGTTCGACGGCGGTCCCGGATTTCCGCAGGCCCCGCACCGGGCTGTTTTCGAAGATTTCGACACCGGCAGCCAGGCAGGCCCGCTGCAGCCCCCAGGCCAGCCGGGCCGGGTTGAGCATCGCCGTGCTCTTCTTGTCCCACAGGCCGGCGCGGTAGAGCGGTGAGCCGACTTCCTTGCGGACGGCCTCCTGGTCCAGGAAGAGGACATCCGGGTCCTGTCCCTCTTCGTCGCGGAGCCACTGGACCTGGTGGTCGGCGGTCGCCACAGTGAGTGTGCCGGTCCATTCGAAGCCGCAGTCGATGCCGTACTCCTCCACCGCGGCAGCAATCTGCTCAAGGTTCTCCCGGCCGAGTCCGCGCAGCCGGGCGGCCTCCCCGGGCAGGTGCTTCTCCCCGTTGGCATCACCATGGGTGAGGCTCGCCTCGCAGAACCCGCCATTGCGGCCGGAGGCGGCCCAGCCGATCCGCCGCCCTTCGAGCAGCAGCACGCGGCGGTCCGGGTTCCGTTCCTTGGCAAGCAGCGCGGTCCAGAGTCCGGAATAACCGCCGCCCACAACGGCAAGGTCCGTTCGCGCTGCGCCCGCCAGCGCAGGCAACGGCTCCGGCCGGGCCGGGTCGTCCAGCCAGAAGGATTCCCTCCGGGCGTTTGCCAGGGCTGCGGCGATGCGGCTGTCCGGGATCTGCCGTTCGGCCAGCTCGTAGACCGTCCGGCTCGGGCTGCCGGGCCCGTTCACGCGACGGCCCCGGAACGGGTACGGGCGTGGACGACCTGGCCGTTCGCCATCGTCAGGGCCGTGCCGACGGTGTGGAGGTCGGCCTGGTCGAGGAGGAACGGATCCACATCCAGGACCACCAGATCGGCGGCCAGGCCCGGGAGGATCGCGCCGCCGTCGTCATGCCGGTTCAGCCAGGCCGAACCCGCGGTGTAGGCGGAGAGCGCGGTCTGCAGCGTGACCGCCTCGGAGGGAAGGAGCGGCGGCGCGTCGGGGTGGGCCGGGTGGGCGCGGTTGACTGCAACGTGGATGGCCTGCCAGGGATCCGGCGTAGAGACAGGCCAGTCGGAACCCATCGCCATCCGGGCACCGCCGGCCAGCAGTGAGTGGAACGGATACTGCCAGCCCGCCCGGGTGTCACCAATCAGCGGCACCGTCATCTGCAGCATCTGGTCGTCGTTGCAGGCCCAGAGCGCCTGCGCGTTGACGGTGACCTCGAGGGCGGCAAAGCGGGCGACATCCTGCGGATGGACGATCTGCAGGTGGGCCATGTGGTGCCGCCCGCGGAAGCCTCCCGGCGTGCGCGGATTGCCGGCCCTCAGGTGTTCGACGGCGTCCAGGCCCCGGCGCACGGCCCGGTCGCCGATCACATGCATGTGCAGGTCGAAGCCGGCGGCGTCCAGCGCCGCGGAGACCTTATTGAGCACCTCCTCGGGCAGGTACAGCAGGCCGCGGGTGTCGTCCTCCTTGGCCTGGACGGCGTGGCCGCCCGGGCCGTCCGGGTCTCCGCAGCGGCAGGGGCGCAGGTACGGATCGAGCATCGCGGCGGTACGGTTCTCGGGCACGCCGTCGACCATGATCTTGGCGCTGGTAGTGCTGAATCCCGCCTCGCTGTTGCTCCGCCGTCGTTCGTTGAAGTCCGCGACCAGCTCCGCGACGTTCTCCGTCGTGGTGCTCCGCGGCACCCAGAGCGCTCCGGACGCCCGCCCGGTCAGGAGGCCGCGTCGGGCCAGGCTGCGGTAGATGCTGCTGGCGTCCGGGTAGCCGGCATAGTCGCCCAGGATCGCCTCCTGCCAGCCGGTCACGCCGACCGAATGGAGGTAGCGCTGGGCTTCGAGCAGCCCCGCCTCGAGGTCCTCGGCTGTGACGGGCGGAAGGAAGCAGTTGACCAGGTCCATCGCCCCCTCATGCAGCGTGCCGGCGGGGCGGCCGTCGGCCTCGCGTTCGACCCAGCCGTCCTCGGGGTCCGGCGTGGCCGCATCCACTCCGGCCAGTTCCAGCGCCCGGGAGTTGACCCAGGCGCTGTGGTGGTCCGCGTTGATGAGGTAGACGGGCCGGTCGGACACGATGGCATCGAGCAGGCCGCGGGTGGGGTAGCCGCCGGGAAAATCGGCCTTGTGCCAGCCGCCGCCGGCGATCCACGGCCGGTCGGTGGATGCCGCATACGTCCGGACACGATCCAGCACCGCATCCAGCCCGGATAGTTCGGAAAGGTCGCAGCCGAGCCGTTCCACGCCGCCGTAAACAGCGTGCACGTGGGCGTCGGTGAAGCCCGGCGTGAGCAGCCGGCCGGCGAGGTCCACGGTTTCGGCGGCCGTGCCGGCCGCCGCGCGGACCTCGGCGTCGCTGCCGACGGCGGCGATCCGCCCATCCGCCACCGCCACGGCCGTGGCCGTGGGATGGAGCTGCCGCCCGTCAAAGATCCGGCCGGAGTGGAAGATCCAGTCTGCGCCCACAGTGTCCTGCTTTCGTGATGAATGTGGATGGTGTCACTTATCGAACTCAAACGCGCGCCGGGTGTCAACAGCGTTGACTCCGATTCGTGTAGTGATTTGAATCACATTCATTTTGGGTTGTCGGGCGATGCCGTCTATGGAAGGGTTCAGTCAACATTGTTGACAATGATGTCCGATCCTTCGACACGAGGACCTTCGATGCCATCTTCCGCGCCCTTGGCCGCACTCACGCCCAAAGTCGTCATCGGCTTTCTTGGAACCTGGGTCCTGGCACTGCTCGCCGCCAACCTGGTTCCCGTCCTCATTGGCGCTCTCATTGCCGATCTCGGTATGTCGGTGGCGTCGGCTTCCGCCCTCGCGACGGCCATGTCCCTAGGCACCGCCACCGGCATATTCGCCACCAATAAGCTGGTGGCCAAGGGGGACCGGCCGAAGATGGCCCGGATCGGCCTGCTGGCCATGGCGGCCGGATTCGGCCTCGGCGCAGTAGCCCTGACCGCTGTCGCGGTGGTGGCGGGAGTCGTGCTGGGCGGCATCGGCGCCGGCATCGTGGTGGCAACGGCGACGGCGGCCTCCTCGGCCACCCGCGACCCGGACAAGACCGTCAATACGGTGATGATCGTCAACCGGCTGGCCGCGGCTGCCCTGCTGGCCGTCGTTCCGCTGCTCGGCAGCGACCTGCGGAACATCCTGGCGATCCTGGCAGCGTTGGGACTGGTTGGGCTGCCCGCCGCCAGCGGACTGCCCAACCTGCCCATCGAGGCCGCGCACAGGCCGGCCGCCGGGAAGGGAGCCGGCGCCAAGGCCGTTGTCCTGGCCCTGGTCTTCGGGCTCTGGAGCATGACTGAAGACCTCGTCTACGCGATCTCCGGCGTGATCGGCATGGACAGTGCCGGGATGACCCTGGACAGCATCTCGTTCGTGATCTCGCTCAGCGTGGTCGGCGGACTCCTCGGCGCGCTCGCCTCGCCGCTGGCGCTGAGACTGCTGGGCCGGTCCCTGGCCATCATCCTCATCATCACGGTCGGCTCAGTGTGCAAGTACGCCGTCCTCACCGCCACCTCGGCGGCCATCCTGTCCGCGGGAATCGTGCTGGCCGGCACGATGTACGGCGCCGTGCTGGCTTTGGTCTTCGGCCTGGCCGCCCGGATGGACCTGTCCGGCCGGGTCGCAACGCTGGTCATGGGCGTCTACATTGTCGGAGTCGCACTGGGGCCGGTCATCGGCGGCAACTTGGTCGGCGTGGCCGGCCCCCAGGTCCTCGGGCTGGTGATCGCCGTCCCGAGCCTCGCGTTCGGCGCCCTGCTCTTCGCCATCTCCCGCCGCAGCGGCGTCTCCGAACGCGGCGGGGAACTGCCCGAAGCCGCCCCGGGCCACGAGCCGGCCGCGGCTACAGTGGAGTGACGCACCGGCTGACAGGGGGGTGGAGGCAATGGCAGGGACCGGGACGAGCGCCCCGCGGCAGCGCGCCAAGGGACTCTCGCGCGAGGTCATCGTCGACGCCTGCCTGCAGCTGGCCGACGAAGCGGGCGGCTCGGCACTGACATTCCGCCGCATAGGACAGCTGCTCGGCGCCGACCCCACCGCGTTGTACCGGCACTTCAAGGACAAGGATGAGCTGCTGCTGGCGCTGGCCGACCGGCTGATCGGGGATGCCCTGCGGGACTTCGAGCCGGGGCCCTCGTGGCGGGACACCATTAAGGACCTGGTTGTCCGGGGACGCCGCGCCTACCTAGCCCACCCGCAGGTGGCCGCCCTGGCCGCGGTTCGGGTGACCCGGCAGGAATCCGAGATGCAATTCATCGAAACCATGCTGTCCACGCTCCGCCAGGCCGGCTTCGGCCGGGACGACGCAGTCCGGATCTACCGCGCCTGCGCCGACTTCATGCTGGCCTGGACCGGCTTCGGCGCCGCGTTGAAGTCCCTGGGCGAAAAGTCCGAGGCGGACAACCGGGCCTGGGCCGAGGCCTACGCGCAGGCGCCGGCCGACCGGTTCCCCAACGCGGCGGCCTCCGCGGCCGCCATGCCGGGAATCAGCGACGAGGAGAACTTCGCCTTCGCCCTCGACCTGCTGCTCGACGGGATCGAGGCCCGGCTGCCGGGTTAAAGCAAGCGGCGGGGCCGGCAGCAACAACTCTGCCGGCCCCGCCTACGTGCGGGTGTTCGTCAGCCTCAGCCCTCGGCGTGCTTGTCCGCCGTTTCGAGCGCGGCGTCCAGGATGGCCAGGCCGGCCCGGGCGTCCTCCGCCGAAATGTTCAGCGGCGGGACCACGTGGATGCGGTTGAAGTTGGCGAACGGCAGGAGCCCGCGGGACTTGCAGGCGCCGATCAGCTCATTCATCGCCGGGCTGGAACCGCCGTACGCCGCGAGCGGCTCCCGGGTCTGCCGGTTCTTGACCAGCTCGATCGCCCAGAACGCGCCCACGCCGCGGACCTCGCCGATGGAGGGGTGCTTGGCGGCCAGCTCGGCCAGCCCCGGCCCGAAGACGGTTTCGCCCAGGTCCGCGGCGTGCTCCACCATCTGCTCGTCGCGCATCGCATTGATCGTTGCGACGGCGGCCGCGCAGGCCAGCGGGTGGCCCGAGTAGGTCAGTCCGCCCGGGTAGGCCCGGTCCGCGAACGTCGCGTAGATCTCGGGGGACATGGCCACGCCGCCGAGCGGGACGTAGCCCGAGTTCACGCCCTTGGCGAAGGTCATCAGGTCCGGCACCACGTCGAAGTGGTTGATGGCGAACCACTTGCCCGAGCGGCCGAACCCGGCCATGACCTCGTCCGCGATGAACATGATCCCGTACTTGGTCGCCAGCTCGCGCACGCCCTGGATGTAGCCCGGCGGCGGCACCATGATGCCGGCGGTGCCCGGGATGGACTCCAGGATGATCGCCGCGAAGCGGTCGGCGCCTTCGAGCTGGATGGTCGTTTCCAGATGCTCCAGCGCGCGCTGGGTTTCCTCGGCCTCGCTGGCGGAGTGGAACTGCGAGCGGTACAGGAACGGTGCGTGGAAATGCACCGTTCCGGCGTTGCCGTAGTCGTTGGCGATGCGCCGCGGGTCCCCGGTCACGTTGACGGCCAGCGCGGTGCCGCCGTGGTAGGAACGGTAGGCCGAGAGCACCTTGTACCGGCCCGTGTGCAGCCGGGCCATCCGGATGGCGTGCTCCACCGCGTCCGCGCCGCCGTTGGTGAAGAAGATCTTGTCCAGTTCGCCCGGCGTCAGCTCGGCGATCAGCCGCGCCGCCTCGGACCGCGCGTCATTGACGTGCTGCGGGGCGACGGTGCACAGCTTGCCGGCCTGCTCCTGGATCGCCGCGACGACCTTCGGGTGCTGGTGGCCGATGTTGGTGTTGACCAGCTGTGAGGAGAAGTCCAGCAGCTTGCTGCCCTCGCCGTCCCAGACGTAGGAACCCTCGGCGCGGACGATGGTCATGGGCTTGATCTGCTCCTGGGCGGACCAGGAGTGGAATACGTGCTTGCGGTCCAGCTCGTAGGCGCGCCGGCCGGCCTCGAGCTCGGCCTCGCTGACCTCGGTGCCGGTGTGCGCTGCGGTGGTGGTCATTCAAGTCTCCTTTTCGAACAACGACGGCTTCAATGGCGGGCTTCGGTGCGCTGCCTCAGGCGTTCTGCGGGAACCCGAGGTTCAGCCCGCCGTGGCTCGGGTCCAGCCAGCGCGTGGTGACGACCTTGCCGCGGGTGAAGAAGTGCACGCCCTCGGCGCCGTGCGCATGGCTGTCGCCGAAGAGCGAGTTCTTCCAGCCGCCGAACGAGTAGTACGCCATCGGCACCGGGATCGGCACGTTGATGCCCACCATACCCACCTCGACCTCGTTCTCGAAGCGCCGGGCGGCACCGCCGTCGTTGGTGAAAATCGCCGTGCCGTTGCCGTACGGGTTGGCGTTGATCAGGGCCAGCGCCTCGTCGTAGGTCTCGGTGCGGACCACGGAGAGGACCGGGCCGAAGATCTCGTCGGTGTAGACGGACATATCCGGGGTGACGTTGTCGAAAAGGGTCGGGCCGAGGAAGAAGCCGTCGCCTTCCGCGTCCGCCTTCACCTGCCGGCCGTCCAGCACCACGGTGGCACCCGACGCCTCGCCGGCCTCGATGTACCCGGCCACCTTCTCCCGGTGCGCCTTGGTGACCAGCGGGCCCATGTCGGTGCCGCGCAGGCCGTCGCCGATCCGCAGCGTGCGGGTGCGCTCGGCGATCTTGGCGACCAGCTCGTCGGCGATCCCGCCCACGGCGACCAGCGCCGAGATGGCCATGCAGCGTTCGCCCGCGGAGCCGTAGCCGGCGCTGACGGCGGCGTCGGCGGCCAGGTCCAGGTCCGCGTCCGGCAGCACGATCATGTGGTTCTTCGCGCCGCCCAGGGCCTGCACGCGCTTGCCGGCGGCGGTGCCCTTCTCGTAGACGTATTTCGCGATCGGGGTGGAGCCGACGAAGGAGACCGACTTGATCTCCGGGTGCTCCAGCAGAGTGTCGACGGCCTCCTTGTCGCCGTGCACCACGTTGAAGACGCCGTCCGGCAGGCCGGCTTCCTTCCACAGTTCGGCGACCCAGTTCACGGCGGTCGGGTCCTTCTCGCTCGGCTTGACCACTACGGTGTTGCCGGTGGCGATGGCGACCGGGAAGAACCACATCGGGACCATGGCCGGGAAGTTGAACGGGCTGATGATCGCCACCGGGCCGACCGGCTGGCGGATCGAGTGCACGTCCACCTTCGTCGAAGCGTTCTCCGTGTAGCCGCCCTTGAGCAGGTGCGGGATGCCGCACGCGAACTCCACGACTTCCTGGCCGCGGCTGACCTCGCCGAGGGCGTCGTCGAGGACCTTGCCGTGCTCGGAGGTGATGATGGCGGCGAGCTCGCCCTTGCGGGCGTTGAGCAGCTCGCGGAAGTTGAACAGGATCTGGACCCGCCGGGCGAGCGAGGTGTCGCGCCAGGCCGGGAAGGCATCCGCGGCTGCGGCCACTGCCTCATTAACGACGGCGGCGCTCGCCAGCGCGACGCGGCCGGAGACTTTGCCGGTGGCGGGGTTGGTGACGTCCGCGTGGCGGCTGTCGGCGGGGGAGGCATAGGCGCCGTTGATCCAGTGCTGGATGGTCTGCATAAAGGAAACTCCTGGTGGTTCGCTGGTGAAGCCGGCCGGTGGCCTGCCGCTGACTCCATCGTGCTCCTTCCGGGGCGCCAGCACCATTGCCAGGCTGTATAAAGAACAGCCGTTCCGCTTACACTGTGTCAATGCATCTCACGCTCGAACGCATCCTGCGCCTGCCACCGCTGGCGTCCGGCCGGCCGGAGGTGCTGGCCGGGACCGGCCGGCTGCAAGACCCCGTCCGCTGGGTCCACGTCGCTGAACTGAAGAGCCTCGTGGGCCTGCTGGAAGGCGGAGAGCTGGTCCTGACCACCGGCCTCGGCTTCGGCACGTCCGCCGCCGAAGCCGCCCGCTACCTCGGTGAGCTGGCCGCACTGGGGGCCGCCGGCGTCGTCGTCGAAATCACCGCGGACCGTCCCGAGGCCGCAGCCGCCCTGCGGCAGGCCGCCCGCGATGCGGCGCTGCCCGTGGTGCTGGTGACTCAGCGCGTCAGGTTCGTGGAAGTGACCGAGGTGGTGCACCGGCTGATCGTCGCCGCCCAGCTGGAACGGGTGGAGAAGGCCCGCGAGGTGCACGAGGTCTTCACCATGCTCAGCCTCGAAAGCGCCTCGCCGGAGGAGATCGTCGCGCGCACAGCGCAGCTGATCCAGTCCGCCGTCGTGCTCGAGGACGTCGCCCATCTGGTCCTTGCCTTCGACCCCGCCGGCACCGCACCGGGGGACCTGCTGGCGGACTGGAAGCGCCGGTCCCGGGCCGCGCACTTCCGCGAGGAGACCGCGCGTACGGGCGACGAGGGCTGGCTGCAGACGCCGGTGGGGCTGCGCGGCCAGCGCTGGGGCCGGCTCGTGGTGCCGGGCCTGCTGGGCGACGAGGCGGAGGCGGCGATGGTGCTGGAGCGGGCCGGGCAGGCGCTGACCATCAACCGGATGGCGGAGCGGGACCAGCGCGAACTGGGCCATCAGGCGCAGGCCGGCCTGCTGCACGAGCTGCGCCAGCGGCGTTCGCTGGACGAGGCGGAGGCACTGACCCGTGCCGCGGCCCTCGGGCTGCCTCCGGCCCCGCTCTACGTGCCCGTGGTGCTGCGACTGGACCATGCCTCCGCCGAGGAGCCCATCGCCCTGCAGCGCCGGGAGCGCGCCCTGCTGGAACTGGTCAACCGGGTGCTGGCCTCCTCGCGGAACGCGGCGCTGGCGGCCAGCCTGCAGACCGGCTCGGTTGCCGTGCTGCTGGCCCTGCCCGCGCGGCAGCTGGAGGATTCCGTGCTGGAACGCATCTGCGGCGAGCTGGCCGACCGGTCCGCCGCCGCCGCCGAAGACCTGCGCTGGACCGCGGGAGTGGGCCGCCCGCACGCCCGGCTGCTGCAGGCGGCGGCCGGGCTCGACGAAGCCGGCCAGGTCGCCGAGACCGCGAGCACGCTGCCCGCCGGCGCCAAGCGCTTCTACCGCTCGACCGACGTCCGGCTGCGCGGCCTGCTCACGCTGCTGCGGCACGATCCGCGCGTGCAGACCTTCGTGGAGGCCGAACTGGCCGGGGTGCTGGAGTCCGGGAACGACGGCGGGGACCTGGACCTGCTGCAGCGGTACCTCGAGAGCGGCGGCAACAAGTCGGAACTGGCCCGCAGCGGGTACCTGAGCCGGCCCACGCTGTACGCCCGGCTGGCGCGGCTGGAACAGCGGCTGGGGGTGCGGCTTGACGACGCCGAATCCCGGACATCGCTGCACGTGGCGCTGCTGGTCCACAGGCTGCAGGGGCTCTAGCGGAACCGTCCCTACCCACTGGTAGGGTCGGTGCCATGACCGAGGAACTGGGCAAGTTCATGGACCATTTCGCCGAGCTGGTGCAGCTGGCCCAGTCCGGTGCCCACCGGTTCCGGAAGGGCGAGCAGCTTATAGACGTCCTCACCGCGCACCTCGGCGTGCCCGCACACGAGCTGCCGGTGGTCGTAGAGGAGATTCCGAGGCACCGGTACGTGGACGCAGACATCCTGCTGGCAGGCCTCGCCGGGGAGGACCCGGGGCACCGGCTCGTCGGGATCGGCGGCGGGGACCACCGGCACCACGCCGCGTTGAGCGACATGCTCCAGCACGCGCAGCTCTACGCTCAGTTCCCGCTGGCGCAGCCGGACTACTCCAACTCGGCCGTGGGCCCCAGCGAACAGCGGCAGACCATCGCCCTCGGTGTCTGGCTCTTCAAGCGCGGCGGCTCGCCGGTGGCCGTGCTCCAGCGCGAGGCCAGCCCGCGCTACGGCCGGGAGGCGGCGCAGCTGGAGGTGCTGTCGGCGGAGCCGGAGGCGGGCGCGGGTCTCCTGGCGGAGCTGCGCTCGCGGATGCAGACCTTCAGCGTGCTCAAGGGACAGGTCGTCTCCCTGGCGATGGATGACTTCGGCTCCAGTGGCGCCGGCGTGACCTTCCATGAACGGCCGGACCTGACGGACGCAGACGTCATCCTGCCCCAGGGCGTGATGGACCGGATCGCCCGGCACGCCGTCGGCATCGCCGAGCACCGGGACGCGCTCAGGCGGCTCGGCCAGCACCTCAAGCGGGGAATCCTGCTCTATGGACCGCCCGGCACCGGCAAGACCCATACGGTCCGCTACCTGCTCAGCCGCAGTGCGGGAACGACGGCGATCATCCTCTCCGGCGGGTCCCTCGCCTTCATCTCCGAAGCTGCGCGCATGGCACGGGCGCTCCAGCCGTCGATGGTGATCCTCGAGGACTGCGACCTGATCGCCGAGGACCGGAGCTTCGGCCACGGCCCGCAGCCGCTGCTGTTCGAGGTGCTGGACGCCATGGACGGACTCGACGACGACGCGGACGTGACCTTCCTGCTCACCACCAACCGCGTCGACATGCTGGAGCGGGCGCTCGCGCAGCGCCCCGGCCGCGTGGACCTGGCAGTCGAGATCCCGCTGCCGGGAACCGCCGAACGCGCGGCACTGCTCGGGCTGTACGGCCGCGAACTGGCCCTAAGCCGCGAAGGCATCGCCGATGCCGCCGAGCGGACCGCCGGAACCACCGCCTCCTTCACCAAGGAACTCGTCCGGCGCACGGCCCTGGCCGCCGCTTTGGACGGCTCGGAACCCGGGGACGCCCACCTGCGCACCGCCGTGGACGACCTGATGGCGGACAACGCCCTGTTGGCCCGCAGCCTGCTCGGCAGCAGCCCGGAAGGGGACGGACCTGGAGGATTGGACGAGGACGGCTTCGGCGGATTCGCGCCGCCGTATCCCGGCCCCGGCCTGGCACCAACGCCTCCCGGTACGGGGATGCCCAGGGGCTTTGCCACCTACCAGGCGGAAGGCGAAACCGGGCTTCCGGGGTAATAGCGGCCTACAGACGGCCGGCGGAGGGCAGCATGATGGATCCGGGTACCTGCGGGCGGCGCCGGACCGCCGCCCGCAGCACTGCTAGCTCGCGGTGACGATGATCTCCCGTCTGAACAGCACCGCCTCGGTGATCCAGTGCTTGAGCTCCACGGTGAGCTTGTACTTGCCCGACTTCGGGGGCCGGAGCAGCATGTCGTAGCGTTCGGCGGCGCCGAAGTTCAGCAGCGACGTGATCAGCGGGCTGTCCGTCTCGCCGACGGGCAGGGACGGGCCGGTGGGGTCGGAGGTGTCCCGGAGGGCCCTGCCGTCATGGGAGATGAGTTCGGCCATGCGCACCGGGTTGCCGGCCATGTCGGAGAAGCGGACGTCGACGGGGTAGTAGTTGGCGTTGAGCAGGCGCAGCAGGGTGGGCTTGCGGCCGTTGCCTTCGACGTTGGCCTTCATCGCGGACAGCAGCAGCGGGCCTTCCTTCTTGGGCCGCGCGGCGAGGTTGCCGCCGAGCAGGTAGAAGTGCTTCGGCCGGAAGTTGTCCAGCCCGACGTCTTCGCCGGAGAGCCCCGCGGCGTGGTTCAGTTCGTGCCACCGGGGGTCGAGGGAATACGGGACCAGGATGGTTTCCGTGGCGATGTCGTACTCCGGACCGTCGACGAACGCGCGCCGGGCACCTTTGCTGACCGGGTATTTCGGATGCACGTGCGGGTCGATGATCAGCGGCCCGAACATGCCCATCTGCACGTGCAGCGTGGTGTTGACATGGCAGTGGTAGAAGTACGTGCCGGAGGCGCCGAAGTTCGGATTGCCGGGCCGGCCCTTCTCCGGCCGCCACTGGTAGGTGTAGTGTCCGGAGACCTCGAAGGAGGTGTGGCCGACGCCGTCGTTGCGGGGGTCGGGTTCCATTCCGTGCCAGTGGATGGTGTGGACCTTCTTGCTCGGCTTGACCGTACCGTGGAACAGTTGGCCCTCGGTGAGCCGGATCAGCGGGGCGGGGAAGATCCGGCCGGAGTTCTCCGTCTCGAACGTCCACATCTCGTGCTCGGCGCCGTCGTCGAATTTCATCTTGCGGTTGAAGAAATCGAACTCTTCCTTGCGGTCCGCCTTGAGCAGGAACTCCGTCTTCGGGCTGCCTTCATGGATCTGGTCGGAGCTGAAGTCGACCTGGGTGCGGTAGAGCTTGTGGCCGGGTGGCCTGATGGCGGTGCCTGGTTTCGCGGTGAGGGGCCGGGGCCGGTCTCCGTCGGGGCCGGGCGGCGGGGTCACGGGGCCGGGCGGCTCCGGGACGTTGGCCGGCTCGGCCACGGTCCAGTGCCCCACGAGTCCGCCGGGATACATGCCGCCGCGGGCGATCTGCGACGGTTCGGCGTGGCAGTGCATCGGATAGTCCCAGTCGCCGGCACGGGCGTCCCAGATCTGGTCCGTGGCCTCCGGTGGCCGGCGGACCGGAAGCACGGAGTCCTTGCGGTCGAGGGGATGGACCTCCACCACGTCTTCCCACTGCTGCAGCACGATGTGGCCCTCGTCGTCGATGAAGCCGCCGCCGCGCGGAAAGAACGTGCCGTTGCGCCGCACGGTCCAGATGTGGTTGCCGTGGAAGTGCAGCTGGTGGTGCACCACGCCCGCGTTGACGAAGCGCATCAGCTGGCCGGTCCGCACGGTGTCCGCGGTGCCCTGCTGGCTGAAGTTGCGCACGTCGATCGAGCGGGCCGAACCGGACATCAGCGAGTCCTCTTCGCGTTCCTCGTTCAGCGCCTTGTCGGTGCTTACCGCCAGGGATTGGAAGCCGGAGCGCCCGTTCAGGGTGAAGTAGCGCGGGAATGCCGGCGTCTTGTCCGGGTCGACCTCCTGGCCCCGTGAGGCCAGGCGCGCCCACTGCGGATCGACGTTGTGCAGGATCCAGAGCCACTGCCGTTCGAACTCCGGGCCGTCCGGCTGTAGCCGCCAGGCATGGTCCGGGTTAGTGACCAGCAGCGCGCCGTAAAGCCCGAGGATGCGCTGGACGGGATCGGCCATCGGGTCGTCGTCGTCGCCGCCCGGATCGCAGTAGACGTACGTTCCCGGCGCCGGCGCCTCGAACTCCAGCAGTTTGGACCCGCCCGGCGGGATGCTGCCGGTGCCCTCGTGGTTCCCCGGACCGCCCACGTCGAGGAACTGCAGCGCATGCTCTTCGGCCAGGTGGTTCGTGACCCGGATCCGGATGGTGCTGCCGGTCTCGGCGATGAGTCCGCGTTCCGGGTAGATGCTGGCCCAGAACTCCTTGTGGACCAGGTATTCGCCCGGATTGAACGGGTCCTTGTACGCCGGTTCCGGCCGGCCCAGCGGCGGCACTTCGGCGTCCAGCGGATAGTGCCGGCTTTTCACCACTTCCCCGTTCCGGGTGAAGACGTGCGGGCTCAGCGCCAGGGCCGGTTTCGGGTCCGTGGTGGAGGTCCGCCGTTCGCCGTAGCCGCGGTGGTAGACCAGCGAGCCGTCGACCATCGGCAGGTAGCCGTCGTTGATATGGATGTCCAAGGTCTTCATGAGTGCTCCATCAGGGTGACGAGTTCGGGCACGCGCAGTTCCACGGCGGTGTCTTGCAGCGGGTCGGTAAATTCGACCAGGAAGCGCCCGGCCGACTCCGGTGCCAGGAAGCTGACCCACAGCCGTTCGGGCACGCCCGGCGCCAGCGGTCCGGCATCCCGGCCGGCGTCCTGCAGGCTGATGCTGGCGTCGCTGCTGGACGGCCGCAGCCGCAGCTGGCCGGGCGAGAACGGCACGGGTCCCGGCCCGGCGTTGTGGACTTCCAGGTCCAGCAGCACGACGTCGCCCCAGGTGTGGTTCTCCGGTTGCGGCCAGCGCAGCCCCGGTATGGCGCCGCCGTGCCCGCCGTGTCCTGCCGCCGCTGCGGGCACGGCTACACCGATCCCCGCACCGGCCGCCGTCACGGGTTGGCCGGACATGCGCGCCAATGCCACCCGTCCGACCAGCGGCGACGGCGAACCGTCCGCCGAGAGCCGGGCCAGTCGGGCCGCGCGGAGCAGCCGCAGGGAGCCGAATGCGGTGTCCGCTTCGGTCTGCCCATGCTGGACGCTCTTGGCGACGACGCCGAAGCTGGCGCCGCCGATGATGACGGCCGCGCCGCCACCGAACAGCAGCCCGAGCTGCCGCCGGGTGAGCACCGGCCCCCCGCGCGCGGTGGAACCTTCCGCATTTCCCTGCGGTTCAGTTGCTGTGTGATGTGCCTCTGCTGCATGAACCCGTGACATGGCTGGGACTGCCTTTCCCCCGATTGGCTGGTCCCGATCATGCTGGCGAAGAAATCTTGAAAAAGCCTTGTTCACCGACTGCTTCATATAATGCGCCGGCGATGAACGCCGAGGCCGTTCGCCCGGGGCGCCGGGAAAACCATTGAAATAACACAGGCGCACTCTTAGAGTCGTATACAGAATCTCTGCGAAGGATGAGAGAGATCATGGGCGACCATAGTCACGGCGACCCGACCACCTCCGACAGCGTTGCCAAGGCTGGCCAGGGCCAAGTAGAGAAGTTCCAGGATCCTGGATTGCCTCCCCATCGCCCGCGCCTTGCCGATAAGGATCCCCGGGCCGCCAATCGTGCCGAGCGGCAGGTTGCAATTCTCTTCGTCATCTCCGTCATCGGTACCCTGCTTTTCTTCTTCGGATATTTTGCCATCCCGTTGGATGAATCCACCACGATTTCCACGCTGCGCCTGCAGAACTTCCTGCTCGGTATGGGTACAGCATTCGCCATGCTTGGGATCGGGGTCGGCGTCGTGCACTGGGCGAAGACCCTGATGCCCGACCACGAAATCGCCGAAGAACGGCATGCAGTCCGCACCGAGGAGGACCGCCAGATTGCGGAAACGATGGTCAGCGAGATCATCTCGGAGTCGGGCATCAAGCGCCGCCGGCTGATCCGCTACACCCTCATCGGTGCCGGGGTGCTGGCCATCCTGCCGCCCATCGGCATCTTGCGGGACCTGTCCAAGAACCTCGACCCCGCCGTCCTGGGACATACCCTGTGGAAGGAAGGGACGCGCCTCGCACGCGACCCCGAGGGCACCCCCATCAAAGCCGCGGACGTGACCTTCGGCTCGGCCTTCCATGTCATTCCCGAAGGCCTGAACGAACTGCATGAAGGCAAGCTCGACGAAAAGGCCAAGTCCGTGGTCCTGCTCATGCGCCTGAACCCGGAGGACCTGCATCCCAGTCCCGGCCGGGAGGACTGGGCCTACAACGGCATCGTTGCCTATTCCAAGATCTGCACGCACGTCGGCTGCCCGGTGGCGCTGTACGAGCAGCAGACCCACCACCTGCTCTGCCCCTGCCACCAGTCCACCTTCGACGTGACGCAACAATGCAAGGTGATCTTCGGCCCGGCGTCCCGACCTCTGCCGCAGCTGCCGATCACCGTGAACAGCGAGGGTTACCTGGTCGCCCGGAGCGACTTCCACGAACCCGTCGGCCCGAGCTTCTGGGAGCGGGCCCTGGTGGAAAAGGAATCCGGCCGCTAGACCTTCGAAGGACCATCGGTCCTCCATGTTCGGCTCTTCTCATGTCCGGGCTCCTCCTGCCGCCACCAACCCGACGTCCCCGGTCCCTTGCCGAATGGACCGGGGACGGGTTGGACCGCTACAGGTGGTTCAGGCCTTCCGTCAGGACGGAGCGGAGGATCTGCTCGATCTGGTCGAACTCCCGGGGCCCGATGGTGAGCGGGGGAGCGAGCTGGACCACGGGGTCCCCGCGGTCGTCTGCACGGCAGTAGAGGCCGGCGTCGAATAGTGCGTTGGACAGGTAGCCGCGGAGCAGCCGCTCCGATTCCTCGTCCGTGAAGGTCTCCTTGGTGGCCTTGTCCTTGACCAGTTCGATGCCATAGAAGTAACCCTCGCCGCGTACGTCTCCGACGATCGGCAGGTCCCGCAGCTTTTCCAGCGTGGCGCGGAACAGCGGCGCGTTCTGCTTCACGTGGTTGTTGAGGCCCTCGCGCTCGAAGATGTCCAGGTTTTCCATGGCGACGGCGGCGGAGACCGGGTGCCCGCCGAAGGTGTAGCCGTGGTAGAACGTCGTGTCCCCGTTCTTGAACGGTTCGAACAGCCGGTCCGAAGCGATCATGGCGCCGATCGGGGAGTAGCCGCTGGTCATGCCCTTGGCGCAGGTGATCATGTCCGGGACGTAGCCGAAGTCGTCGCTGGCGAACATGGAGCCGATCCGGCCGAAGGCGCAGATCACCTCGTCCGATACCAGCAGGACGTCGTACTCGTCGCAGATCTCGCGCACGCGCTTGAAGTAGCCGGGCGGCGGCGGGAAGCAGCCGCCGGAGTTCTGCACCGGCTCCAGGAACACGGCGGCGACGGTATCAGGTCCCTCGAACTCGATGGCCTCGCCGATCCGGTCCGCGGCCCAGCGGCCGAAGGCCTCCGGGTCCTCGAGCCCAGCAGGTGCGCGGTACTGGTTGGTGTTCGGGACCCGGAAGGCGCCGGGCACGAGCGGTTCGAACGGGGTCTTCATGTCCGGGATGCCGGTGATGGACAGCGCCCCCTGCGGGGTGCCGTGGTAGGCCACCGCGCGGGAGATGACCTTGGTCTTGTTCGGCTTGCCCTGCAGCCTGAAGTACTGTTTGGCCAGCTTCCACGCCGTCTCCACTGCCTCGCCGCCGCCCGTGGTGAAGAAGACGCGGTTCAGGTCGCCGGGGGCGTGGTGCGCCAGCCGCTCGGACAGGTCGATGGCGGCCGGGTGTGCGTAGGACCAGAGCGGCATGAACGCCAGCTCGCGGGCCTGTCGGGCCGCAGCCTGCGCAAGCTCCTCGCGCCCGTGGCCCACCTGGACCACGAAGAGCCCGGCAAGGCCGTCGATATACTCCCGGCCCTGGTCGTCGTAGATCAGGTGGCCCTCGCCGCGGGTAATGACGGGCACGGTGCCGCCGGCGGCCAGGTTGGAGTGGCGGGCCATGTGCATCCACAAATGGTCGCGCGCCGCCTGCTGGCGGTCGGTGCCGCGCGGAGTGCTGTAGGTGCGTTCGGTGCTGGTTTGAGTCATCGGGTTCCCCAGTTGTATTCCTGCTTCCGCAGGGAGAGGTACATGAACGTTTCCGTGCTGAGAACGCCGTCGATTCCGCGGATTTTGGTGATGAGCCGCAGCAGGTCGTCGTCGTTCGCGCAGATCACTTCGGCCAGGATGTCGAAGGAACCGGCGGTGACCAGGCAGTAGTCCACCTGGTTCAGAGCCGCGATCCTGTCGGCAACGGCCACCAGATCGTCGTCGGCCTTGATTCCCAGCATCGCCTGGCGCGAGAAGCCGAGCTGCAGGGGGTCCGTCACGGCGACGATCTGCATCACGCCGCTGTCGGTCAGCTTCTGGACCCGCTGCCGCACGGCAGCCTCGGAGAGCCCGACGGCCTTGCCGATGTTGGCGTAGGACCGCCGCCCGTCTTCCTGCAACTGCTCGATGATCGCCTTGGAGACGTCGTCGATCGGGCCGACCGCCCCGGGAGCGGCGCCGCCGCCATGCTGGGTGCTCAAGGGAGTTCCACCTCCTTCGAAGGCTTCGTGGGAATGCTGCTATTGAAGTCGCTGGCGCCGGCTTGCGCAAGACCCCCGGCTGCGGAACCAGTGGTAAACCGTGAATTCGACAATGAGATCAGTTGGGTAACAAAAAATTTACAACTGAAAACCTTGTCTGGGCGCGGGGGGTCTGCCAGTATCGACGGCACAACAGCATCCGCCTCTGACCAGGAGCCCACATGCCACAGCGCCTACCTGACGACCCCCGCCTGCGCCGCCTGGTATCCGCCCAGCTCTCGCGCCGCAACGTGCTCATGGGCACCGGTGCCTTGACGTTGGGCGGCCTGCTGGCGGCCTGCGGAACGGGCGGCACCGGCACGCCCGCCGAGGGCGGGAGCCCCACTGCCGCCGTGGACCAGTCGGATACCGACAAGGTGGTCAACTGGGCCAACTGGACCCTCTACCTGGACTACGACGACAAGGCGCAGAAGTACCCGTCGCTGGAGGCCTTTTCCACGTCCAGCGGCATCGAGGCCAACTACTCCGAAGACATCGACGGCAACGACACCTACTTCGGCAAGGTCCAGGCGCAGCTCGCGGCCGGCCAGGACATCGGCCAGGACATCATCACGCTCACGGATTGGATGGCCGCCCGGCTAATCCGCCTCGGCTACACACAGGAGCTGGACCTCGGCAACATCCCCAATTCCAAGAACCTTCTGGAGACGCTCCGGAACGTGGACTTCGATCCCGGCCGCAAGCACTCGCTGACCTGGCAGTCCGGTTTCGCCGGCATCGCGTGGAACAAGCAGGCCGTCCCCGGCGGCCTGCGTACGGTGTCGGACCTCTGGAAGCCGGAGCTCAAGGGCCGCGTGGAGGTGCTGGACGAAATGCGCGACACCATGGGCCTGCTGATGCTGGACAACGGAGTGGACATCTCCGGCCAGTGGGGCACCGCCGAATTCGACAGCGCGCTGGACGTCCTCAGCAAGCAGATCTCGGACGGCCAGATCCGCCAGGTCAAGGGCAACTCCTACAAGGAGGACCTGATCTCCGGGGACGCACTCGCGGTCATTGCCTGGTCCGGCGACATCACGCAGCTGAACTTCGAAGAGGGCGACAAGTGGGAGTTCGCACTGCCGGACGCCGGCGGCACGCTCTGGTCGGACAACCTGATGGTCCCGGTCGGCTCGCCGCACAAGGCCAACGCCGAAGCGCTGATGGACTACTACTACGACCCGAAGAACGCCGCCACCGTGGCCGCGTACGTGAACTACATCTGCCCCGTCGAGGGTGCCCGCGAGGCCATGGAGGCCATCGATCCTCAGCTGGTGGAGAACCCGCTGATCTTCCCCACGGACGACTTCCTCGCCAACGCGCACGTGCTGCGCACCCTGTCCGCGGAAGAGGAGACCGACTTCAGCGACCGGTTCCAGAAAGCGATCGGCAATTGATGGTCCAGGAACACCTTGCGGAGGAAACAACGACGGCGGCGGGCCGGGACAGCGGGGGAGCCGACCTCGTGCTGGATTCGGTGACGAAGCGGTTCGCCGACTTCGTCGCCGTAGACGAACTGGACCTGACCATACCTGCGGGCTCGTTCTTCGCGCTGCTCGGGCCCTCCGGCTGCGGCAAGACCACGACGCTGCGCATGGTGGCGGGGCTGGAGCAGCCCACCTCCGGCACGCTCAGCATCGGCGGCCGGGACATCACCCGCACCGGGGCGCACGAGCGGCCGGTCAACACCGTGTTCCAGAACTACGCGCTGTTCCCGCACATGAGCGTGCTGGACAACGTGGCGTTCGGGCTCAAGCGCCGCAAGATCCGTGGCGCCGAGGCCCAGGCCAAAAGCGCCCTGGAACTGGTGGAGCTCGGCCATCTGGCCGCCCGCCGTCCCGGCCAGCTCTCGGGCGGGCAGCAGCAGCGCGTCGCCCTGGCCCGCGCCATCGTGAACCGGCCGGCCGTGCTCCTGCTGGACGAGCCGCTCGGTGCCCTGGATATGAAGCTCCGCCGGCAGATGCAGGTGGAGCTGAAGAACATCCAGCTGGAGGTCGGCCTGACCTTCGTGCACGTCACGCACGACCAGGAAGAGGCCATGACGATGGCGGACACCGTTGCCGTGATGAACGCCGGCCGGGTGGAGCAGATGGGTGCACCGCGGGAACTCTACGAGCTTCCGCGCACGGCCTTCGTCGCGAACTTCCTGGGAAAGTCCAATCTCGTCCCCGGTGAGGTGGTCGAGGACCGCGGGGACGCCGTCGTCGTCCATGCCCGGGGCAACCGGCTCACGGTGCTCAAGGAACGGGCCGCCACGCACCACGGCCGCGTGCTGGTCGGCATCCGGCCGGAGAAGCTGAAGATGATGTGGCCGCAGGATTCCGTGGGGGACCCGGACAACATGCTGCACGGCCGGGTCGCGGACACGTCGTTCACCGGCGTCAGCACCGATTACCTGGTGGACGTTCCCGGCGTCGGGCGGCTGGGCGTGTTCTCGCAGAACCACGGCCAGCAGTTGGCGCGGCCCGGCGATGACGTGGTGCTCTGCTGGGACACGGCCCACGCCTTCGGGCTGGACGGCCGCGAGGACTCCAGCGCCGGCGCGGCCGAGGCCGCGGAAACCGCGGCGCCATGAGCCTGCTGGCCCGCAACCATGGCAAGATCCGGGATGCACAGGACCTGCCCGGCAAAGCCGCCCGGCCAGGCGGGAAGGACCCGCGCAGCGCCGGCGAAATCGGAGCGGACCGCCGCCGCAGCCGGATGGGCTACTGGCTGATCCTGCCCGGCTTCGCGTTCATGCTGCTGTTCTTCGTGCTGCCGGTCTTCTCGCTGCTGGCCACCTCGCTCTACGCCAAGCCGCCGGGTGCGGATGTCGGCCAGTTCGTGCCGGCGCTGCAGTTCAGCAACTATGCCGACGTGCTCGGCGCCTACTGGCAGGAGCTGCTGCGCTCCTTCGCCTTCGCGCTGGTCGCCACGATTGCGGCGCTGCTGATCGGCTACCCGATGGCCTACCTGGTGGCGGTCCGGCTGCGGGGGCGGAAGCTGCTGCAGGGGATCCTGCTGGTGCTGATCATCGCGCCGTTCTTCACCAGCTTCATCCTGCGCACCCAGGCCTGGAAGCAGATCCTGGCCGACGAAGGGCCGGTAGTGGCCGTGCTGCGCGCGCTGGCCCTGCTGCCCGAGGACGGCCGGCTGACCGCCACGGCCTTCGCCGTGGTCTGCGGCCTGACCTACAACTTCCTGCCCTTCATGACGCTGCCGATCTACGCGAACCTGGAGCGGCTGGACACCCGGCTGATCGAGGCCGGCACGGACCTGTACGCCAGCCCGTTCCAGACGTTCCGGACGGTCACGCTGCCGCTGTCCATGCCCGGGGTGATGGCCGGAACCCTGCTGACCTTCATCCCGGCGTCGGGCGACTACATCAACGCCGCCCTGCTGGGCAATAACCAGGACACCACCATGATCGGCCAGGTCATCGACTCCCGGTTCTTCCGCGTGGTGGACTATCCCGGCGCCTCCGCGCTGTCCTTCGTGCTGATGCTGGCGATCCTCGTGCTGGTCGTGCTCTACGTCCGGCGCTTCGGCACCAAAGAACTACTGTGAGATAAGGAGGTCAGGCGGCATGCGGCAAACCATCGGACGCTGGCTGGTCCCGGTCATCGGCGGGCTCGCGTTCCTGTTCCTGCTGGTTCCCATCGCGTACGTCTTCGCGTTTTCCTTCAACGACGCCGGACGGACCAACCTGTCGTGGCGCGGCTTCACGCTGGAGAACTGGCAGAATCCCTGCGGCGCCCCGGCGGTCTGCCAGGCGCTCGGCAACAGCCTGCAGATCGGCGCCACGGCGACCCTGCTGGCGACGATCCTCGGAACCGCCATCGCCATCGGGCTGGTGCGGTACCGCTTCAGGTTCAACGCCACCGCGAACATGCTGATCTTCCTGCCGCTGGCCACCCCGGAAGTGGTGCTGGGCGCGTCGCTGCTGGCGCAGTTCCTGAATCTCGGCGCGGACCTGGGCATGGGCACGATCATCATCGCCCACACGATGTTCTGCATCTCGTTCGTCGTGGTGACCGTCAAGGCACGCGTCGCCAGCCTGGATCCCAAGCTCGAGGAGGCCGCCGCCGACCTCTACGCCTCGCCGATGCAGGCCTTCTGGCGGGTGACCTTCCCGCTGCTGCTGCCCGGCATCGTCGCCGCCGCGCTGCTGGCGTTCGCCATGAGCTTCGACGACTTCATCATCACGAACTTCAACTCCGGCAACGTCGACACATTCCCGAAGTTCATCTACGTCGCGGCGACCAGGGGCATTCCGGCGCAGGCCAACGTCATCGGCTCGGCAATGTTCATCGTCGCCCTGCTGGTGGTTATCGGCGGACAGGTCCTGGCCAACCGCCGGGCCAAGCTGCTCGCGGCCCGCTAGCCGGAGGGGCCGCCTGCAGGCCGAATGGTGGGGTCAGCGCGCGGCCCAGGCGTCGCGCTGCGACTGCAGCCCGACGATCAGTCCCTCCAGCCCGAGCCGGAAGGCCGCATCCGCGGCCGATCCGCCCGCGCCGAGGTCCTGGCTGCGGACAGCGGACGTGAACTTCGGGTTCGCCTCGGCGAGTTCGCCGGACTCGAAGATGTCCGCCGGTGCCGTGACGTCGAAGGCGGAACCGAAGATGAAGGACTCGAGCGCCACGATGGCCGGCACGACCAGCGGCTCCGGCCAGCCGTCGTCCAGGAAGGCAGCGGTCAATGTCTCGTACATCCCCAGGGTCTGCCCCGCGCCGGTGACCGGCAGCACCGCGATCACCGGGATCAGCGGCGTGTGCCGGGTGAAGACGTCCCGGTACGACCATGCCCAGCGGCGGATCGCGGCCGCCCACGGCTCGGTCCCGAAGGCGGAGACGTCGATGCTGGTGATGATGTCGTCCTGCACCAGCACCAGCACATCCTGTTTGGAGGCCACATGGTTGTACAGGGCGGACGGGGCCACCTGGAGCGACTTGGCCAGCGCGGACATGGTCAGCCGTTCGTAGCCGCCGGCCTCGATGAGCTTCAGCGCCGCCGCCGTGATGCGCTCCTTGGACAGGACCTTCTGCGTTGGCCTTCCCGCCGGGCGGTGCGCCCCGGATGCTGCCTCGACTGCCATACCTGCGGTTTCCTCCATTGGCTACGCGTACGGATTCTCCGGGCGCCGGCTCCGGGCCCCGGACTTCATCCTACGTTCTGTCTTCACACGGACCGCAGATGCCGCTACCATGGATGTAAATGAACAGCATTCATTTATTAGACCCCGCAGGAGTGGAGACCATGACCAACATGGAACGCGACGTCGTCGTCATCGGTGCCGGACCATCCGGCCTCAGCGCAGCCCGCCGTTTGCAGCAGGAGGGGCTCTCCGTGGCCGTCCTCGAGGCCCGGGACCGGGTGGGCGGCCGTACCTGGACCGAAACCATCGACGGCGCCATGCTGGAAATCGGCGGCCAGTGGGTCTCCCCGGACCAGACGGCGCTGCTGGAGACGCTGGATGAACTGGGCCTGGAGACCTTCCAGCGCTACCGCGAGGGCGACTCGGTGTATCTCGCCGAGGATGGCACCCGCACCCGCTACACCGGCGAGATGTTCCCGGTCAGCGCGCAGACGCAGTCCGAGATGGAACGGCTGATCGCCCTGCTGGATACGCTCGCGGCCGAGGCGGGCCCCGTGGCACCCTGGACGCACCCGCTGGCCCGCGAGCTGGACACCGTCTCCTTCCACCACTGGCTCCGCCGGCAGTCTTCCGACGAGGAGGCCTGCAACAACATCGGGCTCTTCATCGCCGGGGGCATGCTCACCAAGCCCGCCCACTCCTTTTCCGCCCTGCAGGCCGTGCTGATGGCGGCGTCCGCGGGTTCCTTCAGCAACCTCGTCGACGACAACTTCATCCTCGACCGCCGCGTCGCGGGAGGCATGCAGCAGGTGTCCGAACGCCTCGCCGAAAAGCTGGGCAACGACGTCGTACTCAACAGTCCCGTACGGACGCTTCGGTGGGGCGGCGAAAACGGCGAAGGCACTTCAGTCACCGCCGTCTCGGACCGTGCGACCGTGCAGGCGCGCTACGCCATCATGGCGGTGCCGCCCAACCTCTACTCACGCGTGTCCTTCGAACCCCCGTTGCCGCGCCGGCAGCACCAGATGCACCAGCACCAGTCGCTCGGCCTGGTCATCAAGGTCCACGCCGTGTACGGCACGCCGTTCTGGCGGAAGGACGGGCTCTCGGGCACCTGCTTCGGTCCCGGCGCCCTGGTGCAGGAGGTCTACGACAACACCAACGACGGCGACGACCGCGGCACGCTGGTGGGTTTCGTCTCGGACGAGAAGGCGGACGCGGTGTTCGAGCTGAGCGCGGGCGAACGCCGGCAGCGCATCCTCGAATCGATCGCCGGCTACCTCGGCCCGGAGGCGCTGGACCCCGAGGTCTACTACGAATCCGACTGGGGCTCGGAGGAGTGGACGCGCGGCGCCTACGCCGCCAGCTACGACCTGGGCGGCCTGCACCGCTACGGGCCGGACCAGCTCAAGCCGGTCGGCCCCATCTACTGGTCGAGTTCCGACCTGGCCGCCGAGGGGTACCAGCATGTCGACGGCGCGATCCGGATGGGCCGGCAGACGGCCGACCGCATCGTCGCCGCCGACCGGGCAGCCGCCGTCGCGCGCCGCTGACGGGCGTACTGCCGCCTGCGGCGGTACAGTGGCAGCATCTTCAGGGAGGATGCAGATGACAGAGGGCCCCGACTACACCCCGGCCTACGTGGCCGACCTCGCCCAGGAGCACGGACTCGACATCATTCCCGCCAGCGTGGAATTCAACGAGGCCGGCCTTGACTATCTGGTGGCATTCGCGACGGCGAAGGACGGCAAGGCGTGGGTCCTGCGGATTCCGCGGCGGCCCGATGCCGCCGTCAAGATCGCCGACGAGGCCCGCATCCTGAAGCTGGTCAAGGGCCGGCTCTCGGTCTCAGTCCCCGACTGGCGCATCCGGAGCCGGACCCTGGTGGCGTACCCCGCGCTGCCCGGGTATCCCGGACTTACCCTGGAGGACGGTGAAGCGGCCTGGCATTTCGACCGGGAGTCGACGTCCTACTGCCGGTCCCTGGGCCGGCTTATTGCGCAGTTGCACCGAATCGATGCCGAGGCGGCCCAGGCCGCCAGGATCCAGACTCTTACCCCGGCCGAGGTCCGCGAGGAGTGGCGCACCAATCTGGCCAAGGTCAGCGCGGAATTCAGCATCGCCGAGCGACTGCTTGAGCGGTGGAACGCCTGGCTGGACGAGGAGAGCTACTGGCCCGACTTCACGGTCTTCACGCACGGCGAGCTTTACCCCGCCCATCTGCTGCTGGACGACGACGCCGAAATCAGGTCGGTGCTGGACTGGACCACGGCGAAGGTGGGCGACCCCGCGGTCGACTTCATGTTCCACCACAGCATGTCCACGCCGGAGGCCTTCGAGCTGACGGTCCGGACCTATATCGACGAAGGCGGACGCATTCCCCGGCGGCTGCCGGAGCAGTGTGCCGAGATCATGGCGGCCGCGCCGATCGGCTACGGCGCCTACGCGCTGGCGACGGGCGACCCGGATCACTGGGCGGCGGCGGCCGCCCAGCTCGACCCGGAGGAGTGACGCGGGCGGGCGCTAGGCAACCGCAGGAATCGGCGGCGCATCACAACAAGGGCCCTGCCTTCCAGAGAAGGCAGGGCCCTTGCTCGCGGCGGGGCGGATCGGCAGAGTGTCTCAGGCGTTTCGTCCCCGCGGCTTGCCCGACTTGGACTTGGTGCCCTTGCCCTTGGCGAGCGGATTGTTCTTGGCCGGTTTCCCGGACGGAGCAGGCTTTTCGGCGGAAGCGGGCTGCGCCGCCGGGCGGACAGGGACAGAAGCCGCCGCGGGGCGGGCCTGGGCGGTCGCCGATGCCGTGGCGGGCTTGGCTGCAGCTGCCGCGGGGGACGCCTTCGGGCGGGCTTGGGCGGTAGCCGCGGCTTCCGGACGGGCCGGAGCACGCTTCGCCTGGCGGGGTGCGATGGGGGTGGCCGGCGCCGCTGCGGCGGGAACGCCGCCGTCGTTCCGGGTACCACCGGCACCCACGGCACGCTCCGGGACGGGCAGCTGGGGACGCGTCGCCTGGGGGCGCTGGAGCGGCGCGGGCGGAAGCGGACGTGCGGCAGGAACCGCCGGCACGGCCGCCGTGCCGGAAGCTTCCAGGAAGACCGGCTGCGGCCTATTGGCCTCCGGGCGGGCGCCCGCGGGCTCGGGGCCGAAGAACTTGTCCGTGTAGCCGAGCCGTTCGATGATCGTCCAGACCGATGCGGCGGCGATGACCAGGGTCAGCAGCACGGCGGCACCGGTTCCGTAGATCCGCACGAGGGCCTCGACGGGGGAAATCGCGTTCTGCTGGGCGTAGTTCGCGAGCCTGAGTGCCACCCAGAACAGGGCGATGATGCCCAGGACGGCAAGGGGAACACCGATGCCCGTTTCCCTAATCCGCTCCGCGGCGTGGCGCCAGCCATCCATCAGGCGGCTCGCGGGTGTTGTCCGGCGCTGCTCCGGGGTTTTGTTGGGAGACGGGGAAGTCACTTGGTGCTCCTTTCCTTAGGTTGTGGAGTCGCCCGGGTGCGAGGCGACGAGTTCGCGGACAAAGCGGTCGAGGAGGGTGGCCAGTGCCTGCCGGTCCTTCTTGGACCAGCCGGCCAGCAGTTCGTCGAAGAGTTCTGCTCCCGCGGCGCCGATCCGGCGCCGCAGTTCGCGGCCCTCCGGCGACGTGCTGACCAGGGTGGCGCGGGCGTCATCCGGGTCGTTGTGCCGTTCGATGAGGCCCTTGCTGTCCAGCCTATTGACCTGGGGTGTCATGGTCGACTTGTCCACGCCGTGTTGGCTGGCCAATTCCGAGAGCCTGACCGGGCCGAAGTTGTGGATGAAATCGAGCAGGACGACGTCGTTCGCCGACATATCCTCGGCCGCGGGGCCGAAGAGTTCCTTGCGGCCCTGGGACCTGGCGGTCCAGCGCATGAGCTGCGTTACGCCGGCGCGGACGAGGTCCCCGGGTGTCGGGGATTCGTCTGATGGGGGATCTGCGGAGACTTCCTGCATGCCTCGATTCTAGCCGTTTTAGTTTGGTTTGACCAATCAAATTGTTTGGTTTGACCAACCAAATGGTGTTTGTGGGCAAGCTCACGATGGAGCGTGGCCGCGGTCTGGAGCCGGACATCTGCGCCACCGAAAACAGGGAGGAACATTCTGCACTAAGTATGCTTATGGTTGGCTATACTGGGGCCATCAGGGGAGCCGTGATGCTTCCGGCTCACTGGAAGGAGTTCTAAAGATGACCGCGGAAAGCGCTCCGCAGTACTGGGCAATGGACGGGGACGACGGCGTGGCCGACCCATGGTGCATCGAATGCGGCACCGATGAGTATCTGATTGTCGAGGACCTGCAGCCGGCCGCCGATGCCGATCCTTCCGGCCGCCCGCTCTGGAACATCAGCTACTCGTGTTCCGAATGCGACAGCTTCTTTGGACACCTGACCCGCAGGCCGCTGCCGGGGCTGGATGACAGCCTGGGCCGGCTTGTCGCCGACGACGCGGGGTACGTCCATTGCGGCGAGCCGATGCGGCCGGTCGAGGCCGGATTGCGCCCGATCTACGACCCGGTATCCAATGACGGGCCGATGGAGGGCCCGGTCCTGCCGCAGGTCCAGTTGGAAACGGTGCTGCTGAGCTGTGCGTGCGGCTTCCGGATGGAAGTGCCCGCGGACTCGTCGTCCGAGGGCAACTGACTGGGGCACTCGGAGCGGACGGAGATACGGCGCGGGCCGGCCTGCCGGGCGGCGGGGCCGGGTTAGGAGGCCGGCGCGGCGCGGAACGCTTGCTCGGCTACCGAGGCCGCGCCTAGCGAGGATGCGCCGGGCACTGCCTCGTGAATCACGGAGG
Source organism: Arthrobacter sp. USHLN218 (assembly GCF_037144715.1). Taxonomy (NCBI): domain Bacteria; kingdom Bacillati; phylum Actinomycetota; class Actinomycetes; order Micrococcales; family Micrococcaceae; genus Arthrobacter; species Arthrobacter sp. USHLN218. The sequence continues at coordinate 67,827 of NZ_JBBCYT010000001.1, forward strand.
CCGCCTCGCGGACCCGATGCGCGGGCGCTACCGTCTCCTCTTCGGTCCCGGGCGTCCATGACAACGTAATCTGCATGCCGTCTGTGAGTTCACTGATCCGCAGCGTCAGGTCCTCGTCGTAGAGATCACGGCGCAGTCCAAGTCCTTCGCTTTCGGCCTGGGCCGTGAGGCGGGCAACGGCGAGGGCCATCGCCCTGCCCCAGTCGTACGGGTGCTTGCTGTTCGTTTTCGCGGTGGCTGAGTACTGGAAATCCCGCATTCCGTGTCCTTCGGCTCTCCGGTGCACGGCTCCGTTGCCGCACGCAGGTCACCTTCAGCATAGGACGCGATCGGTCCCCGTGTCTTGGGTCTTTCGACAGGTAATCCGATGCCCCCGCCTGGCCGGGGCTAGCGGATTGCGGCCTCGGGCTCGGGCTCGAAGCCCATCAGGAGGTCGGGCTCCAGTTCGATGGTCTCGCAGTTGAGCACGTGGGCGTGCGGCTCGCCCCGAAGCAGGCCCATGGTGACCCGGATGAGCGTGCCGTGGGCGACGACGATGATGCGGCGGCCGGCATTTTCGCGGACCAGCTGTTGCAGCGCATCCACGCTGCGCGCCGCGACTTCGGCCTCGGATTCGGAAACCAGCAGCAGCTTGTCGATGTCCTCGCGCTCCATGCCGAGCAGGACGGAGCCCTCGGCTCCGCGGAAGTCGCGTTCGATCAGGTCGGGAATGGTGAGCGAGAGGTCGAGTCCCACGTGGCCGCCGATGATTTCTGCGGTTTCGACCGCGCGACGCAGCGGGGAGGATACGAGCAGGTCCCAATCCTGCGCGGCGAGGGCGGCGCCGGCATCGTTCGCCTGCCTCCGGCCCAGGTCATTCAGCGGAATGTCGGTCCGTCCCTGCAGGCGTCCTGCGGAGTTCCAATCCGTTTCGCCATGTCGCACCAGTGCCAGCACTCTCAGGCCTCCTCATTTCGGTCCCCCTCCATCCTGCCCTAACGTTTCGCGGATCGGAAACGGGGTTCAAGGGGCGCCAGGGCGTGATGAATGCCGGGTAAACGGTTCATGAGAGGGCTCTCATCCAGGAATCATTCTCGTTTCATGAGGGCCCGGTTCACTAGTGGACGTCAACGGATCCCGCACCAAGGAGCAAGCAGATGAGCCTCGTAATCCACCCCCGCCACTTCCCCTCGATGGCGGACGCGCACGTTGATCCGGAACGGCTGCGCCGGGCTAAGAAGGCGTACACCACGCGCTTCCTGGCCGACTCACTGTCCAGGGACGCCAGCGGATATGAGCTGTGGGACGCCACACCCTCGGCCGGCGATGTGGTCCTGGCCCGGGTGGCGGCCATCGGGCACCACAAGCGCCTGGAAAGCCCGGATTCCCGCCGGCAGAGCATGTTCGTGGGCGACGAAATCCTGGTCGCTTACGGCAACCGCTACGCACCGGACCAGTTCCGCGCCGTCGTTCCCGCTGACCTTGCCCCGTGCTCGCTGGTGGCCGGCGGCGGACTGGCCGCCACGGTCCTCGATCAGCACGCCGATGTCATCCAGGCAACCTCCATCGAGCCGCTCGGGCTGCTGGCGAGGAACGGCGCGGTGGTCAACCTGCAGGACGCCGCTCCGCACCGGGTCAGCTCCGTGACAGCACTACCCGGGCGGCCGCAGGTCATCGCGGTCCTGGGCACCTCCATGAACTCAGGCAAATCGACCACCCTGGGCTGCCTGGTCAACGGCCTGGGCAGGGCCGGGCTGACCGTGTCCGCAGGCAAGGCGACCGGCACAGGCGCCGGCAACGATCCGCGGCTCTTCACCGATGCAGGGGCCCGCCGCGTGCTGGACTTCACCGACTTCGGCTTCCCGACCACCTACCTGCTTGACTACCCGACCGTCCGCGGCCTGCTGACCAGCATGATCGACGCGCTGACCACGGCGGAGACCGACGTCGTCGTGGTGGAAATCGCCGATGGCGTCTATCAGGGGGAGACCGCGCGGCTGCTGCGCGATCCCGTGTTCCATGGTGCCGTGGACCGCGTGGTCTTCGCGGCCGCCGATGCCCTCGGCGCCGCCGCCGGCGTTGAGGTGCTGCGCCGGGCCGGCGTGGACCTGGCCGCCGTCTCGGGCCTGCTAACGGCGTCACCGCTGGCCGCCCGGGAAGCGTCCGGCGTCATCGACGCACCGGTCATCGATACCTACGAGCTGTGCAATCCGTCAACGGCCGTGAACCTGCTGCCGGCGAGCAAGTAGGCCGCCGGACCATGGCGGAGAACTCCCTGCCGAAGCTGCTCGCCGGCCGGCGCCGGGGGCTGATGGCCCTGCTCATCGGGACCGGCCTGGCCATGGCCGTGCTGGCCGGGGCGAGCGCGCTGCTCATGACGCGGCTGCTGGACGGCGCGGCAGCGGCCGGCGTGGGCTCCGGGCCTGCGGTCGCCGGACTCGCCGCCGCCGCGCTGGGGGTGGGCGCACTGCGTGCCCTGGAGCGCGTGCTGGCCGAAAAGCTGGGCCAGGACTATATCCATGAGATCCGCAAGGGGCTGGTGGAATCGGCGCTGACCACGGACCGGGGCCCGTCGCCGGGCGTGACGATCGCCCGCAACACGAACGACCTGTCCAGCGTGCGGAACTGGATCGCGCTGGGAATTGCGCCGCTGGCCGTGGGCATCCCGATGATCCTTGGGACGGCCGTGGCGCTGTGGTTGCTCGCGCCCGCACTCTCCGCCGCCGTCGTCGTTCCCCTGATGGTGCTCGCCGGCGGACTGGCGCTGCTGGCCCGTCCGGCCTTCCACCGCGCCCGGGCGCTCCGGCAGCAGCGGGGGCGGCTGGCGGCACGGCTGGCCGACACCGTGATCGCCGCGGGCACCATCCGGGCCGCCGGCGGCGAGGTCCGCGAGGTCAGGCAGGTGGATAAGGCCGGCCGCAAGGTCGTCGATGCCGCCGTCCACCGCGCGGCGATCGCCGGCTGGATCCGAGGGTCCGCGGCGGCCGGTGCGGCCCTGGGCAGCGCCGCGGTCGCCGCCGTCGGGGTATGGCAGGCGGTGCCGACGCCCACCATCGCGGCGGGGCTGACGCTCGTGGGCATGATCGCCGCACCCGTGGCGGACCTGGGCCGGGTGGTCGAGTACCGGCAGAACTTCAAGGCCGCCCGGCGCATCCTCGGGCCGGCGCTGGCCGTAGCGGCGGAAGCCAGGGAAGAACGACGGCGCCGCGGCACCGGGGCGGTCCCGTCCGGTCCCGGCCCGGCGGCGGCAGCGGATGGCGGGGACCTGCCGGGCACGGTGCTGGTCACCGGCCTCTCCGAGTGCCGCAACTGTGCGGTGCCGGACCTGCAGGCCGGCCCGGGGGACCGGGTGCGGATCGTCTCGGCGGATCCGGCCGCGGAGACGCGAGTGCTGGAAAAGCTGATCGGCGTGCGCAGCGACCCGGTTGCCTACACGGAGATCGCCGGGAAGTCCCTGCTGGACAGCGGCGGCCGGACGCGGCGGGTGCTGCTGGGCTATGTGGCCGCAGGGACGTATCTCGAGCGCGGTTCGATTGCGCGCAGCGTCCGCTACCGGATGCCCGATCTGGACCCGGCGGCCGGGGCCTCGGCGCTGGAACGGGTGGGGCTTGCCGAGCGGATCACCCGGCTGCCCCGCGGGGAGCAGACCCAGCTGAAGCGCGGCGGGGAACCCCTGTCGACGTCGGAGCGGGCACGGCTGCTGCTGGCCAGGGCGGCGCTCGGCGACCCGCCGCTGCTGGTCCTGAACCGGATCGACGCCGACCTGGACCACGCGGGAACGGCGGTGCTGGCGGGCCTGATCCGGGACTATCCGGGTGTGGTCCTGTTCGCCTCGGACCACCCCGGTTCCTTGGCGGCGGAGTACACCGAGTGGAACATCGACTGCCCGCACGCCGGGCTGGACCTGGTCTGGGCGTCCTACAGCTGGAGCGGGGCGGACACGGCGGGCAGCTGACGCGCCGGCAATGCCGCGACTATCCCGTACCGGACGGAGGACACCGAGGGCCTAGAACCGACCGGGCGTCTCACGAGTGCCCGCGTCCCGCGCCGGTTGGGCTTCTGCCGGGAGCCCGCGCTCCAGCACGTGGTCGCGCAGGACCAGCCGGGCGGTGGGAAAGTCCATGCCGCCGACCGTGCGGAAGCCGTTCTTCGCGTAGAACTTCTGCGCGCGCAGATTGTGTTCGTTGACGGAGAGCCACACCGCGCGGGCGCCGGCGTGCCGCGCGGTGTCGAGGGTCGCGGCCATCAGCCGGTGCGCCAGCCCGCTGCCGTGGGCGCCGGCGCGGACGTAGAACTTGCTCAGCATGGACGCCGGCTGGATGGTGAGCGCCGCCCGCACTTCTTCATCCGCCGGCGGCGTGTGGATGAGCATGCTGTAGCCCGCCAGGCGCGGCGGATCCTCCGCATCGTCCTCGACCACCAGCAGGCTGCGGCGCGGGTCGGCCAGATACTGCTCGAAATGCTGTGCGCCCAGGGTGGCGGCCACGTAGTCGCAGATGTCCTCGGCCGTCATCTCGGGCGGGCAGGCCATGGGAAAGGTTGCCGCCGCGCACTCGGCCAGTGCGGCGCCCTCGCCCGGGCGGGCGGCGCGGATGGTCGACGACGGCGGTGCCTCCGCGGCGGGAGGTGTCACGTTACTCACGCGCACCATCTTAGGCGCGCGCCGCCGTCGTTCGCCGAAGCGGATCTGCCCGGCTGCCTGGTCCGGATTGCCCGGCGGATTACCCGACGGAAAGGGAACTGCGCGGATTCTTCCGGTCCAAGATCAGCGACAGCGCGATGCCGAGCATCCAGACGTCCTTGGCCAGGGCGGTGCCCTCGGCGGTCGGCCGGACGCTGCCCTCCTGCGTCATGCCCGGAGTCTTCAAATACATGCCGACCATCGATCCGGAGAAGACGGCCAGGGCCAGGCCGGCCAGCCGGCTCGGGATGAAGGGTGCCAGCAGCATGCCGCCGACGGCGATCTCCCCGTAGCTGACGAACTTGCCGAACTGCTCCGGTTCGATCTGCTTGACCTGCGGGAAGATGTTGGCGGCCATGGCCTGGATGCCGGCCGCGCTTTCCTTGTCCAGGTCCGTCTTGCCCAGGCCGGAATTGAGGATGAATCCGCCGGTGGCGAGGCGGAGGGGGATGTGGCTGAGCTTCATGGTGGTCCTCTCGTACGCCGGAAACGGTCGACGATTTAGAGCCTACGTCCCTGAAGCGCGAGCCGCCAGAGCGCAATAATCCGTAGTTCGACGGCTTGTTAACTTGAAGTTTGAGCCCCGTCTGCTTGTATGGATTGAAGTAGGAACCGTTAAACCCGGTTCAACCAGCAGAAGGCAAATGATGGATTACATCCAGGCCGAGCATCCCAGGCCGAACCATTTCATACTGCACATGAGCGACACCCATCTGGTGGGCGGCTCGGATCCCCTCTATGGAAGCGTCGACAGCGAGGCACGGCTGCGCGAGGTCTTCGACGGCCTCGAGGCGTCTGGATCGCGGCCGGAAGCGATCGTCTTCACCGGCGACCTTGCCGACAAGGGTGAGCCGGAGGCGTACGAGAAGCTGCGCGCCATCGTCGAGCCGTCCTCTCGGCGCCTCGGGGCCGAGGTGATCTGGGTGATGGGCAACCATGACGACCGGGCGAACCTGCGCACCGGGCTGATGGACCTGCCGGCGGACATGGCGCCGCTGGACAAGAGCTACGACGTCGGCGGCCTGCGTATCCTGACGCTGGACTCCACCGTCCCCGGCTTCCATCACGGCGAGGTCAGCGACGAGCAGCTGCAGTGGCTTGAAGACGAGCTGGCCGTCCCCGCGCCGGACGGGACCATCCTGGCCCTGCACCACCCGCCGGTCCCCAGCGTGCTGGACCTGTCCGTGCTGGTGGAGCTGCGGGAGCAGCGCCGGCTGGCGGACGTGGTGCGCGGCAGCGACGTGCGCTCCATCCTGGCCGGCCACCTGCACTATTCGACGACGGCGACCTTCGCCGGCGTCCCCGTCTCCGTCGCCTCCGCCACCTGCTACACCCAGGACCTGAACGTGCCCGTGGGCGGCACCCGCGGCCGGGACGGCGCGCAGGCCTTCAACCTAGTGCATGTCTATGACGAGACGATCGTGCACTCCGTCGTGCCGGTCGGGGAGCACCCGACCGTGGGGCAGTACGTGGACGCGGAGGAGACGCAGCGCCGGCTGGAAGCCGCAAGGATCCGGATCCCGGAGGGCAGCCGGGAGCTCAGCCGCGTCTAGTCGCGGTGGCTGCTACAAGCTGCTCCGGCCCCGGCCCGGTCAGCGGTTCCGCGCAGCGGAGATAATCCGGGCAACCGCATGCCCGCTGGCCCAGACCAGCGGAATCATGACGGCGAGCACGGCGATCGGGTTCGGGACGAAGGTTGCGCGGCCGCTCTCGTCCGCGGCCAGGATGCCGACCGGAAGCACCGCGCCGCCCCCGCCCCCGCCGCCGTCGTTCCCGCTTCCGCCGCCGCCGAAGCCGACCTTCACCAGGGCCACGGGAATGACCTGCTGGTCGCCCACCTGCACGGGATCGCCGAAGGAGCGGCGCCAGGCAAAGGACTTGAAGTCTTCGGAGAGCATGGACAGGATGCTGCGCCGTTGGCCCGGGGCAGCCGCTGAGGAGTCGTTGGACATGCTGCCAGCCTAGATGCCGGCGAACCCGGCGGGAAGTGGCGAAGGGCCGTTCACTTCTCCCAGGGCGCCGGGATCGGGAAGTACTTCTCCAGGAAGTCCGTCACGACATCCTGCCGTTCCTCCGCCGGGACCTCCGGGAAGCTGCCGTCGTTGAGGCAGAAGAAGTCATGGTTGCGCTTCTTGAGCAGCCGGGCCAACTGCCTCAGGCCCGAGTACATGGTGGTGTCGACGTACTTCACCTTGGCTTGGGTCTGCGTGACGGCGCGGCCGGTGAGCAGGGCGTAGTAGTGGTACAGCGAGTTCGTGACGGAGATGTTGTCCTTGGCACGGAAACGGCTGGCGGCGGTGGCGGTGAACTGCTCCGCGAAGACGTCCTCCATTTCGAACAGCACGCTCTTGCGCAGGGGCGCTGCGCAGTGCTCGAGATGGCGGGTGGTGATCCGGCCGAAGCGTTCGTAGAGCAGCTTCCGGTTCACCCGGGCGGCATTCTCGAAGCCGGAGCGGTCCAGATGGTTGTCGCCGAGGCCGATCCGGGTGCTGGCTTCGATGAACTTGGTGATGCCGCCGGGGGAGAAGAAGACATCGGGGCCGGCCGGGCGGCCGAAGAACATGTCGTCGTTGGAGTAGAGGAAGTGCTCGCTCAGGCCCTCGATGTGCTGGAGTTGTGCCTCCACGGCCTGCGAATTGTGCGTGGGCAGCACGGACGGGTCCTTGAAATGGTCCTCGCTGCGCACGATCGTGATTGCGGGGTGCTCCGCATCCAGCCATTCCGGAACGGGCGAGTCCGTGGCGATGAAGATGTGCCGGATCCAGGGGGCGAACATGTGCACGGAGCGGAGCGCGAATTTGAGCTCGTTGATCTGGCGGAAGCGGGCATCCGCCTCGTCGCCTTCGCCGAGGACGACGCCTTCCTGGCGCTTCCGGCGGGCGGCCTGGTAGGCCGGATCGTTGCCGTCCACCCAGGAGAAGACGATGTCGATCTCGAAGTCGATGTCCGTGGCGTGGTCCGCGAACATGTTCTCGATGGTGGGCCACTCCAGGCCGTAGCGGAAGACCGTGCCCCGGACGGCTTCGGCGCCCGGAAGCGAGCGTCGGGTCAGCGAATTCTCGATCGGCAGGACCACATTGTCGCCCTCCCAGCGCCAGAGCTCGATCTGCACGCCGGCGGACTGCCCGTAGACGAGGCCGCCGTTGGGCTCGATGCGGGGGCGGTAGAGCCGGAAGATCCGGGCCGTGTTCCCCTCGGCGAGCCGGCCGTCGCCGACCAGCAGCGCGGTCCTCTTCTTCGCGTCGACGGTCATCGAGTAGAAGGGCTCGTTGCGGCAGGCCTCGGCCAGCGCGGACTGTAGCGCCTTGCGGTCTTCCCAATTGACGGCGATCACCGGGCGCGCGTCGTTGCCGCGGACCAGCAGATAGCGCACGCCCGCGTCGTCGAGCACGCCGCGGATGAAGAGCAGGTCCTCGACCATGGCCTCGTGCGGCGTGCGGTCCCGGTTGACGAGGGCGTAGCGCCGCTTGACCTTGACGACGTCGTCGCGGTCTTCGAGGCGAGCGACGGCGGCAGGTGAAGTGACCTCGACGACGTCGCGCTGGGTCTCCTCCGGCTCCGGCGCACCGAAGTAGGCGCCGGCAATGTCAGTTGGGGCAAGCGAGTCCGTGATGGAAGGATCCTCTTTCATGGCGGGGAAATGTAGTGGATTCCCTCCATAGTAAGCCCAGTGGCGCTGCGGCCCTCCCGTCAGCTTCCGGTGCGCGGAGGATGGACGGCGGCGGCGAGTAGGCGCCGGGTATACGCGTGCTGCGGGGAGGAGAAGAGCTGCTCCGCCGGACCCTGCTCCACGATCCTGCCGCGCTGCATCACCGCCACCCGGTCGCTCATGTGCCGGACGACGCCGAGGTCGTGGGAGATGAACAGGTAGCTCAGCCCGAACTCGCGCTGCAGGTCGTCCAGCAGGTCCAGGATCTGCGCCTGCACGGACACGTCCAGCGCCGACGCCGGCTCGTCGCAGATGATGATTTTCGGCTTGGGTGCCAAGGCCCGGGCGATGGCCACGCGCTGGCGCTGCCCGCCGGAGAGGGTCCGCGGGCCGCGGGCGGCGAAGCGGGCGGGCAGGCCGACCTGGTCCAGCAGCCGAGCGGTGTCCGCCGCGTGCGCTTTGGGATTCAGGCTCCGTCCGCCGGACAAGGCATCGGCCAGCAGCTGGCCGACCGTCAGCCGCGGGTCGAATGAGCTGAGCGGGTCCTGGTAGACGGCGCCGATCTGGGAGCGCCGGTTGCGGCGCTCCCGTTCGGGGAGTCCGCTCCACGGCTCGCCGAAGAGCCGGACCTCGCCGCCGTCCGGCTCGGCCAGGCCAAGCACCAGGCGGGCGGCCGTGGTCTTGCCCGAGCCCGATTCGCCGACCAGGCCCAGCGTCTCGCCGGCGGACAGTTCGAAGGAGACGCTATCGACGGCGGTGAACGGCTTCTTGTCCGGCGTGCGGAAGGATTTCGTCAGTCCGGTGGCCTGCAGGACCGGAGCGCCGGCGGGCGCCTGGCCGGCGTGGACCCGAACGGGAGCGGGCCGTCCGCCGGCGGCGGCCGGTCCTGCCGAGGCGCCGGATCCGCCGGGTGATGCGGCGGCTCCGGCTGCCGCCTGCCCGGAAACGCGCGAAACCGTCTGGCCGGCCGGCGCGGGGGACGCGGAGAGCCGGGCGCCGCGGGCATGGTCGGCGGGCACGGCACGCAGCAGCTTGCGGGTGTATTCGTGGCTTGGCGAACCCAGCACCTGGGCGGCGGGCCCGGACTCCACGATCCGGCCCTCCGTCATCACGGCGACCCGGTCCGCGACCGACTCCACGACAGCCAGGTCGTGGCTGATCAGCAGCATCGCGGAACCGCGCTCCCGCAGTCCGGCGAGGAGGTCGAGGATCTGGGCCTGCACCGTGGCGTCCAGCGCGGTGGTGGGTTCGTCGGCGATGATCAGCTCGGGATCCAGCGCGATGGCCGAGGCGATGAGGGCACGCTGGCGCATGCCGCCGGAGAGCTCGCCCGAGCGCTGGCCGGCGCGCTGGGCCGGGTTGTCCAGGCCCACGTCCTCGAGCAGCGACAGGACCCGGCGGGCCCGGTCCCGCCGGCTGTCCCGCGAGCCGAGCCGGAGCGCGTCATCGATCTCCCGGCCGATGGTGCGCAGCGGGTCGAGCGAGACCAGGGCGTCCTGCAGGATGAAGCCGATCCGGCTGCCGCGCACCTGCCGCCAGGCGCGCTGGCTGAGCCCGGCCAGGTCCCTGCCGGACAGCTCGAGCCGGTCCGCGCCGACCTTCGCGCCGGTTCCGGCCAGGCCGATGAGGGCCCTCGCGGTGACGGACTTGCCGGACCCGGATTCGCCCACCAGCGCCAGGCACTCACCGGCGCGGATCTCCAGCGAGACGCCGCGTACGGCCGGTTCGCCGTTGAAGGCGACGTTCAGGTTCTCAAGCCGGAGGATGGCGTCGTCCTTCGAATTCACCGCGACACCGCCCGCCGCTGCAGGGCACGACCGAGTACCGTCGAGCACGCGGCCGCCAGCACGATGGCCAGGCCAGGGAAGAGCGTCATCCACCACGCCGTGCCCAGGTAGGTGCGGCCCGCGGCGAGCATCGCGCCCCACTCGGCGGCCGGCGGCGGCGCCCCGAGGCCAAGGAAGCTCAGGGACGACGCCCACACCACCGCCTGGCCCAGGCCGAGGGTGCCGAGCACGAACACGGGGGCGAGGGCGTTGGGCAGGATATGCCGCCCCAGCACGCGGGCCGGGCTGCGGCCCAGGACGACGGCGGCCTCCACCATCGGCGAGGAACGTACCTGCGCGATCTGGCCGCGGATGATGCGGGCGTAGCCCGGGGCGGTGGACAGGCCGACGGCGATGACGGAGGTGGTGATGCCGGGGCCGGAGATCGCGATGAAGACCAGCGCGAGCAGGAGCCCGGGCAGTGCGAACAGCACCTCGAGGATCCTGCCGATGCCGAAATCCAGCCAGCGGCCGCCCAGCCCGGCTGCGGTGCCGAGCAGGAGCGCCAGCCCCAGGCCAATGGCCGTGGCGGCGGTGCCGATCAGCAGCGAAGGCCGGGCACCGTGGACCACGCGGGAGTAGATGTCCCGGCCGGATTCGTCGGTGCCGAACCAGTGCGCGGCGGAGGGCGCCTGGAACGCGTCCGCCGGGTTGATGGCCAGCGGGTCGAACGGCGCCAGCAGGGTCGGGAAACAGGCGGCGAAGACCAGGAAGAGCGCGACGGCGGCCGCGGCGGCTTCCAGGCCGCGCAGGCCCTGGAAGCGGGCAGACAGCGCCGGATCCCGGTGGGTGCGCCTGCTGGAGAAGATGCTCATGCGCTCCGCAGCCTCGGATCTGCCGCCCGTTCGGCGACGTCGCTGGCCGCCATGACCAGGACGTAGGCCAGCGCGGAAACCAGGGCGACGCCGGTCACGAGCGGGATGTCGCGCAGCGTCACCGCGTTCAGCAGCGTCCGGCCCAGCCCCGGCCGGGCGAAGATGGATTCCACCACGACGGCGCCGCTGAGCAGGTTCCCGAAGGCCCAGCCGGAGAGCGCGATGCCCGGCAGCGCGGCGTGCCGCAGGGCGTGGCGGAAGAGCACCCCGGACTCGCCCTCGCCGCGGGCCCGGGCCGAAAGCGCGAACGGGCTGGACATGGCGGCGAGCATCGACTCGCGCATGACCTGCCCGAGGAAGCCGGCCAGCGGCAGCGCCAGCGTGACCACCGGCAGGATGAGCCCGTCGGCGGAACCGGTGTTCACGGGAGGCAGCCAGCCGAGCGAGTTGCTGAACAGCAGGATCAGCACGCTCGCCAGCCAGAAGTGCGGAACCGCCGCGGCGGCGATCTCGAGCCCGGAGGCGACGACGCCCGCGGCCCGGCCGTTGAGCGTCGACCAGCCGGCGAGGCCGAGGGCCAGCAGCCAGGCCACCAGCAGGGACAGCGCCGAGAGCAGCAGCGTGCCCGGCAGCTGGTTGGCGATCAGGTCCGCCACCGGCATCCGGAGCGAGTAGGAATCGCCCAAGTCGCCCCGGATGAGCCGGCCCAGCTGCGCCGCGTACTGCACGAGGAGCGGCTGGTCCAGGCCGTAGTCCCGGCGGACCTGCTCGAGGGCCTCGGGCGAGGCCTGCGAGCCCGGTCCGCCCAGGATCGCTTCGGCCGGGTCCCCGGGAATCAGCCGGATGCCGAAGAAGATGAGCGTGGCCACGGCCCAGAGCACGAAGACCGCGCCCAGGACCTTGGCCAGTACCCAGCGGACGGGCTTCAGTTGGTCAGCCACGCATCGTGGAACGTCGGCGTGGAAACGGTGGGCAGCGCCTTCACCCCGGAGACCTCGGAGCGGTAGAGGAAGTGGTTCTGCTGGTCGTAGAGCGGCAGGATGTAATAGCCCTCGAGAACGATCTTCTGCGCCTCTTCGTAGAGCTTCTCGCGCTCCGTCGGCTCCGAGGTTTCGCTGGCCTTGGTCAGCAGCTCGTCCAGCTCATCGGACTTCACCTGGGACAGGTTGGCGAAGTAGCCGCTGGGCGCGGGCTTGGTGCTGTCCGAGTGGAACAGGATCCGCAGGACGTCCGGCCCGACCTTGGTATACGGGGCGCTGACCAGGTTGTAGTCGTTCTCTGCCAGCGCGCCGTACCAGCTGGAGAGGTCCAGCAGGTTCAGCTTGACCTCGAATCCGGCCTCCTTCGCCGTGGCCTGGAACTGCTCGAACAGCGACTGTTCTGCAGGAATCGACTGGTTGGTGCTGACCGGGAACTCCAGCGTCAGCCGCTTGCCGTCCTTGACCCGGTAGCCGGCCGAATCGCGCTCCGTCCAGCCGGCCTCGTCCAGGAGCCGGTTGGCTTCCTCCAGGTCGTACCCGAACAGGGACTGGTCCGAGTGGGCCAGCGGTTCCACGCTGGACAGGGGTGAGTAGGACCTCTTGGCGGTGCCGAAGAAGAGGGTGGACACGCCGTCGTTCACGTTCACGGAACGGACAAACGCCTCCCGGACCTTCGGATCGTTGAACGGCGCCTTGCTGCTGTTCAGCTCCAGGCGGTTGGAAGCACCCGGCCGCGGGGCATCCAGGTGCTTGATGACGTCGCTGCCCTCGGCCGCCTTGACGGTGTCCGGCTGCGCGTTGTCGATGACCTGCACCTCGCCGGCCTGAAGCGCCGCGTACCGGGTGGCGGATTCCGGAATGAACCGCCAGGTGATGGAGTCCAGGTAGGCCGGGCCCGCATGCCAGCCCTCCGCCGTCGGAGCCGAGTAGTCCTCGTTGCGCACCATCGTGACGGATTCCTGCTTGACCCACTTGTCCACAATGAACGGGCCGGTGCCCACCGGCGCGGCGCAGTTCTCCTCCTGGCTGCGCTCCAGCGCCTTCGGGGACTGGATCGCCACCCACGGCATGCTGAAGGACTCGAGCAGTGCGCTGTCCGGCGAGCTCAGCGTCACCTTCAGGGTCTGCGCGTCAACCGCCTCGGCGCCCGTGATCTTGCGCAGCGCCAGGTAGCCGGTCGAGGATGCCGTCGCCGGGTCCTGCACATGTTCGATGTTCGCCTTCACGGCCTCGGCGTCCAGCGGCGTGCCATCCGAGAACTTCACGCCCTCGCGGAGCGTGAACGTCCAGCTCAGGCCGTCCTCGCTCTGCTCCCAGCCGCTGGCCAGCCACGGGATGATCTCGCCGTCGGAATTCTTCGATACCAGCGGCTCAAGGTACTGGCTCGAGATCAGCGCCTGCGGGTAGTTGCCGCCGACGTGCGGGTCCAGGCAGGTGGGCTCCGCGTCCCCCGTTGCATAGACCAGATTGCCCCCGCTGACCGGCTCCCCGCCGGCGTCGGAGGAACTGCCGCCCCCGCTGCATCCGGCCAGAAGTACGACGGCGGCCACGGCGCCTGCCGCGGCAGGCACACCCCGGGCGGGGGTACGGAAGGGAAACGACATTGGGCAACTTCCTCAACTTATCGGCGGGTGGCGGCTGCGCACACCGCGGCAGGACCCTGCTGGGCGGGACCTGCACCCATCAATGCTAGGCCAGCGGATGCCCCGGGTGTATGCCGGGCGCCTGTGATGTGGGCGAACCCGGCGGTCCTGCCGCCTGTGGAGGAGGACAAACGGCGCCGGCTGTAACCGAAGTCTCATTCGACCCGGCGGAACCGTACTATGGTGCTGGACCGGCCGGCGGAGCAGCCAGGGCCGGTCCAACAGCACGGGCAGGACCGCCGCCGTGCTGCCCGCAGCCGAAGATTCTTGAACTGGAGCCTGTCGCGTGCTTGATCAGACGACCATTGAAAAAATTTCCGACGAACTGGTGGAGGCCGGCCGGAACCGCCAGCCGGTGCCGCGGCTGACCGCGCGCTACCCGGAGATGACCGTGGAGGATTCCTACGCGGTGCAGAACCTCTGGCGGGAGCGCAGCGAGGCCAACGGCCGGAAGCTGGCCGGGCGCAAGATCGGCCTGACGTCCAAGGCCATGCAGTACGCCACCGGCATCTCCGAGCCCGACTACGGCATCATCTTCGACGACATGATCCTCGAAAACGGCTGCACGGTGAAGTGGGACCAGTACACGCACCCGCGCATCGAAGTGGAGCTGGCCTTCGTGCTGAACCGCGACGTCAAGGGCCCCAACGCGACGATCTTCGACGTGCTCAACGCCACCGAGTACGTCGTCCCGGCACTGGAGATCCTCGACTCCCGGATCGAGATGGAGGGACGCACCATCGTCGACACCATCTCGGACAACGCGGCCATGGGCGCGATGGTCATCGGCGGCAACCCGGTCCGGCCGCAGGACGTGGACCTGCGCTGGATCTCCGCCATCCTCTACAAGAACCAGACGGTGGAGGAAACCGGCGTCGCCGCCGGCGTGCTGAACCACCCGGCCGCCGGCGTCTACTGGCTGGCCAACAAGATCGCGCCCCACGGCGACCATCTCAAGGCCGGCGAAACCATCCTCGCCGGTTCCTTCACCCGGCCCATGTGGGTCTACGAGGGTGACACCGTCTTCGCCGACTACGGAAAGCTGGGAACCATCACATGCCGTTTCGAGTAGAAGCCTCGCCGTCCTTCAAGGACCTCATCCGTTCCACCGACCGCACCGTCGCCGGCATGTTCGTCTGCTCCGGGGACGCGGGCGTCGCGGAGATCTGCGCCGGGTCCGGGCTGGACTACCTGCTGATCGACGGCGAACACGGGCCCATGGGCCTGGAGTCGATCCTGGCCCAGCTGCGCGCGGTCGCAGGCTACCCGTGCCTTTCGGTGGTGCGGGTGCCGTTTAATGACGCGGTGCTGATCAAGCAGTACCTGGATCTCGGCGCCCAGACGCTGATCGTGCCCATGGTCAACAACGCCGAGCAGGCCGAGGCCGCGGTCGCCGCCATGCATTATCCGCCCCGCGGCATCCGCGGCGTCGGCTCGGCCCTTGCCCGCTCCGCACGCTGGAACCGGATCCCGGACTACCTGAACCGGGCGGGGGACACCCTGACGCTGATCGTCCAGATCGAAGCGGCGGAGGCCGTGCAGAACGCGGCGGCCATCGCCGCGGTGGACGGTGTCGACGGCGTCTTCATCGGCCCCTCCGACCTGGCCGCCTCGATGGGCGTCCTCGGGCAGCAGGAGCACCCGGACGTGGTCGAGGCCGTGCTGCAGAGCATCCGCGAGGTCAAGGCCGCCGGCAAGTTCGTGGGGGTCAACGCCTTCGTCGAAGCCTCCGCCCGCCGGTACATCGACGCCGGCGCCGACTTCGTCAACGTCGGCGCGGACGTCGCCCTGCTGGCCCGCGGTACCGAGGCCCTCGCGGCCAAGTTCATCCAGGCACCCCAGGACGCCCCCGCCGGCACCCCCGCCAGCTACTGAGCAGCCCGCTTCCCCTCGAGGCCCCTCACCCCTTCCCCAACGAGTGCGCAGCAGGTGCCCCTTTTCCACGCGAAACGGGGCACCTGCTGCGCAGTCAACTGCAGGGGGCAGGGGCAGCGGCGGGGGAGGGGCGGCTCAGCCGAGGTAGGTCCGGGCCTCCAGGTTGAGCGTGCGCCGCTTCACCTCGATGGCCTTCGTGTAGTAGCCCACGAGCTGCTCGCAGAGCACCGGCCAGGTCCGGCCGCGGACGGCGTCCCGGGCGGCCCGGCCGAAGGCGCGGCGCTTGATGTCATCGCCCACCAGGTCCATGACGTAGCCGCGCAGCTCATCGAGCCGGCCCGGCGTGTAGAGCCAGCCCGTGCGTGAGGGGTTGACCAGGTCCAGCGGCCCGCCCCGGCCCACGGCCACCACGGCGACGCCGGCGGCCTGCGCCTCCTGGATCGTCTGGCAGAACGTTTCGGACTCGCCCGGATGGACGAACAGGTCGAAGCTGGACACCATCCGCGCCAGGTCCTCGCCGCCCTGGAACCCTGCGAAGTAGGCCCCGGGGAGCTTCTGCCGCAGCGTGTCCTTCAGCGGACCCGAACCAATGATGACCAGCCGCGTGCCCGGAATGCCGGACAGCACGGCCAGGTCCTCGACCTGCTTCTCGGCGGCGAGCCGGCCCACAAACCCGATGATCCGCTCACCGTTCGGCGCCACGGAAGCCCGCCACTCGGCGTCGTACTTCTCCGGATTGAAGCGCATGCTGTCCACGCCCCGGCGCCACAGATGCACCCGCGGCACCGAATGCGCATGCAGCTGGTTCATCGCGAAGCTTGACGGGGCCAGCGTCATGGTGGACAGCTCGTGGATGTTTTGCACGTGCTGCCACAGCAGCTGCTCGAGCCAGGGAGCCCCGTAGCGGGCCGCGTACGCGGGCACCTCGGTCTGGTAGATGGAGACGGCCGGCAGGCCCAGCTGGTGCGCCGCCTGCACCGCACGCCAGCCGAGCACGAACGGCGAGGCCACATGCACCACGTCCGGGGCGAAGTCGGCGAGGATGCGCCGGATCCGGGTGACGGTCCCGGCGGCCACGCGGACATTCGGGTAGCCGTGCAGCGGGATGGACGGGAGTCGGTGGACCGGGTAGCCCTGGACCTCGGCGGGCGCCTCGTCGTCCAGCCACGACGAGGCCGGCGCGATGATCAGGGCCTCGTCCCCGCGGCGGCGCAGATGCGCGATCACCTGGAGGAGCGAATGGGTGACGCCGTTCATATGCGGCAGGAACGATTCAGCAACAATGGCTATCCTCACAGTGCCAGCGTGGACGCCGCGGTAGGACGGCGGGGGAGCGGGACGTGACGGCGCGGTGAACACCAAGCCAAAGCCTGACGACGGCGGTGCCTCGCCGGTGCGGGCACGGTCGGCACGCTGTGCCGACCGTGGCACGGGGCATGGCGTGTGGGGATGGCGTCTAAGGTGGACCGGTGACTATTGGACTGCTCGGCGTGATTCTCGTGGCGATCTTCATGGGCTCCGTGGCCCAGCGGATCGCCGGCGTGGGCTTCGCGCTGCTGCTCTCACCGGTCCTGGTCATGCTGCTGGGCGCCCACACCGGCATCATGATGATCAACATCTGCAGCGTCGTCTCCTGCGGGCTGATTGTTCCCCGCGTGTGGTCCCACATCGACTGGAGCATGTTCCGCTGGCTGAGCGTTCCGGCCCTGGCCGGCACGGTGGGCGGATCGATGCTGGCGGTCAACCTGCCGGCCGCCCCGTTGGTCATCGCCGTCGGGGCGGTGGTGATCGCCGCGCTGGCGCTGTCCGTCCTCCTGGACCGGGCCTCCGTCACCGTCAGCGGCAACCCGCCGAAGGCGATCGCCGGGCTCGGCTCCGGACTGACCAATGCGCTGGCGGGGGTAGGCGGCCCAACGGTCAGCGCCTACGCGGTCCTGGCGCGCTGGCCGCAGCGCGAATTCGCCGCCACGCTGCAGCCCTACTTCCTGCTGCTCTGCCTGGCCACCGTCGGCGTGCGGACCTGGCTTGATCCGAACGATGTTCCGCAGCTGCAGTGGTGGATGTGGGCCGCGCTCGCCGGCATGATCGTCGCCGGGATCTGGGCGGGGGAGAAGCTTATGCGGCATATCAAGGACCAGCATGCCCGGACCGGCGTCATCGTGATCGCGTTTGTCGGCGCCGCCGCGGCGATGGTCAAGGGCGTGCTGGACCTGAACGCATAGGCTCCGCAGCGGGAAACCTTCCGACGTGGGCTTTTCTTTAAGCCGCTGGCTTTTATTTTTTTATCGGGTATGGTGTGGATTTACCGATTGTGTTTCTGCTTGAAGGAGCTGGAATGTCAGATAAATCCCCACGCGGTGCAAATAATAAAAAACAGGGAAAATCCGTTAAGGAAAAGCGAGCCGACAAGCGCGCCAAGGCGGCCACCGAGGAGTTCCTCCCGAAGCGCCGCAAGGACGCGCGTTAGTTTGACTGCCGGGCCGCTGCCGTTCTTGGAAATTGCGGCCCGAGCTATAAAGCGGGCGGAGGATCTCCGTTGCCTTCCGCGGACAATGTCGTTCGCGTCGATTTGCCGGAGAGGTTTATCCGCCTGATAGGGGCGGCTGGTTTTCTTTGTGGAAACCGGCCGCCCTTTCCAATTTCCGCCGGATCTTATGCCTCTGTCGAGGCAGTGCAAGGCTCAATTTTGGTGCTGGCCGGCCCCGCCCGCCGTGCGTACCATGAAGCGGGGTGGCCCAGCAGTATCCCAAGGAGCACTGACATGAAATGGGTCCGGCCTGGCGACAGCGACTATGACGAGGCCAGAACAGTCTTCAACGCGATGATCGACCGCAGACCTGCTGTCATCGCCCAGTGCGCCTCCGCCGCGGACGTGCGGTCGGCGCTGATGTACGCCCGCGAGAACCGGTTGGAGGTTGCGGTGCGTTCCGGCGGGCACTCGGTAGCCGGGACGTCCATGAACGACGGCGGACTGGTCATCGACGTGCGGCCGATGAAGCAGATTTCCTTCGACTCCGAAACCCGCACGGCTACGGTCGGCGGAGGAGTCACGTGGGGCGAATTCGACAGGGCAGGCCAGCGGCACGGGCTTGCGACCACGGGTGGCAGGGTCTCGACAACGGGCGTCTCCGGTTTCACCCTCGGCGGCGGGTCCGGCTGGCTGGAACGTTCCTGGGGCCTGGCCTGCGACAACCTCGTCTCGGTGGACCTGGTGACCGCAAGCGGTGAGGAACTGACGGCAAGCGCCGACGAGAACCCGGAGCTTTTCTGGGCGCTGCACGGCGGCGGTGGAAACTTCGGCGTTGCCACATCGTTCACGTTCAGGCTGCATGATGTGGGACAGGAGTTGCTCTGCGGCCTTCTGCTCTGGCCCATCGATGCCGCCAGGGACGCCGCGCTGGCCTACCGCGATTACCTGCCCGCGGCGCCTGCGGGGCTCGGCGGTGCGCTGGCCTGCCTGGTGGCGCCGCCCGAAGAGTTCGTGCCGGCGGACCTCCAGGGCAAGCCCGTGCTGGGGGTCGTGGCCGTCTACGCCGGCGACCCGGCGGAAGCCGAGCAGGCGGTCCGTCCCCTCCGGGAGCTCGCCCCGGCGGTCGACATTATGGCTCCCCGCCCGTACGCCGACTTCCAGTGCATGCTGGATGACCAGCCCGGCCAGCTGAACTACTGGAGCGCCGACTACCACGACGATTTCCCCGACGACGCCGTCGACATCTTCCTCGACTACGGGAAGCGGCTTCCGCATGAGTCCTCGCAGCTGCTGCTGGTTCCGTGGGGACGGGCCGTGGCGCATGTGGACTCCGTCTTGACCCCGATGGCCCGCAGGGACGCCGCCTGGGTCACGCACCCCTTCACCCTCTGGCAGGACCAGGCGAAAACCGGGGACGCCATCGGCTGGGCGAAGGGCTTCCGCCGCGACATCGCCGCCTTCACCTCGGGCGGGGTCTACCTGAACTTCATCGGTAACGAGGGGCAGGACCGGATCCGGGCGGCCTTCGGCGAAGAGAACTACGCCCGGCTGGCGCAGACCAAGCGGAACTACGATCCGGAGAATGTCTTCCGCGGCAACCAGAACATCCTGCCGGCGGCCGCGGAACCTGTCGCACGGTGATCCGGACCTGCGCAAAGAGAGGAGGCGCCGGCGTCGGACGTTCCCCTAGCCCGGCGCTGGCCGGACGCGTAGCGTGGGACGAAACCCGCCAGCAAGGGCCCGGCGCGGCCCGCGGATCAGCGACAGGAGCTCCTGGGCATGAAGGCACTGACGTGGCAAGGTAAGCGGCAGCTAAGCGTCAATGAGGTTCCCGACCCCACGATCCAGGAGCCGACCGACGCGATCATCCGGATCACCTCGACGGCGATCTGCGGCTCGGACCTGCACCTGTATGAGCTCATGGGGCCCTACCTGAACCGCGGGGACATCCTCGGGCACGAGCCGATGGGGATCGTGGAAGAGGTGGGCAGTGCCGTCACGAACATCAAGCGCGGCGACAAAGTGGTGGTCCCGTTCAACATTGCCTGTGGCGACTGCTTCATGTGCAACCTCGGCCTGCAGTCGCAGTGCGAAACCACGCAGGTCCGAGAGAGCGGATCGGGCGCCGCGCTGTTCGGCTACACCGAGCTCTACGGGTCGGTGCCCGGCGGGCAGGCGGAATATCTGCGCGTGCCCTTCGCCAACTACGGTCCGATCAAGGTCGGCGATACCGGGATCCCCGACGAGCGCTACCTGTTCCTGTCCGACATCCTGCCCACGGCATGGCAGGCGGTCGCCTATGCGGATGTGCCCGACGGCGGCACGCTGGCGGTGTTCGGGCTGGGGCCGGTCGGGCAGCTGGCGAGCCGGATCGGCCGCCACCTCGGCTACCGGGTGATCGCAGTCGAGCGGATTCCGGAGCGCCGGGCGATGGCGGAACGGCACGGAATCGCCACGCTGGACTGGAACAAGAACTGCGGGGACGACCTGCGCGAGGTGACCTCGGGCCGCGGTCCGGACGCGGTGATTGACGCCGTCGGCATGGAGTCGCACGGCTCGCCCGTGGCCGCCGCGGCCCAGGCCGCCGTGGGGATCCTGCCGCACCCGGTCGCGAAGCTGGCGATGAGCCACGCGGGCGTGGACCGGCTGGCCGCGCTGCACACCGCCATCGACGCCGTGCGCCGCGGCGGCACGGTGTCCCTGTCCGGCGTGTACGGCGGCGAAGCGGACCCGATGCCGATGCTGACGATGTTCGACAAGCAGATCCAGCTGCGCATGGGACAGTGCAACGTGCGGCGTTGGATCAGCGACCTGCTTCCCTTGGTGGAGGACGACGCCGATCCGCTGGCCTTGTCTGATCTGGTCACCCATCGTGTGCCCTTGGATCGCGCGCCGGAGATGTACGAGATCTTCCAGAAGAAGGAAGACGGCTGCATCAAGGTGGTGCTCCAGCCTTAGCATCGGGGGCGGAATGCGCTCCGGCCCGCGTCGCTGAGCGGTGGTGGCGCCCGGAACTGGCACCATGGAAGCAATGAAACTGACATGGCGACCGGGCGGCCAGAACGGGCTGCCCATGCCCCTTTGGCTCCAGGGGGCCTTCGAACTCTTCCAAAGCGCGCTGCTCTCCGCGATCGTGGTGCTGCTGCCGCTGGTCGGCGTCTGGTTCGCCGACGGGTTCGAGGACCGCAGCTTCGAATCGCTGGCCCGGCTGGGCGGCCAGGCGTGGCTCCTGATCCACGGCGTGCCGCTGCAGCTTGAGGTCCTCATGGGCGCCAGCTCGGCCGACACCCAGCACGGCACGCTCTCGCTCATCCCGCTGGGGCTCTCGCTCCTGCCATTCTTCCTGTGCTGGCGCGCAGGGAGGCGGCTGGCGCGCGCGTCCTACACGGACCAGCTCTGGCAGGCGTTCCTCGGCGCGCTCGGCATCTACGCGTTCGTCGGCGGTGCCACGGCCTACCTGGTGCAGACCGATGAGGTTCGCATCTCGCTCACAGCCGGCGCCCTGATTCCGCTCCTTCCCGCAGGGGCCGGGCTGATCGTCGGCGCCTACCGCGAAGCGAAGTCCTGGGGCCGGCTGATCGGCGTGGACGCGGCCGCGTGGGTGGCAAAGACCAGCCAGCATTCGCGCTGGGCCGGGTCCTATGTCTGGGCCGCCATCCGCGCCGGGCTGCTCGCGACCACCGCGGCCGTCTGCCTGTCCGCGGCTTTGCTGGCCGCGGACGTTGCCTTGCACTGGGCCGAGATTCTCGAAATCTACCAGGAGCTGAGCCCCGGCATCGTCGGCGGTGCCGTGCTGACCGTGGCCCAACTAGGCCTCCTGCCGAATTTCGTCGGCTGGACCCTTGCCTGGTCCAGCGGCGCCGGCTTTGCCGTCGGAACGGGCAGTTCCGTCACGCCGATGGCCACCACCGTGGGCCCGATGCCGGCGTTCCCGCTGCTCGGCGCTCTGCCGACCGGAGAGCTTACCTACGGCCTGGTGGCGCTGGCCCTGCCCGTGCTGGCCGGGGTCCTGGCCGGCTGGTGGTTCCTGCGCGAGGGGGAGAACCACCTCGACGAGTGGCTGTCCATCAAGATGCGCTCCCGCTGGTTTAGCGCATCGGCGTCCACCGTGGTGCTCGGGCTGCTCATAGGCCTCGTAGCCGGCGCCGCGGCCGCGGGCCTGCTTTGGCTCACGCGCGGCTCGCTCGGCGTCGGCCGGCTGGTGGACCTCGGCCCGCATCCGCTGTGGGCCGGACTATGGATCGCCGGAGAAGTGGCCCTCGGCGCCGTTATTGGCCATTCCCTGGGGCCGTGGCTGGAACGCGAACCGCGCCGCGCGAAAGCCGCCGCGAAGGAGAAGTAATCCGCGTCAGTCCTGCGGCTTGAACAAGTTGTTGTACTGCATCAACCGGTCCGAATAGTCCTTGGTGCAGGCCTCCTGCGCCGACTGCGTGACCGCCGCGCGCGTGCAGGCCTCGAAATCGGCGGTTACCGGCCAGAACACGATCTGGGCCAGGCTGGTGAGCAGGAAGAAGCCTGAGGCGATCAGGCCCAGCACGAAGGTGATCCTGAACGTTCCCGGCAGGCCCGCCCGGACGACCTTGACGAGGCCCACGATCGAGACGACTGCCGTCGCCAGGGCGATGGCTGCGGCCGCCGCCTTCCACGGCAGCGGGAGCGAGGACGCCAGCAAGGTGGCCAGCATGAGCAGCAGGACAATCCGCAGATAGAGGCTGGACGTCTTGAGCTGTTCATCGGTCGGCCTCGGCCGCGTCTGCTGTTGCATGGGTTTAAGCCTAGGCGAGCCCGGAGCATAAAGTTGACCGCATGCGCATAGTGGTACTCGTCTCCGGCTCCGGCACCAATCTCCAAGCCGTCATCGATGCAGTCAAGGGCGGAGAGCTCGACGCCGAGATCCTCGCCGTCGGGTCTGACGTGCCGGGCTGCCTCGGACTCGAGCGGGCAGAGAAGGCCGGAATCGCGACCTTCACCGCTGCCCCCGGCGCTTTTGACAGCCGCGCAGAATGGAACCGCGCCCTGCAGTCCCGGATCATGGACTACGCCCCCGACCTGGTCCTCCTCGCAGGCTTCATGCGGATCCTCGACGCCGAATTCGTGTCCGCCTTCGACGGGTGCATGGTCAACACCCATCCCGCCCTGCTCCCTTCCTTCCCCGGGGCACACGGCGTCCGCGATGCCCTGGCTCATGGCGTCAAGATCACCGGCGTCACGGTCCATCTCGTCGACTCGGGCGTTGACACCGGACCCATCCTGGCCCAAGCCGCGGTGCCCGTCCTTGAGGGCGATACAGAGGAGACCCTCCACGAGCGCATCAAGACCGAAGAGCGCAGGCTCCTCGTCCAGACGCTCGCCGCTCTCAGCACCAGCCTCGGCTGAGGCGACGGCGCCATCCGGATTATTTTGGCCTCGGAACCCCAAAGGCCTGTGGATAAGGTTCACGCCCGCTTAAACGTCTGACTACACTGACGGGCAACACCGCCTCATCAGCCGACCAACGGGGGTCTGAGCCACATGTTCCTCACCCACGCACGCCCGCGTGCCCGCCTCGCCGCCAGCGCCCTGCTGGCCGCGGCAGCGCTCGCCCTCACAGCCTGCGGCGGGGACGCCGAAGGCCAACCGGACCCCACGGCATCTCCTGCAACCTCGGCCGCTGCCGAGACTCCAACTCCTACGCCGTCAGCATCGCCCAGCTACAAACCCGCCTCCGCCGACGGGCCCGCCGAAAACGTGCCATTCCCCAAGATGCCCGAAGAAGCCCGGGAAAGGACAAAGGCTGGTCTCGAAGCGTTTACCCGGTATTGGTACGACCTCCTCAACTACGCATACGAATCCGGGGACGTTTCGCCTATTCGGGAAATAACGGAAACATCCTGTAAAAGATGTGGAGACATCACTCAGAATATTGAGGAATGGCATGAAAATGGGCGGTGGCAAGTTGGCGGCACCGTCGAGATCGACGGGACAGGCACAGAATTTGTCTCAAACTCGGCGGGCCAGTTCCACGTATCCGTTCAATTGGCTGCAGAAGGCATCAGATACTACACCTCGGGAGGGAAGCTAGAAGGAACTTCACCCGGTACCGATTTTCTCGTCGACGTCCTCGTTGCAAAATACGAGAAAGGCAACTGGAAAACCATCGACATTGGAGTAGCTGGGGAGATCTAGCAAGTGACTGGCTTTCCTTATCGTTCGCAGTTTCGCCGGACGTTGGCTGTCCCGATTGGTGCCGCAATTCTGGTTTCATCGTTGTTGCCACTTGGATCCGACGCTAGCGCTGCTGAAGGGGACTTGCCAGGCTATGAGTCCGGGTGGGGCAACACCGGGGTGGGTGTGAAGTCCTACTACCCGGTGGCTGGTGAAGGTGGAAGGTGGACTGATAGCCCCCTAGCTCTGCCCGATCCCACCACGGTCTATCGTTATCAACCCGCATGTTTGGACGATGGTCGGGACAATATAGATATCAGTTGTTTGGCAGGTCTTCCGGAATGCGATGACGCGGAAGACGGCCAGGTAATCATTTGGGAAGCGGCGTCGACCGATATTCAGCCACTCCGATGGCGTCAGCTGCAGGGTTACTCGTGCCTTTATTCGGAAAATCCTAATGACGTACTTGACCGGATTGCCGAAGATATTTTGGCAGCTTTTCGAAAGCTGGATATTGCAGCAGGTGATGTGGTCGGTCAGCCCAGTCCTCACACTCTCAAAGGCGCCCACACAAATCTTTATGCTGTGGCAGGTCGACAATCCCGCGACTTCAGGCTTCACGGGCAGGATATCCACCTTGAGGCCAGACCGGTCCAGTACACGTGGAATTATGGCGACGCGACGAGCAAGGCGTACCTGACTCCAGGCGGGCCCATTAATCGCAATCAGTGGGGAAATCCAACGGTCACCAGCCATGTGTATCGGGAGACAGGTGACTACACGGTGGCGTTGACGGTAACTTATAGGGCGACTTACAGCGTCAATGGTGGTCCAGCTGTCGATGTTCCGGGGGAAGCGGACTTCGTCTCTCCAGCTCAGACCATCAGCGTGTGGCGGTCGGTCGTCAACAACTACGCGGATGACTGCCTGGAGAATCCGAATGGGGCTGGCTGCTGATTAGTGGAGTTGGGCGCCCTTGGTTTCGGGCGCGAACTTGGCCATCCAGAGGACGGAGATGACCACCAAGGCGGCGGCGATGGCACAGGACGTTGCGAGGCCGAGGTAGGGCCACATGACGGAGACGAAGATGAGCGGTCCGAAGCCGGCGCCGACGCGGGAGAACGTGGAGGCCCAGCCGAAGCCGGAGCCTCGGAGTTCGGTGGGGTAGAGCTCGGAGACGTAGGCGTAGAGAACAGGGATGGCGATCTGGACTATGAAGCCGTAGATCAGCAGCCAGGTGACGACTGCGGCCGGCACGTCGACGCTGAGGGCGACGACGACCAGCGTGAGCGCGGACAGGGGACCGGTGATGGCGAGGATCCATTTGCGGCCGGTCTTTTCGACGAAGTAGGCGGCGACGATGACGCCGAGCAGGCCTACGGCGGCCATGCCAGCGGTGGTGATGAAGGCCCTGACTTCCGCGAAGCCGGATTCGATCAGGATGCGGGGCATCCAGGTCAGTGCCAGGTAGTAGACAAGGAGAATAGAGAAGAACAAGGCCCAGGCCGCCGTCGTAATTTTCCAGTCGAAGCGCCAGACGGCGCGCAGTTGGTCGACGACGTTGCCGACGGAGAGCCTGGGCGCCGCGGCAGGGTCCGGCAGCCGCCAGTTGGTTGCCGTGCCGCCGGTCTTGCGGACGAGTTCGTCGATGATGCTGCGGGCTTCCTCGCCGCGGCCCTTGCTGATCAGGTACAGCGGCGATTCCGGAACGGAGCGCCGGATCCAGAAGACAAGCAGGGCGGGCAGGACCATGATGAGCATGGTGTAGCGCCAGTCGGCGAAGGTCGCCATGATGGCGGCTGAGACGAAGCCGCAGAGCGCCGCTCCGACCGGCCACCAGCCGTCCATCGCGGTCAGCACTCGGCCGCGTTGGCGGCGCGGGGTGAATTCGCCGACGAGGGCGTAGTCCACGGGAACACAGCCGCCCAGGCCGAAGCCGGCGATGAAGCGGAAGATGCAGAACCAGACGATGTCGGGGGCGAACGCGCCGCAGACGGTGAAGATCGAGAAGACCAGCAGCGTGGCGGTGAAGGCGACTTTCCTGCCGATGAGGTCGGCAACGGAGCCCCAGACGAAGGCGCCGAGGGCCATGCCGATCAGGTTCGCCGTGCCGATCCACGCGGCCTGCGAGGGCTGAAGGCCCCAGTGATCCGAAAGCAGCGGAATGAGCACGCCGTTGAGGGTCACGTCCCAAGCGTCGAACATGAAGCCGAGGCCGCCGATGATGAAGATCTTGCCCTGGACCTTCCATCGCCACGGCAGTTCCTGCACGATCTGGTCGCCGGTGGGAAGCCGCTGGGTTTCGGTCATGGTGCCTTCCGGGGGAGGTGGAACGGAACGGCAGGCTCGATGTGCCTGTGGCTTGGCCTTTTGCTTGATGAGAGGGCTCTCATTTGGCTCTCCTCATTGTCTCACTTTCCCCGGGCAGACTTTCGTGCAGTTGGACATCGCACACCCGAGGAAGGCTCGACATCATGCATAAGCGTAGTTTCTGGATCGCCACCGGTTCGCTCTCCGTCCTGGCGCTCGGCGCGGGGGCAGCGGCTGCCGCAAGCGCGCCGGAGGAGCAGCAGGACCTGGGCAGCAGCACCATCGACCGGGAGGCCGTCAAGGGTGTGACCAGTCCGGCGGAGGCAAAGGTGTCCCCGGCCAGCGTCGACTTGTCCGGCCAGCCGGTCAACACGGCGGTGTCCGCAGCAACCGCCCAGTCAGCTCCGAGCCCGGTATCGGCACAATCGGCCCCGTCCCCGGTGTCCGCACCCACGCCGGTCTCGCCGGTCTCGCCGGCTTCGGCCCCGAGCCCCGTCTCTCCGGCTTCGGCTCCGACCGCCGCTTCCGCCCCCAGCGCGGCCACGGCGGAGTAGCCCTGCGTCCGCGGACCCTCGGGCTGCCCGGCTTCACAGTCACGGGGCGGCCGGGCGCGTGAACTAGACTGGGAGGCAACCCCTACTGAAGAACCTTTGGAGTTTGCGTGAGCCTAAAGCAGCTTGACCGTGTTCCCATCCACCGGGCCCTGATCTCGGTCTACGACAAGACAGGGCTGGAGGAACTCGCTCAAGGTCTGCACAAGGCCGGCGTGAGCATCGTGTCCACCGGTTCCACCGCAAAGCGGATCGCCGAGGCAGGCGTGCCCGTCACCGAGGTTTCGGAGGTGACCGGGTTCCAGGAGTGCCTGGACGGCCGGGTGAAGACGCTGCACCCGCGCGTCCATGCCGGCATCCTGGCGGACCGCCGCCGCGATGACCACGTGGCCCAGCTGAAGGAACTC
Organism: Arthrobacter sp. USHLN218; assembly: GCF_037144715.1. NCBI lineage: Bacteria > Bacillati > Actinomycetota > Actinomycetes > Micrococcales > Micrococcaceae > Arthrobacter > Arthrobacter sp. USHLN218. The sequence continues at coordinate 95,157 of NZ_JBBCYT010000001.1, forward strand.
GGCGTCGAGGCCTTCGACCTCGTGGTCGTGAACCTCTACCCGTTCGTGGACACCGTGAAGTCCGGTGCCGGCGAGGACGAGGTCGTTGAACAGATTGACATCGGCGGCCCGTCGATGGTCCGCGCTGCGGCCAAAAACCACCCGAGCGTCGCCGTCGTCGTTGATCCCTCGCGGTACGCCGAGGTTGTCACCGCGGCTGCGGAGGGCGGCTTTGACCTGAACGCACGACGGCGGCTGGCGGCTTCCGCGTTTGCGCACACTGCTGCGTACGACAACGCGGTCGCCAGCTGGACCGCGGCGCAGTTCGGCGACGGCACCGACGAAGGTAAGGCCTGGCCGCCGTACGCGGGCATGGCGCTGGAGCGTTCCGAGGTGCTGCGCTACGGCGAGAACCCGCACCAGGCGGCCGCGCTCTACGTCGAGCACGGCGCGACCCCGGGCATCGCCCAGGCCGACCAGCTGCACGGCAAGCCGATGAGCTACAACAACTTCGTCGACGCCGACGCCGCGCTGCGCGCTGCCTTCGACCATGCCGATCCCGCGGTGGCGATCATCAAGCATGCCAACCCCTGCGGCGTGGCGGTGGCGACGCCGGGCGCCGAGGACCCGATCGCCGACGCGCACGCCAAGGCCCATGCCTGCGATCCGGTTTCCGCCTTCGGCGGCGTGATTGCCGCCAACCGCACGGTCAGCGCCGTCATGGCCAACACCGTCAAGGACATCTTCACGGAGGTCGTCATCGCGCCGGACTTCGAGCCGGAGGCCGTGGAGATCCTGTCCCGGAAGAAGAACATCCGCCTGCTGACCCTGCCCGAAGGCTACCGGCGCGATCCGGCCGAGATCCGCCAGGTCTCCGGCGGCGTGCTGGTCCAGGTTTCGGACACCCTGGAGGCCGACGGCGACAGCCCGGAGAACTGGACACTGGCGGCCGGCCCGGCCGCGGACGAGGCGACCCTGGCCGACCTTGCTTTCGCCTGGAAGTCCGTGCGGGCGGCCAAGTCCAACGCGATCCTGCTGGCAAATGACGGCGCCGCCGTCGGTATCGGCATGGGGCAGGTCAACCGTCTGGACTCGTGCAAGCTGGCCGTGGAGCGCGCCAACACCCTAGGTGTGGCAGTCGACGGCGGCGCCGACGCGGCCGGCGGAGCGGCCAACGTCGAGGGCGCCGGCGCTCCGGAGCGGGCCCGCGGGGCGGTGGCCGCCTCGGACGCCTTCTTCCCGTTCGCGGACGGCCTGCAGATCCTGATCGACGCCGGCGTCCGCGCCGTGGTGCAGCCCGGCGGTTCCGTGCGGGACGAGGAAGTCGTCGCGGCGGCGAACGCGGCCGGCATCACCATGTACTTCACGGGAGCCCGCCACTTCTTCCACTGACAGATCGACGCCCGCACCTCGGGTAAGTTGAATATCGAGACCCCAATAGAAACCCACATTTCAGGGAGACGCCTCACTCATGGCCAAGATTATCTATACCCACACCGACGAAGCGCCCATGCTGGCGACCTATTCGTTCTTGCCGATCGTTGAAGCCTTCGCTTCGAAGGCCGGTGTGGAGGTGGAGACCCGGGACATTTCGCTGTCGGGCCGCATCATTGCCGCCTTCGGCGACCACCTCACCGAGGAGCAGCGGGTCAGCGACGCGCTGGCCGAGCTGGGCGAGCTGGCCAAGAAGCCGGAAGCCAACATCATCAAGCTGCCCAACATCAGCGCCTCCATCCCGCAGCTGAAGGCGGCCATCGCCGAGCTCCAGGGCAAGGGCTACGCGCTGCCGGATTACCCGGATGATCCGTCCTCCGACGTCGAGAAGGAAATCCGCGCCCGCTACGACAAGATCAAGGGCAGCGCCGTCAACCCGGTGCTGCGCGAGGGCAACTCGGACCGCCGCGCCCCGCTGTCGGTGAAGAACTACGCGCGCCAGAACCCGCACAGCATGGGTGCCTGGTCCGCGGACTCGAAGACCAACGTCGCCCACATGGGATCCGACGACTTCCGCTCCAACGAGAAATCCGTGGTCATCCCCGCCGACGACAAGATCAAGATCCAGCTGGTCGCCGAGGACGGCACCACCACCGTGCTGAAGGACTCCTTCCCGGTGCTGGCCGGGGAGCTCATCGACGGCACCGTCATGCGCGCCGCCGCGCTCGATGAGTTCCTGGCCGCCCAGGTCGTCCGCGCCAAGGAAGAGGGCGTGCTGCTCTCGGCGCACCTGAAGGCCACCATGATGAAGGTCTCGGACCCGATCATCTTCGGCCACGTGGTCCGCGCCTACTTCCCCGACCTGTTCGCCCAGTACGGCGAGCAGCTGGAAGACGCCGGCCTGAGCCCGAACAACGGCCTGGCCTCGATCCTCAACGGCCTCTCCGAACTCCCGGCCGACGTCCGCGAAGGCGTCGAAGCCGCGATCAAGAAGGGCTTCGAGGAGGGCCCCGCGCTGGCCATGGTGGACTCGGACAAGGGCATCACCAACCTGCACGTGCCTTCCGACGTGATCGTGGACGCCTCCATGCCGGCCATGATTCGCACCTCCGGCCACATGTGGGGTCCGGACGGCCAGGAAGCCGACACCCTGGCGGTCCTGCCGGACAGCTCCTACGCGGGCATCTACCAGGTCGTCATCGACGACTGCCGCGCCAACGGTGCGTTCGATCCGACCACCATGGGCACCGTGCCGAACGTCGGCCTCATGGCGCAGGCCGCCGAGGAATACGGCAGCCATGACAAGACCTTCGAGATCCAGACCGCCGGCACGGTCCAGATCCTCGACGGCTCCGGCGCCGTCCTGATCGAGCACCAGGTCGCCCCGGGCGATATCTGGCGCGCCTGCCAGACTAAGGACGTGCCGGTCCGCGACTGGGTCAAGCTCGCCGTCAACCGCGCCCGTGCGTCGCAGACCCCGGCCGTGTTCTGGCTGGACGAAGAGCGTGCCCATGACGCCAACCTGATCGCCAAGGTCAAGGAATACCTCAAGGAGCACGACACCGAGGGCCTGCAGATCGAGATCATGTCCCCGGTCAAGGCCACCGCCTTCACCCTGGAGCGCATCCGCAAGGGCGAGGACACGATCTCCGTCTCCGGCAACGTGCTGCGTGACTACCTGACGGACCTGTTCCCGATCCTCGAGCTGGGCACCAGCGCCAAGATGCTCTCGATCGTCCCGCTGATCAACGGCGGCGGCCTCTTCGAAACCGGCGCCGGCGGCTCCGCCCCGAAGCACGTGCAGCAGCTGCTGAAGGAAAACCACCTGCGCTGGGATTCCCTCGGCGAGTTCCTGGCCCTGGCCGTCAGCTTCGAGCACCTGGCCAACACCACGGGCAACAAGCGTGCCCAGGTCCTCGCGGACACGCTGGACCGCGCCACCGGCACCTTCCTGCTGGAGAACAAGTCCCCGAGCCGCAAAGTCGGCGAGATCGACAACCGCGGCAGCCACTTCTACCTGGCCCGGTACTGGGCCCAGGAACTGGCCAAGCAGGACCAGGACGCCGAACTGGCCTCCGCCTTCGCCCCGGTTGCCGAGGCACTGACGGGCAGCGAGGACCAGATCAACTCCGAGCTGCTGGGCGCCCAGGGTTCCCCGGCCGAAATCGGCGGCTACTACCGCCCTGAGGACGAGAAGGCTTCGGCCGTCATGCGTCCCTCGGCCAAGCTGAACGAAATCCTGGCCACGCTGTCCTAACCGACCGGGCCAGCCCATAACGACGGCGGCCGGTACCTTTCGCACGGAAAGGTACCGGCCGCCGTCGTTCGCGTGGGGCAGCGGATGGCTCTCGAGGTCATGAATTCACGCCGCAGCACACCCGGCTGAAACGATATTCCCTATGCAAACCGACAACTCCTCCCACCCGCAGGCGGTCCGGACCGCCGATCCTGCCGCGGCAGCCACCGACAGCGCGGAAGAACGCAGCGCCCGCGTCGCGGTGACCCTCTTTCCGCTTCTGATCCTCGCCGGCGGCGCGCTGGCGCTGTTCTTCCCCGCGCCCTTCACCGGCCTGGCGGCCTTCATCAACCCGGCCCTGATGCTGATCATGTTCGGCATGGGCCTGACCCTGACCCTGCCGGACTTCGCGCTCGTGGTCCGGCAGCCGCTGCCGGTGCTGCTCGGCGTCGTGGCGCAGTATGTCATCATGCCCCTGCTCGGCCTCGGCGTCTCGCTGCTGCTCCAGCTGCCGCCGGCCCTCGCGGCGGGCGTCATCCTGGTCGGCTGCGCACCCGGCGGCACGGCCTCCAACGTCGTGACCTACCTGGCCAAAGGCAACGTGGCGCTGTCCGTGACCATGACGAGTGTCTCGACCCTGCTGGCGCCGGTCTTCACTCCGCTCCTGACGCTCTGGCTCGCCGGCCAATACATGCCGGTGGACGCCGGCGCGATGGCCCTGAGCATCGTGCAGATCGTGCTGATTCCGGTGGTCCTTGGCCTTGCCGCCCGCATGCTCATCCCCGGCCTCGTGGACCGCGTGATTCCCGCGCTGCCGTGGGTCTCCGTCCTGGCCATCACCTTCGTCGTCATCGCGGTCGTGGCCGGCAGCGCCGAGGCCATCTTCAGTGCCGGCCTGCTGATCCTGCTGGCCGTGGTGCTGCACAATGCCGGCGGCTACCTGCTGGGCTACGGCGCGGCCAAGCTCTTCCGCCTGCCGGTGCCGTCGCGCCGCACGATGGCCATTGAGGTCGGAATGCAGAACTCCGGCCTCGCGGCCGGCCTTGCCAAGACCTACTTCGCACCCGAGGCGGCGCTTCCCGGGGCCGTGTTCTCGGTCTGGCACAACGTCTCCGGTGCGCTCGTGGCAGCCTTCTGGCGGCGCAGCAGCAAGTAGTTCGCGGACCTAGCCCGACGGCGGCCGGTGCCTTTCGCGCGGAAAGGTACCGGCCGCCGTCGTCAATGTGCGATCAGCCGATGGCGGCCGCCACGGGCCAGGTATGGACCGGCAGATTGCTGTGCATGTTGGTGGCGTACAGGCTGGTCAGCCGCGCCAGCGCCGCAGCGCGGTCCAGGCCGTCGGACTCCAGCCGGCGCAGGGTCTCGATCTGCCACTTGGAGCCGTTCTGTTCCGACTGCGCCCGGTCCCGCAGCACCCCGAGGTACTCCTCGATCAGGTCGGCATCCACGCCGAGGTCGGCCAGGCCCTCCGCGGCGAGCGGCAGCAGGTGGCGGATGATCAGCTCGACGACGGGCAGGTCGCCGAGGCCCGGCCAGTACACGGTGGCCTCGAGCCCGTGGCGGGCGCAGGCCAGGAAGTTGGCCTCCGCGCTCTGGAACGCGAGCCGGGACCACAGCGGCCGGTCGGCTGTCCTGAGCCGGCGCACCAGCCCGAAGAAGAACGCGGCGTTGGCCACGGTGTCCAGCACGGTCGGGCCGGCCGGCAGCAGCCGGTTCTCGAGCCGCAGGTGCGGCTGGTCCCCGCCCGGGTCGTAGATGGGGCGGTTCCAGCGGTACACCGTGCCGTTGTGCAGCCGCAGCTCCGGCAGCAGCGGCGCCCCGCCGCGGGCCTGGCGGCCGGTGGCGCGGGAAAGCTCGGGGAGCAGCGACGGGAAGTACCGCACGTTCTCCTCGAACAGGTCGAAGATCGAGGTGATCCACCGTTCCCCGAACCACACGCGCGGCCGCACGCCCTGGTTGCGCATTTCGGGCGGCCGGGTGTCGATGGCCTGCTTGAACACCTCGATCCGCGTCTCGTGCCAGAGCAGCTTCTCCATGAAGATCGGCGAATTCGCGGCCAGCGCGACCTGCGGCCCGGCGATGACCTGCGCCGCGTTCCAGACCGGGGCGAATTCCGCCGGCTCGAGCTGGACATGCAGCTGAACGCTGGTGCAGGCCGCCTCCGGCGCGATGTTCTTCGCGTAGAAGGACACCGACTCCAGGCCGCGCAGGTCCATCAGCACGTCCTCGCCGCGGGCCTGCAGCACGGAGGTGTTCAGGGCCGCATACCGTTTCCCCGGGCTGAGCCAGGACATGTCCTCCACCAGGTCCTGCTTCAGGGTGGGCAGGATGCCGATCATCAGGATCTGCGCGCGGACCGCCGCGGCCCGTTCCTCGGCACGGTTCAGCCGCCGGCGCAGGCCGTCTTCGAGGTCCTTGAGCCCCCGGCCGGACACGGAGAGCGCCGGGTGGTTCATTTCGATGTTGAACGCGCCGATTTCGGTCTGGAATGACGGGTCGGCGATCGCCTCGAGCACGTCGGAATTGCGCAGGGCGGGGGAGCAGTCCGCGTTGGTCAGGTTCAGTTCCAGCTCCAGGCCGATCGTGCCGGAGTGCGCGAACTCGCCTGTGGAGAGGTAGTCGGCGAAGGTTTCCAGGTTTTCGAGCAGCCGCTCGCGGTAGCGGGTCCGTTGTTCGCGGGTGAAGGTCTTGGTCTTGACTTCTGCGCCCATGGTTGAAGGTAATCACTGCGTCCGGCCCTTGTACAGCACAGGCGGCATCAGGGCGCTTACGACGACGGGGCGCGCCTTCCGTGCGGAAGGGGCGCCCCGTCGTCATTAGTGGTTCGATACGCGGAGTGGCCGGGTCAGGCGTCGGCCGGCTTCTGCTCCGCGCCGCCGGCTTCCACCGCACGGTCGGCCGGCGCGCTGACCACCTCGATCTTGCGCGGCTTGGCGCGTTCGCTGACCGGGATAGTCACGGAGAGCACGCCGTTCTCGTAGTGTGCGGTGATCGCGTCGATGTCGATCCCCTGGCCGAGGTTCAACTGCCGGAGGAAGGACCCGCCCTCGCGCTCCCTGGCCAGCCACTTGACGCCGCTTTCGGGGCCCCGCAGGGTCCGCTCGGCGCGGATGGTCAGCAGCTGTCCGTCGACGTCAATGTCGACCGAGCCCGGATCGATGCCGGGCAGGTCCGCGTTCAGGACATAGTGGTCCCCGTCGCGGTACAGATCCATCGGCATCAGGCGCAGGCCCGAGCGGTTTTCGAAGAGGGCACCGGCCACGCGGTCGATTTCGCGGAACGGGTCGAATCGAGCAGCCATCACTATCAACTCCTGTAGTCCGTTGTCCTTGCTGGTTCTTCCATAAGGATAGTTGAGCGTCTCTCGCTCAACTACAGTTTCAAGTTAGCACTCGGCGCCGAGAGTGCCAAGAGCCCGGGTGATTGCCCAGAGCGAACACGGGGACGACTGAAAGGGTGCCGCCCCTGGCCAATCGACCGCCTCCTGTAGACGGTCTCCGGCGTCGGTCGTAGCCTGTACATGGATCGTTTATCCGGCAGGACCGCGGGGGTGGTTTCCATGGGCTATGGCTCATTGGATCAGGCTCGCTGCCTCCTGCGCCGGGCCCTGCTGATCTCCGGCGCCACCGTTGGACTCGCACTGCTGGGCGTCTCCGCGGCCCAGGCCGGCGACGATGAACCCGGCGGACTCGGCAGAGCGATCTCGACCGTTACTCAAGCGGCAGAAGCGCCCGTCTCCGAGGCCGCCGCGCATGCCGCGGACCGGGTTGGCGGTGCGGCGTCGCCGGTGGCGGAGACGGCCGCGACCGCAGCCGGGGACGCCCAGCCTCTGCTGGAGACAGCAACGAAACCTGCCCCGCCCGCCGCGGCAGGCGTGTTCGAGACCGTTGGCCAGGTGGCTCAACCCGTCACCGCCACGGCCCTGGAGCCGGTGGGCAAGGTGGCTCAACCCATCGTCGTGACGGTCGCCGAGCCGGTTGAAGCGGTCTCCCAATCCGTGTTCCACGCAGTCCGCCCCGTAACGGAGGCCGCCACGCCAGCGGTTTCCGACGTGGCGGATCCCGTTCTTGTAGCAGCCCGGCCCATCCTTGAGCCTGCCGGCCGCACCGTTGACGCGGTGGTCGAGCAGGTCGGCCGCTCAGTCACCCCGGTCGAAGAACCCCGTGAAGAGGTAACCGGGGGAGCGGTCTCCGCTCCTTCGACGGACGGCCCCGAACGGCAGCACGTCGAGCCGGCCGACGCAGCTCCTTCCGAGGGGTCGACGGATTCCACTGACTCCAGCGGCACGGCCGCGCCGGCATCGGGGGAAGGGGCGCCTGAAGCGCCTGTCCCCGCGTCATCTAACGACGCCGGGCCCGGCCTCGTGGGGTCCGCCGCCTCCATCTTTCAGGGCGGACGTGCGACGCATGATGCCGCCGCGAGCACCAGAGCCCTGCCGCCCGCGGAGTCCCGGGGCCCGGCCCACCCGGCGCAGCCCGCCCTGGCCGCCGTCGGCCCTTCCGGCGCCCTCACCGGAGCGGGGCAATCGCCTGGGGCTGCGCCTGCCGATATTGAGCCCGGCAGCGGGCCGGATCCCCGGCTGTGCGCGCACATCCTGCCGCTTGATGGCTGGATCCTGCCATCCTCTCCTTCGCAAAGTCCTGGTTCTTCGCCCGATTGATTCCGTCCCTGCCGCTGCCACTCATGCGGCCAACGGACCCGCTGGCTGAGATAGCCGGCAAGGACTCAATCAGGAGAAGAACAATCATGCGAGCAATAATGCGGACGACGCTGTGCGGCGTCGCCTTATCCGGAGGACTGCTGGTCCTCGGAACAGCCGCGGCTTCGGCTGCCGAAACCGAATCACCGGAAGTTCTGTTCGTGACGGACGATGCAGTGTCCACCGAGGCGGACGTTGCAGTCGGCGTCGACGTCCTCTCGGAAGACGCCGTGGTCGATGCCACCGCGGATGTCGGACTCGACGCCGAGGTCCTCGGCCTTGATGCGACGGCCGACGTGCCGATCGACGTGGAGGTCCTGACCGACAGTCAGCCCGCGCCGAATCAGGAAAGGTATACGGGCGCGGAGGTCACCGCCGATGCGGACGTGACGCTGGGCGGCACGGGCGAGGCTGTTGCCGCCGAGCCGGTGTCTGACGTAGCCGCCGATATGGCGGCGGATGCGGACGTGACGCTGGGCGGCGCGGGTGAGGCTGTGGCTGCAGAGCCCGTTGCCCACGCCGCTGCCGATGTGCTGGCGGATGCGGACGTGACGCTGGGCGGCACGGGCGAGGCTGTGGCTGCAGAGCCCGTTGCCCACGCCGCTGCCGATGTGCTGGCGGATGTAGGCCTCGATGCCGGCGACTCTTCATCTGGCGACGGGAAAGGTCTCACGGCCGACGTTTGCCTTGACGGAGCCCTGGCACTCGGTGGATCGGCTACATCGTCCGGATGCGGCGGGACCGCGGCCGATGAGGATATAGCCGGTGACGGTGCAGGTCCGACCGGAGGCGACAGCGGAACCGGCGCTGGCGGGGAAGCGCCGGCTGGCGGGGAGGGCACTGCCGGCGAAGCAGGCGGCGCTGCCCCCGAGGGCGCAGACAGTGACGTTGACCGCGAAGCGACGATGGGTATCAGCGCCGTAGCCGAAGACGCGGGTGATGCATCCGCCGGCGCGGGCGTTGCACCAGGCACTGTGACTGTTAGTCGTGGCGCTGCGCCCGGTGTTGCCATTGCTTCGGCCGACCGCTGGCTGGTGGCCGCAGATGCTGGTCCGGGAGCGGACGGGGCCGCCCAAGGTGGAAACATGCTGGCGGAAACGGGTTGGTGGGCCGGGAACATCCTGTGGTCCGGGCTGCTGTTGATCGTGGCCGGGGCGGCGGTATCCGTGTCCCGGGTTCGGACCCGAAGGTTGCCGATCCTGTGACCGCGCGATAGCTGGCCGCGCGGCCCTGCGCCCGGGCCTGCTCCCGGGGACGGCGGGGCCGCGCGGCCTTTCGGGGGCGGCAGGCCGCGCGGCCGGCCTGCTCAGCTGGGCCGCCCCGTAATCTCCGTCAGCTTGCCGCCGGCGAGCCGGAACTGGCGGTCGGTCCGGGCGGCCAGGGTGTTGTCGTGGGTGACCACGATGACGGTCGTGTTCCTGCGCCGGGCCAGGTCCTTGAGCAGCGACACAATCCTGTCGCCTGTCTGTTCGTCAAGGTTGCCCGTCGGCTCGTCGGCCAGGATCAGCTTGGGTGCATTGGCCATGGCCCGGGCGATTGCCACACGCTGCTGCATTCCGCCCGAGAGCCGGTTCGCCTTGCGGTCGTGGACGTCCTCGGGGAGTTCGACGGCGGTCAGCAGCTCCGCGGCGCGGGCGAGGCGGAGGGCCTTGGGAACCTTGGCGAACTCCATCGGCAGCATGACATTTTCCTTGGCCGTCAGGTTGGGAATGAGGTTGTACTGCTGAAACACGAATCCGATGTCGTTCCGCCGGTAGGCGGTCAGTTTCTGCTCGGCCAAGATGCTGATGTTGATGTTGTCGACGAGGACGTCGCCGCTGGTGGCCTTGTCCAATGCGCCGAGCAGCGAGAGCAGGGTCGACTTGCCGCTGCCGCTCTTGCCGAGGATGGCGGCGAACGTGCCCTGCAGGAGATGCAGCGATACCCCTTGGACCGGCGTAATCACGTCGCCGCCGGCGCGGAATTCCTTGACGACATTGCGAACTTCAAGCATTTTCATTCTCCCCGCAAGACTTCGATGGGACGGATTTTGGCGGTAAGCAGCGCGGGCACCAGGGCGCCGAGCGCCGCGATGGCAAACACGGCCAGTAGCCCTAGGGCCACGGTCTCCGTGCCGATGTTGGCCGTGACCTGGCCTACGAGATCGGCTCCACGGGCAAACGGAGCGCTGGCCATCGGTCCGTCTCCGGATGGGGCCGCGGCGGCGATGTCCGGCTGTCCGGGGGGAGCCCCCTGCGCCCCGCCGGGAGCCGCCGGACCGCCCCGTCCTGCTGCCGCCGTCGTCGTGGATGTTGAAGAAGAGACGAGGGTCCCGGCAATGCTCCCGCTGGCGGCGACCGCCACGCCGGTGCCAAGGACTGCGGCGACGGCAACAAGGACGAGGGATTCGAGGACGAACTGGGCCCCGATGGTCCGGTTGGGTGCGCCGATGGCCTTGAGCACCCCGATTTCGCGCCGGCGTTCCCGGACGATCAGGACCATGATGAGCAGAATGATGACGCCGGCGGTGACCAGGGATGCGATGAAGCCGATCAGCGAGATCTTCTGGACTCCGGCCAGCGATTCGACCGCCGCATCCAGGTTGCTCCCGCCGGATGTAACGTCGGCCCGGTCTTCGCCGAGGGCCGCCGCCAGCGCGTCCTTCGTCGCATCAACGTTGTCGATGCTGTCGACGAGGGCGGTCACCATGCTGACTTCGCCGTCCTGTCCGCTGAGCTCCTGGACGGCGGCCAGCGGGAAGTAGAGCGTGTTGTTGTCGAACTCGGTGCCCGCGTCGAAGATGCCGGTGACCGTGAACTTGCGTTCAAGGGCGGTGAACGTGTCGCCCACAGTGAGCGAGTTCTTCTCGGCGAGGTCGGCGCCGAGGACGGCCTGGGTCGATGCCGCGGAGAAGTCGGTCAGGCCTTCGCCGGCAGAGAGGTCCAGTTGGCCGCCGGCAGCGTCGGTCGCGGCGCTGACGCCGGTTGCGGTCACCGGCAGGACGAACTCGGGAACGTCGGTGCCCGTCGGCGTGCTCGGGGCTTGGCCTTGATTCATGCGGTTCCCCAAGGTGCCGGCATCGACGGCGGATTCCAGGCTCGTCGTGCCTGCAACCTGCTGCTGTCGTCCGCCGGGACCTGCGGCCGCGGCGGTGCTGTCGGCGTCCTCATTGGAGAGCCGGACGGACAACGAAGCGATGGCCTGGCTGACGTGTGCGGTCGAAGCCACGGTGGCGGCGTCGGACGCAGTGAGCGGTTCCCCGCCGCCTTGGAAGCCCCGAGCCCCGGCCGGGTTGACGGTCAGCGCGTTGCCCGTGCTGGCTTTCAGCTCGGCGATCTTGGTCGCGACGGCCTGGTTCGCGACCAGCATGGACAGCGCCAAACCGATCGCCACGGCCAACACGGCGATCACGGCGCCGCTTCGGACCTTGTTCCGGAACGCGTTGCCCGCGCTTCGGCTCACAATATTCATTTTTCCTCCACTCGGGGCGCCCCTGTTGCCGGGTGCCAGCAGAAGAAGAATGGCAAGTGCGTCTATGAAAAGCCCATGACCAGGCTAGGTGAACCTTTTGAATTCCTGTGAGCGTGCTGAACCCGCGGGAGGGATGGACGACGACCGGTGCGGCTCGGTTTTGGACGATGCACCGGGGACCGGATCTGCTAGTCGAGGACCGGCACGGCCCTGTCGTTGGCGTAGCTGACGCCGATCTGTGCCCGGACGCCGTCGAAGAGCCGCATGGTGTTGAGGGTGTCGTCCAGCGGCATCGTGGGACTCTCGGTCAGGCCCTCTTGAATGCAGCGGGTCACCTCGCGGAGCTCGTACACGTAGTTCTGGCCGATCCGGCCGAACTGTTCGGTCCGCTGGCCGCCGGAGTGCCGGTGGATGGTCAGTTCGGTGGGGTGGTGCAGGGGTGCCCCGGAGCGCAGCCACCCCGTGCTTCCGCAGACGGTGGCCGTCCGCGGGGAGGAGGCCAACAACGACGACGTCAATTGGGCCTGGGCACCCGATGCGTACGTGAGCGTCAGGGCGTTCTGGGCGTCCACGCCGTCGTCGTTGAGATGGCCGTTGGCCAGGACCGTCCGCGGGAAGCCAAAGATGCCGAGTGCCCAGGTCAGGGGGTAGACGGTCAGGTCCAGCAACGCTCCGCCGCCGGCCCCGGGGTTCCACAGCCGGGAGGCCGCGTCGTAGGGAGCGGGGAAGCCGAGGTCAGCCTGCAGCCACTGGAGGTCGCCGAGCTCGCCGGAGTGGGCGATGTCCCAGGCGCGGTGGATGATGGGCAGGAATCGGGTCCAGACGGCCTCCATCAGGAAGAGGTTCCTGGCGCGGGCGAGTTCGGCCAGTTCCAGGGCCTCGCGGGCATTGATGGTCAGGGACTTCTCGCACAGCACGTGCTTGCCGGCTTCCAGGGCGAGCTTGGCGATTTCGTAGTGCTGGCCGTGCGGGGTGGCGACGTAGACGACGTCGACGTCAGGGTCTGCGAAGAGCTGGTCGTAGCCCTTCCCGGCCGCGGTGTCGAAATAGGAGGCGGCGAAGCCGAGCCGGTCGGCGAAGGCGCGGGCGTTGGCCTCGACCCGCGAGCTGACAGCCTGCAGGACTGCATCGTCGAGCAGGGCCAGATCCCCGCTGACCTTGCCGGCGATCCTGCCCGTGGAGACGACGCCCCAGCGCAGCGGTCGGCCGGTGGCCTGCAGCGGACTGGGCGCCCCCGGTTCGGCGCAGGGCGGGGTGATGATCCGCTGGGGCATAGTCATGCGCACCATCATTCCTGCTCAGCGCGGCATCGTCCATTGTGCGTGTGCCCTATCCCGGGGGAGCAACCAGTGATACAAAAGTAAGTACGCTGAGGTTCCCGTCCAGCAGGAAGAGGCGCAATACCCATGGATGCTTCAACAATCATCTGGATAGTCGTGGCGGTCGTGGTGGTGCTCGTCATCATCGGCTTGATCGCCTATTTTGCGAACAAGCGGAATAAGGCCAAGGTCCTGGAGCGGCAGGAAGCTGACCGCCGCAAGGCAGCGGAGCTGCGCCAGGCGGCACAGGCGACGGAGCTGGGGGCGCGTGAGCGCGAAGCCCAGGCCCAGCGTGTCAAGGTGGACGCCGAGCAGGCTGATATCGAGGCCGAGCGCGCCCGCATGGAGGCGGAGCGGATGCGCAGGGAAGCCGAGGCTCGGGCCGAGGACGCCAAGGGCATCCGCGAGCAGGCCCAGGGCAGGCTGCGCGAAGCCGACGAACTGGACCCGGACGTCAATACCGACAAGCGGGACCGCGGGGACCGGACCGCCGGCGCTGCCGGCTACGACCGCGGCACCGATCGTGACACTGGTAGCGGGGCGGACCGTGCACAGGGCCCCGGCTACGATGCAGACCGCGGCGCTGACCGTGAACAGGGCCCCGGCTATGATGCCGACCGCGGCGATGAGGGCCGGCACGTTGCGCGCGACGGCGACCCCGGCGACCAGCGCCCGCGCGAGCACTGACCGGAAGGTTTATGGGCGGCGCCGCTTTGTGTCCGGCAGGCCGTCTCGCGTCCGGCAGCCCGATTAGCGGCGCAGACGATCGGCTGCGGGGGCCCGGGCGGTCAGGAGGTGGCTTCGCGGTGGATCTTGGCCAGCTCTACGTAATGGGAAGCGTTGTCGAGGACCGACTGGTATTCGTCGTCGTTCAGTTCCCGGCGTACTTTGGCCGGGACTCCGGCCACCAGCGAACGCGGCGGAATCTGCGTCCCCTCGAGCACCACGGCCCCGGCCGCCACCAGGGAGCCCTCGCCCACGACGGCGCCGTTCATGATGGTGGCGCTCATGCCGATCAGGGAATTGTCCCCGACGGTGCAGCCATGGACCACGGCAGAGTGGCCGATGCTGACTCCCGCGCCGACGGTGCAGGGGAACCCCGCATCCGCGTGCAGCACGACGTTGTCCTGCAGGTTGGTGCCCTCGCCAACGCGGATCGGGGCAGAGTCGCCGCGGACGGATACGCCGTAGAACGCGCTGGCACCGGCGGCCAGTTCCACGTCGCCGCTCAGGACGGCGGTGGGGGCGAGGAAAACGGACGGGTCTGCGGCCGGGGTCTGCCCGGCAATGGTGATGATGTGAGCCATGGCACCACCCTACTGGCTTTCGAAGCGGTGCCCGGTCAGAACTTCGCGAGGATGAAGTACTGGAAGTGGCCGGGCTGGCCGGGAGACTCCCAGGTGGTGAAATCCTTGACGCTGCCGTGCGGCTCGAAGAGGCTCAGTACCGTTTCGTCGGAGCGGAGGCTGGAGAAGAGGCGGGTGGCGTAGCCGTCCACCAGGTCCAGCCGTTCCTCGTCCTCGCCGGACCGGAGCCCCACCGCGAGCGGCGCTCCGGGTTTGAGCACGCGCAGGGACTCGTCCAGTACTCCGTAGAGCTCGGTGTTCGAGACGTGGGTCAGCGTGCCCATGCACCAGGCGGCATCGAAAGTCCGGTCGGCGAAGGGCAGCGAATGCGGGACCGCGACCGATGCTTCCAGGTGCCTGGCACGGGCGGCCCGGACGTTGGCCTCGGAGCTGTCGACCCCCGTGTAGTTGATGCCGGCGGCCTTGAACGCCAGACCGTCTTCGCCGGTGCCGCAGCCGATCTCGAGCACTTGGTGCCGGCGCTCGCTGGCCAGCTGCCGGATGAACTCGTCCCGCTTGGCATCGCGGTACGGATCCCGATCCGGCTCGTTTCCCGGGTTGCCCATGGTCCGACCCTACGCGGAGTCCGCGCGGACCAGAAGGGCGGCCCCGGAAAAGGTGCCGGAACCCGTGCGTCCGGACTCCGCCGTCGTCAGTTGAAGATGACGGTGCGGTGGCCGTCCAGCAGCACGCGGTGCTCGGCATGCCACTGCACCGCCTGCGCAAGCGTGCGCGCCTCGACCGCTTCGCCCATGGTGACGAGCTGCCGGGCCGACCGGGAGTGGTCCACGCGGATGACTTCCTGCTCGATGATCGGTCCCTCGTCCAGGTCCGCCGTCACGTAGTGCGCGGTGGCGCCGATCAGCTTCACGCCGCGGTCGTGGGCCTGGTGGTAGGGCCGGGCGCCCTTGAAGGACGGCAGGAAGGAGTGGTGGATGTTGATGGCCTTGCCCTCGAGCTTGCGGCAGAGGTCGTTGCTGAGCACCTGCATGTAGCGCGCCAGGACCACCAGGTCGACGTCGTGCTCCGCGACGAGGTCCAGCAGGTCCTGCTCCGCGCGGGCCTTGGTCGCCGGCGTCACGGGGATGTGGTGGAACGGGATGCCGTAGAACTCCGCCAGGCCCGCCAGCTCCGTGTGGTTGGAGACGATTGCCGGGATCTCGATGGGCAGCGTGCCGGAGCGCTGGCGGAACAGCAGGTCGTTGAGGCAGTGGCCGGACTTCGACGCCATCACGAGCGTGCGCATCCTGGCGCCCTCGGGGTCCAGGCTCCAGTCCATGCCGTAGGACTCGGCGACGGGGGCCAGCCGGCCTTCGAGTTCCGTCCGCGTCCGGTCCGAAGCTACCGCGACGCGCATGAAGAACCGGCCGGAGGCGGGGCTGCCGTACTGCTGCGAATCCACGATGTTGCAGCCGGCCTGCACGAGCGCTCCCGACACGGCATGGACAATACCGGGCTGGTCGGCGCAGGAGAGGGTCAGGTTGTAGGCAATCCGGGTATCCGTGGCGGCGTCAGTCACGCAGACAAGGTTACCCTGCGGCCGGCGTCCGCCTTCAGCCTGCGCAATGCCGCAGCGGCACCGGCACGGCCGGCCCGGGTCGCCCCCACCGTGGACGCGGACGAGCCGTAACCGACCAGGAACAGCCGGGGTTCGCGCACCACGGACACGGCGTCCGGGGCCATCAGGATGCCGCCGCCGGGTTCGCGCAGCTGCAGCGGGGCCAAATGGTCCAGCGAGGCGCGGAAGCCGGTGGCCCACAGGATCACGTCCACCTGTTCGCGCGTACCGTCCGCGAACACCACGGCGTCCTCGGTGATCCGGTCCAGCTTGCCGCGGGAGACCAGCACGCCGGCGTCGATGCCGGCACGGTATGTCTCGTTCAGCGGCAGCCCGGTGGCGGCCACGACGCTCAGCGGCGGCAGCCCGGCGCGGGTGCGTTCATTGACGCGGCGCTCCACGTCGACGCCCCATCCGGCGTCGAACGGGGTGGTGGTGAAGTCAGGTGCGCGGCGGGTGGACCAGAACGTTGCCGCCCCCGCGGCGTCCAGCTGGAGCAGGAACTGCAGCGCCGAGGTGCCGCCCCCGACCACCAGCACGCGCTGGCCGCGGAATTCCTCGGCCGACCGGAAGTCATGCGTGTGCAGCTGGCGGCCGGCGAAGTTCCCGCGGCCCGGGTAGTACGGCCAGTAGGGGCGGTCCCAGGTGCCGGTGCCGCTGACCACGGTGCGGGTCCGCCAGGTCTCCCCGGAGGCGGCGGTCACCGTGAGTAGTCCGTCCGGCCCGTCTTCGATCCGCGCCACCCGGACCGGCCGGTGCACCGGAAGGCCGTACTGCTGCTCGTAAGTTCCGTAGTAGCGGCTGACGACGGCGGAGGCCGGCTCCTGCGGGTCCGGAACTCCGAGCGGCAGTCCGGGGAGGTCGTGGAGCCCGTGCGCGGCATCGAAGGTGAGGGAGGGCCAGCGGTGGCGCCAGGCGCCGCCGGGTCCTTCGTTGGCGTCGAGCACCACGAAGTCCTGTTCCGGCCGGAGTCCGCGCTGCTGCAGGTAGTAGGCGGCGCTCAGGCCCGCCTGGCCGGCGCCAACGACGACGACGTCGAGCGGTTCCGCGTGTGGCTCCACGTGCGTCTTTGCCGCGGAGGCTGCGGCTGCTGTTGTCGCCGATTCCATTCGGTCCGCCTTCCTCGCTCGATGTTGAAATGTCAACTAATTCGTCCAACGACGCGGTCCGGTCCGATATTCCGGTTGATGCGATCCCCCAAAAAGAGTCATTGATTCTTTACTTGATGTCAGCTATTTTTTACATCAACGGCGAGCTGGGGGAGCACGACATGGGTTCGGAAGAGCGAAGCGCGTGGGTCATGCTGATCGTCACGCTGGCGTCCTATGGAATCTACCTCTGGGTGGTTCTGGGGCAGGGGGCGTCGATGCCGTTGGCCGAGGTGCCTTATGCCGCGGCCATGCTGTGGAGCATCGGCGGGGCGATCATCGGAGGCATCGTGCTGAACATGCTCGGCGGAATGCTGCTGATGCAGGGCGCGCCGCGGAAGGATCAGCGGGACCGGGAAATCTACAGATTCGGCGAGTACGTCGGCCAGTCCTTCCTGGTCATCGGCGGCGTGGGCGTCCTGGTCATGGCGATGGCGCAAGTGCCGCACTTCTGGATCGCCAACACCGTTTATCTAGCATTCGGTCTCTCCGCAGTCTTGGCCTCCGTGGCCAAGCTGGTCGCCTACCGCAGGGGCCTGCCCGAGTGGTGAAGCCGACGAAGGTCAGGAACGAAATCCGGCGGCTGCGGTTCGCCAGCGGCGAGATGACCCAGGCGGAGCTCGCGGAGCGGATCGGCGTGACCCGCCAGACCGTGATCGCCATCGAACAGGGCCGCTATTCGCCGTCGCTCGAGATGGCCTTCCAGATAGCGCGGGTCTTTGGAGTCCCGCTCGACGATGTATTCCAGTATCCGGTCCATTAGGGGGAGACACCATGAAAGCGATCGTGCAAGATGCCTACGGCGAGTCCGAGGTGCTGCGGGTGGAAGAGGTCGGCAGGCCGGAACTGGGGGACAACGACGTCCTGGTCCAGGTTCGTGCAGCCGGAGTCGACGCCGGGGTCTGGCACCTCATGGCCGGCCGGCCCTACCTGTTGCGGCTGTTCGGCTTCGGGCTGCGGAGTCCAAGGCTGCGGATCCGCGGCCGGGATGTGGCGGGCATTGTGGCCGAGGTGGGCCGCAGCGTCACGCGGTTCAGCCCCGGAGACGAAGTCTTCGGCACCTCGCTGACCGGGACCTACGCCGAGTTCACGAGCACGGGCGAGGACCGGCTCGAGCACAAACCCGTGAACCTCGGCTTCGCGGAGGCTGCCGCAGTGCCTGTGTCCGGCTGCGCCGCCCTGCACGGACTCCGCGACGCCGGGCGGCTGCGGCCGGGCCAGAGCGTGCTCATCATCGGCGCCGGCGGGGGCGTGGGCACCTTCGCGGTCCAGCTGGCCAAGGCCTGGGGCGCCGATGTCACGGCAGTGTGCAGCGGGTCCAAGGCGGAGCTGGTCCGCGCTCTCGGGGCAGGCCGCGTCATCGATTACTCGCGCGAGGACTTCGCCGACGGCACGGGGCGGTACGACCTCATCCTGGACATCGCGGGCAACAACCCGCTGCGCCGGCTCGGCCGCGCGCTGGCGCCCGGAGGAACGCTCGTCATTGCCGGTGGCGAAGGTGGCGGACGCATTTTCGGCGGGGTCGACCGGCAGCTGCGGGCGCTGCTGCTCTCGCCGTTCTCCCGCCGCAAGCTGCGCATCCTCATGTCGTCAGAGGGCAGGCAGGACCTGACGGACTTGAAAGACCTGATCGAATCCGGCAAGCTGGCGCCCGCCGTGGACCGGGTGTATCCGCTGGGCGAGGCCCCGGCCGCCATCCGCCGGCTTCGTGCCGGGCACGTGCAGGGCAAGGCGGTCATCGCGGTAGGATGAGAACGCCGCGACTGGCGTTAGATGGGGCACCATCAGGAAGCGGCGGCCGGCGGGCACCCGCCCACCGGCAGCGCAGACCACGGATCGCACGCCTGGGCCGAGGGTCATGTCCAACCGGTCATGATTGCGCGCCCGTGACACGGATCATGCGGCGGCGCAGGCACAACCGGTAGCCTGACCTGTAGCACACCTGCTTCCATTCCCAGGAGAAACCGTGACGTCTTCCACCCTGCCAGTCACTGATCTGCCCTTAGCCGAGGTAGACCCCGAAATTGCCGCCGTCCTCGATGCCGAGCTCGGCCGCCAGCGCGACACGCTGGAAATGATCGCCTCGGAGAACTTCGCGCCGCGTTCGGTGCTGGAGGTCCAGGGATCGGTGCTGACCAACAAGTACGCCGAAGGGTACCCGGGACGCCGCTACTACGGCGGCTGCGAGCATGTCGACGTGGCGGAGAACCTGGCGATCGAGCGGGTCAAGGCCCTCTTCGGCGCCGAATTCGCCAACGTGCAGCCGCACGCCGGCGCGCAGGCCAACGCCGCCGCGCTGGCCGCGATGATCAACCCGGGCGACAAGATCATGGGGCTGTCCCTGGCCCACGGCGGGCACCTGACGCACGGCATGAAGCTCAATTTCTCAGGCAAGCTGTACCACGTTGCCGCCTACGAGGTGGACCCGCAGACCTTCCGCGTGGACATGGACAAGGTCCGCGAGCAGGCGCTGGCCGAGCGGCCCAACGTGATCATCGCCGGCTGGTCCGCCTACCCGCGCCAGCTGGACTTCGAGGCCTTCCGCTCGATCGCGGACGAGGTTGGCGCCTACTTCTGGACCGACATGGCGCACTTCGCCGGCCTGGTGGCCGCCGGCCTGCACCCGAGCCCGGTGCCGCACTCCGACGTCGTTACCTCCACAGTGCACAAGACCCTCGCCGGCCCGCGCTCGGGCGTGATCCTCGGCAAGCAGGAGATGGCCAAGAAGATCAACTCCAACGTGTTCCCGGGACAGCAGGGCGGACCGCTGATGCACATCATCGCGGCCAAGGCCGTGGCCTTCAAGATCGCCGGCAGCCAGGAGTTCAAGCAGCGGCAGGAGCGGGTGCTGGAAGGCGCCCGGATCCTGGCCGACCGGCTGACCGCGCCGGACGTTGCCGAGGCGGGCGTCTCCGTACTGACCGGCGGCACGGACGTGCACCTGGTGCTGGTGGACCTGCGCAACTCGCAGCTGGACGGCAAGCAGGCAGAAGACCTGCTGCATTCCGTGGGGATCACGGTGAACCGCAATGCGGTGCCGTTCGACCCGCGGCCGCCGATGGTCACGTCCGGCCTGCGGATCGGCACGCCCGCGCTGGCGACCCGTGGTTTCGGCGCGACCGAGTTCACCGAGGTGGCCGACATCATCGCCGCCGCGCTGAAGGGCGGCGCCGATGTCGAAGAACTGCGCAACCGCGTAACCAAACTGACGCAAGAGTTCCCGCTTTACCCGGGACATGAGGAGTGGTGATGAACCTGTACACAACCCCGCAGCCGGCCCGGATCCTGGACGGCAAGGCGACCGCCGCGACGATCAAGTCCGAGCTCGCCGAGCGCGTGGCGGCGCTGAAGGCCAAGGGCATCACGCCCGGGCTTGGCACTGTGTTGGTCGGCGAGGACCCGGGCAGTAAGTGGTACGTCGGCGGCAAGCACAAGGACTGCGCAGAGGTCGGCATCGAGTCCATCCGCAGGGACCTGCCCGAAGACATCTCCCAGGCAGACCTGGAGGCAGTGCTCGATGAGCTGAACAACGATCCGGCCTGCACCGGCTACATCGTCCAGCTGCCGCTGCCCAAGCACATCGACACCCATGCCATCCTGGAGCGGATCGACCCGTCCAAGGACGCGGACGGGCTGCACCCGACGAACCTTGGCCGGCTCGTTCTGAACGTCAGCGAGCCGCTCGATTCGCCGCTGCCCTGCACCCCGCACGGCTGCGTGGAGCTGATGCTGCGCCATGACATCGACCTCAAGGGCAAGAAAGTGCTGGTCGTGGGCCGCGGCGTCACCGTCGGGCGCCCGCTCGGCCTGCTGCTGACCCGCCGCTCGATCAATGCCACGGTCACGCTGGCCCACACCGGCACGGAGGACCTGGCGGCCGAGCTTGGCCAGGCCGATGTGGTCATCGCTGCGGCCGGCATGCCGCACATGATCAAGGGCGAGGACCTCAAGCCCGGCGCCATCGTGCTCGACGTCGGTGTGAGCCGCGTGGAGGACGAGGAATCCGGCAAGGCCAAGGTCACCGGCGACGTCGATCCCGAAGCCAGGGAAGTGGCGAGCTGGATTTCGCCCAACCCCGGTGGTGTCGGGCCGATGACCCGCGCCATGCTGTTGGCCAACGTCGTGGAAGCCGCCGAGCGCCAGGCCGGCTGAGCCGCCCGGAGGCCGTAGCGGGCCGCAGACAGGCAAGGGGACGCACTCCTGGAGGGGAGTGCGTCCCCTTGCCTGTCTGCGGCCGACAACACCAGTCCGCTGGGTTCATCCGCATCGGGTGATGCTTCCGTGTGCGGGCGCATGCAGTATGGGCGGGTGATCCACTCTGCCGGCCCATCCCGCCGGCCTCTCCCGGATGGAAGGAGATGATCGCATGTCGACTCCGTCATCGCAGGCGGCAGCAGCCGACGATCACGTGGCCGGATTCTTCGACGAACTCGGGCGGCGCGGCGACGAGCCGTTGCTGCGCAAGATCTCCGGGCGGGTCCGGTTCGAGCTTGCGGACGGGCCTGGCGTGGATTCCCGGCTCCTGGTGATCGACGAGGGCAAGCTCGCCCTGGAAAGCGGAGCGTCCCAGGCCGACTGCACGGTGCGCGGCGACCGTCCGGTCTTCAACGAACTCATCGCCGGCCGCATGAACTTCATGGCTGCGGTCCTGCGCGGTGCGCTGGCCTGCGACGGCGATCTCGAGTTGATGTGGGCTATCCAACGGATTTTCCCCGCCCCGCCCCGGGGCTGGGACCCGACTGCAGGCACCAGGAGTGCGTGATGAGCGACGATATGGTGAAGATCCTCAACGGCAACACTTTTGTCGTCAGCGACGCGCGGGGCGACATCGAGGCCTCGCCGTCGGACCCCACGGGACTGTTCTCGTTCGACACCCGGTTCCTGTCCAAGTGGGTGCTCACCGTCGACGCCGACCGTCTCATGTCGCTGTCGACCGACGACCTGCAGTACTTTGAGGCGCGGTTCTTCCTCGTCCCCGGGGTCGGGAGCGTCTATGTGAACGCGACGCTGTCGGTGATCCGCCAGCGTACGGTCGGCAACGGCTTCCACGAGGTGCTATCGCTCTTGAACCACGACGACGTGCCGGTCGACCTCACGGTGCGGATCGACGCCGATTCCGACTTCGCGGATCTGTTCGAGGTCAAGGACACGCTGCAGAAGCAGGGGTCCTATACGAGGCAGGCTGGCGAGGGTTCGCTGCTCCTGCTGTACCGGCGCGGCACCTACGTGCGGTCGACGGCGATCTCGTCGTCGCAGCCCTGCGCATTCGACGAGGGCGGGCTGACGTTCACGATCACTATCGACCCGCACGCGGCCTGGACGACCGAACTCGATGTCGCGATCCAAATGCTGGGACAGCAAATCGCGGAGCCCGGGCAGGAAATCGGCGGCGTAGCCCGGACGATCGAGGACCAGGTGAAGCGGCCGATTCCGGACATGGCACGGAACCTCGCCCGCTGGCTCGAGGAGGCCCCGCGGCTCGAATGTGACTGGGAAACGCTGCAGAGGACCTACCGCCGCAGCCTGGTGGATCTGGCCGCGCTCCGCTTCAGCCCGCTGACCGCCGGGGGCAACAGCCTGCCGGCTGCGGGATTGCCGTGGTTCATGACCATGTTCGGGCGCGACAGCATTTTCACGAGCCTCCAGGCTCTGCCCTTTACTGCGGGGCTGGCGGCGACGACGCTGCGCGAGCTCGGACTGCGCCAGGGTACCCGCATCGATGACTTCCGCGACGAGGATCCCGGGCGGATCCTGCATGAGATGCGCTACGGCGAGATGACCGCGTTCGAAGAGCGTCCGCATTCTCCCTACTTCGGGGCTGCCGACGCCACGCCGCTGTTCGTGGTCCTGCTGGATGAATATGAGCGGTGGACCGGAGACGCGGACCTCGTCCGCGAGCTCGAGGGCGAGGCCCGCGCCGCGCTGCACTGGATCGACGCCTACGCCGACCTCCAGGGCAACGGCTACATCTCCTACGAGCGGCGCAACGCCGAGACCGGCCTTGAAAACCAGTGCTGGAAGGATTCCTGGGACTCGATCTCCTTCCGGGACGGCACCCTGCCCGGCTTCCCGCGGGCCACCTGCGAGCTGCAGGGCTACGCGTATGACGCCAAGATGCGCGGCGCCCGCCTGGCGCGGGAAGTGTGGCACGATCCCGTGCTCGCGAGCCGGCTCGAAAAGCAAGCTGCGGACCTGAAGCAGCGTTTCAACCGCGACTTCTGGGTGGCTGACGGCGAGTACTACGCGATCGCCCTCGATCCGGACGGACGCCAGGTCGACTCGCTCACCTCCAACAACGGGCACCTCCTGTGGAGCGGCATCGTCGACGAGCCGAAGGCCAAGGCCGTCGCCGGACACTTGATGAGCGACCGGCTTTTCTCGGGCTGGGGCATTCGCACGCTTGCGGTGGGGGAGAGCCGCTACAACCCGATCGGCTACCACAACGGGACGATCTGGCCCTTCGACAACTCGTTTATCGCCTGGGGACTGCGCCGCTACGGCTTCAAGGACGAGGCTGCCGCGGTTGCGGCAGGCAACCTCGAAGCCTCCGGGTACTTTGACGGGCGGCTGCCCGAAGCCTTCGGCGGCTACCCGCGGTCGATGACGAAGTATCCGGTGCAGTACCCGACCGCCTGCAGCCCGCAGGCATGGTCCACCGGCGCGCCGCTGCTGTTCCTGCGCACCATGCTCGGCCTCGAACCGATGGGGGACCATCTGGTGGTGGATCCGGCGCTCCCGATGACAATCGGCCGGCTGGAGCTGCTGGACATCGCGGGCCGCTGGGGACGGATTGACGCCTTTGGGCGCGGCCGCGTCGACACTTCCCGGCTGTCCGGACTGGGGGTGGACGCTGACCGCTGAAGTGCCGCGCTCGCCGTCGTCGAACTCAACCTCGACAACGCAGATGGCTCCCGTCCGGTTCTTCGCGAACCGGACGGGAGCCATCTGCTGACTGGCGCTTCGGCGGCGCCGCTAGGCGTCGGCCTTGACCGGCGCCTCGAACGGTGCGGCGCGGCGGGAATCGAAGATGGTGGCTCCGACTTCCTGTTCGGCCTGGTTGTTGATGCTCAGGTCGATGCCCGGGCGGTCGCGCAGGATCAGCACGGCGGCGATGGACACGGCCGTCATGATGAACAGGTAGACCGAGACGGCGGTGCTGCCGCCGGTGGCCTGGACCAGGGCGGCGGCGATGGTCGGGGCGAATGCACCGCCCAGGATCGCGCCGAGGGCGTAGGAGATGGACACGCCGGAGAAGCGCACCGAGGCCGGGAAGATCTCGCTGTACCAGGCGGCCTGCGGGCCGTAGCCCAGGCCGAGGCCGACGGTGAACAGTCCGAGCGCCAGGTAGAGCATGCCCAGCGAGCCCGTGTTGATCAGCCAGAACAGCGGGAAGACGGCCAGCAGCTGCGCGGAGAAGCCGATCAGGTAGGTCTTCTTGCGGCCGATCTTGTCCGACAGGACGCCGGCCAGCGCGGTGAAGACGAACCACATGGCGGCCGCGAAGGTGATGGCCAGCAGCACATCGGTGCGCTCCAGGCCGACCGCGTCGCTGGTGGCGTAGCTCGGGATGAAACCGCCGGTGGCCATGTAGCCGGCCGCGTTGTTGCCCGCGAAGACCAGCGCGGCCAGGATGACCAGCAGCCAGTGCTTCTTGAAGAGCTCGACGACGGGGACCTTGGCCTGCTGCTTCTTCTCCGCGATCTCCTGGAACACCGGGCTCTCGTCCACCGTGCGGCGGACGATGTAGCCGACGATGATCAGCACGAAGCTGAGCAGGAACGGCGCGCGCCAGCCCCACTCGAGGAAGGCGTCGCCGGGGGAGATGACGCCGGTCATCAGGGCGGTGATGCCGGAGGCGAGCAGCATGCCCAGCGGGACACCCAGCTGCGGGAAGGACCCGGCCCGGCCGCGGCGGTCCTTCGGGGCGTGCTCGACGGCCATCAGGACCGCGCCGCCCCATTCGCCGCCGGCGGAGATGCCCTGGACGATGCGGAGCAGCAGGAGCAGCACGGGTGCCATGACGCCCGCGGTCTCGTAGGTCGGCAGGACGCCGATCAGGGTCGTGGCGCCGCCCATGAGCAGCAGCGTCAGCACGAGCATGGCGCGGCGGCCGATCTTGTCGCCGTAGTGGCCGGCGAGGAAGGCGCCCAGCGGACGGAAGAGGAAGCTGATGCCGACCGAGGCGAAGGAGAGCAGCAGCCCGATCTGGGAGCCTGCGGGCTCGAAGAACAGCTGGGCGAAGACGAGGCCGGCGGCCGTGGCATAGATGAAGAAGTCGTACCACTCCACCGTGGTGCCGACGATGGTGGCAAAAGCCACGCGCCGCTGATTGGCGGCAGCGGAGTGCGCGCGGACGGAATTGCTCATGAGGTTTCCTTATCGGGAAGCCATGTCGCCATGGCCTGAGGTATTACACGGGTGTAGCCAGTGTCACATGTGATCTTCCTCCAGTAAACTTCATAAAACCGCGTTACTTTTTTGATCGGACTGAACAATGCCGGACTACACGCTCCGCCAGCTGGAACTCTTCGCCGCCTTGCCGGACCACACGACCCTGAGCGCGGCCGCGGCGAGCCTGCGCATCTCGGAGTCCGCGCTCTCGCAGGCGATTACGGCGCTCGAGAAACTGGTGGGCGAGCAGCTCTGCGTCCGGCGGAAGGCGCGCGGGCTGCAGCTGACTCCGGCGGGCGTCTTCTTTGCGCAGCGGGCACGGCGGCTGCTGCAGGAGGCCGACGGCCTGGTCCACGACCTGGCCGGCCGCACGGGCGAGCTGAAGGGGCCGGTGCGGCTGGGTTGCTTCGGCAGCTTTGCCAGCAACGTTCTTCCGGCCATTCTCCAGGGGCTGCCGGAGGCCTACCCGGGGATCAGCATCGACGTCACCATCGGCACCCATGACGACCTGCTGCCCGCCCTGGATGCCGGGCTGCTGGATTTCGCCATCGTCTACGACATGCTGCTGCCCGGCGGCTACAGCCAGCGCACCATCTACGCGACGGAACTCGAAGCCGTGCTCCCGCCCGGCCATCCGCTGGCCGTGCAGGAGAGCGTGGACCTGGCTCAGCTCGCCGCCGAGCCGCTGATCATGTACGACACCAGCCCCAGCACCGCGAATACCTACCAGGTCTTTGCCGAGCGCGGGCTGCGGCCCAAGGTCCTGACGAACATGCCGCAGCTGGTGCTGGTGCAGGCGATGGTGGGGCGCGGCCTGGGCTACGCGCTGCTGATGTCGCGGCCGAACTCACCGGCCGTGTCGCTGGAGGGCCTGCCGGTGGCGGTGAGGCCTATCAGTCCGCCGGCCTCGCGGACCTCGGTGGTGGGGATCTGGCCGGAGGAGATGCGGCTCAGTCCGCGGGCGGAGGCGGTGCTGGGCTTCGCCGTGGAGGTCCTGCACGGCGAGGCCCAGCGCTCTCAGGCCGCGGCGGCCGCTGCCTTGGAGTAGGCCTTGAAATCGAAAGCAAGGTCGGCGGCCTGTTCCGGCGGCAGGCTCCGTTCCTGGGCGAGCAGGCGCCGGGCGGCCATGTGGTCGGACGGCTGGTTCACGGACTCAACGGCGGCGAGCCGGCCCTTGCGGTAGCAGAACACGGAGAACTTGCCGGCGGCCGGGTCGCCGCGCAGCACGGTCTCGTCCCCGGGCTGCACGATGCCGGCGATCTGCAGCCGCAGGTCGCCCTGGTTGGACCAGAACCACGGCAGCTCGCGGTAGTGCTCGGCATCGCCGTGGCGGCCGAGGATGGACTTGGCGGTGTGCCGCGCCTGGTCGGTGGCGTTCTGCACGGACTCCAGCCGGGTCCGGGTTTCGGCGTGGTGGCTGGGGTAGTTGGCGCAGTCGCCGAGCGCGAAGATGTCCGGATCCTCGGTCCGCATGGCGCTGTCCACGAGGATGCCGTTGGCGACGGGCAGGCCGGCGGCCTCGGCCAGTTCCGTGCGGGGGATGACGCCGATGCCCACGAGCACCAGGTCCGCCGGATACGTCCGGCCGGTGGAGCTGACCGCCGCGGTGACCCGGCCGCCGTCGTCCGTGGCGAAGGACGCGATGCCCTCACCGAGGCGCAGGTCCACGCCGAGGCCGCGGTGCGCCTCGGCGAACCAGGCGCTCGTCACCGGCGACAGCGCGCGGGCCATCGGCCGGTCCGCGTACTCGAGCACGGTGACCGCCAGGCCGCGCCTCCGCGCGGCCGCGGCGAACTCCAGCCCGATGAAGCCTGCACCGATAACGACGACGGTGCCCGCCTTCTCGAGCTGCGCCTGCACTGCTTCGGCGTCGGCGAGGGTCCGCAGGCCGTAGATCCCGTCGGCCCCGGCGCCGGGCACCGTCAGTTCGCGGTTGGCCGCCCCGGTGGCGAGCACCAGCTTCGAGTAGCCGAGGGTGCTGCCGTCCGACAGGGACACGGTATGGCCGGACCGGTCGATGGAGGTGACCTGCACGCCCAGGCGGGAGTCGACGTCGTTCTCTGCGAAGAATTTCTCCGCCCGCAGCGGCAGCGGGGACGCGGCCTTATCGGCGGACATGTAGTCCTTGGACAGCGGGGGCCGCTGGTACGGGAAGTGCTCCTCCTCGCCGATCACCGTGACCGGCCCGGCGAAGCCCTCCCTGCGGAGGGAGTCGATGAGCTGGATGCCGGCCTGGCCGTTGCCGACGATGACGATGCGTTCCTCGGAGGTCATGCGTGCTGCCTTTCGTGGATTAAGTCTGCAGCGGATCAGATCTGGCTGGCGGGAAGGTCGACTTCGATGCTATCGAAGGCTTCGCCGGCCTTGAGCTGGCAGCCGAGGCGGGACCGGTCGCCGTCGCGTTCCTCGGTGGTGCAGTCCAGCATTTCCTCTTCGTCGTCGCCGATCTCCGGCAGCCCGTCGAGGTATCCGGGGCGGACGTAGACGTGGCAGGTGGCGCACATGGCCTGGCCGCCGCACTCGCCGATGATGCCGGCGACGCCGTTGGTCACGGCGGCGCGCATGATCGAGGTGCCGGGGTCCACGTCCAGGACGTCAACGTTGCCGTCGGAGTGGTGGAAGCTGATTTTCGCCATGGTGTTGGCCTTTCGGTAGGGGGGCGGGACTACTTGTTGTCCCAGAGCACGGGGAGGGAGGTCATGCCGCGGAAGACCCAGCCGGCGTCGACCGCGGGCTGTGCGGGATCCAGCCGCAGGCCGGGCAGTTCGGCGAAGAGCTGCGGCAGGGCAATGCCGGCGACCGAGGCCTTCGCCACCCACGCCCCCGCGCAGTAGTGGTTGCCACCGCCGAAGGCCAGGTGCGGCTTTTTGGCGCGGAAGATGTCGAAGCTGTCCGGGTCTTCGAATACCTTCGGGTCGCGGTTGGCGGCGCCGACCACGACGCCGAGGCGGGCGCCCTTGGGCAGCTGCACGCCCTCGAGCACGGTGTCGCGGGTGGTCTCGCGCGGGTACATGCCGATCGGCGCGACCCAGCGGACGGACTCTTCGAAGACGGCGGGGAAGAGCGAGGTGTCGGCCAGCACGCGGTCCAGCTGCTCAGGGTTCGAGAGCAGCGCCCAGACCGCGACGCCGAGGACGTCACGGGGCTCGTTGAGGCCGCCGCCGATGGTCATCTTCATGTTGGCGCGGATGGCCTCCAGCGGGATCGGCATGCTGGTCATGCCGGAGAGCAGGCTGGCGTCCGGGTTCTTGCGCAGGTAGGGCAGGATCTCGTCGATCGCGTCGTCGACCTCGTTGTAGGACTGCTCCGAGGCGGCCCAGACCTCCGGATCGTCCGCGTAGTTGCCGGTGCCGTTGATCATGGTCTGCGACCAGCGCTGCATGTCCTCCTGGGTGGCGTTGTGGAAGCCCATGATGAGGCGGAGGTTTTCGGCGGCGTAGGGCGCGGCGTACTCCCGGATCAGGTCGGCGCCGGGGCCGGCGGCCTTGAACCGGGCGAGGTACTTGTCGCTGTTGGCCTGGAAGATGGCGTTCCAGTGCTCCTTGATGGCCTTGGGCCGCAGCACCGAGCCGTAGGACTTGCGATCCACGTCGTGCTCCGGATCGTCCTTGCGCAGCATCGAGTGGCCCATGGCCCGCTTCATTAGTGAGTTCGTCTCGTTGGCCGAGAAAATCTCCTGGTCGTTCTCGATGATGTGGCAGGCCTCGTAGCTGGTGACCATGTAGCGATTGACTGCGGGAACCCAGTGCACCGGGGCCTCGTCGCGCATCTTGCGGAAGATCGGGAAGGGATTGCGGTGCAGGTCCGGGATGGTCACCCAGTCCGCGGTGGGAACGGGCCAGGCCTCGAGTGCTTCGGCGGTCATGTGCGGCTCCTTTGCTCTGCTGTGCTGCGGCTGTCGCGTACGCGCAGGCAACTTTCTGCCTGCGGCCGACGGGTACGACGCCGGTGCTGTGCTTTGTCTCTCACACGAGTGTGGCCCGACCCATATCCGCAGGTAAAGTTCAAAGAAGCGGGATATCTCCTCGGAAAAACAGGGGAATGAATGGTCGGATGTTGTGGGCGGCCCGGGACGGCGTTGGATGATTTGGAATGGAGGGAGGGCGAACATGGCGCGCTACACCCTGCGGCAGCTGGCCTACTTCACAGCGGTGGCGGACGCGGGCTCGATTTCGGCGGCGGCGGCGAAGCTGCACGTTTCGCAGACGGCGGTCGCCGCGGCGGTGACCGAGCTGGAGAGGATCTTCCGCACGCAGCTGACGGTCAGGCGTAAGGCCCACGGCGTCTCGCTGACCCCGGCCGGCAGCTACCTGAACGCCAGGGCCGCCGAGCTGCTGCGGGCCGCCGAGGAGCTGGAGCTGAGCACCGCGAGCGGCGGACGCGAACTGGCGGGGCCGCTGGTCATCGGCTGCTACCAGACCGTCGCGCCGACGATCCTGCCCGTGCTGATCGAGGGGTTCAGCGTCAACCATCCCCAGGTCGGCCTCGACTTCGTGGAAGGCGCCCAGGACGTGATCCAGGAGCGGCTGCTGGCCGGCGATATGGACCTGGCCATCGTCTACGACATGGACCTGCGGCCGGGACTCGGCTCGGTCCTGCTCTACGAAGTTCCCGCCTACGTGCTCTTGCCGGCCTCGCACCGCCTCGCGGACCGGCCCGACGTTACCCTGGCCGAGCTGGCCGAGGATCCGATGATCCTGCTGGATGCACCGCCGAGCAGCCACCACACGATGTCGCTCTTCGAGAAGGCCGGTGTCCGGCCCGACATCCGCTACCGGACCCGCGACTTCGAACTCACGCGCTCGCTGGTGGGCAGGGGAGTGGGCTACTCGGTCCTGGTGCAGCGGCCGGCGGTGGACCGCTCCTACGAAGGCCGGACCGTGGTCGCCAAGCCGATCAGCCCGGCGGTCAGGCCCGTGGCGGTGAAGATGATCTGGCCCGAGTCCATCAGGCTGACCGACCGCGCGGAGGCGATGGTCGCCTTCGCCGCCAGCGCCGCGCCGAACACGCAGCAGTCCCCGCCGGGGACGGAAGGCGGAAGCTAGGGTCCGCCTCCCGCCGTCGTTAGCCCGCTGCCCGCCCCGGAGGACGGCTCGTGGATCTCGTCGTGGTGGATCCGGGCGTCCAGGCTGCCCAAGGGCCGGCCGCTGCCGCCCCACTGCTCTGCAATGATCTCGGCTGCGATGGACACCGCGGTCTCCTCCGGCGTGCGCGCGCCGAGGTCCAGGCCGACCGGGCTGCGCAGCGGGGCCAGCTCCTCGTCGGTGAGCCCGGCCTCGCGCAGCCGGGCCAGCCGGTCCTCGTGCGTGCGCCGGGACCCCATCGCCCCGATGTAGGCCAGCGGTCCGGCCCGCAGGGCGACTTCCAGCAGCGGCACGTCGAACTTCGGATCGTGGGTGAGCACGCACACCACCGTCCGCGCGTCGACCAGTTCCTCGTCCAGCTGCCCGGCGAGGTAGCGGTGCGGCCAGTCGACGATGACCTCGTCGGCCTCCGGGAAACGCGCCGGCGTCGCGAAAACGGGCCGGGCGTCGCAGACCGTCACGCGGTAGCCAAGGTAGCTGCCCATCCGGGCCAGCGCCGCGGCGAAATCGATGGCGCCGAACACCAGCATCCGCGGCCGCGGGGCGAAGCTGGAGAAGAACACCCGCATGCCCTCGCCGCGGCGCTCGCCGTCCGGACCATACGTCAGCGTGGTGTTGCGGCCGGCGGCAAGGAGGCCCTGGGCGTCGTCGCTGACCGCATGGTTGGCCCGCTCGGACCCCAGGTCGCCGTCGAAACCGTGCGGGCGGACCACCAGATGCCGGCCCAGCCATGCCTCGTCCGGATGCTCGATCACGGTGGCGACGGCGACCGGCCGCGACGCCTCGACATCGGCCCCGACGTCCTCCAGGTCCGCGAAGGTCTGCCGGGACACCGGTTCCACGAACACGTCGATGATGCCGCCGCAGGTCAGCCCCACCGCGAACGCGTCATCGTCGCTGATGCCGTAGCGCACCAGCTCTGGCCGGCCCCGCTGCACCACCTCGGTGGCCAGCTCGTAGACCGCCGCCTCCACGCAGCCGCCGGAGACCGACCCCACGGCCTCGCCGCCCGAGGCCACCAGCATCGAGGCGCCGGCCGGCCGCGGCGCGGAGTCGAAGGTCCGCACCACCGTGGCCAGGCCCGCGGTTCCGCCGGCCCGCCAGTCCCGCAGCAGCACCTGGAGGACATCACGCATGGCGGCTCCCGCGGCGCCCGGGGGAGCAGCGGCCGGCGAGGTAGCCGAGCACTGCTGCCGCCGCGAGCAGGGCGAGGACCTTGCCCGGGTTCGCCAGCTGGTCCGCGAGCATTCCCCTGGCCACGGCCAGGGCGTCCAGGCCGGAGTCCGCGGACGACGGCGGGGCGTTCGTTCCGGGGAAGGTTCCGGTTGGGGCGGTGGTTTCCGCGGGGGCAGCCGTCGGTAGATCGCCGGCGGAGGCAGCGGAAGCCGCCGGGACCGCAGAGCCGCCGGAAGCGGGCGGGACGGTGTTCCCGGCGGGTGCGGCCGTGGTCTCGGCAGGTGCGGCGGTCCCGTCCGGCCGCGCCGGCTGCTGCGACGACCCGTCCGCCGCGGGACCGCTGGAAGAGTTCAGCATGCTTTGCAGATTACCCGTGAAGACGCCGAGCAGCTGGTCGGCGACGCTGCCGATCACGCTGCGGCCCATCACCGCGGCCTTCCCGGAGAGCGTGATGGCCGCGGCGGCCGTTCCCGTCGTCGTACTTCCCTCCTCCGCCAGCCGCAGGTCAACCCGGGCCTTGGCCGTCCCCTGCCCGTGCGTCTCCTGCGCCTGGCCCTCCATGACGGCGCGGCGGGCGGCCTCGTCGCGTTCCACCACGTTGAGCGTTCCCTTGTACTGCATGCTGACCGGTCCCAGCTTGACCTTCATGCCCACTTGGTAGGTGTCCTCGGAGAGCTTCTGCAGCACCTGCGCCCCGGGCACGCAGCCGGCCACGCGTTCGATGTCCATCAGGGCATCCCACACGGTGGCGATCGGTGCGTTGACGGTGAAAGTACGCTCGAGATCCATCACAGTATCCTTCGTGTCGCGGTAGCGGGTCCGGCGGCGGCGCCAGAACGGATGGCGGATGCCAGTTCGGCGAGCGCGTCGTAGCTGTGGCCGCTGACAAAGGCATCGCAGAACGGCAGCGCCGCGGCCATGCCCCCGGCCAGCGGCTGGTAGCCGGGCGCGGCCCTGCGCGGATTGACCCAGATGATCCGGAACGCCAGCCTCCGCAGCCGTGCCATCTGGGCCGCCACGTCCGCCGGGTCATCCTGCGCCCAGCCATCGGAGAAAATAACGACGACGGCGCCCCGCGCGGCTCCGCGCCGGCCGTGCGCGTCGATGAAGCTCCGGAGCCCGTCCGCCAGCCGGGTGCCGCCCGACCAGTCCTCGGCTCCGGCCGCTGCCCGCGCGAGGGCCTGGTCCGGGCCATGCGTGGCCAGCTGCCGGGTGAGCCGGGTCAGCCGGGTGGCGAACACGAAGGCCTCGGCCTTCGCGGAAGCCACCGCGGCCTGCAGCACCGTGAGGTAGGCCCGGGTGAAGGCCTCCATGGAACCGGACACGTCGCAGAGCATGACCAGCCTGCGCGGCTGCTGCCGGCGGCGGGCGAAGACCAGCCGGACCGGATCGGAGCCGGTACGCCGTGCGGCCCGTGCCGTGCGGCGCAGGTCCAGCCGGCCCACGGCGCGGGCCGTCGGGCGGGTCCGCCGGGCCTGCCGGACCGGTGCGGCGAGCCGGAGGCGGCCGATGAGCAGGCGCAGCTGCGCCTGCTCGTCCTCGGTCAGTTCGGCGAAGGACGTGGTGTGCAGCCGCTCCTCGGCGGAGGCCGTCAGCAGGATGGCCTCCCGGTCCGGTCCGTCGCCGCCGCTGCCCGCCGCCGGGGGAGCCGGAGCAGGCGGGGCAGCGGGACCGGGCTGAACCGCTGGCGCCGCCCCTTCACGGGCCGGGGTCCGGCGGCTGCCTGGACGCTGTTCCGGCGCCGGCGCGTTCTTCTCGCCCCTGGCTCCCATGAGCTCCGCATCGTCGTCGTACTCACCGAAGACCGCGGCGAACACGGCGTCGAAGAGCGGAAGCTGATCCTTGCCCGAGACCAGGACGGTGCGGCAGGTCCAGTAGAGGCTGGCGCGGGTAGCCGGCGGCACCAGGCGCAGCGCCTGGGCGAGCCAGACGGCGCGTTCGGGCGAACCGCCGGCGCCGGCGCGGTGCAGGGCGGCGACGAGGGCCGAAGCCAGCTCGGCGGGCTCAAGGCGGCGGAGCGCGGTCTCAGCCATGGCTGCCTCCGGCCAGCCACGCCGCTCCGCGTTCCTTCGCCGCGGCCAGGTCCTCCCGGTTCTTCAGGACGGCGCCCCAGGTCTGTTCCACGGCGCGGGCGTCGAGATGCTCCGTCCCCAGCACGTCCAGGGCGGAGGCCCAGTCGATCGCTTCGGCGATGCCGGGCGGCTTGACCAGGTCCAGGGCGCGCAGCCGGGTGATGGCAGCGGCCGCCTCCAGCGCGATCGGAGCGGCGCTGCCGGGCACCTTGCGGCGGACAATCCTGGCGATCCGCTCGGCCGGCGGGTAGTCGATCCAGTGGTAGATGCAGCGGCGGGTCAGGGCATCGTGCAGGTCCCGGGTCCGGTTTGAGGTCAGCACCACGATGGGCGGGTGGAGTGCGCGGATGGTGCCGAGCTCCGGTATGGTGACCGCGGCCTCGGCCAGCAGCTCGAAGGTGAACGCCTCGAACTCGGCGTCGGCCCGGTCGATCTCATCCAGCAGCAGGACGGCCGGCCGCGGACCGGGATGCTCGATGGCCTGCAGCAGCGGCCGGCGCAACAGGTACCGCCCGGAGAACAGATCCGATTCGTCGAGGCTGTCCTCGTGCATCTCGGCGAGCCTGATGCCCAGCAGCTGGCGCTGGTGGTTCCACTCGTAGAGGGCCTCGCCGGCGTCGATCCCTTCGTAGCACTGCAGCCGGAACAGCGGCGTGTCCAGCACCCGGGCCAGCGCCTTGGCCGCCTCCGTCTTGCCCACGCCGGCCTCGCCTTCGAGCAGGATCGGCTGGGGCAGCCGCAGCGCGAGGAAGAGGGCGGTGGCCAGGCCGTCATCGGCCAGGTAGTCCACGTCGTCCAGGGCGCCCGCCAGCGCGGCAGGGTCCGGGAAACGCTGCCGCAACTCCTCCCGCGGGCCTTCCTCCGGGGTGCCCATCATGCGCTCCGCAGCCTGGCCAGCGCCCGCTCGTAGTCCGCCTCGGTATCGATATCCGGCGGGATCCGGCCCGGCACCGGAACCTTCGCGACCTCGTCCGCCCGCCGGTCCAGCATTTTCCATACGCCCTTGTCGCCGTGCAGGGCGGCCAGATCGCCGAAGACGCCGCGGGCGAAGGCGAAGGGATGGCCGATGCCGTCCTCGTAGCGGCAGACGGCCAGCGGGGCATCGCCGCGTCCGGCCAGCAGGAGCCGCACGCTTTCCGCCCGTACGGCGGGCTGGTCCCCGAGCAGCAGCACCAGCAGCTCCGTGCCGGGGTGCAGGGCCGGCAGGGCCGCGGCGATCGACGAGGAGCAGCCCGAGCCGAAGTCCGGGTTGTCGGCCAGTTCGAAGCCCGTGGTGTCCACCTGCCGGCGGATTTCCTCCCCCGAACTGCCCAGGGCCAGGAGGAGCTGGTCGAACCCGCAGCGGCGGACGGTCTGCAGGACGGCGCCGAGCACGGTGCCGCCGGCATAGGGCAGCAGCTGCTTGGGCCGGCCGAGCCGCCGCGAGGCGCCGGCGGCCAGGACCAGGCCTGCGGTCCGCGGGTCAGGAGGCTTTGGCATAGCGCTCCGGTGCGGCCAGGAACGCCTTGCGGCAGCCGGGCGAACAGAAGTAGACCGTGGTGCCCGCGTGTTCCGCGTGCAGGCTGGCGTCGACGGCCGCGACGCTCATGCCGCAGACGGGGTCGACGGCGGTGGCCGGGGCGGCGGCCGGCTGCAGGGAGGGTGCGGGGCTGCGCAGGCGGCGTTCCGCAACCAGTTCCGCCAGGATGGACAGGGCGGTCTCCGCCGGCGTCCGGGCGCCGAGGGCGAGCCCCGCGGGACAGTGCACGCGCGCCCGGTCGGCATCGGAGACGTCGAGCGAGGCCAGCACGTCGGAGCCGCGCCGGCCGCTCGCGACCAGAGCGATATACCGGACGCCGGCCCGCAGCGCGGCTTCGAGCGCCGGCTCTTCGGCCGCGCCGTGCGAGGCCACGATCACGGCGGCATCCGCTGCGGTCGGTGACAGCGCGGTCCCTTCCGCCAGTTCGGTTTCGAAGCCCAGCACCTCTGCCATGGCCTGCAACGCCTGGGCCGTCGGGGAAGTCCCGACCAGCAGCACCCGCGGAGCCGGCAGCCGGGGCTGCAGGAAGATCTCCACGGCGCCGCCGCTCAGGCAGGGGTTCGCCACGTTGACGGCTCCCTCGCCGGGATCGTCCGGAAGCGGGCCGGGCAGGACGCGCAGCAGCAGCGGTTCGCCGCCGGCGAGCACGCGCAGGCCGTTGTCACGGACGGAGGCCTCCACGCAGTTGCCGCCGACGAAGCCTTCGATGCTGCCGTCCGCCAGGATCACGGCGGTGTCCCCGGGGTGCGCGCTGCTGGGATGCTGGGCGCGCACCACCGTGGCCAGGACGTGCGGTTCCCGCCGGTCCTCCAGTTCCCTGGTCCGCGCCGACAGCGCTTCGCTCTGCCGCGCCATGTCACACCGGCGGGGTTGCCCGGCCCTGCATGGCCTCCCAGACGCGGGCCGGTGTGCAGGGCATGTCCATATGCGTGACGCCGAAGGGAGCCAGCGCGTCCACCACCGCATTGACGATGGCCGGCGGCGAGCCCACGGTGGCGGATTCGCCGATGCCCTTCGCTCCGATGGGATGGTGCGGCGAAGGGGTCACGGTGAAGCCGGTCTCCCAGTCGGGCACCTCCATCGCGGTGGGAATCAGGTAGTCCATGAAGGAGCCGCCGAGGCAGTTGCCGTCGTCGTCGAATTCGATGATCTCCATCAGCGCCATCCCCACGCCGTCCGTGAGCCCGCCGTGGACCTGGCCCTCGATGATCATCGGGTTGATCCGAGTGCCACAGTCGTCGACGGCGATGAAGCGGCGGACCTTGACCCGTCCCGTCCCCGGGTCCACGTCCACCACGCAGATGTAGGCGCCGAACGGGAACGTCAGGTTCGGCGGGTCATACGTCACCTCCGCGTCCAGGTTCCCGTCGATGCCTTCGGGCAGCGCGAGTGTGCCGTGGGCGGCCAGCGCGATCTCGGCGATGGTCCTGCCGGCGCCCGGATCGCCCTTGACGAACCAGCGGCCCTTTTCCCATTCCAGGTCCTCGGCCCGCGTCTCCAGCATCGCCGCGGCGATGAACTTGGCCTTCTCCCGCACCTTGCGGGCGACCAGGGCGACGGCGCCTCCGCTGACCGGTGTCGACCGGCTGCCGTACGTGCCCAGGCCGAACGGGGTCTGGTCCGTGTCGCCGTGCACCACGTCGATATCCTCCGGCGGGATGCCGAGCTCCTCGGCGACGATCTGCGCGAACGTGGTTTCGTGCCCCTGCCCCTGCGACTGCACCGAGAGCCGGACCACGGCCTTGCCGGTCGGATGCACCCGCAGTTCGGCGCCGTCCGCCATGCCCAGGCCGACGATGTCGAAATGCTTCCGCGGGCCGGCGCCGACGGTCTCGGTGAAGAAGGAGACGCCGATGCCCATCAGTTCGCCGCGTTCGCGCTTCTCCGCCTGCTCGCGCCGCAGGTCCTCGTAGCCCGCCAGCTGCATGGACAGCCGCATCGCCGGCGCATAGTTGCCCGAGTCGTATTCCCAGCCGGTCTTGTTCTTGTAGGGGAACTGCTCGGGCCGGATGAAGTTCTTCAGCCGCAGTTCGGCCGGGTCCATCTGCAGCTTCGCGGCCAGCACGTCCACCATCCGCTCCACCAGGTAGACGGCTTCGGTGACGCGGAACGAGCAGGCGTAGGCGACGCCGCCGGGGGCCTTGTTGGTGTACACGCCGGTGACCGAGCAGTAGGCGGCCTCAAGGTCGTAGCTGCCGGTGAAGATGCTGAAGAAGCCGGCCGGGTTCTTGGTCGGCTGGGCGGTGGCGTTGAACGCTCCGTGGTCGGCCAGCACGCTGGTGCGGACGGCCAGGATCTTCCCGTCCCGGGTGGCGGCGATTTCGCCCTTCATCAGGTAGTCCCGGGCGAAGGAGGTGGACATCAGGTTCTCCGACCGGTCCTCGACCCACTTGACCGGCTTGCCGGTGAGGATCGAACCGACGACGGCCAGGATGTAGCCCGGATAGATGCCCACTTTGTTCCCGAAACCGCCGCCGATGTCCGGCGAAACCACGCGGATCTTGTGCTCGGGGATGCCGGCCACCATGGCGTAGAGCGTCCGGTGGGCGTGCGGGGCCTGCGTCGTTTCGTACAGCGTCAGGCCGCCGTCGATCGGATCGAAGTCCGCCACGGCGCCGCAGGTCTCCATCGGGGCCGGATGCACGCGCGGATAGACCATCTCCTGGGCAACCGTCACGTCGGCCCGCGCGAACACCGCGTCGGTGGCGCCGGCGTCGCCCATCTCCCAGTCGAAGATCCGGTTGTCGGCGCGGCCCTCGATGTCGTCCCGGATGACCGGCGCGTCCGCGTCCAGCGCTCGCCGCGCGTTGACCACCGGAGGCAGGATGTCGTACTCCACCTCGATCAGCTCCAGCGCGTCCCGGGCGGCGTAGCGGTCCTCGGCGACCACGAAGGCCACCTCCTGGCCCTGGAAGCGGACCTTGTCCGTGGCCAGCACTGCCTGCACATCGGCCGACAGCGTCGGCGCCCACGCCAGCTTGAGGCCCTCGAGGTCCTTGCCGGTGACCACGGCCTTGACCTTGGGATGCGCCGCCGCGGCGGTAGTGTCGATCGAGACGAGCCGCGCGTGCGCCACGGGCGAGCGCAGGATGGCCCCGTGCAGCATGCCCGGCAGCACGATGTCGTCGATGTAGCGGCCCTTGCCCCGGATGAACCGGGGATCTTCCTTGCGTTGGATCCGGCCGAAGCCGACCGGCCGGTCCGGATCCCCGGCAGCCGGGTTGGCCGGATGGTCCTGGGTGCTGGTCATGCCCGCACCTCCTCCTCGTCGGTCCCGGTGCCGGGTGCGTCCCCGGCGCCGGCCGGATGCTCCGCCGCCCACTGCACGGAGCGCACGATCGTGGCGTAGCCCGTGCAGCGGCAGATTTGTCCGGAAATGGCCTGCCGGATCTGCAGCTCGTCCGGGTGCGGATTCCTGTCCAGCAGGGCCCGGGCGGTGAGCATCATGCCCGGCGTGCAGAACCCGCACTGCAGCCCGTGCTCGGCCATGAAGCCCTGCTGCACCGGATCCAGCGACCCGTTCGAAGCCAGCCCTTCCACCGTCCGGACTTCGTGCCCGGCCGCCGAGGCGGCGAGGACGGTGCAGGATTTCACCGGCTGCCCGTCCAGCAGGACCACGCAGGTGCCGCAGTTGGTGGTGTCGCAGCCCCAGTGCGTGCCGGTGAGCCCGAGCTCCTCGCGGATAAAGTGGACCAGCAGGACCCGTGGTTCGATCTCGCGCGTGACGTCTTCGCCATTGACTTTCATGCTGACCTGCATCGTTCAGCCTTCCCGTTCCGCGCCGGCGCGCTGGCACGCCCGGCGCAGGACCCGCCGGGTGAGCTCGTCGGCCAGATGCCTCTTGTAGTCCACCGGTCCGCGCTGGTCCGCCACCGGGTCGCACGCCGCCGCGGCCGCCCGGCCCGCCTCGGCGAACAGCTCCTCGGAGGGATGTTTCCCCCGCAGCAGCGTTTCCGCTTCCGTCGCGGTACCCTCCAGCCCGACGGCGGTAAGCCCGACGGCGGCGTCATCGATCGTTCCGTCCGGTGCCAGTGCGACCGCTGCCCCCGCGGCGGCCACGGCCCAGTCGCCGACGCGGCGCTCGACCTTCTCGTAGGCGCTGCCGGAACGCTGCCGGACGTCCAGCCTGACTTCGCACAGCAGCTCGGTCTGTTCGAGCGCCGTCTCGTACGGGCCGCGGTGGAACTCGTCCATTCGGAGCACGCGCTCGCCGTTCGGCCCCCGGATCACGGCCTCGGCCCGCAGCACCCTGCACACCGTGGAAAGGTCCTCGGCCGGATCCGCCTGGCAGAGCGAGCCGCCTATCGTGCCGCGGTTGCGGACCACGGGATCGGCGATCACCTGCTCGGCGTCGCGGACGATCGGAAAGAGCCGGCCCACGTCGGAGGATTCGAGCAGCGTGGTATGCCTGGTCATCGCGCCGATGCGCAGCACGTCCGCGTCCTGCCGGATGTAGTCCAGCTCGGTGAGTTCATTGATATCGATCAGCCACTCGGGCCGGGCCAGCCGGAGCTTCATCATGGGCAGCAGGCTGTGCCCTCCGGCCAGCACACGGGACTCCGGGCCGTGCTGCTGCAGCAGCGCCAGGGCGTCGTCGATGCTGCTGGCACGGACATAATCGAAGGCAGCAGGAATTTGCATATGCACCACATCCCCAACATGCGCCCCGCATCCTCGAGGGGCTCGAATAGGGCCAGTGTTGTTGGTGAAAGTGGATAAGTCAAGCAAATCGGACATCGATTGGCTTTCCTCAATCGCGGTGCTGTTCTAGGCTGGTGGCGTGTCCCATGCCACAGTCCCGAAACAGCTGACCAAGACCGTGATTTCGGCCCGCGACCTCGCCAAAAGGTACGGGGATTTCGCCGCGGTCGACGGCATCTCCTTCGACGTGCCGGCGGGGGAGTCCTTCGGCCTGCTCGGGCCCAACGGCGCCGGCAAGTCCACCACGATGCGGATGATCGGCGGCGTCTCGCAGCGCACCTCGGGCGAGCTGTCCATCATGGGGCTGGACCCGGAACGGAACGGGCCGGAGGTGCGGGCCCATCTGGGCGTGGTGCCGCAGCAGGACAACCTGGATGACGAGATCCGGGTCCGCGACAACCTGATCGTCTACGGCCGCTACTTCGGCCTGCCCTACAGCTACCTGCGGCCCAAGGCGGACGAGTTGCTGGAGTTCGCGCAGCTGACCGACAAAGCGAAGGCACGGGTGGACTCGCTCTCCGGCGGCATGAAGCGCCGGCTGACCATCGCCCGCTCGCTGATCAACGAGCCGAAGATCCTGCTGCTGGACGAGCCGACCACCGGCCTGGACCCGCAGGCCCGCCACATCCTCTGGGACCGGCTGTTCCGGCTGAAGGAGCAGGGCGTGACGCTGGTGCTTACCACGCACTACATGGACGAGGCGGAGCAGCTCTGCGACCGGCTGATCGTCGTCGACAAGGGCCGGATCATGGCAGAAGGTTCGCCGGCGTCGCTGATCCACGAGTACTCCACGCGGGAGGTGCTGGAGCTGCGCTTCGGGTCGCAGCGCAACTCCACCGTCGCGGGCCAGCTGGAGGGCATCGGCGAACGGCTCGAGACCCTGCCGGACCGGGTCCTGATTTACGCGAACGACGGCGAAGCGGCCCTTGAGCAGGTCCATTACCGGGGGCTTCATCCGGTGACCTCGCTGGTGCGCCGCTCGAGCCTGGAGGACGTATTCCTCCGGCTGACCGGCAGGAGCCTCGTTGACTGACCCGCAGCGGCCCACGCTCCGGGAGGCCGACGCGACGGCGCCGCTGCTTTCCCTGCGGGTGCCGCTGACCCCGGAAGAGTCCGCCGCCAGGGCGCGGCGGTTCGGCTCCCTGTACTTCGCCGAGCACTGGCTGCGCACGATGCGCGGCTACGGCTGGACCGTGGTGATGACCGCCGTCGGGACGCCGCTCGTGTACCTCTTCGCCATGGGCGTCGGGCTCGCGACGCTGATCGACGCGAACA
The DNA here is from genome assembly GCF_037144715.1 of Arthrobacter sp. USHLN218. Taxonomy (NCBI): domain Bacteria; kingdom Bacillati; phylum Actinomycetota; class Actinomycetes; order Micrococcales; family Micrococcaceae; genus Arthrobacter; species Arthrobacter sp. USHLN218. The sequence continues at coordinate 136,544 of NZ_JBBCYT010000001.1, forward strand.
CCGGAGCCTCCCTCGGCGGCGGCAGCGGTGACAGCCTGCCCTACCTGGTGTTCGTGGCACCCGCGCTGCTCGCGACGGCCGGCATCATGGTCGCCGCCGAGGAGAACACCTACTCGGTGATGTCCGGCTTCAAGTGGCGCCGGACCTACTACGGCCCGAACGCGTCGCCGCTTTCCAGCGCGCAGCTGGTCAACGGGCACAGCCTCGGCGTGCTGTTCCGGCTGCTCCTGACGACCGGGCTCTACTACTTGTTCCTGCTGCTGTTCGGCGCCGTCCCCGACCCCGCCGGCTGGCTGATGATCTTCTCCGCGGCCCTGGGCGGCATGGCCTTCGGGCTGCCGCTGATGGCGTACGCCTCCAGCATCGTCGAGGACAAGGGCCAGTTCGCCATGGTGCAGCGCTTCGTGGTCATGCCGCTCTTCCTGTTCTCCGGCACCTTCTTCCCGCTTGCGTCGATGCCGTGGGCCGTGCAGTGGATCGGCTGGATCTCGCCGCTGTGGCACTCCACCGAGCTCGGCCGGGTGCTCAGCTACGGCTATGCCGAACCGGCCTGGCTGACCGCGGCGCACGTGCTCTACCTCGCCGTCCTGGCCGCCGCCGGCTGGGTCCTGGCCAAGCGCAACTACACCAGGAGGCTGGGCACTTGAGCCTCCGCAATGACGAGGCCGGGCAGGCGCTCCCGCCCGCCGGCAGGCTCCGGCCGAGCCCCGCGCGCCGCCCCCTCGGTTCCCTCTACTCCGGAAACGTCCGTGCCGTCGTCGGACGCGGGCTGAAGGCGACCTGGGGGAGCAACTGGGCGGTCATGGCCAGCGGCTTCGTCGAACCGGTGCTGTACCTGATTGCCATGGGAATCGGGCTCGGCTCGCTGGTGGGAACCGTGGAGGGGCCGGGCGGCACCGAAATCAGCTACATCGCCTACATCGCGCCGGCGCTGCTGGCGGTGTCCGCGATGAACGGCGCGGTGTACGACTCGACCTGGAACGTGTTCTTCAAGCTCAACTTCGCCAAGCTCTACCAAGGCATGCTGAACACCTCGCTGGGTCCGCTGGACGTAGCGCTGGGCGAAATCACGCTGGCCCTGCTCCGCGGCGCACTCTATGCCACCGGCTTCACCGCGGTCATGGGCATGATGGGCCTGCTCACCACGCCGTGGGCGCTGCTGATGATCCCGGCCTCCGTGCTGATCGCCTTCGGCTTCGCCTCGTTCGGGATGGGCATCACCAGCTTCATGAAGACGTTCCAGCAGATGGACTGGATCAACTTCATCATGCTGCCGATGTTCCTGTTCTCCGCCACGTTCTACCCGCTCAGCGTCTACCCGGAGCCGATCCAGTGGCTGGTCCAGGCGATGCCGCTGTGGCATGGCGTGGAGCTGCTGCGCCAGATCAGCGCCGGCGCGTTCACCGCGGCCACCGGCATCCACGTTCTCTACTACGTGGTCATGATCGGACTCGGGCTGGTGCTGACCACAGGCCGCCTGCGCACGCTGTTCCTGAAGTAGGACGCTGCTTCCTATTTCATGGACGGCGTGCGTCGGCCGGGCAGCCTTCTTGGCCGGCACAGCGTCCTGCCGGCACAGCGTCCTGCCGGCGAGGCGGCCGGGGCAGCCTTCTTGGCCGGCACAGCCCGGCCAGCAACGGCGGCGGCCCGTCTCGTGCGCAGATCAGCCCCGTTCAACAGGCGTCGGCCCGTCTCGTGCGCAGATCAGCCCAGTATGGGACCTCAACACTGTATTGATCTGCTCACGAAACCATCGATGGGCCCACGAAATCGGCGGCCCCGGGGGGAAACACCGCGGCTTCGTTCTCGCTGAGAGCCTGCCGCCTAGGCTCCCCCAAAGTCACGTTAGCCCGTCTATCTGCAGGGTCACGCTAGCTCGTCTTTCTGCAGAGTCACGCCCTATCTGCAGGGTCACGCTAGCTCGTCCTTCTACAGGGTTACGCCGCGTCCTGCTCCCAACCGCCGCGCCTCAGCATTCGGCTGACCTTGCCCACCACGTGGGCTTCGCCGCGCTTCATGTCCGTTTTGTTGATCTTCGCCTGATGCCACAGCAATGATGACGTGGTGTAATCGCGGTCATGGTCGGAGGCCTGCTGCTCCGGGGACAAATGATGCGTGCCCTCGTATTCCACGCAGGTCCGGAATTCGGGACAGCCCAAATCCGTCCAGATCCTCGGGTACCCGGATGCGTCGCAGATGGGATAGTTCGGGTGGAACTCCGGGAGGCCGGCCCGCTGCAGCATCATCCGCAGACGTGATTCCGGCGGCGAGTCGACGCCGACACGGACCAAGGCCAGGGCCTTTCGGCACCTTCCCAGCCCGGGGACACGCGACTTCGACGCGATGTAGGCACGCAACTCGCCGAGTGGCACCTTCGCCTCCCGGGCCGGGCCGAAGTTCCGGTTGTGCTCGGAGACCAAGTCGTCGGCTATGACCACCAGATCCTCCACGCCGAATATGCTGGCCAGGTCCAACCAGGTCCGCGCCCTTGATGTCACCGCGACGCCATCCAGCATGACGATGTCACCCTCGTCCATCCGAAGGCGCCTTCCCCGGACATACTTCCGCCGCGGAGCCGCTGCTCCACGCGGACGCGACACATCCAGAAGCGGTGGACATTCAAAGCCGACAGGCATCGGGAAGCCATGGATTCGGGCTGCGGTGAGATGGCTGATCACGGAGCCTGCGGTGACATCCGTATAGGGCCGGCATCGTTGGAGCAGCGACAGGTCCACTCCAACCGGGACACGAATGGCCCGGCTTGGAGTGCGCACATCGTTCGCGGCGGTGCGGCGCCGCGGTACGCCCAAGCCATCCGACTCGGAGAGCAGGAAGGGCCTTGAGCCGAGCGGCTCCGGCAGCGGGACACGGCGGTTCATCCCACTATTAGGCCTGCTTCAGGGGCTGGCTGCAGAAGTTTTCCACAGTCGGACGCTGGAACGGATCACCACCCGCATCGCGCCGCACCTGGGATGGACTCCCGCGGCGTGACGGCAGGCGAGCGGGCAACCGCCGGCGCCCGTTCGCCTGCGGTGGAAGCCGGCCGCGGCAGCGGCCCCGATTTGAGAGAATAGGCGCATGCAATCCTTGGGCAGCTCATCCCCGAATACGTCCGCCAGCCGGGCCGTCCCCTTCAAGGCCGGAAACATCGGCATCGCCGTGATGGTGCTGGTGTTCCTCTTCGCCGTGGTGTTCGCGGCCAACCAGAACGATGTGATCGGCTGGATCGTGGCCATCATCGCCCTTGGCTGGCTGGTGCTGGCCGCGTTCGTGGTCTTCAGCGTCCGCGGCGCCACCAGGAAGGCCAAGGAGAAGTTCGCGACCGCGCAGGCCGGCTTCGCCGCGCAGCAGGCCGCCGCTTCGCCCGGTACAACCACGCTGGTGGAGGAACACGTGGCCCGGGCCAACTCGGTGCGCGACGAGAAGCTGGACCACAGCTTCAAGATCGTGCAGGTGCAGGCCCAAGTGATCCGCGACCATCTGGGCAGGGACGAGGGCATGGTGGCCCGGGCGATCGAGACGATCGAGATCACCGCGCACAACGGGCGCGGCATGATCAAGAACAACGACGGCGAGGGGCCCGTCACGGGCACGGTTATCAACTGAGCTACGGGCTTGGGTAAGGTAGTCGAGTGAGTTTGGCACCCGTAAGCGTCATTGAGGAAACCACCGGCTCGGCAGTGGCAGCAGCCACGCCCGCGGGGCACCGGCTGAGGGTGGCCACGGTCAACGTCAACGGCATCCGCGCTGCCTACAAGCGCGGCATGGGGGACTGGCTGGCGGACCGGGACGTTGACATCCTCTGCCTCCAGGAAGTGCGAGCTCCGGACGCAATCGTCCGCAGCTTGCTCGGGGACGGGTGGCACATCCTCCACGCCGAGGCCGAAGCCAAGGGCCGCGCCGGCGTCGCCATCGCCTCCCGCATGGCCCCGGTCGCCACCCGCGACCACATCGGGGACGAATACTTCCTGACCTCCGGCCGCTGGGTCGAGGCGGACTTCGAAGTCCCGGACGCCGGGGGCACCAAGCTGCTCACCGTCGTCAGCGCCTACGTGCACTCCGGCGAGGCGGACACACCGAAGCAGCTGGACAAGTACCGCTTCCTCGATGTCATGGCCGGCCGCCTCGCCGACCTGAGGAACGGCAAGGACTACGCGCTGGTCGTCGGTGACCTGAACGTCGGACACACCGCGCTGGACATCAAGAACTGGAAGGGCAACGTCAAGAAGTCGGGGTTCCTGCCCGAGGAACGCGCCTACTTCGACCGGTTCTTCGGCGACGAGTTCGGCTGGAAGGACGTCCAGCGCGTCTTCGCCGGCGACGTGGCCGGGCCCTACACCTGGTGGTCCTGGCGCGGACAGGCCTTCGACAATGACGCGGGCTGGCGCATCGACTACCAGATGGCCACCCCCGAACTCGCGGAGCTGGCCGCCCACGCGGTCGTGGACCGCGCCGCCAGCTATGACGCCCGCTTCTCGGACCACGCCCCCGTGGTCGTGGACTACCAGTTCTAAGGACGAGATGACCAGCACAACTGAAACCAGCGGAAAGCCCGAAACCAGCGGCAGCCCGGCGGCCGCCTCCGGCCTCGCGCAGGCGACGCGGCGGCGGCTGCTGTCCGGCATGCAGCCCTCGGCGGATTCCCTGCACCTGGGCAACTACTTGGGCGCGCTCGTCAACTGGGTCGGCATGCAGGACGAATACGAGGCGATCTACTTCGTCCCGGACATGCACGCCATCACGGTGCAGTACGACCCCGCGGACCTCGCCCGGCGCACCCGGGTCACGGTGGCTCAGTACATCGCCGGCGGCATCGACATCGAAAAGTCCACCCTGTTCGTCCAGTCCCATGTGCCCGAGCACGCGGAGCTGGCGTGGGTGCTCAACTGCATCACCGGCTTCGGCGAGGCCTCGCGGATGACGCAGTTCAAGGACAAGTCGGCCAAGCAGGGCTCGGAGAACGCCAGCGTCGGACTGTTCGCCTACCCCGTGCTGATGGCAGCCGACATCCTGCTCTACCGTCCCTACGGCGTACCGGTGGGGGAGGACCAGCGGCAGCACCTGGAGCTGGCCCGCAACCTGGCCCAGCGCTTCAACCACCGCTATGGCGAGACGTTCGTCGTGCCGGAGGCCGTGATTCCGGCGGAGGGCGCCAAGATCTACGACCTGCAGAATCCGAACGCCAAGATGTCCAAGTCGGCGGATTCCCCGGCGGGCCTGATCAACATCTTGGACAACCCGAAGGCCGCGGCCAAGAAGATCAAGTCGGCGGTCACGGATGACGGCACGGAGATCCGCTTCGACCGGGAGGCCAAGCCGGGCATCTCCAACCTGCTGACCATCTATTCGACGCTGAGCGGCAGGAGCATCGACTCCATCGTCGCGGACTACCAGGGCAAGATGTACGGGCACCTTAAGGTGGACCTTGCCGAGCTCGTGGTGGAGCGGCTGGCGCCCATCCAGGCCCGGGCCCAGGAGCTGCTGGACGATCCGGCCGAGCTGGACCGGCTGCTGGCCCGCGGCGCCGAGAAGGCTCGCGCCATCGCGTCTGCCACGCTGGCGGACGTCTACGACAAGGTCGGTTTCCTCCCCGCGGGAGCCAGGCGCTAGCAATGTGCGGGCAGCACCTGCAGGCCAAAGCTACCGTCACTAACGACGGCGATCCCCGACCGGGTGCCCGGAGCGGCTGCGTCGGGGTGGTCATTTCCATCCCCGAGCCGTTGGCCGGCGAGCTCGAAAGCTGGCGGGCGTCGTTCGGAGATCCGCTCGCGGCGGTCATTCCGCCGCATATCACCCTGGTCACCACGACGCCTGTTGAAGACTGGGAGGAGACGACCGAACACGTGCGCCGCATCGCGAGGACCCAGGCACCGTTCACCGTGGGACTGCGCGGTACCGGCAGCTTCCGCCCGGTATCCCCGGTGGTCTTCCTGAACATCGCCGAAGGTTTCGAGGACTGCGTAGCTTTGCACGGCAAGCTGCAATCCGGCCCGCTGGAACGGGATCTGGAGTTCGGTTTCCACCCGCACCTCACCGTGGCGCACGATGTCAGCCAGGCCGGGATGGACGCCGCCGAAGAGAAGCTGGCCGACTATGCCTCGACTTTCACGGTCAGTAGCATGGGCTTGTACGAGCACGACCAATCGGGCGTGTGGATCCTACGGGAAGAGCTGAGCTTTGACGCGGAGCCGGAGAATGCCGGCTGTGCCGGAGGCGGCGGGGACTGACTCCCAGGAGCCGCTTCCGCTCAAGCGCGGCCAGCTGCGCAACGAAGTATCCAGGCGCCGGCGCGAGTTCAACCGGGCCCGGCGCGAAGCGGGGATCCTGAGGCAGCTGCTGGTTCTGGGCAGCTACGCGACGGCCTGGTTCAACGCAACCCTGCCGATGCGGGTCTGGAACCTCTACCTCATGCGCCGTGGGCCGTTGATGGCAGCAGGCAGCGCCTACAACATGTTCTTCTCGGTGGCGGCCATGCTGGTGGCCGGGTTCGCCGTGTTCGGCCTGGTCGCCTCCAACACGCCGCGGCTGCAGACTGCCATTATCTCGGTGCTCAACTATTCCGTTCCGGGCCTGATCGATACCGGCGGCGGCGGGTTCGTCACCCCTGAACAGCTCTTCTCCCACGGGGCGACCTTCAGCCTCACCCTGGTGATCTCGAGCATTACGCTGCTCCTGACCTCGCTGGGCTGGATCGCCGGCCTGCGCGACGGCATGCGGGGCGTTTTCGGGGTGCCACGGCTGACCGGGAACTATTTCCTGATCAAGCTCACGGACCTGGGCGTGCTGCTGCTGCTCACCGTGGCGCTGGTGCTCACCTCCATCCTGGTCATCGTCGCCGGCAGCCTGCTGGAAGCGGTGGCCCATTGGCTGCGGTTTGTCGGCGCGTGGGCGGAGCCGCTGGCCGTGGCCTCCGGCGTGCTCATCATGCTGCTGCTGGACATGGCCGTGGCGGTGGTGCTGTTCCGGCTCGCGTCGAGGCTGAGGATGAAGCCGGCCGTCATGTGGCAGGCCGCGCTGATCGTGGCCGCAGGCAGCGCCGCCCTGCGGTTCTTCGCGTCGGCGCTGCTCGACGGCGTGGCCAAGAATCCCCTGCTGGCGCCGTTCGCCGTCGTCCTTGGCCTGTTCGTCTGGTTCTTCTTCCTCAGCCAGCTCTATTTGGTCGCCGCGGCCTGGGGCGCGGTGGGAATGGCAGACGCCCGCTTGCCGGCCAGCAACAAGGACGTGCGCAGGCGTGCCAGGTCGGCGCGGCAGCAGTCCAGGCGCCTGCACGGCCGGCAGGGTCCGCGGCTGCGCCACCGGCGGGCCACCCACGCCGGTGCCTGAGCCGGTTCAGCCGGCCGGCAGGTACTGGTCGGCCCAGGCCGCGATCAGCAGGGCGGCACGGTCCGTCTGGACCTTGTCTGTCAGCAGGTGGTTGCTGCCCTCCAGCGAGATGAAGGACTTCGGGTGCTTGGCCGTCTCGAAGATCTGTCCCGCGTTGTCGATCCCCACGGTCTGGTCGGTGGGGGAGTGCATGACCAGCAGCGGCCGGTGCATGCCGTGGATGCAGGCGCTGAGGTCCGCCCGGCGCAGGTCGTCCACCAGCTGCTTCCGGACCTGCAGGCGCTTCCCGCCCAAGGTGACCTCGCCGATGCCCTCGCGCTCGACGTCGTCCATGGCCTCGTCGAGGAGGTGAAGCGCGTGGGACGGCTCAAACGGCGCCGAAATGGTCACCACCGCCTTTACCTCTTCCAATGATCCGATGGCGCCGAGGACCGCCGCTCCGCCCAGGGAATGGCCGATCAGGAGCGAGATGGGCCGCCCGGATTCGGCCATGAAGGCGGCGGCCTGCTTGATATCGTCCACCTTGGTCGAGAACGTGGTCTCCGACCAGTCCCCGGTGGAGCTGCCCAGGCCTGCCGCGTCGTAGCGGAGGACCCCGATCCCGTGGCGGGCCAGCGCCTTCGAGATCCGCGAAGCGGCGGCGCTGTTCTTGCCCAGCGTGAAGCCGTGGGCGAAGACCGCCCACGCCCGCACCTCGCCGTCGGGAACGTCCACGACCCCGGCCAGGGTCGCACCGCTGACGGACGGAAACTTGACGGTTTCGATGGACGGCATGGAGGGCCCTTTCACCGGGTGGCTGCGCTTAAGCGGCTGAGGTGCCGGCTCGACGAGCCGGCACCTCAGACCGAAGTTCGGGCCTTCGAGGGGCCGCGTGATCCCGCGGGGGATCAGATCTTGCGGTTCAGGACCGCCTGCTTGACCTCGGCGATGGCCTTGGTCACCTGGATGCCGCGGGGGCAGGCCTCGGTGCAGTTGAAGGTGGTGCGGCAGCGCCACACGCCTTCCTTGTCGTTGAGGATCTCCAGGCGCATGTCGCCCGCATCGTCGCGCGAGTCGAAGATGAAGCGGTGCGCGTTGACGATTGCTGCCGGGCCGAAGTACTGGCCGTCGGTCCAGAAGACCGGGCAGGACGAGGTGCAGGCGGCGCACAGGATGCACTTGGTCGTGTCGTCGAAGCGCTCACGGTCCTCGGCCGACTGCAGGCGCTCGCGCGTCGGCTCGTGGCCCGAGTTGATCAGGAACGGCATGATCTCGCGGTAGGACTGGAAGAACGGCTCCATGTCCACGATCAGGTCCTTCTCCACCGGCAGGCCCTTGATCGGCTCGACGAGGATCGGCTTGTCCGTGTCCAGGTCCTTCAGCAGGGTCTTGCAGGCGAGGCGGTTGCGGCCGTTGATGCGCATGGCATCCGAGCCGCAGACGCCGTGGGCGCAGGAGCGGCGGAAGGACACCGAGCCGTCGTGTTCCCACTTGACCTTGTGCAGGGCGTCCAGCACGCGGTCCGTGCCGTACATGGTCAGCTTGAACTCGTCCCAGCGGGCCTCCTCGGAGACCTCCGGGTCGTAGCGGCGGACCTTGAGCGTGATGTCGAAGCTGGGGATTTCTCCGCCGCCACCGACGCCGGGAGCCAGTTCGACCTTCGACGGTCCTTCGGGAATTTCGGTCGGGGTGGTCATCAGTACTTCCTCACCATCGGTTCGTAGCGCGTGAAGACCACAGGCTTGGTCTCCAGGCGGATGCCGGCCACATGCTCGGTCTCGGCGGTTTCGTCCATGTACGCCATCGAGTGCTTCATGAAGTTCACGTCGTCGCGGTCCGGGAAGTCCTCCCGGAAGTGGCCGCCGCGGGACTCCTGGCGGTGCAGCGCAGCGACGGTCATGACCTGGGCCATGTCCAGCAGGAAGCCCAGTTCGACGGCCTCCAGCAGGTCCAGGTTGAAGCGCCGGCCCTTGTCCTGGACGCTGATGTTCTTGTACCGCTCGCGCAGCGAGGCGATCACGTTCAGCGTTTCGTTCAGGGTCTCCTCGGTGCGGAACACCTGGACGTTGGCGTCCATCGTGTCCTGCAGTTCCTTGCGGAGCTGGGCCACGCGCTCGGTGCCGCTCGCCGCGCGGACGCCCTCGACCAGGTCGATCGTGAACCGGTCGGCGCTCTCCGGGACCTCGACGAAGTCGGCGGTCTTGGCGTATTCCGCCGCGGCGATGCCGGCGCGCTTGCCGAACACGTTGATGTCCAGCAGCGAGTTGGTGCCCAGGCGGTTGGAGCCGTGGACGGACACGCAGGCGACCTCACCGGCAGCGTAGAGGCCCGGGACAACCGTGTCGTTGTCCTGCAGGACCTCGGCCTTGATGTTGGTCGGGATGCCGCCCATGGCGTAGTGCGCGGTCGGGAACACCGGCACCGGCTCGGTGTACGGCTCCACGCCAAGGTAGGTGCGCGCGAATTCGGTGATGTCCGGCAGCTTGGCGTCGATGTGCGCCGGCTCCAGGTGCGTCAGGTCGAGCAGGACGTAGTCCTTGTTCGGGCCGCAGCCGCGGCCTTCGCGGACCTCGTTGGCCATCGAGCGGGCCACAATGTCGCGCGGCGCGAGGTCCTTGATGGTCGGCGCGTAGCGCTCCATGAACCGCTCGCCTTCCGAGTTGCGCAGGATCGCGCCTTCGCCGCGGGCGGCCTCGGAGAGCAGGATGCCCAGGCCGGCGAGGCCGGTCGGGTGGAACTGGAAGAACTCCATGTCTTCCAGGGGCAGGCCGCGGCGGAAGGCAATGCCCATGCCGTCGCCGGTCAGGGTGTGTGCGTTCGAGGTGGTCTTGAAGACCTTGCCCACGCCGCCGGAGGCGAAGACGACCGACTTGGCCTGGAAGACGTGGATCTCGCCGCTGGCCAGGTCGTAGCTAACGACGCCGGCAACGCGCTTCTGCTTGTAGGGCGTGCCATCGGCGCGGGTTGCGTCTTCCTCCACGAGCAGCAGGTCGAGTACGTAGTACTCGTTGTAGAACTCGACGTTGTGCTTAACGCAGTTTTGGTACAGGGTCTGCAGGATCATGTGGCCGGTGCGGTCCGCGGCGTAGCAGGCCCGGCGGACCGGGGACTTGCCGTGGTCGCGGGTGTGCCCGCCGAAGCGGCGCTGGTCGATCTTGCCTTCGGGGGTGCGGTTGAACGGCAGGCCCATCTTCTCCAGGTCCAGCACGGCGTCGATGGCTTCCTTGGCCATGACCTCGGCTGCGTCCTGGTCTACCAGGTAGTCACCGCCCTTGACGGTGTCGAAGGTGTGCCACTCCCAGTTGTCTTCCTCGACATTTGCCAGGGCGGCGCACATGCCGCCCTGGGCTGCGCCGGTGTGGGAGCGGGTGGGGTACAGCTTGGTCAGTACTGCGGTTCGCGCGCGTTGGCCGGATTCGATGGCTGCGCGCATACCGGCGCCACCGGCACCGACGATGACGACGTCGTACTTATGGACCTGCATACTGGATGCTCTTTCTGTTGAAACTAAAGGTTCTTCTCAAGGAAGCGGGCGCTGCGGTTGGCAGCGCCCGTCATGCCCTTACGGTGCCGGGCAGAAGGACGGCAGCAAGTCGGCTGCGGCGTTCGGCGGGCACGGATCGAAGGTGAAGATCACCAGGGTTCCAAGGACGATGATGACGGCGGTCGCCGCGTAGAGCACGGCCTTGAGCCAGAAGCGGGTGCCGTCCTTTTCCGCGTAGTCGTTGATGATGGTGCGGACGCCGTTGGTGCCGTGGAGCATGGCGAGCCAGAGCATGGCCAGGTCCCAGACCTGCCAGAACGGGTCGGCCCACTTGCCGGCGACGAAGCCGAAGTCGATGGCGTGGACGCCCTCGCCGACCATAAGGTTGACGAACAGGTGCCCGAAGACGAGCACCACGAGCACGAGGCCGGAGACGCGCATGAACAGCCACGCGAACATCTCGAAGTTGCCGCGGCTGCTGCCGTGCCGGTTGTACTCGGGAGCGATGCGCCCGGAGCGGGGCGCCTGGATTTCAGTTGTTGCTGCCATGATTAGTGACCCCCGGTAAACGCGAGCGTGAGGTGACGGATGAGGAACGGAACCATGACGACGACCCACAGTCCGATAACGCCCCAGAGCAGCTTGGCCTGGTACTTCGGGCCCTTCTTCCAGAAGTCCACGAGGATCACGCGGAGGCCGTTGAAAGCGTGGAAGACGATCGCGGCAACGAGGCCGGCTTCCAGGAGTGCCATGATCGGATTCTTGTACGTGTCGATCACGACGTTGTATGCCTCAGGAGATACGCGCACCAGAGCGGTGTCCAGAACGTGTACCAAGAGAAAGAAAAATATTGCGACGCCGGTGACGCGGTGTCCTACCCAGGACCACATGCCTTCGCGGCCGCGGTAGAGGGTCCCTGCTGGTGTCTTCGACACTGAATTAACCTCCCTGCATCGCAACGGCGCCAGCGTGGACCACGCAGAATTACGCCAGTGCGAGAGTGCTCTTTGTCAGATCTAATCTAGGCTTCGCTCAGAGCTTATTCAATTTGGGAACTCGCGGTGTGAGCTTTTTAACACCGACGCCGCGGTGGCGCGGAATGGTGCGGCACGCGCCGGGGCGGCGGCAGGATTTACGCAACTTAATTGTGCGCTATTTTCCCCGCGGCGGCTTGTTTCCTGTACGGCGGGAGCATTTGCCGCCTTCAGTGAAATCAGCCTACGGAATGACCCGCCGAGGCAGCGCCTGGTTTACCTTTGGAGTGATGACTACTGACAGGCCGCTGGGCCAGGACCCGGCTGAAGACGATGTGCTGGACCGGTTTTACGGGGTGATCCCGGCCGGTGGGGTGGGGACCCGGTTGTGGCCTTTGTCGCGGGCTGCGGCGCCGAAGTTCCTGCATGATTTGACGGGTTCGGGGAGCACGTTGATCCGGGCGACGTACGAGCGGCTGCGTCCGCTGTGCGACGGGCGGACGATGGTGGTGACCGGGGCGCTGCACCGGAAGGCGGTGATGGCGCAGCTGCCGGAGCTGGGTAAGGCGAACCTGGTGCTGGAGTCGGAGCCGAAGGATTCGGCGGCGGCGATCGGGCTGGCCGCTGCGATCCTGTACCGGCGGGATCCGAAGATCATCATGGGCTCGTTCGCCGCGGACCAGGTGATCAACCCGGTGGACCAGTTCCAGGACGCGGTGCGGGCGGCGGTGCATACCGCGGCCGAGGGGTACATCGTGACGATCGGGATCAAGCCGACGCACCCGTCGACCGGGTTCGGGTACATCCGGACCTCGGGCAGCCTGGGCATCGAGTGCGCGCCGACAGCCCGGGGCGTGGCGGAGTTCGTGGAGAAGCCCGACCAGGAGGCCGCGGAGGCGTACGTGGCGTCCGGGGAGTACCACTGGAACGCGGGCATGTTCGTCGCGCCGGTGGATCTGCTGCTGAAGCACCTGGAGACGAACGAGCCGCTGCTGTATGCGGGGCTGATGGAGATCGCCGCGGCCTGGGACACGCCGAAGCGGCGCGAGGTGGTGCGCCGGGTCTGGCCGGGGCTGCCGAAGACCGCGATCGACTACGCGGTGGCGGAGCCGGCCGCGGCGGCCGGGGACGTGGCGATGGTCCCGGGCGTGTTCTCCTGGGACGACGTCGGGGACTTCGCCGCGATCGGGCGGCTGAACGCGGCGTCGGAGACGAACAACCTGACCGTGCTCGGCGACGGGGCGAGGGTCTACGCGGAGAAGGCCACCGGCGTCGTGGTCTCCGACACCAAACGCGTGATCGCGCTGATCGGGATCGACGACGTCGTGATCGTCGACACCCCGGACGCGCTGCTGGTCACCACCAAGGAACACGCCCAGCAGGTCAAGAAGGCCGTCGAACACCTCCGCGCCAGCGGCGACACCGACGTCCTCTAGCCGTCTCTTCGCGGCCCGCCCGCCGCGCCGGGCGGGATTTCCGCGCAGGGAGAGGGCACGGCCCGACGGCACTGGGTACAGTTTTGTCTGTGCAGACAATTACGGAGACCTCGGACAGCATTCCTCGGATCGGCGTGTGGGCCGCACCGTTCGTGGATAGTTTGCGGCGCTTCCGGCGCGATCTGCACCAGCACCCGGAGCTCTCGCATAAGGAATTCAAGACGACGGCCAAGCTGCTGGAGCGCCTGCGCGCCGCCGGGCTGGACCCGGTGCCGCTGGAGGGCACCGGGCTGTACGTGGATATCGGCGAGGGGCCGATCGCGATCGGCCTGCGCGCGGACATCGACGCGCTGCCCATCATGGAAGAGACCGGGCTGGAGTATGCCTCGGTGAACCAGGGCATCAGCCACGCGTGCGGCCACGACATCCACACCACCGTCATGCTGGGCGTGGCGCTGGTGCTGTGCAAGCTCCACGAGGAAGGCCAGCTGGGCGGGCGCGTCCGGGTCATCTTCCAGCCGGCCGAAGAAACGATGCCCGGCGGAGCCCTGGCCGTGATCGAGCAGGGCGTGCTCGAGGAGATTCCCCGCATCCTGGCACTGCACTGCGACCCGCGCGTCGACGTCGGCCAGGTGGGCACGCGGATCGGCGCCATCACGTCAGCGTCCGACACCATCCGGATCGAACTGACCGGCCGCGGGGGCCACACTTCCAGGCCGCACTTGACCGAAGACCTCGTGTTCGCGCTGGCGGAGATTGCCGTCAACGTGCCCGGCGTCCTCAGCCGGCGGATCGACGTGCGCAGCGCCGTCTCCGTGGTTTGGGGCCAGATCCGCGCCGGCGCCGCCCCGAATGCCATCCCCGCCCACGGCTTCATGGCCGGCACCATGCGCTGCCTGGACGGGGACGCGTGGCATGCCGCCGGCGAACTGCTCGACGAGGTGGTCCAGCAGGTGGCCGCGCCGTTCGGCGTGGAGGTCAAGCTGGAACACATCCGCGGCGTCCCTCCCGTGGTCAACACCGAGCGCGAGACGGGCCTGATCGAGGCCGCGGCACGGCTCGAACTCGGCGGCGGCGCGGTGACGCTGACGCCGCAGTCCATGGGCGGCGAGGACTTCGCATGGATGACGCAGCTGGTCCCCGGGGCCATGATGCGGCTGGGCACGAGGACGCCGGGCGGAGAGACCTTCGACCTGCACCGCGGGGACTACACCCCGGACGAGCACGCCATCGGCGTCGGGGTGCGGGTCATGGCCGCGGCCGCCGTGCTCGCCTGCCACGGCAAGGAATACTGACGATCCCGGCAGCTACCGAAAAGTAACAACTTTTCAACAATGTCGGGCCATCGGGATGGATTCGTTACACTCGCGCGCCCCGGCCACTAGGGTGGCTGTAGCCGCCGCCCGCGGACCACGGGCACGGAGCATCGCATCTTTCCTGGAGGAACATTGAAGAATTCACTGCGCATGACCAAGCGTGGCACCGGCCTCTCCGCCGCCGTGCTCGCGTCTGCCGCACTCGTCCTTTCCGGCTGTGGCGCCCCGCCCGAGGAAGGCGGCAGCAGCGCTGCTCCTTCCGCCGTCGACTACACGGGCTGCATCGTTTCCGATGCCGGCGGCTTCGATGACCGGTCCTTCAACCAGTCCAGCTACGAGGGCCTCAAGAAGGCCGAGGCGGACCTCGGCATCAAGACCAAGGAAGCCGAATCGCAGGCCGAAACGGACTTCGGCCCGAACGTCGACAGCATGGTCCAGTCCGGCTGCGACATGGTCCTGACCGTCGGCTTCCTGCTCGGCGACGTCACCAAGGAAGCCGCCAAGGACAACCCGGACACGAACTTCGCCATCGTCGACTACTCGGACCCCGAGTTCACCGACAACGTGAAGCCGATCGTCTACGACACGGCGCAGGCTGCCTTCATGGCCGGCTACGCGGCGGCCGGCATGAGCCAGACCGGCAAGGTTGCCACCTACGGCGGCCTGAACATCCCCACCGTCACGATCTTCATGGACGGTTTTGCCGACGGCGTGGCCTACTACAACGAGAAAAAGGGCAAGGACGTCGAGCTGCTGGGCTGGAACAAGGAGTCGCAGAACGGCACCTTCAACGGCGGCTTCGACAACCAGGGCAAGGGCAAGACGGACACGCAGAACTTCATCAACGAAGGCGCGGACGTCATCATGCCGGTGGCCGGTCCCGTGGGCCTGGGCACGCTGGACGCGGTCATCGAGGCCAACCAGGGCAAGCCGGAAGAAGAGCAGGTCAAGGTCGTCTGGGTGGACTCGGACGGCTACGAAACGGCCGGCAAGGCCGAGGAATACATCCTGACCTCCGTCATGAAGCTGATGGGCCAGGCAGTGGAGGAAGTCATCTCCACCGACGTCGAGAACAAGTTCGACAGCTCGCCGTACGTCGGCACGCTCGAGAACGGGGGCGTCGCGCTGGCGCCGTTCCACGACTACGACTCCAAGGTTCCGGCCGACCTCAAGAAGGAGCTGGACGAGATCAAGGCCGGCATCATCTCCGGCGACATCAAGGTCGAGTCCAAGGCCAGCCCCAAGTAACCATGCAGTAACGGCACCGCCGTCTGCGCCGGGCAATTTGCCGGCAGCAGGCGGCGGTCCGTGCTGTTTGGCGCACGAGCGGTCTAGGCTGGGGGCAGCTTGACCATGTTCGCGTGCAAGAACGTTGAAGCAAACTCAGGAACAGGTTGGTTCGGTTGTGAAACTTGAACTGCAGGGAATTACCAAACGGTTTGGCTTTCTGGTGGCCAATGACCACATCGACCTGGTGGTCGAGCCGGGCCAGGTCCACAGCCTGCTCGGCGAGAACGGCGCCGGGAAATCCACGCTGATGAACGTCCTGTACGGACTCTACGAGCCGAGCGAGGGACGCATCCTCGTCGACGGGCAGCCCGTGTCGTTCAACGGTCCCGGGGACGCGATGGCCGCCGGCATCGGCATGGTCCACCAGCACTTCATGCTCGTTCCGGTCTTCACCGTTGCGGAGAACGTTGCACTCGGCAACGAGGCGACCAAGGCCACCGGCATGCTGAACCTCAGCCAGACCCGCGCGAAAATCAAGGCGATCTCCGACCAGTACGGGTTCGACGTGGACCCGGACGCGATCGTCGAGGACCTCCCCGTCGGCGTCCAGCAGCGCGTCGAAATCATCAAGGCACTGGTACGCGATGCCGAGGTGCTGATCCTGGACGAACCGACGGCGGTCCTCACCCCGAAGGAAACGGACGAGCTGCTCGCGATCATGCGCCAGCTGAAGTCGGACGGCAAGTCGATCGTCTTCATCTCGCACAAGCTGCGCGAAGTCAAACAGGTCTCGGACGTCATCACGGTCATCCGCCGCGGCAAGGTCGTCGGCACCGCGGATCCGGACGCCTCGACCACCGAGCTGGCGTCCTTGATGGTCGGCCGCGCGGTCAGCCTGACCCTGGACAAGGCTCCCGCACAGCCGGGCGAGGCGACCTTCCGCATCACCGGCCTGACCGTCCACGCGTCCAACGGCCAGCGCGTGGTGGACGGAATCAGCCTGGAAATCCGCCGCGGCGAGATCCTCGCCCTAGCCGGAGTCCAGGGCAACGGCCAGACCGAGCTCACCGAGGCCGTCCTCGGCCTGCAGGACCACGTCAGCGGCTCCATCACGCTCGAAGGCCGCGAGCTTGTCGGCCGCAGCGTGAAGGAGATCGTCCGCGCGGGCGTCGGTTTCGTCCCCGAGGACCGCAATGTCGAAGGGCTCGTCGGCACGTTCTCCGTGGCCGAGAACCTCATCCTCAACCGCTACGACCAGGAGCCCTTCGCCAAGGGCCTCGGGCTGAAACCGGCCGTCATCCAGCAGAACGCCCGCGAGAAGATCGCCGAGTTCGACGTCCGCACCCAGTCTGCGCAGGCCGCGGCGGGCACCCTTTCCGGCGGCAACCAGCAGAAGGTTGTCATGGCCCGCGAGCTGTCGCGCCCGCTGAAGCTGTTCATCGCCTCCCAGCCAACCCGCGGTGTCGACGTCGGATCCATCGAGTTCCTGCACAAGCGCATCGTCGCGGAGCGCGACGGCGGCACCCCGGTCATGATTGTGTCCACGGAACTGGATGAGGTGCTTGAACTGGCGGACCGGATCGCCGTGCTCTACCGGGGCCGGCTGATGGGTATTGTCCCGGGGAACACCTCGCGCGACGTCGTCGGCCTCATGATGGCCGGTATGCCGGCGGAAGAAGCCCTCGGGCAGGAACAGGAATTCGGAACCGAACGCGGAAGCGGGGAGCTATGAGCAACGAGCAGAAGACCGAACGGCAGCTCAGCCGTAGCACGGCCCACGACGACGAGGTCCGGCTCGAGGCAGCAGCGGAGCTCGGCGACGGCAACCAGGCCCCGCCCGCGGTCCCGGCCACGGCGCAGAGCGGCGAGCTGCAGCCCGGGCTGCGCGACTCGCAGAGCCTGATGCAGAAGATCGTGACCGGCAACGCCCTGGTGGCGGTGCTGGCGGTCGTCATGTCACTCATCCTGGGCGGACTCCTGATCGCTATTACCGACGTGCGCGTGGCCGAGGCCGCCGGCTACTTCTTCGCCCGCCCGGTCGACATGCTGGCAGCCGGCTGGACGGCGGCTTCGGAGGCCTACATTGCACTCTTCCAGGGAGCGGTTTTCAACTGGGAGGCGGACACCTTCGCCGCGATGATCTATCCGCTCACCCAGACGCTCACCGTGGCGACCCCGCTCATCTGCGCGGGTCTCGGCGTCGCCCTGGCGTTCCGGGCCGGCCTCTTCAACATCGGCGCCCAGGGCCAGATGATCATCGGCGCGACGCTTGCCGCCTGGGTGGGCTTCACCTGGCACCTGCCGGTCGGGCTGCACCTGCTGCTCGTGGTCATCGCCGGCATCGTCGGCGGCGCGTTCTGGGCCGGCATCGTCGGCCTGCTCAAGGCGAAGACCGGCGCGCATGAGGTCATCCTCACCATCATGCTCAACTACGTGGCCATCAACCTGGTCCTCTACCTGCTGACCACCCCCGCCTTCCAGCGGCCGGGTTCGTCCAATCCAATCAGTCCGCAGCTGGACGACACGGCGCTGTATCCGTTGATGTTCGGCGACGGGTTCCGGCTGCACTGGGGCTTCGTGGTGGCCATCGCGTTGACCGTCCTCGTTTCGTGGCTGCTCAACCGCTCCACGATCGGTTTCGAGCTGCGGGCCGTCGGGGCAAACCCGACGGCGGCCCGTACCGCCGGCATCAGCGTCACCAAGGGGTACGTCATCGTGATGGTCATCGCGGGTGCGCTTGCCGGCCTGGCCGGCGTGGCACAGGTGGCCGGAACCGAACACGTGCTGACCGCGGGCGTCGCGGCCAGCTTCGGGTTCGACGCGATCACCGTGGCCCTGCTGGGCCGGTCGACCCCGTGGGGAACGTTCGCGGCGGGCCTGCTGTTCGGGGCGTTCCGCGCCGGCGGCGTGGTCATGCAGACCAACACCGGCACCAGCATCGACATCGTGCTGGTCGTGCAGTCGCTGATCGTGCTCTTCATCGCCGCGCCGCCACTGGTCCGCTCGGTGTTCCGGCTGCCGGAGCCCGGCGCCGTCCGCAAGGGCCCGAAGGCCCGCAAGCACGCTACCGCTGGAGGTGCAGCATGAGCACGGCTACGCAGACCGCCCCGGAAACGGGCGGCACCACGGTCACCGAGGTGCGCAACTGGAAGACGCCGGTGATCCTGATCGTGCTGGCCGTGGCCGCACTGCTGGTCTTCGCCATCGGCGCCCCCTCGAACGATGTGACGTTCCGGCTCACCGGCGAAAACGATCCGATTGTCCTGCCCCCCATCGTCGTCTCGGCCACGGTGACCGGCTGGGTCTGCGCGCTCGTCCTGCTGGCCGCCGCCGCGTGGTCGTTCGTCCGGGTGCGCGCCGGCCGCACGGTGCCCGTCTGGCTGGTGGCCGTCTACTCCGTCTTCTTCGTGGCGGGCTTCCTGACCTGGGTGGTAGGCAGCGCCGAGACGCCGAACCTCGCCCTCTACGGCCTGCTGGCGGGCTCCGTCACCCTCGCGGTGCCCCTGATCTTCGGTTCGCTCTCCGGCGTGCTGTGCGAGCGCTCCGGAGTGGTCAACATCGCGATCGAGGGCCAGCTGCTATCCGGCGCCTTCGCGGCGGCGGTGGCAGGCTCGCTGACCGGCAGCGCGTTCGTTGGCCTGCTGGCCGCCGTATTCGCGGGCATGCTGGTCTCCGCCGTTCTGGCCGTCTTCAGCATCAAGTACATCGTCAACCAGGTCATTGTCGGCGTGGTGCTCAACGTGCTGGTCTCCGGCCTGACCGGATTCCTCTTCTCCACCGTGATGAGCGAGGACGCCGAAACCTGGAATTCGCCGCCGCGGCTGAGCCCCATCGCGATCCCGTTCCTGTCCGACATCCCGGTAATCGGCCCCATCCTCTTCGAGCAGTCGATCGTCGGCTACCTGATGTACCTCTCGGTGGCCGTAATCTACGTCGCTCTCTACCACACGAAGTGGGGCCTGCGGACGCGGGCTGTGGGCGAACACCCGAAGGCGGCGGACACCCTGGGCGTGAAGGTGAACCGCACGCGGTTCGTCAACGTGCTGCTGGGCGGAGCCGTTGCCGGCCTCGGCGGCTCCTTCTTCACGCTCGTCCTGGTCTCCAGCTTCGGCCGCGATATGACCGCTGGCCAGGGCTATATCGCCCTCGCCGCGCTGATCTTCGGCCGCTGGAACCCCCTCGGCGCCTTTTTCGCCGCGCTGCTGTTCGGCTTCGCCACCAACCTGCAGTCCGTGCTCAGCTTCCTCGGCACGCCGGTGCCCAACCAGTTCCTGGCCATGCTGCCGTACCTGGTGACGATCTTCGCCGTCGCCGGGCTGGTCGGCAAGTCCCGGGCGCCTGCCGCCAGCGGCATTCCGTACATCAAGGGCTGACAGAAGGAGCGCCATGGATACCGTCACCCCAGGTGGCAACACGGGGCCGGACGTCGACTGGGACGCGCTGCTGGACGCGGCCCGGGAGGCGATGGCCAGGGCCTACGTGCCCTACTCGAAGTACCCGGTCGGGGCGGCCGCGCTGACCGAGGACGGCCGCATCGTCTCCGGCTGCAACATCGAAAACGCCTCCTACGGCCTCACGCTCTGCGCGGAGTGCTCGCTGGTCAGCCAGCTGCACATGACCGGGGGCGGCCGGTTGGCGGCCTTCAGCTGCGTCGACGGTCAAGGGAACGTCCTGATGCCGTGCGGACGCTGCCGCCAGTTGCTGTACGAATTCCGCGCCCCCGGCATGGTGCTGCTGACCGTCTCCGGCGTGCGCACCATGGACGAAGTACTGCCGGACGCGTTCGGACCAGAGAACCTCACCTGAGAAGGAGCCAGAGCCAGTGACCGAGAACTTCGACGCCGTCGACATCATTCGGACCAAGCGGGACAAGGGCACGCTCACCGCGGAGCAGATCGACTGGACCATCGACGCCTACACGCGGGGCGTCATCGCGGACGAGCAGATGTCCGCGCTGAACATGGCCATCCTGCTCAACGGGATGGACCGGGCGGAGATCTCGCGGTGGACGACGGCGATGATCGCCTCCGGGGAACGGATGGACTTCTCCTCGCTCGGCAAGGCAACGGCAGACAAGCACTCCACGGGGGGAGTGGGGGACAAGATCACCCTCCCGCTGGCTCCGCTGGTCGCGGTCTTCGGCGTCGCCGTCCCGCAGCTCTCCGGCCGCGGACTCGGACACACCGGGGGCACGCTGGACAAGCTGGAGTCCATTCCCGGCTGGCGGGCGGACCTTTCCAACGATGAACTGATGGCCCAGCTGGCGGACGTCGGGGCGGTCATCTGCGCCGCCGGGGCCGGGCTCGCTCCTGCGGACAAGAAGCTCTACGCGCTGCGGGACGTCACCGGCACCGTGGAGGCCATCCCGCTCATCGCCTCGTCGATCATGAGCAAGAAGATCGCCGAGGGCACCGGGGCGCTGGTGCTGGACGTCAAGGTCGGCTCCGGCGCCTTCATGAAGGACGAGGACAGTGCGCGCGAGCTGGCCGAGACCATGGTCGCGCTGGGCCAGGACGCCGGGGTCAACACCGTCGCCCTCCTGACCAACATGGCCACCCCGCTCGGCCTGACCGCCGGCAACGCGATCGAGGTCGAGGAAGCCGTGGAAGTGCTGGCCGGCGGCGGGCCCGAGGACGTCGTCGAGCTGACCGTCCGGCTCGCCGACGAGATGCTCCAGGCCGCCGGGGTAGCAGACGCGGATCCGGCCGCCGCGCTGAAGGACGGGCGCGCCATGGACGTCTGGAACGCAATGATCGCCGCGCAGGGCGGAGACTCGAAGGCCAAGCTGCCCGAAGCGAAGCACTCCGACGTCGTTTATGCCCCGGCGGACGGGGTGCTGCTGGAACTGGACGCGCTCTCCGTTGGTGTCGCCGCCTGGCGGCTCGGAGCCGGCCGGGCCCGCAAGGAGCACCCGGTCCAGGCGGGCGCAGGAGTCCGCCTGCACGCCAAGCCGGGCGCCGTGGTCCGCGCGGGCGAGCCGCTCATGACCCTGCTGACCGACACCCCGGAGAAGTTCGACCGCGCCCGCGAGGCCCTGGCGGAAGCCGTCCTGATCGCTCCCGAGGGGGACCGGCCGGCCCAGCGGCTGATCATCGACCGGATCGTCTGAGGGGACTTCCTGAGGGCGGGATCAGGGCGACACCCCATGGCGGCACTAATTCCGATGTGAAACCGTTGGAACTACCGACCAGCGGATAGGACTTTCTCGTGCAGGCTTTTATGGACGCCCTCAACGTCTTCGTTATCGATGCGGCCGCCCAGTGGTGGGTCTATCCGGTGCTCCTCGTCTGCTGCTTTGTCGACGGCTTCTTTCCCCCGATCCCGAGCGAATCCGTGGTGGTCGCCCTGGCGGCGCTGGCGGTGTCCTCCGGGGCCCCGAACCTCTGGCTCGTCGGGCTGGTGGCCGCCGCGGGCGCCATCGCGGGCGACAACGTCGCCTTCCTGATCGGCCGCAAGGTCGGCACGCGAGGCTTTCGCTGGATGCAGCGGCCGCGCGTGCTCTCGGCCTTCGCCTGGGCCCGCAAGGAGCTGGACCGCCGCGGCGCGCTGCTGATCCTCAGCGCCCGCTACATCCCGGTCGGCCGCGTCGCCGTGAACATGACGGCGGGCGCCACCGGGTTCAACCAGCGCAAGTTCGTCTTCTTCAGCGTGATTGCCGGCATCTCCTGGTCCGCCTATTCGATCGCCATCGGCGCGCTGGCCGGCCAGTGGTTCCATGACCACAGCCTGATTGCCGCCGGCATCGCCATCGTGCTCGCCCTGCTGCTTGGCGTGCTGGTGGACCATGGACTGAAACTGGCCTACCGCCGTCGTGCCCGCAAGGCCCGGCGGGCGGCCGAGGCCGCCGCGGCGGAGCGCGCCCAGGCGGGCGAGGTGCGCGGGGACGCCCGCGAGGATGCCTCCGCGGCGTAGCCGCTTGCCGCACGGGGGTTACCCGGCCGGAGCCGTCGCGTATGGTGGTGCCTGTGACTGAGCCTAACTTCTCTGCCGAACCAGCCCCCGACGTCGATATCGACATCCGCAGCCTGCCCAAGGTCTCGCTGCATGACCACCTGGATGGCGGGCTGCGGCCGGCCACCATCATCGAACTGGCCGCCGAGGCCGGGCACCAGCTGCCGTCGACGGACCCGGTCGCGCTGGGCGAGTGGTTCCTCGAGTCGGCTGATTCGGGGTCGCTGGAGCGTTACCTGGAGACGTTCGACCACACCGTGGCCGTCATGCAGACCAAAGAGGGCCTGTTCCGGGTCGCCAAGGAGTTCGTGGAGGACCTCGCGGACGACGGCGTGGTGTACGGCGAGGTGCGCTGGGCGCCGGAGCAGCACCTGGCCAAGGGGCTGACGCTGGACGAGGCTGTGGAGGCCGTCGAGGCCGGGCTGGAGGCGGGCGTTGCCGCGGTGGAAGCCACCGGCCGGCCGATCCAGGTAGGCCAGCTGATCACCGCCATGCGCCACGCGGACCGCGGCCAGGAGATCGCCGAGCTGGCGGTCCGGCACCGTGACAAGGGTGCCGTGGGCTTCGATATCGCCGGGGCCGAGGACGGCTTCCCGCCCTACCGCTTCAAGGACGCCTTCACCTACCTGGCCGAGAACCAGTTCCCGGTCACGGTCCACGCCGGCGAGGCCGCCGGGCTGGACAGCATCGTCGACGCGCTGGTCAGCGGCCGCGCGCTGCGCCTCGGCCACGGCGTCCGGATTGCCGAAGACATCCAGATCGACTTCTCCGGCGACAACGGTCCCGAGGACGAGGCCGAGGTCGGCATGGTGACCCTCGGCCGCGTGGCCGCATGGGTCCGCGACCGGGGCATCCCGCTCGAGTGCAGCCCGTCATCGAACCTGCAGACCGGCGCCATCTCGGTGTTCGGCGAGGGTATCGAGAGCCACCCGTTCGATCTGCTGTACCAGACCGGCTTCAAGGTCACGATCAATCCGGACAACCGGCTGATGAGCGGCGTGAGCCTGTCGGACGAGTACGAGCTGCTCGTGGAGACGTTCGACTACGACCTCGACGACCTCCTCCAGCTGACGCTCAACGCCGCCGAAGCCGCATTCCTGCCGCTCGAGGAGCGCGAGGCGCTGATGGAGTACATCGCGGAGGGATTCCGCGCGGCCCAGGGCTGACGCCGGCCATGGGCGCAGGGCCGACAAGCGGGCCGCCAGGTGGAGGATCGACGGCGGTGGCCAGGCTCGTGGAGGTCGTGGCGCAGCTGCGCGAACACTGCCTGTGGACCGCGGCCTTGACGCACGAGTCGCTGGTCGAGTACCTGGTCGAGGAATCCTACGAGCTGGCCGAGGCGATCGAGACGGGCCACACCCGTGCGGAGGACGCCGAGGAGCTCAAGGGCGAACTTGCCGACGTCCTCTTCCAGGTGCTGCTGCACGCCCGGATCCAGCAGGAGCGCGGCACCTTCGATTTCGACGAGGTCGCGCGGTTCCTCACCGACAAGCTGGTGCGCCGCAACCGGCACGTGTTCCGGCCCGACGGGACCCTGCAGGATTCGTTCCCGGCCACGGTGGAGGAGATCGTGGCCGGGTACGACGCCGCGAAGGCCTTGGAGAAGCCCGGACGCAGCACGCCGTTCGACGGCATTCCGCGCTCCCTGCCGGCGCTGACGCTCGCGGCGAAGTCGCTGGACCGTGCGGCGCGGGCCGGGGCGGCCGGGACGGCCGGGGCGGAGGGACCCGGCAGTCCCGCCCCCGTAACGGAAGAAGACTTCGGCAACCTGCTGTTCGACGTCGTACGCCGCGCCATGGCGAACGGCGTGGACGCAGAGCAGGCGCTGCGTGCGGCGGTGAGGCGGTTTCAACGCGACGTAACGGGCCCGTGAGGGACCGGCCTTCTCGACTACGCTTAGAGCGACAGTGCTGCCGCTAACGGCTGTCATGACGAGAATCCAACTTCTCGTTCCCTCTTGAGTTCCAACGAACAGGAGCAAATCAATGGCGCTTATCGATGCCATCCATGCGCGCGAGATCCTCGATTCCCGCGGTAACCCCACGGTCGAGGTCGAGGTTCTGCTGTCGGACGGCTCCATGGGCCGCGCCGCAGTGCCCTCCGGTGCCTCCACCGGTGCATTCGAAGCGGTGGAACGCCGCGACGGCGTCAAGGACCGCTACCTGGGCAAGGGCGTCAGCGAGGCCGTCAACGCCGTCATCGACACCATCCAGCCGGCGCTGCTGGGCATCGACGCCACGGATCAGCGCCTGATCGACCAGACCATGATCGACCTGGACGGGACCTCCAACAAGTCGAACCTGGGCGCCAACGCCATCCTGGGCGTTTCGCTGGCCGTCGCCAACGCTGCAGCCGAGGCCTCGAACCTGCCGCTGTACAAGTACCTGGGCGGACCCAACGCGCACGTGCTGCCGGTGCCGCTGATGAACATCCTGAACGGCGGCTCGCACGCCGACTCCGACGTGGACATCCAGGAATTCATGGTCGCCCCGATCGGTGCAGCCACCTTCTCCGAGGGCCTGCGCTGGGGTGTCGAGGTCTACCACACCCTCAAGACGGTGCTGAACGAGAAGGGCCTGTCCACCGGGCTGGGCGACGAGGGCGGCTTCGCTCCGAACCTGCCGAGCAACCGCGCCGCGCTGGACCTGATCTCCGAGGCCATCACCCGCGCCGGCTACACCCCGGGCAAGGACATCGCGCTGGCGCTCGATGTCGCCTCCTCCGAGTTCTACAAGGACGGCGGCTACCAGTTCGAGGGCAAGTCCCTGAGCGCCGCGGAAATGAGCGAGTACTACGCCCAGCTCGTGGCCGACTACCCGCTGGTCTCCATCGAGGACCCGCTGGACGAATCCGACTGGGAGGGCTGGGCCAAGCTGACCGCGGACCTGGGCGACAAGGTCCAGCTGGTCGGCGATGACCTGTTCGTCACCAACCCGGAGCGCCTGCAGCAGGGCATCGACTCCAAGACCGCCAACTCGCTGCTGGTGAAGGTCAACCAGATCGGGTCGCTGACCGAGACCCTGGAGGCCGTGGCCCTGGCCCAGCGCAGCGGCTACACGACCATCACCTCGCACCGCTCCGGCGAAACCGAGGACACCACCATCGCCGATATTGCCGTCGCCACGAACGCCGGCCAGATCAAGACCGGTGCCCCGGCCCGCTCCGAGCGCGTGGCCAAGTACAACCAGCTGCTGCGCATCGAGGAAGAGCTCGACGACGCGGCACGCTACGCCGGTGCTTCGGCTTTCCCGCGTTTCAAAGCCTGAACCGCCGCAGGACTGGGTATCGTCTTAAGGACGGCGCCTCAGCGGCGCTGACCTAGACGGAAGTCCCAAGGAGTTGCATGTCCACCCGACGTCCCAAAGTGCCGCGGGCCGCTCGTCCGGCCGGAGGCAACGGGTCCGGACCACACGGTCCGGACCACGGGGCGTCGGGTGACGGCGTTTCCGGAGGAAAAGTGATCCGCGCCGACTTCAACGGCGGCAAGGACCATGCTCCGGAAAAGCCCACGTCAGAGAGGCATCCGGCGGCGGGGAAGCCGGCGCGCACTCCTGCAGCCAGGGCGAAGCCCACGCCGTCCGAGGCGCGGGCCGCCGAGCGGCAGGAACTGTCGGAGGCCATCCGGCAGCCGGGCGGGAAACGGCCGGCGTCCGGGGAGCCGAAGTTCCTGGAACGGCATGACGACCACGCCGAACC
The DNA here is from genome assembly GCF_037144715.1 of Arthrobacter sp. USHLN218. Classification (NCBI taxonomy): domain Bacteria; kingdom Bacillati; phylum Actinomycetota; class Actinomycetes; order Micrococcales; family Micrococcaceae; genus Arthrobacter; species Arthrobacter sp. USHLN218. The sequence goes on from NZ_JBBCYT010000001.1 coordinate 162,933, forward strand.
GGTTCCCGCGAAGGCGTTCTCCGGCCGCATGCTGGCACTCGCCGTCGTGCTGGTGACCATCACGGTCCTGCTGGCACCGTCGGTGCGCGTCTTCATCGAGCAGCGCTCCGAGATCGCAGCGCTGCAGCGGGACATCAGCGCCCAGCAGGAACGCCAGGACAAGCTGGAGCGGGAACTGGCCCGCTGGGACGACCCCGCCTACATCAAGCAGCAGGCGCGGGATCGCATATTCTATGTAATGCCGGGTGAAACCCGCTACCTGGTGACCGGCGCCGAAGGCCTCGCCGATTCCGAAGAGCACGCCTCCGAGGCGGCTCCGGCCGAACTGCCGTGGGTGGACGCCCTGTGGGACTCGGTCAAACGCGCGGCCACGGATAAACCGGCGCAGGACTAGCCGGCCCGCGCCGCCGCATCGCCTATCGAAGCGCGACCAGTCTTCGACAAGAACCATTTGGAAGGACCACCGCGCCATGGATACCGCCCAGCGCACGCCCACTCCGGCGGACCTTGAAACCATCAGCCGGCAATTGGGCCGTCCCGCCCGCGACGTCGTGGAAATCGGGGCGCGCTGCATCTGCGGCAACCCGCTGGTCGCGACCACCGCACCGCGGCTGGGCAACGGCATCCCGTTTCCGACCACGTTCTACCTGACCCACCCCGTCATTACCTCGGCGGTCTCCCGGCTGGAGGCCGCGGGCGTCATGACCGAGATGACGGAGCGGCTGGAGCGCGACGAGCAGCTTGCGGCCGCCTATCGCCGCGCCCATGACGCGTACCTGCGCAGCCGGGACGAGATCGGGCAGCGCACCGGCGTCGGCGCGGTGCCCGAAATCGCGGGCGTCTCCGCCGGCGGGATGCCCTCCCGGGTCAAGTGCCTGCACGTGCTGGTCGGGCACTCGCTCGCCGCCGGCCGGGGCGTGAACCCGCTCGGCGACGAGGCGCTCGACGGCATCGCGGAATGGTGGACCACGGACCGCTGCTACTGCGCCGGCGCCTGGGACGAATCCGGGCCCGCCCCCGACCGGGACCTGAGCCGGCACACCAGGACGCAGGGGCTCAGCCCCGAGGAACTCGAAGCCAAGCGCGCCGAACGCCGTGCCGCCCGGGAAGCCGGGCAGGACGCCGGGGAAGAAGGACTGTCATGAGGGTCGGAGCCATCGACTGCGGGACCAATTCCATCCGCTTGCTGATTGCGGACATTGACGACGGCGGACGCCTCACCGACGTGGTGCGCACCATGAAGGTGGTGCGGCTGGGCCAGGGCGTGGACGCAACCGGGATCCTGGCGGACGAGGCACTGGCCCGCACGTTCGCCGCGGCCGAGGAGTACGCCGCGGAGCTGCGCGGGCACGGCGCCGAGAGCCTGCGCTTCGTGGCGACGTCGGCCACGCGGGACGCCGGCAACCGGCAGGTCTTCGTCGACGGCATCCGCGAAAGGCTCGGGGCCGAGCCGGAGGTCGTCAGCGGCGGGGAAGAGGCGGAGCTGTCCTTCATCGGTGCGGCCAGCGCCCTGTCCGCGCATCCCGAGGAGCGGATCCTGGTCGTGGATCTCGGCGGCGGCAGCACCGAGTTCGTCCTCGGCAACGGGGACGGCGTGCTGGCGGCGCGGAGCACCGACATGGGCTGTGTCCGGTTCACCGAACGCCACCTCGCCTCCGACCCGCCGACTGCAGCGGAGATCGCGGCGGCCGAGAAGGAAATCAACGCCTACATCGACGAGGTGCTCCGCAACGTGCCGCTGGGGGAGGCCGACCGGCTGGTGGGCGTCGCCGGATCCATCACCACGGTGACCGCGCATGCGCTGGGCTTGGTCGAGTACCAGCCGGACGCCATCCACGGCACCGCCCTGGACGCCGCCAAGACAAGGGAGGCCTGCACGTCGCTTCTGGAGATGAGCCGCGCCGAGCGTGCTGCCCTGCCTTACATGCACCCGGGACGCGTCGACGTCATCGGCGCCGGCGCCCTCATCTGGCGCACCATCAACGACCGGGTCGGGGAACTGACCTCGGGCCGGGTCGACGGCGCGACCGCCAGCGAACACGATATCCTTGATGGCATTGCCCTGAGCGCCGCCCGGCCGCGCTTCCAGGCCAACTAGCCGCACCGGGAAATCCGAAAAGTGGGAAAGATGGACGACAAGCAGCCACGCGCCGCGCGCCGGAACCGCAGGCCCGGGCCGGCCACCATGCGGCGCACTGTCCGCACCCTCGTGCTGTCCATGGTCTCCGTGCTGGCCCTGGCCGGCGGGGCAGTGTTCGCCCCGGCCGCCGTCGCGGACCAGTACCGGGAGAAGGAATACTGGCTGGATTCCTCCGGCATCCGGGAGGCCTGGAAGACCTCGCAGGGCGAGGGCGTTAAGGTCGCCGTGATCGACAGCGGCGTCGACGCAACCCATCCGGACCTGAAGGGCGCGGTGGCCGGCGGCACGGACGTCTCCGGGGCGGGGGATCCGCAGGGCCAAAGCGGCATCGGCCAGACGCCGGCGCACGGCACGCTGGTCGCGACCCTGCTGGCCGGACGCGGCCATCCATCGGAGAAGGAAAAGCAGGACGGCAGGAAGCCGGCGAACGGCGTCGGCGCCGGCTCGGACGGGGTCATTGGGGTGGCGCCCGAGGCGGAGCTGCTCGCCGTGTCCACCTGGCTTGGCTCGCCGAACCCTGCAGGGGTCGGCATCGAGGAACAGATCCCGGCCGCCGTGCGCTGGGCCGTGGACAGCGGCGCGAAGGTCATCAACATGTCGCTGACCAGCTCCACGACCTCCTGGCCCGAAAGCTGGGACGACGCTTTCCTCTATGCGGAACAGAACGACGTCGTCATTGTGGCCGCGGCAGGCAACCGGGCCGGCGGGACCGAGCAGTCCGGTGCCCCCGCAACGATTCCCGGCGTGCTGACCGTCGCCGGCCTCGACCGCGACGGCAAGGCCAGCCAGAAGGCATCCGCGCAGAGCATCGTCATCGGCGTCGCCGCCCCGGCGGAGGACCTGGTCGGCGGCATGCCCGGGGGCGGGTACGCGGACTGGTCCGGCACCTCGGGCGCCACGCCGCTGGTCTCCGGCGTCGCCGCGCTGATCCGGTCCAAGTATCCGCAGATGAGCGCCGGGCAGGTCATCAACCGGATCATTTCCACGGCGTCCGACGCCGGTGTTCCCGGCCACGATCCCATCTATGGCTTCGGCATCCTCGACGCAGACGCCGCCCTGAATGCGGACGTGCCCGAGGCGGGCGCCAATCCGCTGGGGTCGATCGCGCAGTGGATCACCATCCACCGCCGGGGCGAAGTCGCTCCGCCCAGCCAGGCGCCGGTGCACAAGAACGTCAAGGAAGAGCCGGCCGTACCCGAGCCCACCACACCCGCGGCCGAGGAGCCCAGGCTGGAGGGCGACGTGTTGCCCGGCATCCTCGTAATCGGGTTCGGCGCGCTCCTGCTGGTGATCGTCATCCTAGGCGTCCAGCAGACCGTCCGCGCACGCAAACAGGCCGGCCCGGAGGCGGGCCGCGCGGAGGGCAAGCCCGGAGGGCCCGCCGGCCCGTCCGGCCGCTGAGGTCCGGCTCCGGCAAGGCCGGAAAAGCATGTTAAGGCGGGCTAAAGGATGCGGCTGCATGAGTTCGTGAAAATTTTCACAATAGCGGCTACACTGGGGGCATGGCATACACTCCTGCGCTCTCAGACCGTCCCCGCGTATTGGTCGTCGGCGGCGGCTACGTCGGCCTTTACGTGGCTCTCAAACTCCAGAAGAAGGTCCGGGAACACGGCGGGATCGTGACCCTGGTGGACCCGCTGCCGTACATGACGTACCAGCCGTTCCTGCCCGAGGTGGCGGCCGGCTCCATCGAATCCCGCCATGCCGTGGTCTCGCACCGCATGCACCTGAAGCAGACCGAGGTCATCACCGGCCGCGTCACCTCCATCGACCACGCCAACAAGACCGCGACCATCGATTCCGAAGACGGCGTGACGTTCGAGCTGCCGTACCGCGACGTCGTGATCGCCGCCGGCGCCGTGACCCGCACCTTCCCGATCCCGGGCCTGGCCGAGCAGGGCATCGGCCTGAAGACCATCGAGGAAGCGCTCGAACTGCGCAACACCGTGCTGGAGCGCATCGAAGCCGGCTCCATCCTGCCGGACGGCCCGGAGAAGAAGCGCGCGCTGACCTTCGTCGGCGTCGGCGGCGGCTTCGCCGGCATCGAGGCGATGACCGAGATCGAGGACATGGCCCGCCATGCCGCGGAGCAGAACCCGCGCCTGAAGCGCTCCGACCTGCGCTTCGTGCTGGTGGAGGCCATGGGCCGGATCATGCCCGAGGTCACCGAGCACCAGGCCGAGTGGGTCGTCGAGCACATGCGCTCGCGCGGCATCGAGGTCCTGCTGAACACCTCGCTGGCTTCCGCGGTGGACGGCAAGCTTGACCTGATCAACATGCCGGACAAGACCCCGGCCCAGTCCTTCGAGGCGGACACCCTGCTGTGGACCGCCGGCGTGCAGGCCAACCCGGTGGTGCGCAGCTTCGGCTTCGCGCTGGACGAGCGCGGCCGCGTCAAGGCCAACGCCGAACTGCGCGTCATCGACGACAACGGCCAGCCGGTCGAGGGTGCCTGGACCGCGGGCGACGTGGCGGCCGTACCGGACCTCACCGGCGGCGGCGTCGGCGGCTTCTGCGTCCCGAACGCGCAGCACGCCGTCCGCCAGGCCAAGCACCTGGCCAAGAACATCTACGCCGAGCGCTGGGGCGTGGGCCAGGTGACCGAATACAAGCACGAGAACCTCGGCGCCGTGGCCGGCTTCGGCATCAACAAGGGCGTGGCCAAGGTCATGGGCATCAAGCTCAAGGGCACGCTGGCCTGGCTGGCGCACCGCGGCTACCACGGCTTCGCCATGCCGACCTGGGAGCGCAAGATCCGCGTCATCGCCGACTGGTTCCTCAACGCCGTCCTCGGCCGCGACACCACCGAGATCAGCGACCTGGAGACCCCGTACCGGGCGTTCCGGACCGCCGCCACCCCCGCCAAGAAGCCGGCGGCCAAGGTGGAGGACGCGAGGGAAGGCCAGAAGGCAGAGGACAAGGCCGGCGCCCAGGCGCCCGCCGACTCCCGGTAGCATCGGTCCGGTCCGAACCAAGGTGTGGACCACAACGACGGCGGGGCAGGGGTAGCGCTTACAGCGGAACCCTTGGTCCCGCCGTCGGGCGTTAACCGCAGGGCAGGACGGCCTGCCCGATGGAAGGGAAGTGCGATGACGGTTGGGGCTGGGAAGACGGTGGAGCTGCGCAGCGAACGGCCGGAGGACCGGGACGAAGTCCTCCGGCTGACGGCGCGCGCCTTCGACGGCGGCGACGGCCGGGAGTCCGTCGAGGTGCATTTGCTCTCCGAACTCTTCGGCTGCGACGAGTACCTGCCGGACCTGTCCATCGTGGCCGTGGCCCGGCAGCCGGGCGGCGGATCCGCGATCGCGGGGCACTCCATCACGACGCGCGGCTGGATCGACGGGCAGCCGGCCCTGGGCCTCGGACCTATCTCGGTGCTGCCTGAATTCCAGGGCCAGGGCATCGGCGCCGCACTGCTGGAAGAGACCAGGAACCGTGCCGAGGCCCGCGGCGACTGCGTGATCGTACTGCTCGGCCACACCGGCTACTATCCGCGCTTCGGCTACCGTCCCGCTGCGGAGCTCCGCATCCAGGCGCCGGATCCGCAGTGGGGCGGGCACTTCATGGCGCTGCGGCTGGCGGGCCGCGACGTGCCCGCCGGCCTCTTCCGCTACGCCGAGCCCTTCTCGAGGCTCTGACCCGCGCTGTACCGCCGCCGTCGTGCTCCGGCCCCCGATCCAGTACGCTGGATGGAGCCCTTCACACGGGGACGCCCCAGTAGCCCAATGGCAGAGGCAAGCGACTTAAAATCGTTTCAGTGTGGGTTCGAGTCCCACCTGGGGTACCACTGGGCCGCCCCTGCAACTCTGAATGGTTTGTTTCCGATCGGCGTCGCGCGCTGTGAGGAGCGTTACAAGGATGTAACCCAATAGCCTTATTTTTTGTTGCTTTCTGCACTAGTTTCTTCTCATAATCACCGAATCCATGGTGGTTGCATCAAGGGTTCGCGAACCTTGTGATCGAGGAGAAGACTTTATGACTGCAACACGTAATGCAGTGCTGTTCGGCAATGGTGCGCGTGGCGCCAAGCTGGCGGCGCTTGGCTTGGGGGTAGCCCTCTTCGCATCAGCCTGTGGCGGTTCCGGCACACCCGAGCAGGAAGGCGGCGGCTCGTCGGCTCCGGCCGCGTCGGGCCTGACCTGTCCCGAACCCACGCAGAACGGCGCGGGAGCCAAGCGCACCAAGGGTGATCCGTCCGCCGTTCCGGCGAGCAAGGGCTCCACGGACCAGCCCTTGAAGATCGGCACGCTGCTGCCGACCACGGGCACGCTGTCCTACCTGGGTCCGCCCGAAATCGCCGCCACCAACCTGGCCGTGAAGGAAATCAACGCCGCCGGCGGCGTCCTGGGCAAGGACGTGGACGTCGTCCACCGCGACTCGGGCGACACCACGACGGACATTGCCACGCAGTCCGTCACGGACCTGCTGGGCCAGGATGTCAGCGCAATCGTCGGCGCGGCATCGTCGAGTGTCTCCTTCAACGTGATCGACCAGATCACCAACGCCGGCGTGGTCCAGTTCTCGCCGGCCAACACGTCGCCGGATTTCACCGACTACAAGGACAACGACCTCTACTTCCGCACGGCTCCGTCTGACGTCCTGCAGGGCCGGACGCTGGGCAGCTACATGATCTCCTGCGGCGCGCAGACCCTGGGCATGATCGTCCTGAACGACCCGTATGGCACCGGCCTGCAGGCCAACGTCAAGCAGGCGTTCGAGGGTGCCGGCGGCCAGGTCGTGGCGGAAGAGATGTTCAACACCGGCGACTCGCAGTTCAGCTCCCAGGTGGACGCAGTGGTTGCGGCAAAGCCGGACGCGATCGCGGTGATCACGTTCGATGAGGTGAAGAGCATCGCCCCGCTGCTGCTTGCCAAGGGCGTGGACCCGAAGCAGCTGTTCCTGGTGGACGGCAACACGGCGGACCTGAGCAAGGACCTGGATCCGGGCGCGATGGAAGGGGCGCAGGGAACCATCCCGGGCACCTTCGCCAAGGAGGACTTCCGGGCGGACCTCAAGACGGTGGACCCCAACCTGAAGGACTACGCCTACGCGGGCGAATCCTATGACGCTGCGACGATGATCGCCCTGGCCGCCGAGGCGGCCGGCAGCACCAATGGCAAGGACATCGCCAAGGAACTGGAGGGCATCTCGAAGGACGGCGAGAAGTGCACGGACTTCGCCAGCTGCGTGACCCTGCTTCGTGAAGGCAAGGACATCGACTACGACGGGCTGTCCGGACCGATCACGTTCAGCGACAAGGGCGACCCGACCGAGGCCTACATCGGCATCTACAACTACGACGCCCAGAACGTACCCCAGCCGGCCCGCGAGGAGTTCGGCAAACTCTAGAGCTTCGGTACCTCACTCGCACTGAAGCAGGAAGCCCCCGCCGGTCCAGCACCGGCGGGGGCTTCCTCGTGTCCCGTACGGGTCCGGGCCGGACCTCGCTACGGCGGCGCGCGAAAAGGCGGCCTCCCCGCGCCCGGGGGAGGCCGCCGTCGCACGTTGTAGCAGTCGGCCCGCTACGCGGATTCGGCCAAGGTGCCCAGGTAGAGCTGGATGACCTTGGGGTCCTTCAGCAGCTCCCGCCCGGTGCCGGTGTACGCGTCGCGGCCCTGGTCCAGCACGTAGGCCCGGTCGCAGATCTGCAGGCAGCGCCGTGCGTTCTGCTCGACCATGATGACCGAGACGCCGGCCCGGTTGATCTCGTGCACACGCAGGAACGTCTCGTCCTGCTTGACGGGGGAGAGACCCGCGGAGGGCTCGTCCAGCAGCAGCACGGCGGGATCCATCATCAGCGCGCGTCCCATGGCCACCATCTGGCGTTCGCCGCCGGAGAGCGAACCGGCGCGTTGCAGGCGGCGCTTGCCCAGCTCGGGAAAGAGGCCCGTGACGAAGTCGAAGCGTTCCTTGAAGTCCTTCGGCCGCTGGAACATGCCCATCTGCATGTTCTCCTCGATGGTCAGGGTGGCGAAGACGTTGTTGGTCTGGGGCACGAAGCCAATGCCCTGGGTGACCAGCTTGTTGGCCTTGAGCCCGGTGATGTCCTCGCCGCGGACCACGACCTTGCCGGAGTGGATCTTGACCAGGCCGAACATGGCCTTCAACAGGGTGGACTTGCCCGCGCCGTTGGGTCCGATGATGCCGATCAGCTCCCCGGGGCGGGCCTCGATACTGCAGCCGTTGAGGATGTTGACGCCCGGCAGGTACCCTGCGACGAGGTCCGTCACCGTGACGACGGCCTTGCCGCCCTCCGGAGTCTGCTGGCTCATGGTGCGTCCTTCCTGTCCCGGCTCTCGTCCGCGTCCGGATCGCGGCCGTCCTGTTCGGTGATTCCGTGGCCGAGGATGCCCTCGTCTGCGGTGCCGACGACGGACTCTTCGTCCTGGGAGAGCTGGTGTTCCAGCGCCTCGATGCCCTCGGCCGCCCCCAGGTCCACGTCGTGGTGCGCGCCGAGGTAGGCGTCGATCACGGCCTGGTCCTTCATGACCTCAGCCGGCGGGCCCTCGGCCACGATCCGGCCCTCGGCCATGACCACGACCCAGTCGGCGATGTTCCGGACCATGTGCATGTCATGCTCGACGAAGAGCACGGTCATGCCTTCGGACTTCAGGTTCCGCACGTGGTCCAGCAGCGACTGGGTCAGCGCCGGGTTCACGCCCGCCATCGGCTCGTCCAGCATCACCAGCCGGGGATCGGCCATGAGGGCCCGGGCCATCTCCAGCAGTTTGCGCTGGCCGCCGGAGAGCGAGGCCGCGTAGTCCTCGCGCTTGGTGTCCAGCTTGAACTTCTGGAGCAGCCCGTCTGCGTGCCGCGTGATGTCCCGCTCGCGGCCGCCCCAGATGTTCTTGAACAGGGCTTTGGAGAGCTTCTCGCCCTCCTGCCGGGTGGCGCCCAGGCGCATGTTCTCGATGACCGTGAGCTTGCCCATGACCTTGGTGAGCTGGAAGGTCCTGACCATGCCCATGCGGGCCACCTTGTAGGACGGGACGCCGTGCAGTGATGTGCCGTCGTAGGTCCACTCGCCCGAGTTCGGCTGGTCGAAGCCGGTCAGCAGGTTGAAGAACGTGGTCTTGCCGGCGCCGTTGGGGCCGATCAGGGCGGTGATCTTGTGCCGGGGGATCTCCAGGTACTCCACGTCGACGGCGTTGATCCCGCCGAAGGCGCGGGTAACGTTTTTGGCCACCAGGATCGGGTCCCGTTTCCGGCAGCCCGGGGCGGCCGGCTCGGAGGCGATGGGGCGCGTGTCGGTCATGTAGTCCACGGCGTCGGTCCGGACGCCGGCCGTTCCGGACTCGTCCGGCGTTGGATTGGCCATGCTCACGAGAACACCAGCTCCTTCTTGTTGCCCAGTATGCCTTGCGGTCTGAAGATCATCAGCAGCATCAGCGCAATACCGACCATGATGTAGCGCAGCTGGCCGGCCTGGGGGATGGAGATGAAATTAATGTAGCCCGCGCCGATCGCGCCGTACAGCAGGCCCTGGGTCAGCGAGAGCACGACCCAGAACAGCATGGCGCCGACAACCGGACCGAGCACCGTGGCCGCGCCGCCGAGCAGGAGGCAGGTCCACAGGAAGAAGGTCAGTTCGGTTCCGTAATTGGCCGGCTGGACGGAACTACGGGGGAGCGTGAACAGGATTCCGGCCAGTGAGCCAAGGCCGCCGCCGATGATCAGCGCCTGCATCTTGTAGGCGTAGACGTTCTTGCCGAGTGAGCGGACTGCATTCTCGTCCTCGCGAATGCCCTTGAGCACCCGGCCCCAGGGGCTGCGCACGAGGAGCCAGACGATCAAGCAGAAGAAGGCAACGACCGACCAGGCAACCACGCGGACCCAGAGGTCCCGGGCACTGAGGGTAATGAAGCCGAGGTTGTACGTTCCCTCGGGGAAGGGATTGAGGAGGTAGAAGCCGCCCGCGAAGCCATTCAGCCCGCCGGCGGAACCGGTGATGTCGGTCAGCCTGTTGGTCGTCACGATGTAGCGCACCACCTCGGCGGCGGCGATCGTCACGATCGAGAGGTAGTCCGCGCGCAGCCGCAGGGTCGGGATGCCCAGCAGGAAGGCGAAGGCAACCGAGCAGGCCAGCGCGACCAGGACCGCGGCCCAGAAGGGTGCGTTGAACGTCAGGATGGATATGGCGAAGCCGTAGGCGCCCATGGCCATGAAGCCGGCCTGGCCGAAGTTGAGCAGGCCCGTGTAGCCGAAGTGCAGCGCCAGGCCGAGGGCGGCCAGCGCATAGGCCGCCGTCGTCGGGCTGACGATCTCGCCGAGTGCACCGCTGAGAATATTGAGAAAGTCCATTCCGAGCCTCCTAACCTACGCGCTCTTTGCGGCCCAGGATGCCCTGGGGCCGAATCAGCAGGACAATGATCATGATCAGCAGGGCGCCGACGAACTTGAGGTCGGCTTCGAGCCAGATCGTGGATACTTCGACGAAGATGCCGACGATGATCGAACCCACCAGGGCGCCGAAGACGGTGCCCAGGCCGCCCAGGACCACCGCGGCGAAGATCAGGAGCAGGATCTGCTGGCCCATGTTGAAGGTCACGCCCGGCCGGTAGTAAGCCCAGAGGATGCCGCCGAGTCCGGCCAGGGTGCCTCCGACCGTCCAGACGATCCGGATCACCCCGTCCACGTCGATGCCGGAGGCGGACGCCAGCGCCGGATTGTCTGCCACCGCGCGGGTCGCCTTGCCGATCCGGGTCTTCAGCAGCAGGAAGGCCACCAACAGGACCACGACCGTGCTGATGACCAGCGAGACCAGCGTGTTCTGCGAGATCGACACCGACCCCAGTTCGATCTGCGGGCTGCGGGCGCCCGGCAGCTGCTGGGTGCTGCCGCCGAAGAACAGCTGCATGGTGTAGCGGGCCGCGAGGGCCAGGCCGATGCTGACGATCATCATCGGGATGATGCCGGTCCCGCGCCGCCGCAGCGGCTTCCACAGGCCGGCGTCCTGGAAGTAACCGGAGAGGCCGCCGCCCACAACGGCCAGGACGGCCGCCAGCCAGACCGGTATGCCGAGTCCGCTGAAGAAGAACATCAGCACCGCCCCGAGCGTCACCATCTCACCGTGCGCGAAGTTGGTCAGCCCCGTGGTGCCGAAGATGAGCGACAGGCCCACCGAGGCCAGAGCCAGCAGCAGGCCGAAGCTCAGGCCCGCCAGCATGCGTTCGGCGAGCAGCTCCCCGAAGGACTGGCTTTGGACCACGATTCCTGCCCCGAGCGGGAAGATCGCCCCGGCATTGGACGTGTTGGCGAACGTGACCTGGCGAGGGTTCTGTGCCCCTTCGGCCAGCGTGACGCCCTCGGGCAGCGTGCTGACGTCCAGCTCCACCTCGTAGGTGCCCTGGACCGGCACGCCGATGCTCCAGCCACCGGTTGCGGAGGAGACGGCCTCGCCGCTGAAGCCTTCGCCGGTCGCCCGGATGGTCACCCCGGGCACCGGCTGCCCGGCATTCCGCAAGACGCCGTTGATGGTATTGGGGAAGGACTCGGGGGTGCCGGTCGGTTCGGCCGGCGATGGTGCCGGTGTCGAGGTGGAAAGCGGTGCGGCCATGGTCTGGGCCTGCCCGGCCGGTGCCGATAACAACAGGGCTGCGAAAACCGCGAGTAAGGCGAACAGCAGTCCCATCGGCCGAGCAAGCTTCGGCAATCTTCTCAAGTTATGAACCTCCACAGTGGGGGCTTGCCGGCCCCCACGAACCGGCAACGCTGACCACGTCATGTGAACTAAGTCACTGACGTGTCGTTCATGTTACTCGGGGATTGTGTTCAGCATGTTGCGAAATGCTTGCTTTAGGTCGCGATCGCATAACAACTGCCCATGTGGAGGGCGCAAGGGCGGTGCCAGCGGCAGGGCTCGCCGCGCGGCTAGAGGTAGAGACCCGTGCCCTTGTCCGCTTCCTCGGGTTCGGCGACGGCGTGGATGTCCCGTTCGCGCAGGAGGATGTAATCGGCGGCGTTGACCTCCACCTCGGCGCGGTCCTCCGGGTCGAACAGCACCTTGTCGCCGACGCCGACCTGCCGCACGTTCGGTCCCGCGGCCACCACGGTGGCCCAGCCCAGGCGCTTGCCCATGGCGGCCGTCGCCGGAATCACGATTCCGGACGAGGAGCGGCGCTCGCTGCTGTCCTTGTCCGGGGCCACCAGGATGCGGTCGTGCAGCATCCGCAGCGGGAGGTTGGCGGGCGCGATGCGTTGGTTCCGTTCGGCGTCGGGGCGAGGATTCACGCCAACAGTCTAAGCTCCCCGCGGGCCGCGGGAATCCGGCGGGATAGAACCGGAGGCGCCGAACGTTGCATTGGTAGGGTTGAAGTAGCTCGTACCCCCTGATCGGAGGACAAATATGGCCATGGGTGGAAATCCCGTATTCAGTAATCCCAACGTATTCCGCAACCAACCGAACAGTTCCGCGAACGTCGGCACCGGCATGCTCGGCGGCCAGTCGCAGATGTCAAGCCAGCAGCTGCAGGACCTGTACAACCAGCCGTCGGCAGGTCCGGCCCAGACCGGGCGGATGACCTACGACGACGTCATCATGAAGACGCTGGCCTGCCTGGCCCTCGTCCTCGCAGGTGCGGCCGTGGGCTGGATGATCCCCGCGCTGATGGTCCCGGGCATGCTTGTCGGCCTGGTCTTGGGACTGGTCAACGCCTTCAAGAGGGAGCCGTCCAAGGGCCTGATCCTGGCCTATGCCGCGGCCGAGGGCCTCTTCGTCGGCGGCTTGTCCGCCGTACTGGACGGAATGTTCCCGGGCATCGCCACGCAGGCCGTCATTGGCACCGTGTGCGTGTTCGCCGTGACCCTGGCGCTGTTCAAGAGCGGCAAGGTACGGGCCACGCCGAAGGCGATGAAGTTCTTCATGATCGCCATCATCGGCTACGCCGTGTTCTCGCTGGTCAACCTTGGCCTGACGATGTTCGGCGTCATGGACAACCCGTGGGGCATCCGCGGCGCCGATATCCCGGGCACGAACATCCCTTGGGGCGTCGTCATCGGCCTGCTGGCCATCGGCCTGGCTGCCTTCTCGCTGATCGTGGACTTCACCTCGATCGAGGAAGGCGTGCGCCAGGGCGTTGACCGCAAGTACTCCTGGACCGCGGCCTTCGGCCTGACCGTTACGCTGATCTGGCTCTACGTCGAGATCCTGCGCCTGCTGGCCATCCTGCGCGCCGTCGCAGAGGACTAAGACCGGGCGTCCGGACCAACAGCTCCGGAACAAGCAACGTGGGACTCCGCCGAGGCGGGGTCCCACGGCCGTTTAACGGCCCTTCCCTGGCGGGAGCCGCAGCTTCGGCCCGGTTCAGGCGAGCCGGGCGGCACCGTCTGCTGGCGCAACCGGGAAGATGTCCGGCCGGGCGTGGCCCGCAGCCTGGAACGCATTTACGACGGCGTTTGCCACCGCGGCCGCGGACGACCGGGGGACCAGGGCAAGGGCCGAGCCGCCGAAGCCGCCGCCGGTCATGCGCGCCCCCAGGGCACCGCGCCCGAGGGCGGTGTCCACGGCGAGGTCGAGTTCCGGGCAGGAGACCTCGTAGTCGTCGCGCAGCGAGGCATGGCCGTGGGTGAGCAGCGGCCCGATGCTTCCCGGCCCGCAGGCCTCCAGCAGCTGCACGACCCTTTCCACCCGTTCGTTCTCCGTGACGACGTGGCGGGCCAGGCGGAAGGCCGGCGCATCCAGCCGCGCCTCGGCGCCCGCCAGGTCGTCGCCGGATAGCTCCCGAAGGGAGCCGACCCCCAGCAGGGCGGCGGCCCGTTCGCAGTCGCGGCGCCGCTCGGCATAGCCCCCGCCGGAATGGGCGTGGGTGACCTTGGTGTCCATCACGAGCAGGACCAGCCCGCTCTCCTGCAGCCGAAGCGGGACCGGACGGGTTGCGCCGCTGCGGAAATCCACCAGCAGGGCATGGCCCCGGCGCCCGCCTAGCGACGCCGTCTGGTCCAGGAGGCCGGTCGGCGCCCCGGCCATCTCGTTCTCCGCCCGGTGGCACAGCCGGGCCAGTCCGGCGCTCCCGAGCCCGGTGCCCAGCAGGTCGTCCAGGGCCGCCGCGACCGCGCACTCCACGGCCGCCGAGGAGGACAGTCCGGCCCCGAGGGGAACGTCCGTCTCCAGATGGAGGTCCAGGCCCGGCACCGGAAAGCCGGCGGCGGCGAAGGCCCAGACGACTCCCAGCGGGTAGGCCGCCCACCCGGACACCGCCCCGGGCGAGATCTCCGCGGCCGGCAGGCTCACGCCGTCGTTCTTGTCCGGCAGCGACGTGGACACCCGGACGGTCCCGTCCCGGCGGAGCGCCGCGGCGGCAACGGTCGAGCGGTCGATGGCCAGCGGAAGGGCCAGGCCCCGGTTGTAGTCCGTGTGCTCGCCGATCAGGTTGACGCGGCCGGGGGCTGCCCAGAGCCCCCCCGGGGCCGAACCGTAGCGCGTGGTGAAACCGGCCCGGGCGGCTGCCGCCAGCGCGCCTGTATGCGCGGTGGCGGCGGCCGAGCCCGTCACGCCGTCGCCGCCCCGCGGAGCCGGGCAGCAGTCTCTTCCGGCACCGTGTCGTTGATGAAGGCACCCATGGCGGCCTCGGAGCCGGCCAGGTACTTGAGCTTGTCGGCGGCACGGCGCGGCGAGGAGAGCTGCAGGTGCAGATGGCCGGCCGGGCGCAGTTCGGCGTCCACCGGCGCCTGGTGCCAGGCCGCGATGTAGGGCGTGGGGGAGTCATACAGCGCATCGAACCGGCGCAGGAGCTCCGGATACAGCTCTGCCAGCTCGTCGCGTTCCTCGCCGTGGAGCCCGGCCAGGTCCGCCACCTGGCGATGCGGCACCAGATGCACCTCCAGCGGCCAGCGCGCGGCGAACGGGACATAGGCGCTGAAGTGCTGCCCCTCGAGTACCATCCGCGAGCCGTCGGCGCGCTCGGCGGCGAGGATGGCGGCGGTCTGGCTCTCCAGGCCGCCGGACCGGAGGAAGTGCCGCCGGGCCTGTTTGGCCATCCGGACCGTGCGCGGGGGGACGTAGGGGTAGGCGTAGATCTGGCCGTGCGGGTGGTGCAGCGTGACGCCGATTTCCGCGCCGCGGTTCTCGAAGCAGAACACCTGCTGCACGCCGGGCAGGGCCGACAGCGCCTCGGTCCGCTGCGCCCAGGCATCGATCACCGTGCGCACCCGCTCGTAGGGAAGCCCGGAGAAGGACCCCGTATGGGAGTCGGTGAAGGCGATGACCTCGCAGCGGCCGTAGGCGGGTTCCGATACCTCGCCGACGTCGGGACCGGGATCAGCCGGGAGGATGCCGTGCTGCGGGCCGAAGGACGGGAACCGGTTTTCGAAGACCGCTACCTCGTAGCCGGTGGGGATTTCGGTCCGGCGGGCCCCGTCCGAGGGGCAGAGCGGGCACTCGTCCTCACTGGGAAGATGCGTGCGGTCCTGGCGGTGCGCGGCGACGGCGACCCATTCTCCGATCAGCTCGTCGAAGCGTACCTGGCCGGCGTCCGTGCTGCGGGCCGGCAGGCTCCGGCGGTCGCGGACCTGTTCCGGATCCCGGTGCCGCGCGGCGGCCTCCTCGCCGGCGTCGAAGTACAGAAGTTCCCGGCCATCCGACAGCCTGGTGGGGGTCATGATGGTCATCGCGGCTCCTGCGAGGATTCTCCGGTACGTTTTAGCTATGAGCCACCATACCTTTGCCACCGGCGAACAGTTCAGGATCGAGCGGGGCAACTCGTATGCGGTGATCACCGAGCTGGCCGGCTGCCTGCGCATTTTCGTGAAGGACGGCGTGCAGCTCACGGAGTCCTTTGACGATGGCGATATCCCGCCGGGCGCCTCCGGCGTCCTGCTCGCGCCGTGGCCGAACCGGGTGGCCAACGGCAAGTGGACCCTGGACGGCAAGATGCAGAAGCTGGACATCACCGAGCTGACGCGCGGACACGCCAGCCACGGCCTGCTGCGCAACACCGGCTACCGGCTGGTCGACCGCAGCGAGGACGCCGTGGAGCTGTCGGCCGAGATCTTCCCGCAGCACGGCTACCCGTTCCGCCTGACCCACGTCGTCCGGTACCGGATCGACGAGGCCGGGGACCTCGCAGTCACGCAGGAGCTGATCAACCACTCGGCGGCCGCCGCCCCGGTGGCGCTGGGTGCCCATCCCTACCTGCGGCTCGGGGACCTGGAGATCGCTGGCCTGACCTTGACCGTCCCGGGAGCCACGTTCCTGGTGGTGGACGAGACGCTCATTCCGTCCGGTTCCGCGCCGGTGGCCGGGGAGACGGACCTGCGGGGCGGTGCCGCCGTCGGGCCCTTGCGGAAGCTGGACCGCGCCTACACGGACCTGGCCACCGCGGACGGGCGGGCCGAGACGACCCTGGCCTCGGCCGACGGCCGCTCCGTCACGCTGTGGCAGGATGAGTCGTTCCCCTATGTGCAGGTTTTCGTAACCGATACCTTCCCCGGGCGCGCGCTGGCGGTCGCTCTCGAGCCCATGACGGCGCCGGCCAACGCGCTGAATTCCGGCGACGGGCTCGTCTGGCTCGAGCAGGGCGGCCGCTTCGGCGGCAGCTGGGGCATCAGCGCCCGGCTTCATCCAGCCGTAGCCGGCTGAGGATGTGAAATTATTGTCTCTATGAGTCGGCCTATCCCTGACAACACCCCGCAGGGCCCCGCCAGTCCTGCGCCGCGCGTGCCGGACTCGACGCGGGACGATGTTCCGTACGCGCTGCGGATCGCCGCGTCCTGGGCGTGGCGGATCGGCCTTGTCATCGTCGTGGTCGGGGTGCTCATTTGGCTGCTCAGCTACGTGTCCCTGCTGCTCATCCCCGTGATGATCGCGGCGCTGATGGCTGGCCTGCTGCAGCCGGTCGTGCGGTTCCTGCGCAAGGCCAAGGTGCCGAGGGGCCTGGCCGTCGGCATCACGATCCTGGGCTTCCTGGGCCTGGTCAGCGGGGCGCTATCGCTCGTGGGCCGGCAGCTCTACTTCGGTTTCCGCGAGCTGTGGGGCCAAGTGCTCGAGGGCGTGCGGCAGATCCAGACGTGGCTGATGGACGGACCGCTCCGCCTGACCTCGGCACAGCTGAACGACTACATCAACGACCTGCTGGTCCAGCTCCAGAACAACAGCAGCACCATTCTCTCCAGCGCCCTCACCGTGGGCTCCACGGCCGGGCACCTAGTGACCGGCCTGCTGCTGGCGATCTTCTCGCTCATCTTCTTCCTGCTCGACGGAGAGCGGATCTGGATGTTCCTCGTGGGCCTGATGCCCCGCCGCGCCCGTTCGGCCACCAACGGTGCAGGCCGCAAGGGCTGGACGTCGCTGGTCCAGTACATCCGCATCCAGGTGTTCGTCGCCGCCGTCGACGCCGTCGGCATCGGGGTCGGCGCGGCCATCATTGGCGTGCCGCTGGCCCTGCCGCTCGCCGTGTTGGTGTTCCTGGGCTCTTTCATCCCGATCGTCGGCGCCCTGGTCACCGGCTTCGTCGCCGTCCTGCTCGCGCTGGTCGCCAACGGATGGGTCAACGCCATCATCATGCTGGCCATCGTGCTGGGCGTCCAGCAGCTGGAAAGCCACGTGCTGCAGCCCCTGATCATGGGCAAGGCCGTCTCGCTGCACCCGCTCGCGGTGGTCCTGGCCGTCGCCGGCGGCACCATGGTCGCCGGCATCCCCGGCGCCCTGTTCGCCGTCCCGGTGATGGCCATCATGAATACCGTGGTCAAATACATTGCCGCGCGCGGCTGGGAGCACGACGACGCGCTGGGCGGCCGGCTGCGGCCCCCCGATCCCAGCCTGCAGGCCGAAGCCCGGACAGCACGGACGACCGCCAGAACCAAGCGCCAGAAGGAAGCCCCGGGCGGGGACGAGAGTGGCACCGCCAATGAGGACAGGAACGAACTGCCGAAATGATAGATCTGAAGACTTTGCCGGTCACCGTGGATGATGTGATGGACGCAGCCGAGCTGCTCGACGGCGTCATTGAGACCACCCCGATCGAGCAGTCCCGGGCCTTGGGACGGATGACCGGCTCCGACGTCTACTTCAAGTGCGAGAACCTCCAGCGCGCAGGATCGTTCAAGGTCCGCGGCGCCTACGTGCGCATGGCCAAGCTGAGCGAAGAAGAGAAGGCCCGCGGCGTCGTCGCGGCCTCGGCCGGCAACCATGCCCAGGGCGTCGCCGTCGCGGCCGCGCGCCTGGGCATCAAGGCACGGATCTACATGCCGCTCGGCGTCGCGCTCCCGAAGCTGGCCGCCACCCGAGGCCACGGCGCCGAGGTCGTGCTCCACGGCCACAACGTCGACGAGGCCCTCGCCGAGGCCCAGCGCTTCGCCGAGCAGTCCGGTGCCGTCTTCGTCCACCCGTTCGATAATGCCGACATCATTGCCGGCCAAGGCACCATCGGCCTCGAAATCCTCGACCAGATTCCCAACGTGGACACCATTGTCATGGGCGTGGGCGGAGGCGGGCTGCTGGCCGGCGTCGCCACCGCCGTCAAGGCCCGCGCCAAGGAACTTGGCCGGGAGATCCGGGTCATCGGCGTGCAGGCCGAAAACGCGGCGGCCTACCCGCCCTCCCTCGCCGCGGACGCGCTGGTCCCGCTGAAGAAGGTCTCCACCATGGCGGACGGCATCGCCGTGGGCCGTCCGGGCCAGCTGCCGTTCTCGATTATCCGGGAACTGGTCGACGACGTGGTCACGGTCAGCGAGGACGCCCTGGCCCGGGCCCTGATCTTCCTGCTCGAGCGTTCGAAGCTGGTGGTCGAGCCGGCCGGCGCCGTCGGCGTCGCGGCGCTGATGGAAGGCGTCATCGAGAACCCCGGCACCACCGCGGTGATCCTCTCCGGCGGCAACATCGACCCGATGCTGATGCTCAAGGTCATCCAGCGCGGCCTCTTCGCCTCCGGCCGGTTCCTCTCCGTGCGCATCATGCTCGACGACCGCCCCGGCTCCCTGGCCAAGATCTCGCGCATCATCGCCGAATCCGACGCCAACGTCACCCGCGTGGACCACACCCGGATCGGCGGCTCGATCAGTATGGGCGACGTGGCGATCACGATCGACATCGAGACGAAGGGCCACGAGCACTGCGAACTCGTGCTCGGCAGCCTTCGTGCAGAGGGCTTCCAGCCCGTCGTCGTGCACTAGGCCGTGCCTCAGGTGGAGCGCATTCAGTGAGCGAGGCCAGCCGGGCGTCCCGGGCCCGGCGCGCGCTCGGCGCCCTGCTCGGCATGGCAGGAGTGCTGTGGGCGGTCTTCCTGCTCACCCTGCTGGCCGGGAGCCAGATCTATTACTCGCTCGGCAACATCCCGCGCCGGGTCGAGGGCCTGGACGGCATCATCTTTTCGCCGCTGCTGCACGCCGACGTCAACCATCTGGCCAGCAATACGCTGCCCCTGGTGGTGCTGGGATTCCTGGTCTTCCTCGAAAGCGCCCGGCGCTTCGCCGCGGTCCTCGCCTCAAGCTGGCTGGTATCCGGGATCGGGGTCTGGCTGACGGGTCAGGGCCTGACGGTCGGGGCCTCCGGCATCGTGTTCGGCTTCCTCGCCTACCTCTTGGTCCGCGGGTTCTATAACCGCAGCTGGCGGCAGGTCCTGCTCGCCGTCGTCATTTTCGTCTTCTACGGCTCGGTGCTGCTGGGCCTATTGCCGACGGCGGGAGTAGGGGTCTCCTGGCAGGCGCACCTGTTCGGTGCTGCCGGGGGAGTGCTGGCCGCCGTCCTGATGCGCAAGGACCGCCTCCGAGGCCGCAGCCGGCAGCTGCGGTAGCAAAACGGGCACCAGCAGAGAGAAGCAAGAGGGCGGGCCGGGTGCTCCAGGAGCAACCGGCCCGCCCTCAGCCTGCCGCCCGGCGGTCCGGGGGCAACGCTGTAGATCACGCCCGTATTGTCCGGCGCGCCTGCTTAGCCTGCGTACGGCTTGGCGGAGATGATCTCCACCTTGATTTCCTTGCCGTTGGGCGCGGTGTAGGCGACGGTCTCGCCGGCCTTCTTGCCGTTGATCGCCGCGCCCAGCGGGGACTTCTCGCTGTAGACGTCGATGGCGGCGTCGCCGGCGACCTCGCGGCTGCCGAGCAGGAACGTCTCGGTGTCCCCGGCGATCTTTGCCTCCACGACCATGCCCGGTTCGACGACTCCGTCATCCGCGGGAGCGGCACCGACGTGGGCGTTCCGCAGCAGCTCTGTCAGCTGGCGGATGCGGGCCTCGGCCTTGCCCTGTTCCTCCTTGGCGGCGTGGTAGCCGCCGTTCTCCTTCAGGTCCCCCTCGGAACGGGCCTGCTCGATGCGGGCGACGATCTCCGTCCGGCCCGGGCCGGACAGATAATCCAGTTCAGCCTTCAGGCGGTCGTAAGACTCCTGAGTGAGCCAAGCCACGGATGCGCTGGATGTAGACACGTACTTCTCCTTAGTATGGCCTGAAGCGGCGGCTTCCCGCTGCCTCAGCATGGGTACTCCCTCGCCCGACGGGCCGCTGAGGGCCGCCACATCAAGCAAAGACCCCGCTCACTGGTGACTCGTTCATAACTGAATCGGCGAGACCACCGGATGGGCGGGGCAGAATGTATTGAATAAGTGTAGTCAGTCCGGAGGACATTTCCCAAGAACCCGGGCGATCCTGAAACACTCAGTGCACTTCTGCATGCCACGCGCGGCCATCCTGCCGGATGCCTGCCGGCGGCGCCGCAGCCCCCGTTGCCGTCGGTTCGCGGCCTGGTCAGGCGCTTCCCCGGCGGGGACAGCTACTTGACGATCCAGCAGGCGTTGACGCCGCCGGTGACGGAAGGCGATTCAGTCCTTAGCTGAATCCGGTGCACGGTGGTGCGTCCGCCGTCGTGCCCTTCACCTTCCGCGGCGGGACCGATGGTCGCGACCTTCCACCCGACCACGGCGTAGGTTTCGTTGAGGGCCTGGACGGCGCACTGGGCGGTCGCTTCCGGGTCCTTCGTGACCTGGAAATCAACGATGGCGTGGTGCGGGTCCGAAACATTGAAGCCGACGTCGGTGCCGGAGACGGCGGGCTTGCTCTGCACGAAGGCGAAGTAGCCGGCCAGCACGACAGCCACCGCCAGCACGGCGATCGCGATGCCGCGCTTGGCTCCGCGGCTCAGCCGCTGCTTTGGGGCCCCGTACCGATTGGCTACGCTTATCCCTGAAGAAGTAGGGTGCGTGGGAGTCGGGCCGGTAGTGCTCACGCCTACAACCTTACCGTGTTGCACGTTATGTCCGATCATCAGGAGTTTGAGTTGAGCATCCCCGCAGAAGCTGCCGAACGAGCCCCGGAAATGCGTAGCCGGGATGGGCTGCGCCTCCTGACGGTGCATGCCCATCCGGACGACGAGTCCAGCAAGGGGGCGGCCACCATGGCCAGCTACGCCGCCGCCGGCGTCGAGACCATGGTCGTCACCTGCACCGGCGGCGAACGGGGGGACATCCTTAACGCGCAGGCCGCGTCCGAGCCGCACGCGCTGCGGGACCTGCCCGGACTCCGGCGGCGGGAGATGGCCAAGGCCGCCCGCGAACTCGGTGTCGCCCACCGCTGGCTGGGCTTCGTCGATTCCGGCCTCCCGGAGGGCGATCCGTTGCCGCCGCTGCCGTTCGGCAGCTTCGCGACCCTGCCGCTGGAGCGGGCGGCCGCCCCGCTGGTGCGGCTGGTCCGGTCCTTCAAACCGCACGTCATCATCAGCTACGACGAGAACGGCGGCTACCCGCACCCGGACCACATCATGGCGCACAAGGTCGCGGTCGAGGCCTACCACGCCGCCGCGGACCCGGAGCGTTACCCGGAGGCCGGCGAGACGTGGATTCCGCTGAAGCTCTACTACGACCGGGCCTTCAATCCGGAGCGTTTCCGGGCCTTGCACTTCGCCCTGGAGGAAGCCGGCCTGCAGTCGCCCTACGCCGCGCGCCTGGCCGCCTGGCAGGAGGCGGACGCGGAGGGCCATCAGCCCCCGATGCCGACGCACCGGACCACGACCCAGATCGACTGCGGGGACTACTTCGAGCACCGGGACCGCGCCCTGCTCTCGCATCGGACCCAGATCGAGCCCGAAGGGTTCTTCTTCGCCGTATCGCCGGACATGCAGCGCAGGATCTGGCCGTGGGAGGACTACACCCTCGTGGACGCGAGGGTGGAGACGACGCTGCCTGAAACCGACTTCTTTGCGGGCATACGATAGAGGAAGCTAGCCCCTGAACTTCCGGACCGCCGCCGCGGTCCGGTCCTTGCCAGAAAGAGATCCATCTTGCATTTGCTGCACCTGCTCGCCGCCGCCGGACCCAGCGGGGAACCGACTCTGAAGCCGGGGCTGGACCCGAACCAGGTCACGCCCGGCCCGTGGGGCTTCTTCATCACCTTCGGACTCGCCGTCGTGGTGATCCTGCTGATCTGGGATATGAGCCGGCGTATCCGCAGGGTGCGGTACCGCGAGCAGATGGAGCAGGATGCGCAGCGAGCCGGAGCCGAGGGGGAGCGGGCGCCTTCCGCGTCCGACGGCGGAAGCGCACCTGCCGCGTCCGGCCGCGGGGAGCGCAGGGAAACCGAGGAAGAGCGCCAGCGCCGCCTGGACCGGGAGCTCAATGACAAGGTGACGGGCCGCAGGGATCCGGGTTCGCCGGCGGACGGCACGTCCGGACGCCGTCCGACCGACGACGGACCCACCGGGAGCTGACCATGGCCGGCAGACTGCGCAGCGAAGCCTCAGCCTACCTGCGGCAGCATGCCGGAAATCCCGTCGACTGGTGGCCTTTCGGCGACCAGGCCTTCGAACAGGCACGTCTGCGCGACGTGCCTGTTTTCGTTTCAGTAGGCTATGCCGCCTGCCACTGGTGCCACGTCATGGCGCACGAATCGTTCGAGGACCAGGCGACTGCGGACTACCTCAACGAACACTTCGTGAGCATCAAGGTCGACCGCGAGGAGCGGCCGGACGTGGACGCCGTCTACATGGCGGCGACCCAGGCGATGACCGGCCAGGGCGGCTGGCCCATGAGCGTCTTCACTCTGCCGGACGGCCGCGCTTTCTACGCCGGACCCTACTACCCGCCCCGGCCGGCACCGGGCATGCCATCGTTCCGGCAGCTGCTGGAGGCCGTCGAGGACGCCTGGCGTCAGCGCCGGCCCAGCGTGGAGGCCAGCGCGGCCGCCCTCGTCGAGGTCCTCGAAGGCGCCGCGGACAACAACCGCAAGCTGATGGGCAACCTCCTGCCGTTCGACCCGGACGAGAGGCCGACCGCGCTTGGCCTTCCGCACACGATGCTCGATGACGCCGTCCAGGTATTGGCCGGAGAAGAAGACCCGGACTTTGGCGGGTTTGGAGATGTGCCGAAGTTCCCGCCGTCGGCCATCATCCAGTTCCTGCTCCGCCGCGCCGCCGCCGTCCGGCGCGGGACGGAGGGCCCGGCACCCGGCGAGGACCGCGAGGACAGGGAATCCGCCCAGGAACCCGCCCTCGGCCTGGCCGAGCGGACGCTGGAGGCCATGGCGACCTCGGCCCTCTATGACCAGCTCGAGGGCGGCTTCGCGCGCTACGCCGTCGACCGGCAGTGGTCCGTGCCGCACTTCGAGAAGATGCTCTACGACAACGTGCAGCTGCTTCGGGCCTACGCACAATGGGCCGTCCAGACAGGCCCAGGGGCCGATCGCGACTTCGCCTGCGCGGTCGCCGCCGGAACGGCCGACTGGATGATCGGCCGGCTCGGCCTGCCCGGCGGGGGCTTCGCCTCGTCACTCGACGCCGACACCGTGATCGAGGGCCGGCATCAGGAGGGCGGCACCTACCTGTGGAGCGTCGAACAGTTGCGGGATGCGGTTGGCGAGGATGCCGAGTGGGTCGCGGACGTGATGGGAATCGGCGACGCGGGGACCGTGACTGGGACCGGCTCGCCGCTGCATCCCGGACGACGGCTGGACGCGGAGGAGCAGCGGCGGTGGGACGGGATCAGGCCGGTGCTGCTCGCGGTCCGCAACCGGCGGCCGCAGCCGGCCCGGGACGAGAAGGTCGTAGCGGGCTGGAACGGCCTCGCCATCGCCGCGCTGGCGGAAACCGCCGGGCTCCTTGGCCGCAAGGACCTGCTGGCGGCTGCCGTCAAGGCGGCGGAGTACGTCCTGCAGGTCCACCTCGACGACGCCGGAACGCTCCTGCGGGTTTCCCACGACGGCTCGGCCGGGGCGGTCCAGGGGCTCCTAGAGGACTACGCCGGCTTCGCCGAAGGACTCTTCGCGCTGTATGCCGCTACCGGTGATGACCGCTGGTACTTGCGCGCCGAACAACTGGTCCTGGACGCCGAGCGGACCTTCCTCAACGACGGCGTCCTCGGCGACACCGCCAGCAAGCCGAGCCAGCTGGCCGCGGCCAGCGGACCAGCCAATCCCGCCGATCCGTTCGAAACCGCAACGCCGAGCGGCACCAACCTGCTGGCCGGGGTGCTGCTGACCTATGCCGGCTACAGCGGCTCGACCAGGCACCGGCAGTTGGCCGAGCGGCTGCTGCAGTATCTTGAGCGCGTTGCCCCGAAGGTTCCCCGGGTAGCGGGATGGGGGCTGGCCGTCGCCGAAGCGATGCGGGCGGGACCGGTGGAACTGGCGGTCGTCGGGGAGCCCGAGCTGGCGGCGGCGCTGGTCGCCGCCGCGAAGGCCACCGGCAGCCCCGGCCTGGTCATCGCAGTGCGGAAGGGCGGCGCGGCCTCACAGGCCCAGGCACAGGAACCGACCGGCGCCGGGGCGGAATCCCCTGGAACGGCTGCCGAACGTGTGCCCCTCCTTCGGGGCAAGCCCGCCCCGGACTCCGGTGCCTTGGCATATGTGTGCCGAGGGATGGTCTGCCGGCGCCCTGTCGCCACCGTGGATGGGCTGATCGCCGAGCTGTCCTCAGTCAGGTAACGACCGCAACCGAGGCAAGCGGGAGTTTGTCGCCACGGGCTGAGTGGTCAGTTCGCGTGAGGCTGCAAGTGCGCCGCACACGAATGTCCGAGGGCAGATCGGCTGTGCGCTGGGCGCACTTAGGCGTCGGCATCCAGGCCTTTGTCAGAAGGGCGGTGGTTCGTCGGGACCGCAGTTGTGGTGGTGCCCCGCGTCGCGCGGCGTGCCCGCGTTGGTTTGGTCTGGCGGGTTGGGCGCGCCGGTGGGTGGCGGGAGGGCCGCGGGCCGCGCCTGTGCTGGGTTTCCCTGTCCGGCGGGTCCGGCTGGTTGGGTGTGGCCGGTTTGTTGGGGTTGTTGGTGCTTGCGTTGGTAGTAGGCGCGGAGTTTGGTGTTGATGGTGTGGATTTCGTGGCGTTCGAGGATGCTGGCGAGTTCTTCGGGCGGGGTGTGGACCAGGGGTTCGGGTCTGGTCGGGTAGCTGATTCCGGCCGGGGAGGTCCAGTCGAATTCGCCCGGGTTTGGTTGTTGGAGGTTCCAGTCGGTTTCGG
The DNA here is from genome assembly GCF_037144715.1 of Arthrobacter sp. USHLN218. Lineage (NCBI taxonomy): Bacteria > Bacillati > Actinomycetota > Actinomycetes > Micrococcales > Micrococcaceae > Arthrobacter > Arthrobacter sp. USHLN218. The sequence continues at coordinate 188,435 of NZ_JBBCYT010000001.1, forward strand.
TTTTGAGCCGGTGGTGGCGTTTGCATTCGGGGCCGAGGTTGTCGGTATCGGTGGAGCCGCCCTCGGCCCAGCCGATCGTGTGGTCGAGTTCGCAGTGCTCGCTGGAACGGGAGCAGCCGTAGAACGTGCATTTCTCGTAGAGCAGGCGCAGGTAGCGGCGCTGCGCCGCGGTGGGACGGTACTGTTTGCGGTCCATGGCCAGGACCGCGCCGGTGACCGGATCGGTCAGGACGCGGGTGAACGAGGGCGCGTTCGCGGCCAGCCGGGCGGCGGCCTCGATCGGGATCGGCCCGTAGCCGTCGAGGTGGGCCGGTTCCTGGCCGAGGCCGAGCAGGGTCAGGGCGGGGATGGTCAGCGCGACGGTGGGCACGATCCCGTACCCGGCGCCCGGAGGCAGCCCGCCGTCCAGGGCAGGGTGTTCCCGCAGGTCCCCGGGCCCCGCCGCCGGATGAAAAGCCTCGGTAGGGCCTCCGGCACCGATGGCAGCTTCGGTAGCGCCCGGGCCCTCGGCGCCGGCCGTGGCGCCGGCGTCGGAAGCGCCCGGGCCCTCGGTGCCGGGGGCGGGTGCTACCGCTGGCGGGGGCTGCGGTTTGGGGGTGCTGCTGAGCAGGAGGTGGGTGAGGGCGTCGGCGCGCAGTTGGGTCAGGGTGCGGAGCTCTTCGGGGCCTTGGACGGAGAGCGCGATGGCCTGGACGTGGTTGAACGCGGCGACGGCGGTTTCCGCGGGCAGGTAGGCGGAGAGCCAGGCCATGCCGTCGTAGTCGGGCTTGAGCTCGAGGTGGCGGTCGGCTGCTTTTTTCGCGCGGCGGGCGGTGATGGTTTCGGGGTGGCGTTTTTCACGGAGGGTTCTTGCGCGGCGGCGCAGGCTGCCGGTGGAGCATACCGGGGCGAGGTCGAGGAGTTCGTGTTCGAATCCGGGCCGGGCCCGGGGCGGCAGCGAGGTGGTTTCGTCGGTGATGATCGCGGCCTGTACTCCGGTCAGGTGGCCTTGTTCGAGGGTTTCGAGGGTGGCGGGGCATTCCCCGGCGATGGTCCGGGCGTAGTTGATCCGGATCGCGGCGGTCCTTTCCGGGATCTGCAGGGCGGCGGCGGCTTCGGCGACGGCCGCGGCTTCGGCCAGGTGTTCGTCCGGGGTGCCCGGCCCGAGTGGCGGGGGCCAGCCGTGGGGCTGTTCGTTCACGGCCTCGCGGACCAGGGCGTTGAGCAGGCGCAGGATGCGGGCCTCGAGCCAGGCAGAGGCGCGGCGGGCGGCGATGAGTTCGTGCGCGGCTTCCTCGTAGAGCAGGCGGGACGGCTCGCGGGAGCCCAGCAGGGGCAGCAGGTCTCTGATCTGCCCGGACCGGGCCGGCAGGACCGGCTCCCAGGCCGGGGGCGTGAACGCGCCGCGGGCGGCGGCCCACGGGTCTTCCTCCGGCGGTGCGTCATGGCCGGTCAGCACGTAGAGCGGGATCGGGGTATCCGGGGCGTCGAGGGGGATGCCCTCGGCATCCACGGCCTCGCCCTCCTCCCAGGAATGCTCCTCCCACGGCGGCCGGCACGAGAACGGGTCCGTCGGCCGCAGACCCACCCCGCAGACACCGACCGCGGGGCCGGAATCGGGCCGGTCGCAGGAGGCGGCAGGTTCACCCGGGTCGGGCGTTGTCGCAGCGGCGTCAGGGGACCCGTCCGGGCGGGGCCGGGAGTCTCCGGAGCCGTGGCGAGGCTCCGGAGACTCTCCGTTCGGACGTTCCGCTGATGTGTTCGCCATCACATAATTCTAGTCGAAGACATCTTCGATGGCTACGGGTGTGGATAACCACCAAGCTGACATTCGTGCGTCTGGGGTGGTGCAGGACGGTGTTTGGGGCTGGCCAGCGTCGGGGCTTGGAGTCGGCCGGAGCGCGGCATGGGGAAGCAGCTTGGCGCTGGCCAGCGTCGGCGCTTTGAGGGTCGGGCTGGAGCGCGGCTTGCGGAGATAGCTTGGCGCTGCTCAGGGACGGGGCTTGGGGGTGGCTAGAGCCGGGGCCCTGGAGCTGGCTTGGGGCCCGGTGGGAATCGGGCAGGGGTGCGGTTTGGCCGAGCCTCGGGAACGGGCTAGGACAGGGCTGGCAGGGAGTGCCTCCGGGCCTCGGATGATTAGGACTGGTCGAGGACGGCGAGCATGATGGCGGCGAAGTGGCAGCTGAAGGCTACGACGGTGAAGGCATGGAAGAGCTCGTGGAATCCGAACCAGGTGACCGAGAAGTTGGGCTTTTTGATGCCGTAGAAGACGGCGCCGGCGATGTAGAACACGCCTCCCACAATGACGAGGACGGCGGCGGCGGCGTTGGCGGCGAAGAAGTCCGGCACATAGAAGAGCGCGGCGAGGCCGAGGGCGCAGTAGATCGGCACGTACAGCCAGCGCGGCGCGTGCGTCCAGATGACGCGGAAGGCGACGCCGGCGATGGCGCCGCACCAGATGAGCCACAGCAGGAGTGTTGCCTGGGACGGCTCGAGCAGCGCCCAGGCCAACGGGGTATATGTGCCGGCGATGACCAGCATGATGTTGCTGTGGTCGAGCCGTTTGAGGACCAGCTTGGTTTTCGGCTGCCAGTTCCCGCGGTGGTAGACGGCGCTGACGCCGAAGAGGAGCAGGCCCGTGACTGCGTAGATGGCGGAGGTCGTCTTTCCCGCCGCCGTGGGGGCGAGGGTGACGAGGACAATTCCCGCGATGAGGGCCAGCGGTGTGGCTCCCGCATGCAGCCAGCCTCGGAATTTGGGCTTGATGTTGAGGGCGTCGGCAAGGCTCTCGACGGCCGTTTCAACAGGGCCGTCTATGCGATCCGGACCCCCGGCCGGTTGGGTCGAAGGGACTGGGCGGCTGGGGTTCATGGGCCGATTCTACCGCCGCCGAAGGGCACCGGATTGCCGGCCGGTAACAGCCGGAACATAGCGGTCATGGGCGGCGCGGAACGGGCCGCGTCGGTTCCGTCGGGGTCGAGGCGATAGAATCTTTCCCGGTGTCCGCTGTCCGGCGGCAGTCCTCGAAAGCGGTAATGGAAAGGCGGGAGCGGTTTGAGATTCCCCGCAGTTGCCTACCGCATGTACGAGCGCCGGCTGCAGCGTTCCCTGGCCGCAGACCGCATTCCCCGGCACATCGGCGTCGTTGTTGATGGCAACCGCCGGTGGGCAAAGCTGGCGGGAAGCCCCACTCGCGAGGGCCACCAGGCCGGTGCCGACAAGATCCTCGAGTTCCTTGGCTGGTGCGATGAGCTCGGCGTCAAGGTCGTCACGCTGTACATGCTCTCGACCGACAACATGAACCGCTCCAGCGAGGAGCTGGACCAGCTGATGGGCATCATCGCCAACACGCTGGACCGGCTGGGCGAGGGCAAGAACGTCCGGGTGCGGCCGGTGGGTGCGCTCGAGACGCTGCCGGCGTACTTGTCCGGCAAGCTGCGCGCGCTGGCGGAGCAGACGGCCGATGTCCAGGGCGTGCACGTGAACGTCGCCGTCGGCTACGGCGGCCGGCAGGAGATCGTGGACGCGGTCAAGGAACTGCTCCGGACTGCCGGGAAGGCCGGCCGCGACGTCGAATCCGTGGCTGAGACCCTGGATGTCGACGACATTTCCCGCTACCTCTACACAAGGGGGCTGCCGGACCCGGACCTGGTCATCCGCACCTCGGGGGAGCAGCGGCTCTCCGGCTTCCTGATGTGGCAGAGCGCGTACAGCGAGTACTACTTCTGCGAGGCGCTGTGGCCGGATTTCCGCCGGCTGGATTTCCTGCGGGCGCTGCGCGATTACGCGAGCCGGCAGCGGCGCTTCGGCGCCTGAAGCCTGCGTCCGGTTTCCCGGATTCCGCGTATCCGGCCGGCTCCTGCGGCGGGTGGAAGCTGCCGCCGCGTCCAGCCCTGACGACGGCGGGTGGCCCGTTTCCGTGGCCCGGCCGCGTTCACAGGGAATTTACCCAATTGTCCCGCCGCGGGCATTGTGTACCCGAATTACAGGGGCGTAATTTGGGGGTATCAGTCAGCAACCCCGCCGATTGATCGGAAGGTCGCCACATGCAGAAGCGTGGGGGGAGGCCGGTACCGGCCAGGTGGCCTCACCGCGTCGCCCCAATCCGAACGATTCGGAGCGTCTGCGCTCCGGACGGGAGTTAATGTGGCCACCTTTGAAATGACCAGTCAAGCTGCCAAGACCGGCCGCGCGGCGAAGGAACCTGATGTTTCCGCCGCTGCCGCCGGTCTTCTTGTTTCCGGCCCGGAAACGGGAGCGCCGTCCCCCGAAGCGGGGCAATGGCCGGGCAGCCCGAGCGGCGAGGCGGCCTCCGGCCCGGAGGGGCAGTCCGGCGAAGCGGCGGGGCCGACGGCCCAGTCCTTCGTGCTCGATACGTCGGTGCTGCTGTCCGACCCGCTGGCCCTGAAACGTTTCGCCGAGCACGAGGTGATCCTGCCCGTCGTGGTGATCACCGAGTTGGAGGGCAAGCGGCACGATCCGGAACTGGGCTACTTCGCCCGGAAGGCGCTGCGCCTGCTGGATGACCTGCGGGTCGAACACGGCTGCCTGAACCACGCGATCCCTCTCGGGGAAGAGGGCGGATCGCTGCGGGTGGAGCTGAACCACATTTCGCCGGACGTGCTGCCCGCGGGCTTCCGCGGCGGCGACCACGACAGCCGGATCCTGGCGGTGGCGAAGAACCTCGCCGACGAGGGCAAGAACGTCACGGTGGTCTCCAAGGACCTGCCGATGCGCGTGAAGGCCTCCGCGATGGGGCTGCAGGCGGACGAGTACCGCAATGAGCTGGTGAAGGACTCGGGCTGGACCGGGGTCGCGGAGCTGGAGGTCTTCGAGGACGACGTGAACGCCCTCTACAACCACGAGCCGGTGTTCATCCCGGCCGCGGCCGAAATGCCGAGCAACACCGGCCTGGTCCTCCTGTCCAACCGCGGCTCCGCGCTGGGCCGCGTCGGAGCCGACAAGCAGGTCCGCCTGGTCAAGGGGGACCGCGACGTCTTCGGGCTGCACGGCCGCTCGGCGGAACAGCGGCTCGCGATCGACCTGCTGATGGACCAGGAGGTCGGTATCGTTTCCCTCGGCGGCCGCGCCGGCACCGGCAAGTCGGCGCTGGCCCTCTGCGCCGGCCTGGAAGCCGTGCTGGAGCGCCGCGAGCACCGTAAGGTGGTGGTCTTCCGGCCGCTGTACGCCGTGGGCGGCCAGGAGCTGGGCTACCTCCCGGGCTCCGAGTCGGAGAAGATGAACCCCTGGGCGCAGGCCGTCTTCGACACCCTGGGCGCCCTGGTGTCCACCGAGGTGGTCGAGGAAGTGATGGACCGCGGCATGCTCGAGGTCCTTCCGCTCACCCACATCCGCGGCCGCTCGCTCCATGACGCGTTCGTGATCGTCGACGAGGCGCAGTCCCTGGAGAAGAACGTCCTGCTGACAGTCATGAGCCGGATCGGCCAGAACTCGAAGATCGTGTTGACCCACGATGTCGCGCAGCGGGACAATCTCCGGGTCGGACGGCACGACGGTATCGCCGCCGTCGTCGAAACCCTCAAGGGCCATCCGCTCTTCGGCCACATCACCCTGACGCGGTCCGAGCGGTCGCCGATCGCGGCGCTGGTGACCGAGCTGCTCGAGGGCGCGGAAATCTAGGCAGGCTGCACGCCGAGGAAGCGGGCCGCCTCAGGGTGGCCCGCAACCTCGAGTGTCCATTCCGGCCTCCGGAAGTCCTCCGGCACCAGGCGCATGCGCTGCATGTTGGTGACCTGGCTGCGGCCGCTGGAATGGCGCCAGATCCCGTTGGGCCTGTAGCCAAGCGACCGGGACACGGCCAGCGACGCCTTGTTGAAGTCCATTGCCTCGCTCTCCGCGACCTCCGCGCCGAGGTAGTCGAAGGCATAACCGACGACGGCGGCGCGCATCCGGGTGCCGAAGCCTTGCCCCTGTGCCGATCGCCTGAGCCAGGAGCCGGTGCTGACGGTCCGGGTCTCGGCGAAGCTCGAGGCGAGCAGTTCCTGGCAGCCCAGGAATTCGCCGCCGCGCCACACGCCGAACAGGAGCGACCAGCTGCCCGGGCTGGTTTTCGAGCGCAGCTGCCAGACATGCATGGCGGTGTTGCGCGGCAGGTCTTCGGGCGGAACGTCGGTCCACGGGAACGCAAACGGCGACTCGCCGGGTTCGTGGATGCCGCTCAGGACGGCGTCGACCAGCGGCGGGAGATCGTCATCGGCGACCGGACGCAGCGTCAGGTCTCCGGCACCCAGGGTCAGGCCGAAGAGCGGCCACAGCTCGGTCAGTCGCGTCATCTCCCCTGTGTATCACGCGGGAAGCCTGACCAGGACCTCCGTTCCCTGTCCGGGCGCCGAATGCAGCGACAACGTCCCTCCGGCCGCCTGCACCGTGTCCTGCAGGATCTGCAGGCCGAAGTGCCCCGCCCGTTCGGCGGCCTCCGGCGCGAACCCCTCGCCGTCGTCGTACACGGCAAGCTCAAGGTGCCCGGAGGGGGTACGCGTGAGCGAAACGCTGACCAGGCTCGCGCCCGCGGCGTGCTTGACGGCGTTGGTGACGGCCTCCCGGGCCGCCCGGTACAGCAACGCGGACTGCTGCTCGTCGGCCTCCGGCGCCCCGTGCAGCCTCAGCGACCAGGCCATGCTGCGGGCGCGCACCGGGTCGCCGAGCCGTTCAAGGGCCCCGGCCAGGCCGAGGGCCGCCAGGTCGGGCGGATAGAGCTCCGTGGTGATGCCGCGCAGGGTGCTGATATTGTCCTGCACCAGCATGCGCGTGCGGCCCAGGAACTCCCGGCCGGGCGGGCGGTCCTGCAGCTCATAGGATTCGAGCGAGTAGGCCAGTCCGGAGAGGTCCTGGATCACCTCGTCGTGCAGGTCGCGGGCGAGCCGCTGGCGCTCCACCTCGGAGGCGTCGATGGCCTGCTGGAGCAGCGCCCTCTTGGTGGCGTTGTCCCGCTGCAGGCGCTGGGCCATGCGCAGGGCGGGCACCAGCTGGACCAGCTGCAGCACGGCCAGCGCGCCGAGGATCGGCGGGAGGATGCCCAGCATCATGCCCCGCTGGTCCGCCTCAACCTCGTCCGCCGTGTAGTAGATCTCGAAGATGATCGGCTCCCCGGCGGCGCTGTTCGTGCCGACGTACACCTCGACGAGCTTGCCGGAACCGGCCTCCAGTTGGTTCTCGGACTCGCTCTGCTCCTCGAAATGGGCGAAGCCGGGGCCGCCGGCCAGCAGCTGGTCGGAGCCTTCCGGCAGGCCGAAGTTCTGGCCGATCAGCGAATGCTGGTCCGAGTAGAGGATGGTGCCGTCACTGGACCAGATCTTGATCCGCATGATCGCGTTGCGTTCGAACCGCGGAGCGAGCAGGCGGTCCATCCAGGCCAGGTCTTCCGGATGGCGCTCCACCAGATGTTCGGTGACGAAGGGGCCGACGGCGAAGTCCGCGGTTCCCTGCGTGCGCTGGATCGCGTGGTCCAGCGCCTGGTCGCGCGCGATCGCGCTGGCACCGAACACCACCGGCACCACCACGATCAGCAGCGTTGCGAAGGTGCTGATCGCGAAGCGCCGCATGGCCTTATGCAGTTCCGAACGGTCAGCGCGGTCCGAGCCGAACCCGGCAGGATCGGACCGGCTGACGAAACGAGCGAAGCGGGCCGGCATCCTGCGCCGGGCACGCCGGCGCGTCCCGTTGCCGGGTCTGCTGCCCGGTTCCGGATCGCGCTGCTCGGGTGTTCGGACCTCGAGCGTGCTACTCATGGTGGCCGGAGGCCAGCAGCCCCAGCCGGCCGGCGACGGCGACAGCTTCCAATTGCGTGTGCGCGTCCAGTTTCGCAAGGATGGACTTCACGTAGCCGCGGCAGGTGTTTTCCGTGATGCCCAGATGCTTGGCATTGGCCCGCACATCATGCCCCTGGGCCATCAGCGTCAGCACCTGCCGTTCCCGCGTGGTCAACGCGGGCGCGTCCGGCTGCTCCGGCACCGTCTGCTTGCCGATCATGGCGAGCAGCGACGGATGGATCACCATCGATCCGCTCCTGGCGTGCCGCAGGGTGTCCAGCAGGGTGGTCAGCGACCCGTCCTTCGGCAGGAAGCCGCAGATCCCCGACCCGGCCGCCTGCGCCAGGATGTCCGCGGCGGCATTGCCGGTGAGCATGATGATCCTGGTGTCCGGACGGTCCGCCAGGATCTCGCGGGCCGCATCCAGCCCGTTGCCGTCCGGCAGGTGGTAATCCATGACCACTACGTCCGGCTGTTCCGCCCGGCACAGGGCGATGCCTTCCCGGACACCGCTGGCGGTGCCGGCATTCTCCAAATCCTCCTGCCGGTCCAAAGCGTCCGACAGCAGTTCCGCAAATGTCGTATGGTCATCGACGACCACGACTCGGGACGTATCCCGCATTCCTTCTTCGGCCATAGCAAGTCCCCAACCCAAGCCCCCCGACACGGTCATAATGCAGTATGCGCCATGGCTGAACCGATGTACATAGCCGCGGATGGCGGGCCGCGCCGCCACAAGGGTCGATGACGCCTTGTGACGGCGCGGCCGGTCCCGTTTGCCTCAAGCCAAGTACGACGGCGCCGGCGCACCTTTGCGCTTAGGCGTTGGCCAGGGCGCGGTTCAGGAAGGTGCTGATGACCCTGCCGGCCCGTTCGTGCCCGGCGCCCGCCGGGAATGAGCGGGACTTGACCGGAACCGCCGCCCGGGCGGCCGGCTGCAGCGGACGGCTGTGCATCTGGTCATTGAGGTACAGCAGAGCCTCGAGTACTTCCGACAGGTCTCCGTCGGAAGCCGCCGTGGCCTGCAGCAGCCGGGCGTGCGCGGCGCGGAGGCCCGGGCCCGGAGTGCAGCCGAGGTCGCGGTCGAGCAGCCGGCGGCACTTGTCGTAGGCCTGCAGCCCCTCGGAGTAGCGGCCGGCCGCCTCGTAGCCGCTGACCAGGGCGGACCAGGCCCGCTCGTTCAGCGGCTCGGCGGCCACGGCCTGCTGGCTCCAGTGCACCGCCTTATCGGCCTGGCCCGAGGCGCGTGCCGCCTCCGCCGCCATGACCTGCAGGGCCGTGACGTCGGCGGCGTGGTTCTCCCGCGCCTCTTCGGCCCATTCCGGTGCGAGCTCGTCGCTGAGCAGCGGTCCGGTGGCCAGGGCCAGCGCCTCGACCAGCAGCGGATAGGCCTCGGCGGGCGTGCTCTGCTCGGCGCGGAGCATCAGCGCGTTGAACCGGTGCAGGTCCAGGTCCACCAGCGACTGCTCCAGCACGTAGCCGCCGTTCGCGGTGCGCAGCGGCCCGGTCTTCGCGCAGCCCGGCTGCAGGTTGCGCCGCAGCACGCTGACATAGCTTTCCAAGGTTGCCAACGCTTCGCCGGGTGCGCGGCCGCCCCAGAGAAGATCGATGAGCCGGTCCTTGGAGACCGGTGTGCCCAGGTTCAGCAGCAGGATCTCGAAGATCTGCCTGGGCTTCGGGCCGCCCAGCGAGGCCGCGGTCAAGACCGATTCACCCCGATGGACCTGCAGGTTGCCAATGATTTTGACGGAAATGGGCATAGCATGCCCGGCTGACATTTGCTCCACGACGTCCCCCTCGTAGTAAGCACCCCCAACGAATGCTGGTTCCATAGTGCTGGTTGGTGATACGAGTAACAACCCCCAATTTGCCCCAACCCGCCCCCTAATGTTGGGGGGTGGCGCGGATCTCCGTTTATCGGTTCACCGCCCAAGGGTTTTCCCAATAGGCCGGGGCGATGGTTGTTGAACCTGCAGCAGCGGCCGCCGGGCAGGACGGATGTCCGGCAACCGCGCAGGTGGCGTCAGACGGCGCCAGCCGATGAAAGAACCCGGGCCTCGGCATCGCCCCCAAACGCCGGGGCCCGGGCTTTTCTTTGGGCGGCTCTTTCGATCGGTCTTCCGCCTTCTGCTTTCCGGCTTTCACGCTTTTCCGCCAACCGGCCCGGACCCCGCGGGCTCAGGGCGGCCCGGGCTGCAGCGGCCAGGGGATATGGGCGCGCACGTCGGTGAGGTTCATGCTCACTTCAACGAAGAGGTCGTCCAGCATGTACTCGTCGACGCCGTGGATGGCCAGGCTGTGGCCGGCGCCCGCGGCGGGCCCGTCCATGGCGAGGCTGTAGACGCAGACGGCGGTCTCCCAGTCGAGCCGCACCAAAGTCCTGCCGGGCGCGAGAAGCGGATGACCGGCGTCGTACGGGCGGTAGCCCTGGTTCGGGGAGAGGACGGCTTCCAGCACCCGGCGGCCTTCGTGCTCTGCCTCGGCGACGCTCAGCAGCTCCGCCACGTTGGCATACGGCGTCTCGAAGGACACGGGCGCCGGGCCGGCCAGCTCGACCGGGTCCAGCATGGACGACCACCGGCCGTTGCCGAAGACGGGTTCGCCGTAGGCGGCCTCGGGACGGCGGCGGACGAAGCCCTCGTCGGTGTAGACCGGGTGGACCAGCTGCGGAGGCAGCAGCCAGGAGCGGCGGGTGGCGCTGACGTAGAAATCGTCCTTGGAGTCGTTGATGTCCTTGGTGCTGTAGAGCAGAAGGCCGTCGAGCGATTCGACGCGCAGCGCATTCGGCCTGCGGGCCCAGGCGCGAAGACCGTCCGCAGCCGAACCGTCCTGGCCTTCGGAACCGGCGGGCAATGCGTGGTATTCGAAGCGCAGGCTCTGCCAGCGCCAAGGCGAGGAACGGCACAGGCAGCGGAAGCGTTCTGCGTCCGTCGGGCTGACCATATCCACAGTGTAGGTCTTCGCCTCCGGCTGTGTGCCGGCGGTGAAGTACGTTGGGACCATGCTCCTGGAACTGGCGCGGCTGTGGCCGGCGTACCCGCTCGCGTTCATCGCGCTGCTGGGCGCCGGGGCCTACCTGCTGGTCATCGGGGCGAGGCTGAGCTGGATCGACTTGCGCACCCACCGGCTGCCCAACCGGATCGTCTTTCCGGCCTACCCGGTGGCGGGCGTGCTGCTGGGCACGGCGGCGCTCGCCGGTGGCGAGCCGGGCCGATTGTGGGGGCTGGCGGCCGGCGGGGCGCTGCTGTGGCTCTTCTACTTTGCCGTCCGGTTCGTGTATCCGGCCGGGATGGGCTTCGGGGACGTCAAGCTGGCCGGCGTGCTGGGGCTGTACCTGGGCTACGTGGATTGGGTCCTGTTGCTGTGGGGGACGTTCGCGGCGTTCCTGCTCGGCGGCCTGTACGGGATCGCGATGGTGGCGATGCGCCGGGCCGGCCTGAAATCGACCATTCCGTTCGGCCCGTTCATGATCGCAGGCGCGCTGCTGGTGCTTACGCTACCGGCGTCGGGGTGAGTCCGGCTGCGCTGGCCGGCAGGCGCCGGACAGTAGGCTGGAGAAATGCCCACCCCTGACTTCATCCTTGAGCTGCGCAAGAAAATCGGCCACGACCTGCTCTGGCTGCCCGGCACCACCGCCGTGGTGCTTGACGGGGAGGACCGGGTGCTGCTCGGCCGGCGCGCCGACAACGGGGTGTGGACGCTGATCACCGGCATCCTCGAGCCGGGGGAGCAGCCGGCGGTGGGCATGGCCCGCGAGATCTTCGAGGAGACCTCGGTGGTGGCGGAGGTTGAATACCTGGCCGAGGTCTATTCGGGCGGGCCGATGGAGTTCGTCAACGGCGACCGGGCGCAGTTCCTGACGCTGAACTTCCGCTGCCGCTACGTCTCCGGCGAGGCGAAGGTGAACGACGACGAGTCCTCCGAGGTGGGCTGGTTCCGGCTCGATGACCTGCCGCCGCTGCCGCCGTACCACCAGGACCGGCTGCAGGCGGCGCTGCGCTCCACGGGCGTTCCGGAGTTCGTCCGCTGATCCGGGCAATGGTTGCATGCCGCCCCCGCGGCGGATACATTACGAGCCATGTCTGAAGGACAGGAACCGGGGGATTCCGCTTCACGCCGTCTGGGGGAACAGCGGGCGCCGGAGCGCACCATGCCGCGCCGGCCGCAGATGTCGGACCTGACGCCGGCGCCGATCCACGCGCGCATCCCGCCGCCAGGGACCGTTAAGGCGGCGCGGGCGGCATGGATACTGAGTTTCCTCACGGCGGCGCTGATGGGGACGATCGCCTACTTCGCCAGGGACGAGGAACTGGAGCGGCTGCGCCAGCTGATCAACGGGATGCAGCAGGCGGATGCGGACACGCTGCACGCCGTCGCGTCCGCGGTACTCTGGGGCAGCCTGGCCGTCATGGGACTGGTGGTGCTGGTGGAGATGGTGCTCCTGGCCGTGCTGATGCGCCGGCGCGGCGGCGTCCGGTGGATCCAGCTGGGAGTCCTGCTGCTCCACGGCGGCGCCACGGTGCTGGCCGACGCCGTCCTGGTGGACGTCGCCGAGCAGGGACTCTATCTTCGCGTGCTGCTCCTGGCCCAGCTTGCGCTCGCCGCCGCCGGGCTGCTGATCAGCCTGCTGCCGGGGGCGGAGCGCTGGTTCCGGGCCACGCACGAGCCGACCCGCCGCAGGCTGCTCTGACGCTCGCTGCGGCCGCCCCATTGGAGCCCGGTCCTAATTGGACCCCGCCGGCACCGGGAGCCCGGGCCTTCCCGTTGCTGCCTGCTGCGACCCGGCCGGCGCCGGCTGCAGCTGGGCGAGCATCGCTTCGCAGCTGCGCTGCACCACCTGGCACACGCCGGCGGCGGAGCGGCCGGTGAGCGGGTTGGCGGCCAGCGCCCGCCAGCGGTGCAGGCTTTCCAGCGCCCGTTCACGCAGTTCGGCGCCGGTGGCGTCCTCATCCAGTCCCAGCCGTCGGGCGGGCCCCACGCCCTGGCCGCCGATCAGCCGCTCGGCTTCCTGCGCGTCTGCCGGAGCGAGGCCGAGGCCTGCGGTGCGGGCGTCCGCCAGCAGCCGCAGCTCGCGGAACTCGTGGGCGTTCGACTGGATCCTCTCCAGCGCTGCCTCCAACGGCTCGATTCCCGGGCGCGGCCGCTCGCGCAGCAGTTTCTCCACGCCAATCAGCGCCGTGCGGGCCTTGAGGTGCTCTGCGCGCGCCGTGAACTGGCCGGCCAGCAGCTGCAGCAGGTCGTCCAGCCCGCTGCGCCGCGCCAGCTCGCGGGCCAGCTCCGTCGGATCCGCGACTCCGCCGCGGATCAGCGCGGCGGCCAGCCGGATGCCGAACAGGCCGAAGCGGTCCAGCAGCTCGGCGCGTTCCCCGTCGGTGCCACCGGTGCCGCCGGTGCCGCCGGCGCGCACGAAGCGGTCCGCCGAGAGCAGCAGCCGCTCGCGGGCGGTGCGGTCCAGCCGGGCGATGTCCCGCAGCATGGCGAACTCGCGCTGGCGCAGGGTGCGTGCGCTTTGGGCGAGCAGGCCGGCGATCGGCACCACGCCCAAGGCGAGCGTCCGCAGCCCGGGGTCCTGCCGGTAGCGTTCGGCGATGCTGGCGGCAGACAGCAGCGAGTCGATCCGTCCGGCGCCGACCTCATCCGCGCGCGAGAGCACGGCCAGCGCGTTGACGGTGCCGGACTGGCCGCTGGCGCTGTCCCGGAAGGCCTCCAGGAAGTTCAGGTCCGAGGCGTGCAGGTGGCGCATCAGGTACACGGCGGCATCCGCCTCGGAGGGCTTATCCTCCGGCAGCAGGAAGCTGCTCGCCCGGGCGGACACGTCCGTGGACAGGGACGCGATGCCGGGGGTGTCGATGAGGGTCAGCCCGCGCAGGCTGCGGGCCGGCCAGTCCACCACCAGCCGGGCGACGTCCTCGGCCCGGAACCCGCCGAGGTCGAACTGCAGCCGGCCGGCCGAGCGCCGCACCGGCAGCGCGCGGGGCTTCCCGGCGGCCGGATCGGCCGGGTACAGGGTGATCCCCGGCGTATCGCCGTAGCGGTACCACGTGATGATCCTGGTGCACTCGCCGGTGTCCGTCGGCGCGATCTCTTCGCCGATGATGGCGTTCAGCAGGGTCGATTTCCCGGCCTTGACCATGCCGGCGATGGCCACGCGCAGCGGCTCCCGAAGCCGCTGCGCGTAACCGGTGAGCAGAGCGGACGCGTGCGCGTCGCCGTCGTAAATAACGACGGCGTCCCGCACCAGGGCGGCGACCTCCGCACCTATGCCGGAGGGGCCGCTGGCGGTTGGCTGGACCATCATGGCCGCCCCGCCAGCGCCGATTCCGGCGCAAGGGACAGGGCCTGCTTATGCAGTGCTTCGACCTTTCTGAGTTCGAGCTGGATCGCCCGGATGCGCTGCTCGCTCTCCTTCGCGTAGGTGGTTGCCGCCTTCTGTGCGGCTGTGACCGAATCGCCGAGGGAGCGGTGGTGCTCTTCGGCGATCTCGGTGAAGTGGTCCCGGGTGGCGCGCTGGATCAGGCGGAGGCGGTCCTTGAGCTGCTTGCCGACCTGGAAGATGACGTCGTCGATGTAGCGGCGGACCAGGTTCTTGGCGTCGGCCTGGCGCCGCTTGAGCCGGTTTTCCTTGTCCTCCCGGTAGGCCTTGCCGCCGAGCAGCAGGCCGGCGCCGACGGAGAGCGGGTTGACCAGGGCCATGCCCATCAGCCCGGTGAGCAGGCCGAACATGAGCACGCCGCCGTAGGAGCCGCGCAGGCCAATCAGCACCTTCTCCACGGGCCCGAGCCGGCCGGGGTCCAGCTCCGGCACCAGCTCCACCGGGTCCAGAACGTCCTCGGTGCCTTCGACCCGGAGCAGGGGCAGGGGCGGCTCGTCTTCGGCGAAGTGCCCCGCGACCTCGGCGGCCAGCCACTGGCCGCGTTCGCTGGTCCAGACGAAGGTGTCGGAGACGGCGGCGGCGCTGCGCTGCTCGAGCCATTCGACGAACTGCGGCCACATCTTGCCCGGATCCGAAAGGTCGATGGCTTCCTCCGCTTCGCGCTGGATCCGCCGCAGCCGGTCGCGCAGGTCATGTTCCATGTCGGAGATGAGGTCGCTGATGCCGTCGTTCAGCGTCACCTGCCAGCGCGACGACCGGCGGCGCAGGTCGTCGGCGCGCTGCCTGGCGGCCTCCAGTCCGGCGATCATTGCGGGCGTGCTCTCCGGGTCCTGCAGGGCACTGAGCTCGGACTGCAGCGACAGGCGCAGGTGGTCGGAGGCCGAGAGCAGGTCCTGCGCCACCGAGCGGCGCTGCAGCTGCTCGGCGCGCCCGAGCACGTCCTGGCGGAGGTAGGAGATCAGCTCGGGGAATCCCGACTCGGCGTTGAGTTCGGTGTCCTGGAGCCGGGCGGCGTGCAGCCGCAGGTCGGCGGAGACGGGGAAAAGCCCGACGCCGGGGGCGGCCTCCGCCAGATGGGTGCGGTCGAGTGCGGCCACCTGCCGCCACTGCGGGTAGAGGTCCGTCTTGGTCAGCACGCAGGCGACGTTCGGGCAGATCCGCATGGCCTGGCGCAGGAAGCGGATCTCCGGCTCGGTGTACTCCTGCGAGGCGTCGGAGACCAGGAGCATGGCATCCGCCGTCGGCAGCGCGGTGAGCGTGGTGAAGGAATGGGTCGAATTGAGGCCGCCGACTCCGGGGGAGTCCACCAGGGTGAGCCCGCCGGCGAGTAGCTTGCGGGGGAGGAAGACTTCCGCGGCTGCCAGCCGGTGCCGGTTGCCGGAATTGCCGTTTTCGGACACGTAGCGGGCCAGGTCCTCGATCGGTACCTCGCGGCGCTCGAGTTCCGGCTCGCCGGTGCTGTCCTCGCCGCTATCCCGGGGGACCATGATCCTGGCGGAGGCCGGACTTCCGTGCCGGACCACGGTGGGCACGGAGGTAGCGATGTCGTCATCGACAGGACAGACGGGCGCGTTGACGAGCGCGTTGATCAGTTTGCTCTTGCCCTGCTTGAACTCGCCGACCACGATGACGCGGACGGTCGGGTCGAGTACGCGCCGCCGGGTCTGTTCCAGCCTCCGGCGCAGATCCGTCCGATCGGCCTCCGCCGCCAGCGCGATGCTCTGCTCCACGAGTTTGACCAACTCAGCCATGCCTGCCTCCTCCTGCGTGCCAGCTTTAAGCACAGGCCTGCCCGGCAGGAACTCCCTCCCTTCCTGCCGGGCCGGCTGTGCGCCGTCGAAGTCTGATTCGGGATCAGTCTTCGACGGTGATCTCGGTGGTC
Organism: Arthrobacter sp. USHLN218; assembly: GCF_037144715.1. Lineage (NCBI taxonomy): Bacteria > Bacillati > Actinomycetota > Actinomycetes > Micrococcales > Micrococcaceae > Arthrobacter > Arthrobacter sp. USHLN218. Next base: position 204,438 of record NZ_JBBCYT010000001.1, read on the forward strand.
TCTTCGACGTCGACCTCGTTGTCCGCCACGATGACGGAGTCCTCGATCTCGGTGAACTCGGCGTCGATGTCGACGTCGCCGACTTCGGTCGAGTTGTCCTGGAACGAGTCGTTGATCAGGCCGACGTTGGTCGAGTTGTCCTCGACCTCGAGATCGGCGTTCAGGGAGTCGTTGACCGAGTTGTCGACTTCGAGCTCGTGGTTGAAAGAATCCTCGGCGGTGAAGGAGTCGTTGATCGAGTTGTCGGAATTGTCGTTGACCGAGTTGTCCGAATTGTCCTGGAAGGAATCCTCGACGTTGACTTCGGTTTCGTCGTTGTAGGAGTCGTTGACGGAGTTGTCGGAGTTGTCGTTGAAGGAGTCCTCGAGCGACACGTCGACGTTGGTCTCATCGATGTCCACGGTGTTGCCGTTGCCGTCGATGCCGTCGTTGTCTTCGCTGTTGTCCTCGTTGTACGAGTCGTCGATGTCGACGTCCGTGTTGAACGAATCCTCGACCAGGGTGTCGTCGCTGTCGATTTCGATGTCTGCGTTGCCGTCGACATCGATGTTGGTGGAGTTGTCTTCCGAGTTGTCCTGGTCGACGTCGCCGCCGGCAGCGATGGAGTCGTCGCCGTTGGCCACGTTCGCGTCGTCGCCTGCGGCAACGGAGTTGTCGCCGGAGGCCACCACGGAATCGTTGTCGAAGATCTGGTGGACGTCGCCGTCGGCCCAGATGTTCTGGTTCACGGACTGGTCGACGATCGTGTCGCGGTCGTCAACTTCCGAGGTGTAGGAGTAGTGGTTCAGGATGTGGGTCAGCTGCGTGACAGCGTGATGGTGGTCGTCATCCCAGCCGTCGTCGTCATCGTCGTCGTCCCAGTCGTGGTCGTCATCGTCGTCATCCCGGTCCCAGCCGCCGCCGCCCCCGCCCCCGCCGTTGTTGTCGTCGTTGTCGTTGCTGCCGCTGACCGGGTTGAACGGGTTGTTGTCCTCGATGGAGGACTCGTTGCGGCCGGTGTTGTACTCCCGGTCGAAGGACGAGTCGACGGAGACCGGAGCGAAGTCCAGGATGACCGGGCGGACCGCGTCGACATCGCGGCTGCAGACCCCCTCAAGCCCGGCAGCCTGGAGCACGCGCTCCGGATCGTCGCGGAACTCCGCGGCCTTGTCCGGGTCGCGGAACAGGTCCATGAGGAAATCAACCAGCATGGTCGTGATCGAAGTCGTCATTGCAAACTCCTCATTCGAATGTGCGTGTGAAGGTCGTTCGCCAGGCGCCGTGCTTGGCTGGTTACAACATAGGTCCGGGGGACCGGAGCCGGCATCGGTGATAGTTCCCCTAGCGCAACCCCGATAGTGGGGGGACGCGGCCGCCCCCCATTAGGGAGGGAGGGGCCCTAAGGCACGGGGGGTGGGGGACCCCCGGATGAGGGGGCCTCGGCATCGAGCTCCAGCCGGAGCTGGTCGAGCAGTTCGGACCGTGAGGAGGCGCCCAACCGGCGCCGGATCCGCGCGATGTGGTGCTCCGCGGTCCGCGGAGAGATGAACATCGCCTCGCCTATCTCCCGGTAGGTCTTCCCGGCCAGGACATGCCGGGCCACATCGCGCTCGCGGGTGCTGAGCCGCGCGCCCTGCACCGCATCTGCCGGCTGGAGCAGCGAAGGCGGCGCGGAAGCGCTGCCGAGGGCCGCCGGGTGCCGCTCCGTCGGCGGGTCAGCCGGCGCCGGCGCACCGGCCGGGTCGAGGTGTTCGGCCGATCCCGGATGGAGGTCGCGCGCGCAGGCGAGGAGCCGCGCGGTATCGCGGCGCTCCTCCGCGCGTCCGGCCGCGTGGCCGGCGAGCCTCGATCCGTCCCAGGTCAAGCCGACCGTGGCCAGTCCCCGGGCTGCGGCCTCGACGGCGTCCGCGTCCACCTGCCCCGACAGGACCTGCACCCAGGCCCGGCCGGCGGCCGCGAGCACGGCGGCCAGATGGTTGCTGCGCGAGGCCCGGACCAGGGCGGCGGCGTGCGGTGCCAGATCCGCGGGGCGCTCGGAGAGGATGCCGGCCTGCACGGCCTGCCAGTGCAGCGGAACGGCCCACAGCGGCGGGCCGCCCAAGCGGTCCAGCAACGACCAGGCCTCGGCGAGATGCGGCTCCAGCCTGGCGGTCTCGCGGAGCCTTGCCGCGGCCACCATCAGTTCGCCGAGCGGCAGCAGGCTGAACAGGTCGATAGCCACGTGCAGCAGGCCTTCCCGAGCACGCCGCCAGGCCCGCACCAGCGCCGGAACGTCGTCCGTCCGTCGGGCGAGTCCGACGTCGAGGGCGAGCAGCAGCAGTTCGTCGCGCGGCGCGACCGGATGATCGACCGCGGCGGCCTCGGCCATGGCGGCCCGGGCAGCCTCGGGGCGGTCCTGCAGCATGCGTGTCCACGCCCGAAGCAGCAGCAGCCGCCGGCGGCCGACGGCTCCGCCTTGCCCGCCGTCAACGGCCGCCGTGAGAACGGAATCGGTAATCTCGAGTTCGCCGCCATGCAATGCGGCCAACGCGGCGAGGGCCGCGGGCAGCTCGGGCAACGGGTCCAGCGACCCGGACGCGGTCATCATGTCGGAGGCCCGGATCAACGTCGGCAGGACCTGCTCGGGCGCATCGCCGATGGTCGCCAGTGTGCCTTGGGACATCAACCGGACTGCCACCGCCTTCAGCGTAGGCGAACCGCCCGCAGGCGGAGCGGCAGCCATCTCCTCCGCGCCGCGGCGGTCCCCGGTGGCGACCATGGCGACTACCGCCAGCGGTGCCGAGGCGCCGGCCCGCTCCGGACCGAGCCACCGGTAGACGTCGGCCCCGCGCAGGAACATGCCGCGCTGGGCCCACATTGCGGCGGCGACGTCGGCACCCCGGAGCACGTCCGGTGCGTCGTCCTGCACCAGCAGCCGGTCAAGGATCCGCCCCGCGCCGTCGAGGTCGCCCAGGACATAAGCCGCCTGGGCGCGGCGCGCCGCGGTTTCGAGCCCCTCCGCTCCCGCGGTGCGGGCTTCGTCGTAGAGCTCCGCGGCGAGGCGGGGCTGAGTGGGAAGGGCACGGTCCGCCGCATGCTCCAGCGCGGCCGCGACCCGGGGGTCCCGGAGCCCGTTGTGCGCGAGCGGCCGGGCCGCGCGGCCAAGAGGGAGTCCGCCGGCAGTCAGGGTGTCGACCAGGGCCCGTTGCAGGCCGTGCAGCTGATGGGAAGGCGTCGTATCCAGCAGGGCACGGCGCAGCAGCGGGACCAGCCGGCCATCGGGCAGCAGCAAACCGGCATCCTTGGCCTCGAGCAGGAGCAGGTCAGGATTGCCGAGTTCCTCCACCGGCGGGGCGGCGGCCGACAAGTCGAAGCCCACGGCAAGAACCAGCAGCAGCTGCCGTAGCGGCGGATGCAGCCTGTCGAGCTCGTAACCTAGCTGGTCCAGCAGGCCGGGCGGGAGCGGATGGTTGTTGTTCTCCGAACCGACACCGGACCAGCCGCCCGCGGCAGCGGCGAGATAGCGATGCACCAGCCAGGGCAGCCCGCCGGTAGCCTCGACAATGCCTCGGGCCAAGGCTTCCGGTTCCTGCACGTCCTGCAGTCCGGCGGTGCGTTCGGCGACCTCGACGGCGGTGAGCGGTCCCAGCACCACAGGGGCGTGATGCTGTTCGAGTTCGCGCACCAGCAGCTCCAAGGCGTTCGATATCCGCCGAGGACGGTACGCGACGACGAGACTTACTTCCGGATCGGCGACCAGGGCGCGGATCCTGGACAGTGCGCCGTCGCCGAGCGCCTGGGCCGAGTCGACGAGGAGGGCTCCGTGCGTCGGCAGGGTGCAGCAGCCCGGGTCGTCGTGGATGCGACCGACCGGAACGCCACGCGCGGCAAGCCGGCTGTCCAGCTCGTCGAGCAGGGCGGTCTTGCCCGTGCCTCCGGCCCCGGCAATGCCCACCAGCAGCCGGCCCGGGGGCGTGGACCCGGCCTCGCCGAGAAGGCCGCTCCAGGCGGCAGCCGGCGGCAGGCAGGAAGAACTGCGCGATGATGTCGCGGGATTCAACCGGCTCACCCTTCCGGTGCCGGCGGTGCCGGGTCGGAAGGAGGCACGGTAGCGGGCTCCGAAGCCGGCGCCACCGTTTCGGGCGCGACGGTTGGCTCAGGCGCCGGTGCCGGTTCGGCGGGGGTCGGATCGACTACGGGCGGCACCTCGGTGGGGGCCGGGTCGGAGGCAGGCGGCGGTTCGGCGGGGGCCGGATCCGGCGCGGGCGGGGGATCGACGGGCACGGGATCCGGTGCCGGCCCCGGGCCGACGGGTGCAGGGTCCGCCGGCTGCGTAGGCTGCGGTGCCGGGGCGGACGGGTCCGGCTGCGTCACCGGGGTCGACGGTGCGGGTGCCTGGGTCCCCGGCGGTGCCGAGGAAGGGACGGCGGCAGGGGTTCCGGAGGACGGTGCCGCAGGACCGGACACCCCCTCGGCAGCGGGCGCACTCCGGCGCGCGGACGCGGGAGCCTGCTGCTGGTCCGTGCCGCCTGTCGGGATCCGCGGAGCATCGCCGCCACCGGCCAGGGTGGACGGGCTGGGGGAGGAGCCGGGGCCGGCGTTGCCGTCCAGGCCCATACCATCAGGACCGAGCGGGAATGCTGGCACGGCTCCGGTGCCGCCGCCTGCCTCGTTGCCGCCCCCGCCGCCGGTGCCTGCGGTTCCGGCGGTTCCCTCAGGGGTGGCGGCGCCCGCACCGGCGATGGACGCCAGGGATCCCAGGTCCAGCGGCGCCTGCGCGGCGGTGGCGCTGAGCACGGCCAGCCCGGCGACCGCCGCGGCCACGGCACCGACCCGCACGGCGGTGTGCTGGCGGGGCTTGGCCCGGGCCGGCCGGTGCATCGGGGCGGCACCGAGCAACACCGCAGCCCGGCCCTCCGCCGCATCGGTGAGGTCAGTGGCTGGCCCGTTGCCGCCGTCGTCCTTTGCCACCGGTTCCGCCGGCGCCGGAACGGGCAGGGCCGCGGCCGCCGCGAGCGCGGCACCCAGGCTGATCGACGCCTTCGGGTCGGCGTCGATGGCGATGGGACGGTCCAGTTCGGCCGAGAGCTGCTGCGCCACCAGCGGGATGCGCGAAGAGCCGCCGATCAGCAGGACGGCGCTGAGCTGCACGGGATCGATGCCGGCCGCCTCCAGCGTTTGGCGGAGCGTGCCGATGGTCCGCCCGATGGCGTCGTCGATCATGGCTTCGAATTCCTGCCGCACCAGACGCACCTGGGTCTGCGCCCCGGGCAGCAGCACCGGAATGGTCGCCTCCGAGTCGGACGACAGCGCTTCCTTGGCCTCGGTGCATTCCCGGCGCAGCCGCGCGAGCGCCAGCAGGACCGCGGGATCGGCGGTGTCCAGTCCGTCGAAGGCCTCGGCCGCGCCGGCGGCCACGTGGTTGAAGACGGCCTCGTCGAAGTCCGCGCCGCCAAGCTGGTCGATGCCGTTCGGCCTGCCGAGCGGGCTGAAGCTGGTACCGCTGTCCTTGCGGAGGATGGCGGCGTCGAAGGTGCCTCCGCCGAGATCGTAGACGGCGACCAGGCTGCCGTCCGGGACGCGCTCCTGCGAGGCGTAATGCAGGGCCGCCGCCTCGGGTTCGCTGACCAAGGCGGCATCTGCGAGGCCGGCCTGGGCCAGTGCCTGGCGCAGCAGCTCGGACTTGTAGCCGCCCCAGGATGCGGGGTGGGACACGGTGATGGCCAGCGGCGCGGAGCCCTCGCGTTCCGTGGCGCGGTCCACCACCCAGCGGGCCATGGTGGCGAGGAGTTCTTCAGGGGCGGCAAACCGGTCGCCGACGACGATGGGCACGGAATCGCCGACCCGGCGTTTGAACTCGCGCACCACGCGGTCGGGCTGATCGACGCCGCGCCGCTCGGCGGCGTCGCCGACCAGCACCTGGCCGTCCCCGCCGAGGAAGACCACCGACGGGATGGTGGCGGCACGCTGGCCCAGGTGAAACGGTTGCGGCCCTGCCGGTCCCTGCGAGCCGGTCCGGGCTACCGCCGCGGCCGTAAAGCTCGTGCCGACATCAATGCCAAGTACGTACGCCATGGTCCCCCCAAAGGCGAGCGCACCAACTCCCCCGAGGACGAAACCTGCGAGCCGGGCCGTCCAGAGTTGCTGCTCGGAATGTCCCCTACAGTAGCACCGGGACTACCCTCGATGAGGGAAAAAGGGGGCCCCCACGTTTGGGGGTTGAAGGGGCTTTCGGACCTGCTGGGACGAGTGGCGCGGAAGGCCCGACGGCGGTGGGGGCCGGACGCCTGCATCCCTGGTTTTTGGAGGAATCACGGGGGAGGGCGGGCATGGCCGGCGCCCTGCCTGCAGGCTGCGGGAAGCCCGTAATCCCCACCAGACAGGGGTGGGGATTACGGGCTCGAGGGCAGGCGTTACGAACGGCCGGCACCCCGCATTCCGGGCGGCCCTAGGGGCGCGGGGCCGTCTCCCGTTCGGACTGAGCACCGTCGGTACGCCGGTGCTCCGCTGCGAGGCGCTCCGCTTCCAGCCGCTCGGCTTCCTCGCCGCCGATGGCCTCGCCCCGGGCCACCATGCCGGCCACGTCGGAGAGCGGAATCTGCTTCATCGTGAGGGCCAGGACGAGCGCGATGACCAGGAACGGCACCAGGTACCAGAAGACCGGCGCCAGCGACTCGGCGTAGGCGGTGACGATGCCCTCGCGGAGCTGCTCCGGCAGCTGGCTCATGGCGTGCGGCTCGAGGGTGGCCGTGGCGTTGGCGGCGTCCTGGGCCGAGGCGCCGAAGCCGGAGAAGACGTCGGTCAGGGACGTGGTGAGCCGGGAGGTGAACATCGCGCCGAAGATGGCAACGCCGAGAGCCGCGCCGACTTCGCGGAAGTAGTTGTTCGAGCTCGTGGCGGTGCCGATCTGGTCCGCGGGAACGGAGTTCTGCACCACGAGGACCACGACCTGCATGATCAGGCCAAGGCCGGCGCCGAAGAGGAACAGCTGGGCACAGACCACCCAGATCGGCGTGGCCGCAGCCAAGGTGGTCATCCAGAGCATGGCCGCAATGACCACGGCGGAACCGGCAACGGGGTAGGCCTTGTACTTACCCGACCTGGTGATGGCGATGCCGGACCAGATCGAGGTGCCCATCATGCCCACCATCATCGGCAGCATCAGCAGCCCGGAGACCGCGGCCGAGGTGCCCGAGGACATCTGCAGGAAGGTCGGCACGAACGCGATCGCCGCGAACATCGCCACGCCGAGCGTGAAGCCGATGGCGGTGCTGTTGACGAAGATGCGGTTGCGGAACAGGCTCAGCGGGATGATCGGATCCTCGGCCCGGCGCTCCGCGAGCACGAACAGTACGCCCGCCAGGACCATGCCGGCGCCGAACAGCCAGGTCAGCGGCGCATCCCAGCCGTAGTCGTTGCGGCCGCCGAAGTCGGTGAAGAAGATCAGGCAGGCCGTGGCCGCGGAGAGCAGTACGACGCCGGCCATATCGATCCGCTTCTGCGCCTTCTTGGTGGGGAGGGTGAGGGCGAAATACGCGATGAGGAACGCGGCGATGCCGATGGGGATGTTGATGTAGAACGCCCACTGCCAGGTCAGGTGGTCTACGAAGTAGCCGCCGAGCAGCGGCCCGGCGACCGCCGAGAGGCCGAAGATGCCGCCGAGCGGGCCCATGTACTTGCCGCGCTCGTTGGCCGGCACGATGTCAGCGATGATGGCCTGCGAGAGGATCATCAGGCCGCCGCCGCCCAGACCCTGCATGGCGCGGAAGACGACGAAGGTCCAGAAGTCCGGCGCGAAGGCACAGCCGACCGAGGCAAGGGTGAAGATGGCGATGGCGAACAGGAACAGGTTGCGGCGGCCCAGCACGTCGCCGAACTTGCCGTAGATCGGCATCACGATGGTGGTGGCCAGCAGGTAGGCCGTGGTGATCCAGGTCTGGTGCTCCACCCCGCCGAGCTGCCCGACGATGGTGGGCATGGCGGTGGAGACGATGGTCTGGTCGAGGCTGGAGAGCGTCATGCCGGCGATCAGCGCGGAGAAGATGATCCAGATCCGCTTCTGGGTCAGCAGCAGCGGTTCGGTGCGTGCAGCGGTAGCCGCGGTGGCTGCGGTAGTTTTCACAGGAGTCCTTGTTCGGGGGCCAGGAGGGCCCGGGCGGTGTTGACGGTGTCGGTCAGGATGTCGCGGTAGCTGCGGGTGTTCCATTCGGCGAAGAACTCGGCTCCGGCGCGCTCGGCGACGGCGGACAGGAGGCTGACGGCCAGGCGGATGCGGCGGTCCTCGGGAAGCAGCCGCTCGCGGGCCGCCAGCAGTTGGGCGAAGGCGTCCTGGGCCTGCCGCGTGCCGTGCGTGGCCTTGGCCATCAGCTTGGGTTCGCTGGAAATGGCCTGCTGCAGCCGCATGAGCTCCTTTCGGCTCATCGCCAGCCGCTCGGTCATGGCGGCGGCCAGTTCGGTGAAGTCGTCGAGCAGGGTCGGCGTGAGGGCGCCGGACTGCGGCACCGGAGCGAACTTCCGGCCGCCCTCGACGAAGGCCTTGGCCAGGGCTTCCGGGATGCTGTCGGTCGGGTCGCCCAGAATGGCGTCTTCCTTGCCGGGAAAGTAGTTGAAGAAGGTGCGGCGCGAGATGCCGATCTCTTCGCAGAGCTGTTCCACGGTGAAGCCGCTGATCCCGTGCGCCGCGGTCAAGGCACGGGCGGCATCGGTGATGGCCAGGCGGGTAGCCGCGCGCTTGCGCTCCCGCAGCCCTCCGCCGTCGTACTTTGCACTCTCACTCACAAGAGTAAATTTTTGCACTTATGAATTCAAAGTGCACAACAATATGGCGGGAAACACAGCGGCGCCCCCGGTCCGCAGGGGACCGGGGGCGCCGGGAGGCCGGAGGCTGGCTACTTGGCCTGCGGCGGAGTGGTCATCGAGAGCACGTCGAGCGCGGTGTCGAGCTGCTCCTCGGTGAGTTCGCCGCGCTCGAGGAAGCCGAGGGCCACCACGGACTCGCGGACGGTGAGGCCTTCCTTGACGGAGTGCTTGGCGATCTTGGCGGCGTTTTCGTAGCCGATGTACTTGTTCAGCGGGGTAACGATGGACGGCGAGGCCTCGGCCAGGAAGCGGGCGCGCTCCACGTTGGCGGTCAGCCCGTCAATCATCTTGTCCGCCATCACGCGGGAGGTGTTGGCGAGCAGGCGGATGGACTCGAGCAGGTTCGCCGCCATGACCGGGATGCCGACGTTGAGCTCGAAGGCGCCGTTGGTGGAGGACAGGGCGATGGTCGTGTCATTGCCGACGACCTGCGCGGCGACCATGATCGCGGCTTCGCAGATGACGGGGTTGACCTTGCCCGGCATGATCGAGGAACCCGGCTGCAGGTCGGGGATGGCGATCTCGCCCAGGCCGGTGTTGGGGCCGGAGCCCATCCAGCGCAGGTCGTTGTTGATCTTCATGAAGGAGTAGGCGATGTTGCGCAGCTGGCCCGAGGCCTCGATCAGGCCGTCGCGGTTGGCCTGGGCCTCGAAGTGGTTGCGGGCCTCGGTCAGCGGCAGGCCGGTGTCCGCGGCCAGCAGCTCGATCACGCGGGCGGAGAAGCCGGCCGGGGTGTTGATGCCGGTGCCGACGGCGGTGCCGCCGAGGGGGACCTCGGCCACGCGCGGCAGGGAGGCGTTGATGCGCTCGATGCCGTAGCGGACCTGGGCCGCGTAGCCGCCGAACTCCTGGCCGAGTGTGACCGGGGTGGCGTCCATCAGGTGCGTGCGGCCGGACTTCACGACGTCCTTGAACTCTTCGGCCTTGCGCTCCAGCGAGGCAGCCAGGTAGTCCAGCGCCGGGATCAGGTCGTTGATCAGCGCGGAGGTGGCGGCGACGTGGACCGAGGTCGGGAAGACGTCGTTGGAGGACTGCGAGGCGTTCACGTGGTCGTTCGGGTGGACGACCTTGTCGCTGCCGGCATCCTTCAGCGCACGCGTGGCGAGTTCGGCGAGAACCTCGTTGGTGTTCATGTTCGAGGAGGTGCCGGAGCCGGTCTGGAACACGTCGATGGGGAAGTGCCCGTCGAATTCGCCGCCGGCGACCTTGTCCGCGGCTTCCTCGATGGCCTTGGCCAGCTCGCCGTCCAGCACGCCCAGCTCAGCGTTGGCGGTCGCGGCGGCCTTCTTGATGCGGGCGAGCGCCTCGATGTGCGCGCGCTCGAGCGTCTTGCCGGAGATCGGGAAGTTCTCGACGGCGCGCTGGGTCTGGGCGCGGTAGAGGGCGTCTACCGGAACGCGGACCTCGCCCATGGTGTCGTGTTCAATGCGGTACTCAACGGAGTCGGCAGTCGTGGAAGTCATGGCTCCAAGCTTATGCCTGCGCCGCGCCGGGTCCGAATCGTGTTGCGCACCCGGCGGCGGCGCTCGGCACAGGCTGCGGGGCTAGAGGGCGCCGTGCCCGGCGACCAGGTCCGCGCGCCCGTCGGCAAGCCGGTAAGCAACGCCGACGACGGCCGTCCGGCCCGCGTCGACGGCCTCCGAAATGGCCCGCGAGCTGTCCAGCAGGCGCGCCGAGGACTGCCGCACGTTCTCGATCACCATGTCGTTGAGGTTGTCGTTCCCGGCCCGCCGGGCCGAGAGCACGGACGGCGTGATGCGCTCGACCAGGTCACGGATGCCGCCGCGGGGCATCTCGCCGGTGTCCACGGTTTCCTTGGCGGCCGTCACGGCGCCGCAGCTGTCATGGCCCAGGATGACGATCAGCGGGACCTCGAGGACGTCGACGCCGTATTCCAGCGAGCCGACCACGGCCTCGTCCAGGACGTGTCCGGCGGTCCGGACCACGAAGGCGTCGCCCAGGCCCAGGTCGAAGATGATTTCCGCGGCCAGCCGGGAGTCGGAGCAGCCGAAGATGATGGCGAAGGGATTCTGCTCATTGACCAGCGAACTGCGCCGGGCGGCATCCTGGTTCGGATGGACGGATTCGCCCGACACAAAGCGGGCGTTGCCTTCGAGCAGTTTCTTCCAGGCTTCTGAGGGGGTGAGGTTGGTAGTCACCCTGCTTACATTACTGCGAGGCCGGGGCGTCCAGTTCCTTGACGACTGCGGCGGCCACGGTGTCGAACTCGTCCAGTTCCCCGGCACCGCTGAGGATGACCGTGTAGCCGTCCTTCTCGAGGACCAAATGCTTCTCGCCTTCGCCGCGGTCGCGGAGTTCCCAGGATTCGCCGCCGGCCTTGCGGTCGCCGGTGACGGGGGCGTTGTCCGTTGCCTGTGCGGTCCACGTGGGGTTGGCCTTGTCCGTCTGGACCAGGGCGATGTGCTGGCCCTTCGGCGTCAGGTAGCCGACCTCCCACGCGGGCACGCGGCTGCTGCTGCCGGAGTTCCAGCGGGCATAGTTGGCCCGCCACGGCTCGGGCAGTTCGACCGAGAGCGGCAGGTACCCGGCGGCCCCTTCCGCCTGCGCGGCCACGCCGGGGACGTCAATGTTACGTTCGTAGACTTCCGACTTACTGCCCGGGTTGAGGAAGAAGACCGGGAGGAAGACGGCGATCGTCAACCCGATCGCGATCAGCATGCCGGTGACGGTCGCATTGGCGCGTTTGGCCTGCTTGGCCGTCAGGACGGGGGTCGGGGCCGGCTGGTCGGTCGCTTCGGGACGCACTTCACTCACCCCTCCATTGTCCCTTAACACGCACGGGCCGGGCACCGCCGTCGTACGCGGTTGCCGCTTGCGTGCGCACAGTCACAAATGTCGCGGCGGGTGCGGCGGACTATGATCGAAAGTGAAGCACAACCGTGTCCAACCGCTCGAAGATGAGGTTCTCGTGTCCAAAGCTGTTCAGGCCGCCCAGTACTCCACGCTCTCGCCGTCCCTGGCGGTGCGCGATGATGAACCGGACCGCAACCTCGCGCTGGAACTGGTGCGGGTCACCGAAGCCGCGGCGATCGCCGGCGGCCACTGGGTGGGCTACGGCGACAAGAACGCCGCGGACGGCGCCGCCGTCGACGCCATGCGCTCCTTCCTTTCCACCGTCCACTTCAACGGCGTCGTGGTGATCGGCGAAGGCGAGAAGGACGAAGCGCCGATGCTCTTCAACGGCGAGCGGGTCGGCGACGGCTCCGGCGCCGAGTGCGACGTGGCCGTGGACCCGATCGACGGCACCCGCCTGACCGCGCTGGGCATCAACAACGCGCTCTCCGTGCTGGCCGTCTCCGAACGCGGCACCATGTTCGACCCGTCCGCCGTGTTCTACATGGAGAAGCTGGTCACCGGGCCGGAGGCCGCCGACCTGGTGGACCTGCGCCTGCCGATCAAGCAGAACCTGCACCTGATCGCCAAGGCCAAGGGCAAGAAGATCAACCAGGTGGTCGTGATGATCCTCGACCGCGACCGGCACAAGCCGATGGTCCAGGAGATCCGGGACGCGGGCGCGCGCACCAAGTTCATCATGGACGGCGACGTGGCCGGCGCGATTGCCGCTGCCCGAGAAGGCACCGGCGTGGACGTGCTCATGGGCATCGGCGGCACCCCGGAGGGCATCGTCGCCGCGTGCGCCATCAAGTCCCTGGGCGGCGTGATCCAGGGCCGCCTGTGGCCGACCAACGACGAGGAGAAGCAGAAGGCCATCGACGCCGGCCACGACCTTGACCGGGTGCTGACCACGGACGACCTGGTCACCAGCGACAACTGCTACTTCGTGGCAACCGGCATCACCGACGGCGACCTGCTGCGCGGCGTGCGCTACAAGCCGAACCGCGTGCTGACCCAGTCCATCGTTATGCGTTCGAAGTCCGGCACCATCCGCTTCGTCGAGGGCGAGCACCGTGCGGACAAGTGGGAGACCTACGCGCGCAAGCGCTGAGCCTGGTTCCGCTTCGGGCTTCCAGGAACCCGCTTCGGCTTCGGCCGGGGCGGGTTCCTTGCGTTCAGGGGAGCGGGGGCGATGCGGCGGGTGCAGGGCTGCGCCCGGGCTCAGGGAGCCGGGTGCCGGGCGCGGGGGCGTGGCGGTGGGTGGAACGCTCGGGTGGGGGTGCCGGGTGGCGGGTGCCGGGCTCCGGTCGCGGGGCGTGTCGGTGGGTGGAAGGCTCGAGTGGGGGTGCCAGGGCGAGGCCGGGTGCCGGGCTGAACTGTCCACGTTTAGGCCTAACTGTCCATGTTTACGCTTCAAGTAACGCGCTGACCTGCGGCGATGCCAGCGGTTCGTTTTAAACGTGGACAGTTGGGCGTGCATGGAGGCCGAAGTAGCACTCAAGCGCCTAGCGGAGGGGCCGGTGTGTAGGCCGAGCCGCTGGGTGCACGGTCGGCGGGCGGGGCTGCCGGGTGGGTGGACGGCCGGCGGGCGGGGCTGCCGGGTGGGTGGACGGCCGGGGCGGGCCGGGACCCCGGGTGGGCGGGGAGGCCGGGTGGGTTGTCGAGCCGCGGCGTCCCCGCCCGGCGGTCAACGGCTGCTGCGGGCCTTGCCGACGGCGGTGCGGGCCTTCTGCAGGACGGGGCCGACGGCGGTGCGGGCTTTCTGCAGGACGGGGCCGGCGGCCGTGCGGGCTTTGTGCAGCGCGGGGCCGGCGGCGTCCCTCAGGCGGCGGGCGATGCCGTAGGCGGTGTGCATGGTCTTGTTGACCGGGAGGTCCCAGGAGCCGGGGTAGGCCACTTCGAAGCCGCCGAAGGAACGCTTGAAGCGGGAGAAGCCGGCCCACTTGTGGTCGGGTTCGTCTTCGGGGGAGACGCCCCACATGTCGAACCGGCTCATGCCGTCGTGCTTGGCATCCATCATCATGTTCACGACCAGCGGGATGCCGGCGTTGAGCTTGCGGTGGGTGTCGTCCGCGGCGGCGTGGGCGTAGACGCGGGTGGTGTCCGTGTCGTACGAGAGGGCGGCGGCGATGGGGGTGCCGTCCAGCTTGGCGATGAAGAGCTTGGCTGCGCCGGCCGGGATGAGGGTGCGGGCGGCGTGGGTGAGGTAGTCGTCCGACTGGGCCTTGAAGTCGGCTCGCTCGGAGACGTCGTGGAGGAATCCGAGCAGGATGGAGATGTCTTCCGGGTCGGTGGAGACCTCGAAGGTCACGCCCTTCTTGTGGATGTTCCGGTAGAGGTTGCGGCTCGTGCTGCGCATCCCGGCAAGGATGGCGTCTTCGTCCTGGGTCAGGTCCACCATCCAGGTCAGGTGGGGCTGGATGTCGGCGGGGGCTTTCACGAGGCCGAGGCCGGACAGGACGGCGGCCGCGTCGGCGCCGAGGTCCGCGCCGACCGGCTCAACCCGGACGTAGTGTGCGCCTTCGGCCCGGGCCAGTCCGGCCAGGGCTTCGAGTGCGTTGCCGAGGGCGGGGACGTCGGCCGCGGTGGGGCCGTAGGGGGTGTAGAGGAAGCTGCCCAGCGGGGTCTTCTCCTGGACGGCTAGAAAGGACCAGCCGTCTCCACCTTGTTCGAATACCTTCTTCCCGAGGCTGCGCTGGAAGGTGGCCCAGGCGGCGGACTGCAGGATGGAGGAAGTCATTCGTCGGTTTCCGTTCTTTGTTCGTCGAATTCAGCGGCGTTGCCTGCGCAGGTGACAGCGAAGAGCACGGCGGGAGAACCGCCGTCGATCACGGGATGGACCAGCACGGGCTGCTCCGAAGCCGGGATGAACGCGGAGTCGCCGCGCCGCAGGGTCAGGTCCGTCACCGGCGAGTCCAGCATAGCTCCGCCGCTGACGGCCAGCACCACAGCGGGACCGTGCTGCGCCAGCGCCACGGGGGTGGCGCCGTCGTTCAGTTCTATCCGCTGGAGCTGGAACTCGGCGAACGGCGGGCAGTAGACTTCCTGGCCGGCGTCGGTGAACTGGGGCCGGACGTAGGGTGGCTCGATCGGATGGAAGTCCGTGATCGTGAGCAGTTCCGGAATGTTGATGTGCTTGGGGGTGAGGCCGCCGCGGAGCACGTTGTCGCTGGTGGCCATGACCTCTATTCCCAGGCCGTTGAGGTACGCGTGGACGTTTCCGGCCGGGAGGTAGAGCGCGTCGCCCGGTTCCAGCGTCACCAGGTTGAGCAGCATCGAGATCAGGGTCCCGGGGTCCTTCGGGTACAGCTCGATCAGCCAGCGGACCGTAGTGAGCTCCGGCCCGATGCCGCCCGCCGGCAGCTTGTCCAGGACGTTGGCGGTGCTGTCGACCAGGGCTGCGGCGTCGGCGCCGCCGTCGAGCAGGGCAACGAACGCTTCCCGGATGGCGGCGGAGGGCTCTGGCCCCTCGAGCAGTGCGATGACGCGCTCCAGCAGGTCGGTCTGGGCGTCGGCCGTCACCAGGTGCTCGAGGAGGCTGCGGAAGAGGGCGGCCGACTGCGCCGGTTCGCGGAAACCGCAGAGCGCCTGGAAGGGCGTCAGCGCGAAGATCATTTCCGGCTTGTGGTTGTCATCGCGATAGCTGCGTTCCGGGGCGGTGAACGGGATCCCGGCTTCATTCTCCCGGGCATACCCGGCACGGGCCTGCTCCAGCGTGGGGTGCACCTGCAGGGACAGGGCCTCCTCGGCGGCGAGCACCTTCGTGAGGAACGGCAGCTTCGGCCCGAAGAGACCCATCGCATCGTCGCCGAGGGCGAGCCCCGGGGCGTCGTCGATGAAGTCCGTCAGCGGCTGTTCCTCGCCGTCCGGCAGGGTGACGGTCGACGGCGAATCGGGGTGGGCACCGATCCAGAGTTCGGCTTCGGGGCCACCCGAGGGCTTGCGGCCGAACAGGTCCGCGATGGCGGTCAGCGAACCCCATGCATAGGGTCGCATCACATTGGTCAACCGATACATGCTTGATGCCTCTTCTGTCGGATCCTGCCGCCGCAGCGGATCTGCCTGCTGGTGAAGTCCTGCAGCCCGGGGGACCGGACCTCCCTAGGGGTAAGCCTAGGGCACCTTGCAGTTGCCGTTGTCCGCCAGCAGCGCCCCGAGCGTGGCGGTGTCGCCGATCTCGGCCAGCTGCTGCAGGTACTCCTCGGTGATCTCGGGCTCAGCAGTGGCCGGGGCCTGTTCCGCCGGCGTTTCCTGCGTGGCCGAATCCCCGCCGGAGCCGCTGCCCGAGGTTCCCTGGTCCGCGGAGCCGCTGCCGCCGTCGTCGTTGCCCGATTCCTTGGGCTTGGACGCGGCCTTGCTCTTAGTCTCCTGCTTCTGGATGAACATCTCCTGAACGCGGGAGTGGACCTTGTCGAAATCGGGGTAGGTGACGAAGTTGTCGGCGGCGGTGCCGAAGTCCGGCGGGCCGACGGTCAGCCTCTCGATCTTCTCGCCCTTGGCCTTCATCGCCAGTGAGACGAAACTGCCCAGCTGCTCGCCCGGGATATCGGTCTCCACGACCTGCTCGCCCGCGGCCGCAAGCTGCTGGAAGCGGGTCAGGACGGTGCCCGGATCGAGCTGCTTGACCATCGCCTGCATCACGCACTGCTGGCGCTGGACGCGGTCATAGTCGGTGGCGAATTCACGCGACCGCCCGTACCAGAGGGCATGGTAGCCGTCGAGTTTCTGGACGCCGGGAGCGATCCAGCCCTTCGGTGGATAGTGCTGGTTGGTGCCCGGGATGGACCGGTTGGAGATCGGAACCCAGTTGCCGGCGTCGATGGTGATGCCGCCCATGGCGTTCACCAGCTGCTCGAAGCCGCCCATGTCTACCAGCGCATACGCTTGGATTTCGATGCCGAGTACGCCGCTGACCGCGTCCTTCATGCCCTCGGCACCGGGGTCCTTGGCGCCGGGGTAGAGGTCGGCGTGGTTCTGGACGACATCCTCGTAGAGGGCGTTGATAATGCATTCGTCGCCGCAGTCGAAGCCGTTGGGGTAGACCTGCTTCAGCGGCGAATCGTCGGGGAACGGGGCATTCTGCAGGTTGCGGGGGACGCCGAACATGACCGTCTGGCCGGTCTTGGCGTCCACACTCACGACCTGGATGCTGTCAGGACGCAGCCCGGTGCGGCCGGCGCCGGCGTCCCCGCCCATCAGGAGGAAGTTGTAGCGCCCGTCCACCGGATCGAACGCGGGCCGGGACTCGAAGATGCTGCCGATCGTGTTGCGGCTGACATTGAGCAGGTAGGCCGAGTAGCCCAGCGAGCCGGCGGTCAGTCCCATCAGCACCACGAGGCTGACGGCGATGATCGGCCGCATCCCCGGCGCCAACAGCTTCGGGCGGATGATGCGCAGCGTGTCCAGGAACAGTAGGGCCCAGAACACGGCCAGCACGGCCAGCACGCCGACGAGGACCAGCGAGGTCCACCGGTGGGTGACGAGGGTGACGAGGAAGGGCCAGTTGACCAGGGCGATGATGCCTGCGGCGATGAGCAGCGCCCAGACACTGAGCGTGACCGCCAGCGCCTTGCGGCCGAGGCTGCGGCTGCCGGCGACGAGCTGGGCGCTGCCGGGGATGAAAACGGTCAGCAGCAGCAGGACGAAAGCCCGCTTGGTCCGGACCGGCGCCGCGGCGCTCTGCGGGTAGCGGACCGGGTCGGTGGATCCGTAGGCGTTGTGGCGGTGCCCGGTGTCGTTCTCCATGCTCATGACAACTTGGACCGCAGCGCCGCGCCCTTGTCATAGGCGCTCTGCCGCAGCTGGGTGGCGAACTCCGCGAGCTGGGGACGCAACCGCGCGGCCAAATCGTCCGTGCCGGCGGCGAGCATGCGCACCGCGAGCAGCCCGGCATTGCGTGCGCCGCCGATCGAGACCGTGGCCACGGGCACGCCCGCCGGCATCTGCACGATCGACAACAGGGAATCCATTCCGTCCAGGGTCTTCAGCGGAACCGGCACCCCGATCACGGGCAGCGCCGTGACGGACGCCAGCATGCCCGGCAGGTGTGCGGCCCCGCCGGCCCCGGCGATGATGGCGCGAAGCCCCCGGTCCTGCGCCTGCTTGCCGTAACTGATCATGTCCTCGGGCATGCGGTGCGCGGAGACCACGTCGGCTTCGTAGGGGACACCGAATTCCGCCAGTGCGTCGGCAGCTGCCTGCATCACCGGCCAATCCGAATCGGAGCCCATAACGACGCCGACAAGTGGGGTTTCGCTCATTAGTTACCTTCCTGCGGGTCTTCCCCGTCGCGGATGATGGCAGCCACGCGCGATGCCTTGCGGCGCAGCTCGTCGACGTCCGATGCCTTTCGGCCCACCACGTTAACATGTCCGATCTTCCGTCCCGCACGCACGGACTTGCCGTAACCGTGTACCTTGACGTCCGGTTCCGCGGCCAGGGCCTGCGGATATGCGCCGAACAGATCGGTATTCGCACCGCCCAAATAATTCTTCATGACGACGACGTCCCCGAGCGGTTCGGTGCCTCCGAGGGGGAGGTCGAGGACGGCGCGCAGGTGCTGCTCGAACTGGCTGGTCACGCAGCCGTCCATGGTCCAGTGGCCGGTGTTGTGCGGGCGCATGGCCAGCTCATTGATGACGAAGCCGGCGCCCTGGCCGGGGGTTTCGAAGAGCTCGGCGGCCATGACCCCGGTGACGCCGAGTTCTTCCGCGAGCCGCAGCGCGGCCTGGCTGGCGGCCTCGGCCACCTCCGCGGGAAGCTCGGGCGCGGGCGCGATGACCTCGTCGCAGACGCCGTCCACCTGAATGGTATGGACCACGGGCCAGGCCTTGGCTTCGCCGGAGGGTGTCCGGGCGACCAGCGCCGACAGTTCACGGCTGAAGTCCACCTTGTCTTCGGCCAGCAGCGGAGTGCCCGTGAACCAGTCGGCGGCCTCGGCAGCGACTTCGGGGCCGTCGATGATGCGGACCCCCTTGCCGTCGTAGCCGCCGCGCGGGGTCTTCAGCACCACGGGCCAGCCGGTCTTGTCGCCGAATTCCACCAGCTCTTCCACGGTGGACACCGCGGCCCAGGCGGGATTGGGCAGTCCCAGCTTCTCCACCACGGAGCGCATCACGAGCTTGTCCTGGGCGTGGATGAGGGCATCGGGATGGGGCTGAACGTTCACGCCTTCGGCGATCAGGGTCTGCAAATGGGCGGTGGGGACATGTTCGTGGTCGAACGTCATCACGTCCAGGCCCTGCGCGAAGCGCCGCAGGGTGTCCAGGTCCTTGTAGTCGCCGACCGGGGCATTGGCGACGGCGGCGACCGCCGAGACGTCTTCGGCCTCGGCCAGGACGCGGAGTTCGAAGTTAAGGGCAATTGCGCAGGGCGCCATCATGCGCGCGAGCTGGCCTCCGCCAACCACGCCGATTACGGGGAAAGTCACTCAGTAAGCGTACCGAACCCGCCTGAGCACCGGCTGGCAAGCGCAGCGCTACCCGCTCGGCGCAGGCCGCACTTAGGAATCATCCAGCCGGCGGTCCTACAATGGGCCGTTGGCGTCCGCCCGTGTCGCCCGCATCCATGAGAGGAATCGAAGCGCAGCTTATGCACAGAACGATGGCAGAACGCGTCCGGGGCCTCGTCTCGCTCTTCTGGCGCGAAGTCGCGAAATTCGGCACGGTAGGCGGCGTCGCCTTCGTTATCGACAACGGGCTGTACTGGTGGCTGATCAATGGCCCGATGTCCCAGAGCGAGGTCAAGGCGCGGCTGGTCTCTGCCTCCGTGGCCACCCTGTTCTCCTGGCTGGCTAACCGCTACTGGACCTTCCGGGACCGGCGGCAGCCCAATCCGGTGCGGGAACTCGTCATGTTCGTGGTGATCAATGTCATCGGCATGCTGATTTCGGCGGGCTGCGTCTGGGTCGCCAAATACCTGCTGGAGATCGACGGGCGGACCGAGCTGCTGGCGGCCGGCGTCTTCGGCACCGTGCTGGCCACGGTCGTGCGCTTTTTCGCCTACCGCTTCCTCGTCTTCAATGCGGAGCTGGACTCCGAGCCGGAATTCGCGCATGACCACGAAATCTTCGACCACGCGGAGGAGCCCGCAGAGGCCCCGCACGGCCAGCACAGCAGCCACGGGGCGCAGCCGGCCCCGAAGCGTCCCGAAGCCGGCAGCACGCCGGAGCGCTGAACGGCACCGCAGACACGGACCGCCGGCGGCAGGCTACAGCTGTTCGCTGATCCGCTCGTTCTCCACGATGTGGGGGCTGTGCGCCGCGGGGTGCACCAACACCATGGTGCCGCCGCCGAGCCAGGTTGCCACCGCCGTCCGGAGCACGTCCGCCCAGTCCGCCGTCGCCGGCACCAGGATGTTGCGCGCCGCGGGTTCGAGCTGCAGCAACTGCGCAAAGGTGACCTCCCCGCCGTCGTGCTTTAGCGCCGCGGCATGCTGATCCGCGGACCCGACGCCCAGGTACACATCCGCATACGAGCGCACCTCGGCCGCGTAGTCCAGCACCCCGTCCGGCAGCTCGCCGGGCCAGCCGAGCGCCAGGGCGCCCTCGGCCACGGCCACCTGGTAGGCGGGACCCTCACCCAGCGCTGCGGGATCGGAACTGACGACGACGTCCGCACCTTCCGCACCGGCGTTGCCTCCGGAGGCCACATCCACCGTCGCGCCCACCTGCCAGCCGGCCAGGGCCCAGACGACCGACCGCCAGTGCGGTGCCATGGCCAGCCTGACCACCGCGCCCGGTTCGGCATCCAGTTCCTCGGCCAGCAGGTTGGCCGTCTTCGCCACCCAGTTGTCCAGCACGCGACCGGAGAGCTCCACGCGTTCGCCGTCCGGGCCGTACCAGACGAGTGCGGGGGAGGAGTCCGGACGCAGCAGGGCAAGCAGCTGGTCGATGGTGCGGGCTTGGCTCACGGTTTCTCCTGTGGAATATCGGCCTGTGCAGAAAGACACAGGCGGTGGCAGCTGTTTGCGGTTAAAGCTATCGTCAAAGGGTCGCAGGGGCTCCGATGAGGCCCGATGCCACAAAGCATCCCACGTGCCCGGGCGTGGCGTACACGCAAATTGCGATGGCATATGGCTAAGATTCCCGCCCTCGCTTGACTTAGCCGTATTACACCAATGTAATTATGGGTGGAACAGCAACGGCCGCGGCGTCTGCGAACGCGCAGAAGCGCATCTTGGCATCAGGCTGGTACATCAGAACCGGGAGGGCTCATGGGGCAGGCAGAGCGAATTCAATACCGTGAAGACTTGGAAGCGCAGGCTTCAGTCAGCTACGGTTCCCGCGGCGTGCCCGCTGACTGGTATGTCGATCCGGCCGACCCGTCCGCCGCGGACCGCTACCGGGAGGCGAGCAGGCCGTCCCTGGACGATGCGGCGACTGCCTTCCTGGCCGCGCACGAGGCGCTGGACGCCGGCGCGGGCGATGCCCCGGAGGAAGCCGAGGGGCTGCAGGAACCGGGCCGCCGGCTGCGCGAGGCGCCGGAGCGCAAGGAGCAGGCCGTCTGGATCGGCCTGCCCGGCCTGGATCCGGCGGACGACGGGGAGCTTGCCTGGCAGGCGGACGCCCTGTGCGCCCAGACCGACCCGGAGGCCTTCTTCCCCGAAAAGGGCGGTTCCACCCGGGACGCCAAAAAGGTATGCGGTTCCTGCACCGTGCGGGCGCAGTGCCTGGAGTATGCACTGGAACACGACGAACGGTTCGGGATCTGGGGCGGGCTTTCGGAGCGCGAGCGCCGCCGCTTACGGAAGAGAGCAGTCTGATTCACCAGCAAGTTCGCGTAACGGCCGTCGTCGTAGCCCATAACGGCGCCGGCTACCTGCCCCGCACCCTCAAGGCCCTCGACGCACAGACCCGCAGGGCCGACTTTCATATAGGCGTGGACGCCGGTTCGACCGATGCGTCCGGCTACGTGCTGCGCTCGACCCTGCCGGAGGGCAGCCCGGTTGCGACGGCGCCGGACCGGAACGGTTTTGGCGCCGCGGTCCGCGTTGCGGTGGACGAACTGGGCAAGCATCCCTTTGAGCAGGCGGATACGGCGGACGGCGAGGCAGGCCCGGGCGGCAGGGTGCAGGAGTGGCTGTGGCTGCTGCACGACGATTCCGCCCCTGAACCCCAGGCCCTGGAAGAGCTCCTGCTCGCCGTCGAAACCGCGCCATCGGTGACCATCGCCGGCTGCAAGCAGGTGGACTGGGACAACCCGCGCAAGCTGATCGATGCCGGCTTGACCATCAGCCGCGGCGCCGAGCGGCTCACTATGATCGACCTGGACGAGCTGGACCAGGGCCAGTACGACGGCCGCAGCGACTTCTTCGCCGTGAATTCCGCAGGCATGCTCATCCGCCGCGACGTGTTCGACCAGCTGGACGGCTTCGACCCGGGACTCCCCGGGATCGGCGACGACGTGGACCTCTGCTGGCGCAACAGGCTCGCCGGACACCGGGTAGTGATCGTGCCGACGGCGATTGTCCGGCACGCCACGGCGGCCCGCACCAACCACCATTCATCCGCCACGGCTGCCCGCCGCGCCCAGGTCCATCTGCGCCTGAAGCACGCTCCGCTGTGGAAGCTGCCCTTCCTGTGGGCCGGCAGCCTGCTGGGCGGGCTCTTCAGCTTCGTCGCCAGCACCGTGGCCAAGGATCCCGGGCACGGCCTGCGGCAGCTGATTGCGACCGTCCAGGCGCTGTTCCGCCCGATGGACTTCCTCCAGTCCCGCAAGCAGGCCGCACGCACGCGCACAACCTCGCGCAACATCGTCCGCCCGCTGATGGTCCGGCGGCAGGACGTCTTCGCCTACCGCCGCTCGCTGATGGAATCCCTCAGCGCCGAGCACGTGGTGGGGGACGGCACCGGCACGGACTCCGCCGGGAGCCACGAGCCGACCGGTGGCTCGGACGATTTCGCCGCCCTCGCCGCCCCGCTGCGCTCCTGGGTGGGCACCGGCGCCGTCGTTGCCGCCTTGGTCCTGGCCCTGGTGTCCGTCATTGGCATGTTCGGTTTCCTCGGCGCGCCCGCGCTTGCCGGCGGCGCCCTGCGGCCCGTCTCCGCGGACCTGGGCGAGATCTGGAACAACGCCTCGACGTGGTGG
Organism: Arthrobacter sp. USHLN218; assembly: GCF_037144715.1. Taxonomy (NCBI): domain Bacteria; kingdom Bacillati; phylum Actinomycetota; class Actinomycetes; order Micrococcales; family Micrococcaceae; genus Arthrobacter; species Arthrobacter sp. USHLN218. The sequence continues at coordinate 227,198 of NZ_JBBCYT010000001.1, forward strand.
ATCAGCCTGGGGTCGGGCCTTCCCGGCCACGGCGACCCGTTCGGCTATGTGCTGTGGCTGCTTGCCCTGCTCGGGCTGGGCAACGGTTCGGCCGCCGTCCTGGCGCTGGTCCTGCTGGCGATGCCGCTGGCCGGAGTCGCCGCGTGGATGGCCGCCGGAGCCTTCACCCAGCGGCGCGCCCTGCGATTCTGGGCCGCGTTCTTCTGGGCCGCGCTGCCCGTGCTGCAGGTGGCGCTCGGTTCCGGCCGCCTCGGTGCACTCATTGCCCACCTGATGATCCCGTGGGCCGTGCTCGGCCTGGCCCGCGCGACGGGGTCGGCCCTCCAGCGGCAGAATCCGGATCCGCTGAAACCGCGTCCCGAGATCGTGCACAAGCCGGGCATCAACGGCATCCCGTCCTGGACTGCCGCGGCGGCCACCGGCCTGGCCCTCGCCGTCATCACCGCGTCCGCGCCGGCGCTGCTGCCGGTCATCATTGTCTTCGTCGGCGTCATCAGCCTGACACTGGGCCGGCGCGCCCGGACCGTCTGGTGGGCGCTGGTGCCGCCCCTGGCCCTGGCACTGCCGATGGTCATTTCCGCACTGGACACGCCGCGCGCACTGCTCGGGGACCCGGGCGTGCCGCTGGGCTTCGACGCCGCTCCGCTCTGGCAGCAGGTGATGGGCTTCCCCGTGGAGTTCGACGCCGGTGCCGGACTGGGTGCCTTCGGTCTCTTGGAGTCGTGGGCTGCGGCGCCCTGGGCGCTGGTTGTCGCGCTGCTCACTGCGGTGCCCCTGCTCGTGCTGGCGGTGGCCGGAGCGCTGCTGCCGGGTCCCGGGCGCGGCGTGGCGCGGCTGGCCTGGCTGGGTGCAGCCGCCACCTTGGCCGCCAGCTGGCTTTCCGCTACGGTGGCCACAGGCATCGCGCCGGGGACCATGGTCACGCCCTTCACCGGGCCTTTCGTCTCGCTTGCGCTCTTCCTGCTGGCCGTCGCGGCACTTGTCGGGGCAGACCGCTGGCTGGCGCGGCTCGACGGCCTGGCCCGCACACGCCAGGGCGCCTACCGCGCGGTCGCAGCCTTCACCGTCGTTGTCCTGGCCGCAGGTCCGGTCCTCAGCCTGGCGCACTGGCTGCTGCCGCAGCTGATCCAGGAGGAGACGGTGGCCGCCGACGGCCGGACGTTGACGGACTTCGGCACGGAGATGCTCGTGGCCCCCAGCGGCGAGCGGATCCTGCCGGCGACCGCGACGGACCGAGGCCTGTCGGCGGAGCGGACCCGCACGCTGGTGCTGGGCACCGAGGGCGGGGAAATTACGGCCGCCGTGATGCACAGCGGCGGCACCACCATGGACCAGCTGTCCAGCATTTACGCCGCCCGGCCCATCACCGGAGGCCTGCTGGACCCGGCCCGGCGCGAGGATGACGGTGCGGCCGCGGCGACGCGGGACACGGTGGCGATCCTGGCCGCCGCCAGCGGCGCCGATCCGCGTGAAGAGCTCGCACGCCTCGGCGTAGGTTTCGTCGTGCTGCAGCAGTCGGATACCGCTGCGGAGCTGCTGGCCCACAAGATCGACTCGGTCCCCGGGCTGGCCGCCGTGGGCCGCACGGACGCGGGATGGCTCTGGCGCGTGGTTCCGGAAGGATCGGAGGAAGAACCCGCGGCCGGGACATTGACCAGCCGGGCGCGGGTGGTCGACGCCAACGGCAAGCTGCTGCAGACCATCGACTCATCCTGGGTTTCCGCCGGCGCTGACGTCCCGGAAGGTCCATCGGGGCGCACGGTGATGCTGGCCGAGAGGATCAACCCGGGCTGGCGGGCGACGCTGGACGGCAAGCAGCTGGACGTGGCGGACAACGGGTGGGCCCAGGGGTTCAGGATTCCCGAGAATGCCGGCGGCGAGCTGAGGATCTGGCTGAGCAACCCCTGGGGCGTCTGGATCGGGACCGTTCAGCTGGTGCTGATCGGAATTACCGTGCTGCTGGCAGTGCCGATCCCTGCGCGCCGGCGGTTCGTCCCGCGGCGGATCGACCATGTGAAGACCACGGGCTCGGACAGCAGCCCGGGCGAACTGCAGGTGGCGGCGCACGAGATCGACCGCATCGAGGACTACCGGGGCGCCGGCCAGGCTGAGGCCGCGGACGAAGGCCGGGCAGAGGGCCCGGGCAACGGCCGGGAGAAGAGGCCGGACAACAGCCGGGGAGAAGGTCCGGGCAACCGCCTGGAGGAAAGCCCGGCGGCCGGCTCCGGGAGTGGAGCGGCGCGGGATAACGAGCGTGCTGACGATGACCGCCGGGACGACTCCGTGCCTGCCAGGGCCGGGAAGGACACATAGCCATGGCGGACAAGCCAGGAGAAGAGCCACTGCCGGAGCCGGACGCCGCTCCGGTCGGAGGGCGCCAGGCACGGAAGGCCGCGCGGGAAGCCGGGAAGGCCCGGGCGGCGCGGGAAGCTACCCGCGACAAGGCCGCAAAAGTAGCTGATAAGGCACAGGCCGCCAAGGAAGCCAAGGAAGCAAAGAAGGCCCGCAAGGCCGGCAAAACCGACAAGGCCCTGGCGGCCGGGCAGGCGGAGAAGGCGACGGCGGCCGGGGCCGCTGGCACGACTGCTGCCGCCGGAACCTCGACTGTCCCGGCGGCGCCCGCGGAGCAGGGTCCCACGGAGGCGGCCGGGCAGGCTGCCACCGCGGCGGCGGCCGGGAGCCCGTCTGCTACGGCGCCGGCAGCCGGTCCCGCGGGTTCCGACCCGGCCGGGACCCCGTCTGCTACGGCGCCGGCGGCCGGTCCCGCGGGCTCTGACCCGTCCCCGGCCCAGACGGCCGGTGCCGCCGGCTCCTCGGCGATGCCGGGTGCCGGAGGCGAAACCCAAACCGCCAGGCGGAAACGACCCCTGCTCGGGGCTGCGGCCGGCGTCGGAGTCCTCTTGCTGGGCGTCGGTGCCGTGGCAGCGGGCAGCCTTGTCGAGCCGCCGCGCGGCGCCGCGCAACTCGATCCCATCTCCGCCGCAGTGCCTGCCGGCAACCTCACCGCCGTGTGCCCGGAGCCGCTGAAGCTGCTGGACAGCGCCGCCGACGAAGTGGACCCCGAGTTCAGCCCCGTCTCGAAGACCGCCGTCACCAAGGCTCGCGCCACGGTGTTCAGCGACCTCGGGGGAACCATCCCGGGAAGCGCCCTCACCGAGCTCGGCGCGGATGCGCCGCTGGTGGAGATCGCGGATTTCACGGGGAAGGCCGGCTCCAGCGGCAGCAACGAGGCCGGGGAGACAAAGGTTGTGGCCAAGGTGGTAGCCGGCCAGGACATTACCGCCCCGACGGTGCTGTCGGTGGAACCGCTGGGCGAACAGCATGCGCGCGCCGGTGCCGCCATGAGCTACACCGCTTCGGACGGCGACCTGCGCGGCCTGGCGGCGGCCAACTGCCTCACCCCATCGAACGACTTCTGGCTGCTCGGCGCCTCCACCACCGTGGGGGCCAGCTCCGTGCTGAACCTCTACAACGCGAGCGAAACGCCGTCCACCGTGGACCTTGAACTGATCGGAGCCAAGGGCCCCATCCAGGCCGCAGGAAGCCGAGGACTGTTGCTGGCGCCGGGGGAGAGCCGTTCCTGGGTGCTTGCGGGGCTAGCCGCGGGCCAGGAATCGCTGGCCGTGCACGTCAGTTCTTCGGGCGGGGCGGTCGCCGGAACCATCCAGCAGAGCGTGCTGCGCGGGCTGACCCCCGGCGGCGTCGAACTGCTGCAGCCGGGCAACGGGCCGGGTCTGCGCGAGGTAGTCACGGGCATCGAGGTCCAGGACGCGAAGGTGGCCCGGCAGATCCGCGGCCAGCGCGGGTACGAGAACGCAGCGCCGGCCCTCGAAGTGGTGGTTCCGGGCGGCGGCGATGCCACGCTCGAGGTCCGCCTGTTCGGTCCGAAGGGCCAGGTCGAGCTGCCGGGGGGCGGTGTGCTGACCGCTGCGGGGGGCAGCATCCTCTCCATCCCGCTGGACTCGCTGCCCGCCGGGACATACTCGGCGGACATCTCGTCCAACGTCTCCATCAACGCTGCTGCCCGTGTCAGCCGCGGCACGGGCACGGGCAAACCGGTGGACTTCGGCTGGGCGCCCTCGTCCGGGCGGCTCGGCAGCGAGCACCTCGCCGTCCTGCCGCCGGCCGGGAGCTCCAAGCTGTCCTTCACCGCGCCGGACGGGGATGCCGAAATCAGCCTGCGCCCGGTGGACGCGAAGGGCAACATCGGCGCGGCGCGGAAGGTTGCGGTGCCTGCGGGGACCACAGTGACGGCCGACGCCAAGAACGGCGGGGACCCTGCCGCGCTCCTGGTCAGTGCCACAGGCGACGCGGTCTACGGCTCCCAGATTGTCACCAACGGATCGAAGCCGGACATTTCGGTGCTGCCGATCCCGCAGGGTACCCAGGGCCAGCAGAGCGTGCCGGTCGTCATCGGCTACTGACGGGCGGCAGGGGCGTGGACCGCCCCCGTTGCGGGGCCATGACGGAAACTGGCCCTCTTTCAGAGGGGGCCCACACGTCGCCCCAGGCCAGCGACGTACTCGGAGAGGTAAAGCGCTGCTGTCTCCGCCAAAGCCTGCGGAAAGCCGTCGCGCGCCGCCGGCGTCCGGAAGGGTCAGGAGCGCCCGTAGCCCGGATCGACAGCCTCGGGGGACACCCCGAGCAGGTGCGCGGTCTGTTCGACGACGACCTCGTGCACCAGTTCGGGCAGCTCCTCCCGGCTGTGGGCGGCGATCTCCACCGGCCTGCGGTACACGGTAACGACGGCGGGCCGCCCCGGTCCGGCAGGCGTGAAGCTTCCGAGCGGGGCAGGGTCGCCCCGCGCGACGAGAACCTCCAGGTTCGGCGGGATATCCGCCACCACGAACTGCGCGGCTTCGATCGGGTCGCCCCAGAAGTAGTGCAGCCGTTCCGCGGAATCGGAAACCCAGCTTTCAAACCGTTCGGCCCGGCTGAGGTTGCCCGGCAGATGGGCAGGCAGCAGGGGACCGCGCAGTCCGCGCCCGTGGCGGTTCCGCCGTCGTTCCCCAAACGAACGCGGCGTGGCTGCTGGTTCCGCCGAATCGCCCACTCTGATGCTGAGTGAAGGTCCGTTTTCCATATACCGACTTTAGCCCCGCACCCGGCCGAACGCACGACGGCAGGGGAGGGACCGGCGTCGTCAACGTGGCGCCCGGCCGCCTGCACGGCGTCCGCACGGCCCTGCACGGAACAAGGCCGCGAAGAACCCTCGGCCTATTCCAGCCTTGGCCGTGCCGCTTTCCCGCCCCGGCTGGATTGGCAGGTAAGATGCTTAGTCGTGGGATCCATACGTCAATGTTCACGCTCGGCCTGCCAGCGTTCGGCCATCGCAACTCTGACGTACGTCTATGCCGATTCCACCGCAGTGCTGGGGCCCCTGGCCACCTACGCCGAACCGCACAGCTACGATCTGTGCGCCGACCACGCGCAGCGGCTGACCGTCCCGCGGGGCTGGGAGGTGCTGCGGCTGGCACTGCCGGACCAGGCGCCGGTGCCCAACACGGATGACCTGATGGCGCTAGCCAAGGCCGTCCGCGAGGCGGGCTCGGAGCCGGCGCCCGCAGAAGAGCCGCCCGCGCAGCGCGGCCACCGCGAACCGCTGGAACCGCCGGCAGAACCGGGCGGCGCACGGCGCGGGCACCTGCGTATCCTGCGCGAGCCGCAGTAGGCGCCGAAGACCAACAAGAACGGACCCCCCCATGGCCAACCTTTCCCCGGAGCTGATCGCCATCCTGCGCTGTCCCGTCACGGGCAGTTCGCTCGTGCAGGAGGGCAGCGAACTCGTGACCACCGGCGTCGGCGCCGACGGGCAGAAGCGGCGGTATCCGATCGATCAGGGCATCCCGCTGCTGCTTCCGCCGGATCTGCTGGCCGCCGCGCGAGAGGCGAATCCGCGCACCTCGCACAGCGCCTGAACACCGACCACGCCTGACTTTCCGCACCACTACCCAGGAGCCCACATGTCATTCGATTACAAGGTCAAGGACCTCTCCCTGGCCGAGGCCGGACGCCACCAGATCCGGCTCGCCGAGCACGAAATGCCGGGGCTGATGGCCCTGCGCGAGGAGTTCGGCGCCAGCCAGCCGCTCAAGGGCGCGCGGATCGCCGGTTCCCTGCACATGACCGTGCAGACGGCCGTGCTGATCGAGACCCTGACCGCGCTCGGCGCGGAGGTCCGCTGGGCATCCTGCAACATCTTCTCCACCCAGGACGAGGCCGCCGCCGCCGTCGTCGTCGGCAACGGCACTCCGGAGGACCCGCAGGGCGTCCCGGTGTTCGCGTGGAAGGGCGAGACCCTCGAGGAATACTGGTGGACCGCCGAGCAGATCATGACCTGGCCCGGCGCCGCCGAGAACCCTGACCTGGGCCCCAACATGATCCTTGACGACGGCGGGGATGCCACCCTCCTGCTGCACAAGGGCGTGGAGTTCGAAGCCGCCGGCGCCGTGCCGGAGGCCACCGCCGAGGACGCGCACGAGTACACGATCATCCTCGACGTGCTGCGCAAGTCCCTCGCCGCCGACCCGCAGAAGTGGACCCGCACCGCCAACGGCATCCTCGGCGTGACCGAGGAAACCACCACCGGCGTGCACCGCCTCTACCAGCTGGCCGAGCAGGGCCAGCTGCTGTTCCCGGCGATCAACGTCAACGACTCGGTCACCAAGTCCAAGTTCGACAACAAGTACGGCATCCGCCACTCGCTGCCGGACGGTATCAACCGCGCCACCGACGTGCTGATGGGCGGCAAGATCGCCGTGGTCTGCGGCTACGGCGACGTGGGCAAGGGCGCCGCCGAAGCGCTGCGCGGCCAGGGCGCCCGCGTGATTGTCACCGAGATCGACCCGATCTGCGCGCTGCAGGCCGCGATGGACGGCTACCAGGTCACCACCCTGGACAAGGTGGTTGGCGAGGGCCACATCTTCATCACCACCACCGGCAACAAGGACGTCATCATGGCGGCGGACATGGCCAAGATGCGGGACAAGGCCATCGTGGGCAACATCGGCCACTTCGACAACGAGATCGACATGGCCGGGCTGGAGAAGATCGACGGCGTCCGGAAGGTCGAGATCAAGCCGCAGGTGCACGAGTGGACGTTCGACGCCGGTACCGACCGTGAGCGCTCCATCATCGTGCTCTCCGAGGGCCGCCTCCTGAACCTGGGCAACGCCACCGGCCATCCGTCCTTCGTGATGAGCAACTCCTTCGCCAACCAGACCATCGCGCAGATCGAGCTCTTCACCAAGGCCGGCAAGCCCGCTGCGGATTCGACCACCGGCGAGCCCGAGTACGCCAAGCAGGTCTACGTGCTGCCGAAGATCCTGGACGAGAAGGTCGCCCGCCTGCACCTGGACGCGCTGGGCGTCGAGCTGACCCAGCTCACCAAGGAGCAGGCCGCCTACCTGGACGTGGATGCGGCCGGCCCGTTCAAGCCGGACCACTACCGCTACTGAGCCGAGGCGCTCCGCCTCCGGGTTTCCGCCCACGACGGCGGGCCGGTCACCTTCGCGTGGCCGGCCCGCCGTTCGCGTCTGGTCGGGCGTTGGCGTACGGCCCGCGGGCTCTCCTCACCGGCTGGTTCGACGGTCCCCGAAGGAGAGCCGCGGACCGGCTAGTCCCGGAAGGGCAGCGAGTGGAGCCGCTGGCTGCGCTGCTGGGAGCTTTCGTACTGCCGGCTCAGCCGGGCGAAGTCGCGTTCGCGCCGCTCGGCCATGACTGCGATCAGGAACATCTCCGGCGCGGTCCCCGGCGGCGGCGCCGGCGACACATACTGGGCCGTCTCCGTGGCCAGGTCGACGGCCAGGTGCTGCCGCGAGGCCGGGATCATCTTCGGTGCCTGCGTGATGAACTGCGAGACGCGCCGCGCCAGCGATTCCGGCAGCCGGCCCATGTCCGCCAGCTTGACCCACGGCTCCAGCTGGGGCGGCGTGTGCGGCAGCTGCTGGTGGATGACTCCGACCCGCTCCCGCATGCTGTACGTGCCGGCCAGCAGATCGCCGACCCGCTTGGACCTGTCATTGAACAGGGCCGCCAGGAACGCGACGGACCCGAGCAGCAGGTAGAGCTCGAACACCCCCACAAGTCCCCGGATCAGGGCGTGCCGGAAGCGGATGGCACCGCCGTCGTCGCGCACGATCCGCAGCCCCATGATCAGCCGCCCCAGCGACTTCCCCCGCGTCAGGGTCTCGACGCCCACCGGCACGATCACCAGGAAGAACACGAACAGCGTCAGGCTCAGGGCCTGCACCGCGGCCGCATCGAAGTTCAGCTGCAGCGTCTCGGCAAGGAACGCGATGGCCAGCACCAGCAGCAGGAAGTTCGTGCCGCAGTCGATGATCGAGCTCACCGCGCGCACGCCGAAGGACGCCGGCCGCAGCTCCAGGACAACGGCCTCGCCCGTGACGATGTTGCTCATACGTTTACTCTAGCGGCGCTACGCGCGCGTGCAGCGTCTCAAAAACAACGACGACGGCGCGCGGCGGACGCAGGGGGACCCGGCACCTCGGGCGGCACGCCTGCCGATAGGCTGGGAACGTGGATATCGATGCCTTCACCGCGGTGCACCAGCATGACTGGAAGCGCCTGGATGAGCTCAGCGCCAAACGCCGGCTGACCGGCGCCGAGGCGGACGAGCTGCTGGTCCTCTACCAGCGCGCCTCGACGCACCTGTCGATGATCCGCTCCATCGCGCCCGAAAGCCAGCTCTCGGCCGCACTGTCCACCCGGATTTCCCGCGCCCGGACCCGGTTCACGGGCGCGCGCTCCAACTTCACCGAGGACGTCGCCAACTTCTTCGTCTTCGCGCTGCCTGCGGCGTTCTACCGGCTGCGCTGGCTGACGGTCATCATCGGCGCCGCCTTCATCCTGGTCTCCTGGCTGTTCGGCGCCTGGGTGGCCGGCAACCCCGAGGTCATCAAGGCGATGGGCTCGGACGCAGAGCTGCGCCGCTACGTGGAGCAGGACTTCGTCAACTACTACTCGGAAAACCCGCACGCGTCCTTCGCCGGGATGGTGTGGACCAACAACGCCTGGATCGCCGCCCAGTGCGTGGCCTTCGGCGTGACCGGCGTGTGGGTGCCGCTCATCCTGTGGATGAACGCCCAGGGGGTCGGTATGTCCGGCGGCATGATGGCGGCCTACGGCGAGCTGGACACCTTCTTCCTGTACATCCTGCCGCACGGGCTGATGGAGATCACCGCCATCTTCATTGCCGGCGCCGCGGGGCTTCGGATTTTCTGGGCGTGGGTGTCGCCGGGACGGATGAAGCGGTCGGCGTCGCTTGCCCGGGAGGGCCGCTCGCTGATCACGGTGGCGCTCGGCCTGGTGCTGGTGCTCTTCGTGTCCGGCCTGGTCGAGGGCTTTGTCACGCCGAGCGGGCTGCCGCACTGGGCCCGGCTGGGGATCGGCGCGCTGGTGCTTGCCGGGTACTGGGCGTACACGCTGGTGCTCGGCCGGCGCGCGTACGCGGCGGGCGAACGCGGGGACCTGGGCCATTTCGATGCCGGCGAGGTCGCCCGGACGAGCTGATGCAGCGCCGGGCGTCCCGGAGCGTGCGGCGGCGGCATTCGCTTACGGCGGCAACGACGGCGGCGCCGCGGGTCCCGCGGAATGGCTTGGTGAGTTCCGGGGTGGCATTCCGCAGCCGCCGAGGGTGACGCGGGTACTGTCGATATTGAGGGTCAGCAAGGAAATTCCAGGAAAGAGGACAACGTGGCGCGCGAGGACAGGAAAGCCGACAGGTTCGAGGTGAACCGCGGGCCGGACCGGGATGCCGGACGGCTGTCCGATGGCAGCGCCGGGTCCGCCCCAGTTACGCCGGAGGCCGCCGGACGGACGGGCGGGTCGAACGAGGGGGTCAAGGCCGGGCTGGGCGAGGCGCCGCGGAGCGGCAGGTCCTTTGAAGGCTTCTGCCCCGACGCCGTTCCCGGCTGGGGCGAGCCGACGCCTCCCGGAATGGCGGCAAGTCCGGTAGCAGGCGCCGCCGCTGCGGCGAGCGGTCCGGAAGCCGGGGGAGCTCCCGGTCGAGGTGAAGAGCCGGAGGACTCCACCGGATCGAACCGTGCCGACAAGATCCGCTTCCTCAGCGGCATGTTCGGGGCGGGCCGGGAACAGTCGAAGGCCGAACGCGACGGCCGCCGGAACGGCGGCGGTAATGCCGAACGCCCTGCCGACCAGGCCGGGCAGGAGGGACCGGCCGATCAGGCTGGGCAGGCGGGAGCGGACGATCAGGCTGGGCAGGAGGGACCGGCCGACCAGGCCGGCCAGGGGCGGCCGGGCCGGCCAAGTGCCCCGTCCTCTGCCGCGCGGGAGGAATCGCGTGATGCTGACCTGAAGAAGGCTGCCCGGCTCGCGGCCGGGGGAGCGGCTTTCACCTCCGCTTCGACGCGTCCTGCCACCTCGGCCCGGGCCGAGGGAGAGAAGCCGGCCAGCGAAGGCCGTCCCGAGACTCCAGCCAAGGGAGAGAAGCTGGCCAGCGAAGGCCGCCCCGAGACCCCGGCCGAGGGAGAGAAGGCAGGCAGCGAAGGCCGTCCGGAAACCCGGGCCGAGGAAGTGAAACCGGGCAGCGAAGGCCGCCCCGAAACCAAGGGCGAGGGGACACCGGCGGGCGGAACGCCGTCGTCGTCCGTTACGAAGCCCTCGGGCGTGGCGGTAGGCGCCGCCGCGACAGGCGTCGCGGGCGCGGCGGCCGTAGCCGCACAGGCCGCCAAGCGGGGAACCACCGGAAAACCGGGCGAAGCCGGTGAGCCGCCCCGGGACGGAGAGCCGCGCACAGCCGGAGGAACCAGCGGAGCCAGGGACGCAGCACAGACAGGGAACCCGGCCCAGTCCGGCCAGCCCGCGCAAGGTGACCGGCCCGGCCAGTCCGGCCAACCCGGTTCCGCCGACAGTCCCGCCTACGCAGCCGGGGCCGCTCGGAGCCCCCGGGCTACCGGCAACGTTCCGCAGGGCGCCCCCTCCGACGAGGCCAACCCGGATACCGGCTCACTGTCCACCAGCCCCCCGCGCTCGGAGGTCATCAAGCGGGCCAACCAGCGTGAGGAGGCGCTGCGGGCCAAGCCGGTGGCGGGGCGGATCCTGCAGGTTGTGCTCGCCGTCTGCTTCCCGTTCCTGCTGCTGATCGGTGCGATCCGGCTCGTATGCACTCCGCTGTTCCTGTGGGCCGAGTACAACCGCCCGGGTTTCCCCGCGGACGGCTTCGGCTTCAGCACCGATGACCGGATGACCTACGGATCGTACGCCGTCGACTACCTGCTGAACTGGTCCGGGCCGCGGTACCTCGGCGACCTCGTCGGAACGGACGGGCGGCAGCTCTTCCTTGACACCGAAGTGGGCCACATGGCGGACGTGAAGACCGTGATCATGGGAGCCTGGATCGGCGGAGCCGTGCTGCTGGTGCTGGCCGTCCTGTGCGCGATCTACCTGGCGCGGCACTACCCCGGAGGCATCCGGCGCGGGCTGTTCGCCGGGTCGGTGGCGACGCTGCTGCTGATCGTGGTCCTCGGCGTGCTGGGCGCGCTGAACTGGCAGATGTTCTTCACCGAGTTCCACCGGATCTTCTTCGCCGAGGGGACCTGGACGTTCTTCACCAACGACACGCTGATCCGGCTGTTCCCGGGCCAGTTCTGGATGGACGCCGGGATCGTGATCGGGCTGCTGGTGTTCGTGGTCTCGTCCTTGGTGCTGGCCTTCACCTGGCCGACCAAGTCGCGCCGGGTGCGCAGCTCGGAGAAGCTCGAGGCCACCCGTGCGCGGTACATGGGGGAGCCGGAGCAGCGGGAGCGGCCGTAGCCGGCTGTCGCACAGGACTAGTCAGTTCAGGGCCGTGGGCAGGAACCAGGATCGGCCGACGGCGGTGGCTGGAAGCCGTCTGGCCATTTCGTCGTACGATCCCAGCAGCTCCCTTGGAGCGTGGCCTTGTCCAGATTTTTGGCTCCTCTGAAATCGGCCGCTTGGAGAGCCGTCCCGTCGAAGTCGGTACCGTTCAAATCGGCGCCCGTGAACTCGGCCTCCTGAGCGAAGGAGTGCATGACCTGAGCATCCTGGAGATTGGCATCGATGAATTTGGTGTCGAAGAGGCTCGAACTGGTGAGGTTCGCTTGACGAAGATCCGCGGTGTGAAGCTGAGCTCTCTGCAGATGGATAAAACGCAGGTCCGACTTCTCGAGGTCAGCGCTGACCATTTTGGCTTCCGGAAGGTCAAGACCGGACAGATTCTGCCCTTGAAGATCCAATCCCCTGAATGGCCTGTTGGTATCCACGTCCGTGGAAGACCTTTCCCGCACGAACCGTAAGTTTTCTATTCGTTGCTGCTGGTCAGCCAGGCTGTTTTCGGCGTAGTTCCCCAGAAGGAACAGAGCACCTCCCGTCGCCAGCCCGACTACAAGGCCTATGATCACGTCGTCTCTGAGGCGTTCGTTGCGCTCTGTGCGATCGGACATCGCTGTACCTCCAGTAACCGCCGTAGGGAGGTGCGAGCCCGGCGAACCGGTGCAGTCATTGTGGCGCGGCTGAAACCTCGGCCCCAGTGCCGAAGTGCCCGTTTCCTCGCCGGCTAAGGCTTCCCGTAGAGCCTCTCGACCTCGGTCGCGAAGTCCTCGATCACCTGGTTCCGCTTGAGCTTGAGCGACGGCGTCATGTGGCCCGAGGCCTCGGTCAGCTCCTGCCGCAGCACGCTGAACTTGCGGATCTGCTCGGCGCGGGAAACGAGGCGGTTGGCGTGGTCCACGGCCCGCTGCAGTTCGGCGAGGACGTCGGGATCCGTGGCTGCGGCGCCGATGTCCAGGTGCGGCTTGCCGTGGATGCGGCACCAGCGGGCCAGGCCCTCGGGGTCCAGGCTGAGCAGCGCGGCGACGAAGGGCCGGCCTTCGCCGATCACCACGCCCTGCGCCACCAGCAGATGCTCGCGCAGGGCATCTTCGAGCGGACCCGGCGCGACGTTCTTGCCGCCGGCGGTGACCAGCAGGTCCTTCTTGCGGCCGGTGATGGTGAGGAAGCCGTCGTCGTCCAGCCGGCCGAGGTCGCCGGTGCGGAAGAATCCGTCGGCGAATCCCGCGGCGTTGGCCTCGTCATTGTTGTGGTAGCCGCGGGTGATGCCGATGCCCTTGATCAGGACCTCGCCGTCGTCGGCGATCCGCACGGTGGTACCGGGTAGCGGCAGCCCGACGGTGCCGATCTTATTGCGGTGCGGCAGGTTGACCGTGGCGGGGGCCGTGGATTCCGTGAGTCCGTAGCCTTCCAGCACAGGGATGCCGATGCCGGTGAAGAAGTGCGCCAGCTCGGGGCTCAGCGCACTCGCGCCGGAGACGGTGAAGCCCACCTGTCCGCCGAAGGCCGCGCGGAGCTTGGCATAGACCAGCTTGTTGAACATGACCCGCTTGGCCTTGAGCAGCGGCGAGGGGCCGATGCCCTCGCCGCGGGCTTCGGCGTCCACGGCCTTGGACCAGGCGATCGCGGTGGCCGCGGCGGCGTCGAAGATCCTGCCCTTGCCGCCGTCCTCGGCCTTCTGCCGGGCGGTGGCGTAGACCTTCTCGAAGACGCGTGGCACTACCAGCAGGAACGTCGGGTTGTAGGTGCCCAGGTCCTCGATCAGCTCGCCCATGTTGGCCGTGTGCCCCATCTTGACGCCGGCGGCGAGGCAGATGACCTGCACGGCCCGCGCCAGCACGTGGGCCAGCGGCAGGAACATGAGCGACTTGGCGCCGGGTTCCTTGAGGATCTCGGCGAGGAACTCGGTGGTGTTGACGGCAAGCTCGGCGAAATTGCCGTGGGTGATGATGCAGCCCTTGGGCCGGCCCGTAGTGCCGGAGGTGTACACCAACGACGCCGGGTCCTCCAGGGTGCGCGACGTCCGCGCCTGCTCCAGCTCGTCATCCGTGACGTCCGCTCCCTTGGCCTGCAGCTCCAGCAGCCCGGAACCGGGTCCGGTCATCGTCCACACCGGCAGCCGCTCCGGCAGCTCCGCCATCGACCTCTCCACGGTGCCGGCCCGCGCGGCGTCCTCGGCGAAGACCAGCTTGGCGCCGGAGTCGGCGAGGATCCACTGGACCTGGTGCGGCGAGGAGGTCTCATAAATGGGGACGACGACGGCGCCGGCGTACCAGCTGGCCAGGTCGACGAGCGTCCACTCGTAGCGGGTTTTGGACATGACGGCGAGCCGGTCGCCCGGCTCGACGCCGGCATTGATCAGGCCCTTCGCCAGCGCGCTGACCTGGCCGTGCAGCTCGGCCGCGGAGACGTCGGTCCAGGCGCCGTCCCGTTTGACCGAGTAGAGGGCGCGTGCGGGCTCGCGCCGCTGCCGGGACACCAGCAGGTCGGTGATGTTGGTGCCCTCGGGCACCCGGGCCAGAAGTTCAGTTGCTGCTTCCCGCATCTGCGCGCCTTTCGTCGTTGAGGAGTTGGTCTAGTACGCCGGTCACACCCAGCTTGGCATCCACATCCGCCACCGCCAGTCCTGGTACGGAATCTGCTCCGCGGTCCAGACGGGCAGGAAGAACGCGGCCACCAGCAGCGCGGCGACCAGGAACAGGCCCACGATGACCAGGCCCTGCCGGCGCCGCCACGGCGGGTCGGTGCTCCGCCCCAGCACCAGCCCCAGCACGTAGGTCAGCCCGAGGATGAGGAAGGGTTCGAAGGCGATCGCGTAGAAGAAGAACATGGTCCGTTCCGGATAGAGGAACCAGACCAGGTATCCGGCGGCGATGCCCGAGAGGATGGCGCCGGCCCGCCAGTCGCGCCGCCCCAGCCAGGCGAAGACGACGGCGATCAGCGCCAGGGCGGCCGCCCACCAGATGATCGGGTTGCCCACCACGGTGACCGCGGTGGAGCAGTCCGCCACGGGGCAGCCGTTCACGCCCTGCTCTTCGCCCTGGTAGTAGAAGGACGTCGGCCGACCCATGAACAACCAGGTCCACGGGCTGGATTCGTACGGATGGGAGGAATCCAGTCCGCTGTGGAACGTGTAGGCGCTGCGGTGGTACTCGGCCAGCGAACGGAGCGGGTCGGGCACCCAGCCCCAGATACCGCCGCCGTGGTCGCGGGCCCACTGCCGGTCATAGCCGTCGTCCGAGAGGAACCAGCCGGTCCACGTGGCCAGGTAGGTGGCCGCGGCGAGCGGGATCATGGTGAGGAACGCGGGCAGCCCGTCCCGCACCACGCCGGCGGCGAACCAGTGCCGGATGCCGGCGACGCGGCGCGCGTTCATGTCCCACAGCACCGCCATCAGCCCGAAGGCCGCAAGGAAGGCCAGCGCCGACCATTTGGTGCCCACCGCCAGGCCCAGGCACACCGCGGCCGCGAGCCGCCAGGGGCGCCACAGCACCGGCGGCCCGTACAACAGGTCCGATTCCCGGGGAGTACCCCCGCCCCGGGCGAGGGCCGCCACCCCGGCGGCCAGCCGCCGTCGACCGTGTTCCCGGTCCAGCAGCAAGGCACCGAACGCGGCCACGATCCAGAAGCTGAGGAAGATGTCCAGCAGGGAGGTGCGCGAGTGCACCAGGTGATGGCCGTCGACGGCGGTCAGCAGCCCCGCGATGCCGCCGAGCGCCGTGGACTTGAACAGCTTCTGCGCGATCAGGGCGATGAGCAGGATCGACACGGTGCCCGTCAGGGCCGCGCCGAAGCGCCAGCCGAAGGCGTTGTCCGTGCCGAAGAGCGCCATGCCGAAGGCGATCATCCACTTGCCGACGGGGGGATGCACCACGTACTCAGGCTCGTCCCGGGGCTGTCCCGGGCTGCCGGCGTTGAAGGCATCGTTGGCGTCGTCCGGCCACTCCCGCTCGTAGCCGAAATGGAGGTAGGAGTAGGCGTCCTTGACGTAGTAGGTCTCGTCGAAGACGAGGGAGCCGGGTTCGCCGAGGCGGTAGAAGCGGAGGACGCCGCCGATCGCCGCTACGAGCACGGGGACCAGCCAGCCCCATGTCCCGAAGAACGCGGGGGAACCGAGCAGGCGCCGCGTCAGCACGGCTTCGGAGAAAGCGCGGGCGGGGGACTCGATCCAGCGCCGTTCGGCGGCCCGCGCGGCGCTGGTGGCGTAATTCACGTCCGCCATCCTACCCGCCGGTAACCTCAGGAGTGCGCCGCGGGGAGCCGCCGTCAGGGCGGCGGATCGACCCGGGGACGGATGAAGCCACCCTCCGACTCTAGGGCATCTGGCGGTCTGTGGAGGCACGCCGCTTTCCGGGGTGGCGTGGCTTCCAGAATCCTCTCAGCCGGTTGCCATAACGTTTACAGCGTGCCTAAGCCTCGTCTGTCCTTGCCGGATTCCCTCACCAAGCGCGGGAAGATCGCCCTCTTCCTGGCGGTCAGCATGCTGTGTGGCGTCCTCACGGCGGGACTGCTGGTTCCGGCCACGGCGGTGGCGGCGTCGGGCGGCAGCCAGATCGCGGAACTCTTCGAGCACCTCCCCGGCGAGCTGGAGCGCGGACCGCTGGATGCGCCGTCGAAAATCTACAGCGCCGACGGGAAGCTGATCGCCTCCTTCTACGCCGAGAACCGCGAGCCGGTGAAGCTGGAGGACGTTTCGCAGCACATGCAGGATGCGATCATTTCGATCGAGGACGCCCGGTTCTACGACCACGGCGGCGTCGACCTGCAGGGCATGGCCCGGGCGCTGGTGAACAACGCTGCGGGCGGCGGGCTGCAGGGCGCGTCGACAATCACCATGCAGTACGTCAACAACGTCCTGATCGACGCCGGTGTCCAGGCGGGCAAGCCGGTCGAGGAACTGACGATCAGCGGCACGAAGTCCCTGGCCGATAAGGTCCGCGAAGCCAAGCTGGCCGTCACGGTGGAGCGCGAGTACTCCAAGGACGAGATCCTGCAGGGCTACCTGAACATCGTGCTGTTCAACCGCCAGACCTACGGGGTGGAGGCGGCCTCCCAGTCGTTCTTCGGGATTCCCGCGAAAGAACTCAACATCGCACAGTCGGCCATGCTCGCCGGCATGGTGCAGTCGCCGAACTACTTCGACCCGGTGACCAACCCGGACGTCACGAAGGAACGCCGGGACATGGTCCTGGCGGCGATGCTGAAGAACGGCAAGATCACCGAGGCCGAATACAAGGAGGCCAAGGCGTCCAAGCTGGACCTGGACCCGCAGCCGATCCATTCCGGCTGCACGGCCGCGACGATGGGCGACTACTTCTGCAATTACGTGGAGAACCTGGTGCTGCAGTCCGATGTGTTCGGCAAAGATGCCACCGAGCGGGCGAGGCTGCTGGCCCGCGGCGGACTGACCATCAAGACCACGCTCGACTCCCGGCTGCAGAAGGAGGCCCAGGCACAGATCGAGAAGCAGGTGCCGATGGGCGACGAGTCCGGTGCCGGGTCCTCGATGGTTTCCGTGGAACCGGGCACCGGCAAGATCCTGGCGATGGCGCAGAACACGAAGTACAACCCGGAGCCCGCGGCCACCAACACCGAGCTGAACTTCAACGTGGACGCCTCCAAAGGCGGCACCCCCTACGGCTTCCAGCCAGGTTCGACCATGAAGCCGTTTACCACTGTCGCGTGGCTGGAAGCGGGGCGGGCCCTGAACGAGGTGGTCGACGCCAGCCGGACCTTCTACCCGGAGGGCTACGACTGGAAGGCCACCTGCGCCCCGAAGAACACCGTGTTCAGCCAATGGAGCTTCAAGAACGCGCTGCCGGGTTACGCCCGGCCGATGACGGTCAGCGAGGGCCTGACGAATTCGGTCAACTCCGCCACCGCCGCGCAGGCGGCTCAGCTGGATCTCTGCGACATCCAGGACGCCGCCACCCGGATGGGCGTGCACCGCGCCGTCGACGGCAAACCGCTGTCGGTCGCCAGCCCGTCCTTCATCATCGGCGGCCAGGAGGTCGCGCCGATGACCATGGCCGCGGCCTATGCCACGTTCGCTTCCGGCGGCCGCTACTGCGAGCCGATTGCGCTGCTGGAAGTCACGGACTCGCAGGGCACCAAGTACGACGTGCCGGACCAGAAGTGCAGCCAGGCTATCTCCAAGGAGGTCGCGGCCGCGATCAGCAAGCCGCTGCAGAAGCTCGTGGAAAACTCGCCCGGGAGCATCGAGCCGATCGGTGTGCCGGCGGCCGCGAAGACGGGTACCACGGACCTGTCCGAACAGACCTGGACCGTCGGCTACACGCAGGGCATTTCGACGGCGTCCTGGGTCGGCACCTGGCAGTCCTACTCCTCGCTGAACTACGTTCCGGTCAACGGGGTCGCCCGCGAGTTCGTGGATGGCTCCTCGATCGCCGGCGCGCAGTGGACGGGCTACATGAAGAACGTGGCGAAGTACTACAACACCGGCGGATTCGGCAGCGTCCCCGCGAACATGCTCTACCCGTAGGCGCTTTGCCCGCGGGCGCCGGCTGCGGGCTCCGGGCCGCAGCCCCGACCGGTAGGGTTGATGCTGTGAATGAGCAGGCAGCCGGCGGCCCCGGCCAGATCGTCCTGGCGGGAACGCCGATCGGCAACATCGGCGACGCCACGCCGCGGCTGGTTGAACTGCTGCAGACCGCGCATGTCGTGGCGGCCGAGGACACCCGCCGGCTGCATAAGCTCCTGAGCGCCCTGGGCATCACGGCCAGCGGGCGCATCATCAGCTACCACGAGCACAACGAAGCCACGCGCACGGCCGAGCTGCTCGACCTGGTCCGCGCCGGCAGCACCCTGGTCATGGTGACGGACGCCGGCATGCCCGCCGTCTCCGACCCGGGCTTCCGCCTGGTGGAGGCCGCGGTCACCGACGGCCTGGTGGTGACGGCCGTCCCCGGTCCGTCCGCGGTGCTGACCGCCCTCGCGTTGTCCGGCCTGCCGACCGACCGCTTCACCTTCGAAGGGTTCCTGCCGCGCAAGCAGGGCGAGCGGCAGGCCCGGCTGGCCGAGCTCGCCGACGAGAAGCGCACGATGGTCTTCTTCGAAGCTCCGCACCGGCTCGAGCCGATGCTGCGGGCCCTGGACACGGCCTTCGGCCAGGGGCGGCGCGCGGCCGTGTGCCGGGAGCTGACCAAGCTGCACGAGGAGGTCCTGCGCGGCCCCGTCCGCGAGCTGCTCGAATGGGCCGAGTCCTCCGAGGTCCGCGGCGAGATCGCCGTCGTCGTCTCGGGAGCCCCGGATGCCCCGCCCGAGCAGGCCAAGGACCACGTCGCGGAGGTCAACGAGCTGATCGGGCAGGGATCGCGGTTGAAGGACGCCGTCGCCGCGGTCGCCGCCGACGCCCGGATCAGCAAGCGGGAGCTCTACTCCGCGGTCCTCGCCGCCCGGCCGCCCAAGGCCTGAGCCCCCGGGTTTCCCCGGCGCGGGCCCCGTGCGGAGGGCCGTTTCGTCACACAGGATCGTACAAAGATCCTTTGTCTATCTGCACAGCACCTCGGATGTAATGTAGTGCAGTACCGCATTTACCGGCGTGAGGTTCAGCACCTACGGTGGATGCAGTAGGGCACTGAAGCCCGACCAATCACTTACCAACATTGGAGGCACCGCTATGGCTGAAACCGCCAACCGCGAAGCGGAACTGCTGGCAAAGGTTCCCACCGGTCTGTTGATCAACGGCGAGTGGCGCGACGCTGCCGGCGGCCAGACGCTGGACGTCGAGGACCCCGCCACCGGCAAGGTCCTGCTCACCATTGCCAACGCGCAGCCGGAAGACGGTGCCGCCGCAATGGACGCAGCTGCGGCCGCCCAGGCCGATTGGGCCAAGACCGCTCCGCGTGAGCGCGGCGAGATCCTGCGCCGTGCCTTCGAATTGGTGACCGAGCGCGCCGAAGACTTCGCGCTGCTGATGACCCTGGAAATGGGCAAGCCCCTGGCCGAAGCGCGCGGCGAGGTGGCCTACGGCGCCGAGTTCCTGCGCTGGTTCTCCGAGGAAGCCGTCCGGGTCGGCGGCCGCTACGCCACCGCGCCCGACGGCAAGAACCGCCTGCTGGTCCAGAAGAAGCCGGTCGGCCCCTGCCTGCTCATCACCCCCTGGAACTTCCCGCTGGCCATGGCTACCCGCAAGATCGCGCCCGCCGTCGCCGCCGGCTGCACCGCCATCCTCAAGCCGGCCACGCTCACCCCGCTGACCAGCCTGCTCTTCGCCCAGGTCATGCAGGAAGCCGGCCTGCCCGCCGGTGTCCTGAACGTCATCCAGACCTCCACCGCCGGCAAGGTCACCGGCCCGCTGATCAAGGACGAGCGGCTCCGCAAGCTCTCCTTCACCGGCTCCACCCCGGTGGGCCAGGCCCTCATCCGTGACTCGGCCGACCGCGTCCTGCGCACCTCGATGGAGCTCGGCGGCAACGCCCCGTTCCTGGTCTTCGCGGACGCGGACCTGGACAAGGCCGTTGACGGCGCGCTGGCCGCCAAGATGCGCAACATGGGCGAGGCCTGCACCGCGGCCAACCGCTTCATCGTGCAGGATTCCATCGCCGACGCCTTCGCCGAGAAGTTCGCCGCCAAGATCGCCGAGCTGACCCCGGCCCGCGGCACCGAGCCCGAGTCCAACGTCGGCCCGCTGATCGACGGCAAGGCCCGCGACGGCGTGCACGAGCTGGTCGAGGACGCCATCTCCCACGGCGCCAAGGCCGTGACCGGCGGCGCTCCGGTGGACGGCCCCGGCTACTTCTACCAGCCGACCGTGCTCACCAACGTCTCGCCGAAGGCCCGCATCCTGGCCGAGGAGATCTTCGGCCCGGTCGCCCCGATCGTCACCTTCAGCACCGAAGAAGACGCCGTGCGGCTGGCCAACGCAAGCGAGTACGGCCTGGTCGCCTACGTCTACACCAAGGACCTCAACCGCGGCCTGCGCGTGAGCGAGAAGCTGGAGACCGGCATGCTCGGCCTGAACGCCGGCGTCATCTCCAACGCCGCGGCACCGTTCGGCGGGGTCAAGCAGTCCGGCCTGGGCCGCGAGGGCGGCGAAGAGGGCATCGAGGAGTACCTCTACACCCAGTACGTCGGCATCGCCGATCCGTACGCGGACGAGCAGTAACCGACCTGCACCGGGCGGGGCGGCGGGCCACGGGCCTGCCGCCCCGCTTGTCGTTAAGCCCGCCGCGGCCATCACGGGGCGGACGACGGCGGTGCCCACCGGCGGTCCGGAGGCGGACGACGGCGGTGCCCACCCGGGCGGGGAAGGCTGCGGGTGCGTAGACTGGCCCGTGAACTGGCAGGTGCAGGAGGACGCATGGACGTGGACGAGTATTTTGATGGCGACGACCGGTCGATGCGGGAGCGGATGCTCGCCGGCGACCTGTACATCGCCGACGACCCGGAACTGGGCGCGGACAGCGTGCGCGCCATCGAGCTGGCGGACCGGTATGCGCGGGTCTGGCCGGGCAACCGGGAGGAAGCGGCGGGACTGCTAAAGGAACTTCTCGGGGCGCTGGGGGAGGGCACCGAGATCAGGCCGCCGCTGTTCGTCGACTACGGGAAGTACATCACCGTGGGCGCCCGGACCTTCATCAACTACAATCTGACCGCGCTGGACGTCGCCCCCATTACCATCGGGGACGACGTGCAGATCGGCCCGAACGTGCAGTTGCTGACGCCCACGCACCCGGTGCAGGCGGAGCTGCGGCGGGAGAAGCTGGAAGCGGCCAAGCCCATTGTCATCGGCGACAACGTCTGGATCGGCGGCGGAGCCATAGTCCTGCCCGGAGTCACCGTGGGCGAGAACACTGTGATCGGGGCCGGGGCCGTCGTCACCAAGGACCTGCCGGCGAACGTCATCGCCGTCGGCAACCCCGCCAAGGTCGTCCGCAGTATCTGATCCGGTGCAGCAGCCGATCCGGTGCTGCAGCTGCCGTCCGGATTGGCAGAGGCACGTCAGCGGCGGACGAACAGCGAGCGGGGGAACAGCAGGCCGAGTACACGCTGCCGCCACGGGCTATGCCTGCGCAGACCGCTCGCGACCGACTCGACGTCGCTCCATTGCCGCCGGCCGCCGGGTCCACCCCCGGCATCCGGAACAGCACCAGGGGCGGCGCCACCGGCAGCGGGGGAGCTAAGACGCACAGCGGCCGGGTTGGCGTAGGCCGCGACCTCGTAGTCCTCGCGGAGCCGGGATAGGGCGGCGGCAGCACCGCCGTCGAGCTCCTGTCCGAGCCGTCGCTCGAAGGCGCGGGCGGACTCCTGAGGCGCGGCACTGACGCCATAGTCGGCGGCGGCGTCACGGGCCTCGCGCCAGGCCACGAGGGCCGTATCGCGGCTGGGACTGTCCGCGGCGAGCAGTTGGTTTCGACGGCGGCGGGTGCGGGAGCGGCGGACGAGGCCCGGGGCGGCCAGCGCGAGCACCAGGATGCCGAGGCCGGCCGCGGTCCACAGCCCGGTAGCCGGGGCGTCCTGCGCGGCAGCCGAACCGCCTCGGGATTCCCCGGTGCGGGGCAGCTCGGGCTGGACCGGAGCGCGGTTGCCGCCGGGGTTGAGGTTCTCGCGCTCGGCCTGGTCCGGGACCGGCACAGTGGGCTGCTGCGCGTAGGCCGGGACGGCGCCGCGGCCGGGCGTGGGTTCGAAGGCGACCCAGCCGATGTCCTCGAAGAAGAGCTCGGGCCAGGCGTGGGCATCGCGGGAGTCGACCTCGTGCTCCGTCAGTTCCCGGCCGTCCACGTCCACGGTCTCGCCGGTTTCGCGGCCCGGAGCGTAGCCGACGGCGATGCGGCTGGGGATGCCGGCCTCGCGGGCCATGATGGCCATGGTGGCGGCGTAGTGGACGCAGTAGCCGGCCTTCTCTTCCAGGAAGGCGGCGACCACTTCGAAGCCGCTCTGGTCATACCCGCCGTCCACCGGCGCCTGCTCGGAGTACACGAAGCCGGGGCCGCGCAGGTAGCTCTGGATCGCCATCGCCTGTTCGTACGGCTCCTCCAGCCCGTCCAGGACCTCCTCGGTGGTATCGACGATGATGTCCGGCATGTCCGAGGGCAGCCTCGTGAAGATCTCGTCCACGCGCGGAGACTCCAGTGGATCCGCGTCCTGCAGGTTCTCCCGGGTCAGGTCCGGGGTAACACTGCGGACGAGGTAGTCCTGGTCGGCGCTGCTGGTGCCCAGCGACGCCTGGACCGCAAGCGTTCTCGGGTCCCAGGACCAGTCCCCGTCGAGACCGCTGATCTCGGTGGGGGCATAGGGGGCCGGCAGCCACGGGCTCGTGAAGGAACGGGTTTCGATGGCGGTCGTCGTCACGGTGCCCTCGTCCAGGAGCTCGCGGATCCGCGGGGTGCCCATTTCTTCAACCCCTTCGCGTTGATCATCCCGGGTGTCCGTGGGGCTCCAGCGGGCGCCCGTGAGGTTCTCCAGGGTGACGGTCCGAAGGTACAGCGGCGTCTTCGAATCGGTGGCGTAGGTTATCCGACCGAAAGCGCCGGGCCGGCGCAGGTTGTCGCCGAGGCTGAGGATGGGGTTGAGGCCCGTCGGCGCGCCGAGCCAGTCCAGCCGGGAACCCTGCGGGAAGGCGCCGGTGGTGAAGCCGGGGATGCCCAGCGGCAGCAGCAGGGCGAGGGCTAGCGCGCCGGCGCCGATGCCGGCGGCGCGGCCGAACTGGCCGGCGGCGGTCCGGCCGGGCGGCGCCTCGTCCAGTCCGTCCAGCCACTGGGCCGCGGCAAGGATCGCCAGGTACCCCGCGGCCGCCGCGAGGAAGCCCGCCGGGCCGAGGCTGTGGGGCTTGATGATCGCCGGCACTACCAGGATGGCCAGCAGGGCGAACCCGGCAGCAGCCGGCAGCTGGAGCGGCACGGCCATGGTGTCCACCAGCAGGGCGACCAGGCCCACGCCGACGCAGGCGACCATGACGATGCCCGGGGAGGCGAGCACCGGCGCCACCTGGGAGATCACCGCGTCCTGCGCGTCGGCGATCAGGAACTCCAGCGCCCGCAGGCTTCCCGGCCCGGGGATCACGAGGAGGACGCTCGTCGAGGACAGGAACAGTGCCGTCACGGAGCCGACCAGCCCGGCCAGGCCCAGCAGCGTTCCTGCGACCGGGGACCAGCGCATCGCCCTGGCCAGGCCCGGTCCTGCCTCCACGGCCAAGACGGTAATGATCACCGGCCATAGCCAGCTCCAGTGTTCGATGACACCGTGGATGTTGGTCGCCGCCAGGACCGTGGCCAGGGCAACCGCCCCGGACATGAGCCACGGTGCAAACCCCGGAACGCGCCGTCGTCGTTCGCCGCCCTGGGACGGCCGGTCCGGCGCCACGGGCCGTTCCAGCATGGCAGTCATCGCGCCACCTCGGAGGGGTCGGCGGCCGCCGCGTGCCGGCGCCAGCCGCCGCGGGCGGTGGCCGCACTGACCGGGGATACGCCGTCGAAATTGCTCCACGCCGCGGCGTGCGATGCCTTGGCGCTCACCGCCACGGCCCGCCAGCCGGCGTCGCGCAGTGCCTGGAGCGCTGGCGAATCGTGCGGGTGGTCGCAGACGATCAGGGCAAAGGCGTGCGATCCGAACTCCGCCGCGGGTGCCAGCCGTGCAGCGTCCTCCGGCCCGATGTTGCCCAGCACTGCCAGCAGCGGGCCCTTGAGCTTGTGCGCAGCGAGCTTGTCCATGAGCCGGTCGCTGAACGCCTCGGTCTCCGCGTGCGGACGCTCGGTCCGCCGGTGCGGTTCCCCGGCCAGCCCCAGCGCGGCCAGCCCCTCGGCCAGGTTCTGGTAGCCCGGCAGCCCGGTGAAGCTCTCGTCCCCGGGCCAGGGGGCAGACGGCGACCGGAGCGTGCCCGGATCGCCGTGGCAGTCCAGCAGGCGGACGGTGTAGTTGCGCTGGATGAAGTCGTGGGCGGCGGATACGACGGCGGTGATCGCCCATTCGAACGACGGCGAGGTGTGCAGCAGATCGCCATTGTCCTCATGCGCGCCGGCGTGCGAGGGAAGGAAGCCGGATTCGAAGAGTGAGGCGCGCTGGTCCAGGATGATGGTGGCCTGCGGCGTGGTGACGGATTCCTCCTGGCGGACCATGAGCTCGCCCTGCCGCGCCGTGGCCGGCCAATGGACGCGGCGCATCGGGTCGCCGTGCCGGTACTCGCGCGTCATCACATCATCGTCGCTCGGGTTGGCCTGCCGGCGCGTTGTCGCTGTGCCGTCGGTGCCGCGGGCGGCAGTGAGCGAGGTGGCCGGCAGCTCCAGCGGGGCCGGCGTGACGACCAGGCGGGAGGCCTCGCCGAGGCTATGCCGGTGCCGGGCCAGCCCGAACGGGTCCTGGAAGTCTGCCGTGACCGGCCCGATCGCAAACACGCCGCGCCGGGCCGAGCGCAGCCGGTATTCGTAGACGCTCTCGCCGGCGGCCGAGGGGAAGCGGGCCGGGAACCGGAAGGAGGGCGGGCGGCCGAAACGCGTGGGCAATTGCTCCTCCATGTATGCCGTGCCGAAGCCCTTGTTCCGGCGCAGGACAAGGTGGACCTGCGTCACGAGGCCGGTTTCCACCGACTGCGGACGGAATCTGCGTTCGACGGCGAAGCGCGGCTTAAGCAGGACCATCGCCGCGGCGGCGGTGAGGGGCAGCGCGGCCAGGAAGACGGCCAGCGTCAGCAGGTCCCGCCGGCCCAGGATCTGTGCCAGCAGCAGGACGGCGACGGCGGTGGCGACCATGCCCCAGCCGCGCGGCGTGATGTAGCGGGTGGGCAGCCAGCCGAGCCTGTTCATGGCCTGGCCTAGGAGGCCGTGCGGCGGGCTTCGGCTCCCACCGGAACCTTGGCCAGGATGCCGGCGACGATCCCGGAGGCGTTTTCGCCGGCGGTGATGGCCTTGCGGTCCAGCATGAGGCGGTGGGACAGGACCGACTCGGCCACCGCGCCCACGTCGTCCGGGAGCACGAAGTCCCGGCCGTCCAGCGCGGCGGCGGCCTTCGCGGCGCGCAGCAGCTGCAGCAGCGCGCGCGGGCTGGCGCCCAGCCGCAGGTGCGGGTGCTCGCGGGTGGCGCGGCCGATGCCGACGACGTACTCCTTCACCGCGGGGGAGACGTACACGTCCTGCACGGTCGCCACCATGGCCCGCACCTCCCCGACGCCCACCACGGGGCGGATCTCCCGCAGCGGCGACGTCGACTGGTGGGTCTCCAGCATCAGCATCTCGGCGCGCGGATCCGGGTAGCCCATGGAGATGCGCGCCATGAACCGGTCGCGCTGGGCCTCGGGCAGCGGGTAGGTGCCCTCCATCTCGATCGGGTTCTGGGTGGCGACCACCATGAACGGCGCATCCAGCGTGTAGGAACGGCCATCCACGGTGACCTGGTGTTCCTCCATGCATTCGAGCAGCGCGGACTGTGTCTTGGCGGAGGCCCGGTTGATCTCGTCGCCGATCACGATGTTGGCGAAGACCGGCCCGGGGCGGAACTCGAAGTGGTGCTTGTCCTGGTTGTAAATCGAGACGCCGGTGACGTCCGAGGGCAGCAGGTCCGGGGTGAACTGGATCCGGTGGACGCTGCAGTCGATGGTCCGTGCCAGCGTCTTGGCCAGCATGGTCTTTCCCACGCCCGGTACGTCCTCAACCAGCAGATGTCCCTGGGCGAGCAGGACCGTCAGCGCCAGCCGCGCGGCTTCCTGCTTGCCCTCGATCACGGTGTTGATCGAGGCGAGGATGCGCCCGCAGGCGTCATGGAAATCAGCCAGCGGCAGTCGGTCGGCAGGCTCCGGTCCGCCGGTGTCTTCCTCGGAAGATCCGGAGCGGACGGAGCCGGTGGCTGCAGTGTGCTGAATATCCATGCCGAACCTTCCGCATCGCCTTCCCCGCAGGCGGGATGTAACCACAGTACTGGCAGAAGTTTCACCGCGGTAGAGCCTGAAACGACTCTTTCGCATATCGTTGGCGCCGCAGCCGTACTGTTGAATCATGCCTGAGAACGCCCTAGCCGTGCCCGGAGAGACACCCGCCGCCTACCTCCCGGAGGAGGCAGCGCCGGAAGGAGGGCGCACCCGCAGCGCCGAAGAGGAGAAGAGCGGCCGGCGCCGCCGCCTGGAATACCCGCCCGCGCCGGAACCGCTGCCGGTGCCGGTCATGGACAACCACACCCATCTGGACTTCGGTGATGGCGACGTCTCCGTGACCGTGCGGGACGCGCTGGACGCCGCCGAGGCGCTGGGAGTCAAAGGTGCCGTCCAGGTCGGCTGCGACCTGGAGTCCTCCCGCTTCACCGTGCAGGCGGTGGAGGCGGACGCCCGGCTCCTCGGCGCCGTCGCACTCCACCCCAACGACGCCCCGCCGCTCGCCGCGGACGGCCAGCTCGAGGAGGCCCTCGCCGAGATCGAGCAGCTGGCAGCGCACCCGCGGGTCCGCGCCATCGGCGAAACCGGGCTGGACTACTTCCGCACCCAGGGAGAGGGGCTCAAGGCGCAGGAGTACTCGTTCCGCCGGCACATCGACATCGCCAAGCGGCTGGGGCTGGCCCTGCAGATCCATGACCGCGACGCGCACGACGACGTGGTGCGGGTGCTGCGCGAGGAGGGTGCCCCGGAGAAGGTGGTCTTCCACTGCTTCTCGGGCGACGCCGGGCTGGCCCGGATCTGCAACGAGCACGGCTGGATGATGTCCTTCGCCGGTACCGTCACGTTCAAGAACGCCCAGGACCTGCGGGATGCCCTGTTGGTGGCCGATCCGGCGCTGGTTTTGGTGGAGACCGATGCTCCGTTCCTGACCCCCCATCCATACCGCGGCAGGCCCAACGCCAGCTACATGGTTCCCTACACCCTGCGCTCGATGGCGGCGGTCCTGGACAAGGACCTTGGCTTGTTGTGCGAGCAAGTGGCGGGCAACACGGAAAAAATTTACGGACGATGGAACGACTAAACTACCGGTCGGTATCTTTCCTAGTCAGCTCGGCGTTTCACGCGTTTCACCGGCGCTGACTTGGGTCTTCGCCGCGTGTCCGATCCGTGACATTTGCCCCGATCCGGTTTTGCGGCAAGTCACGGTTCGATTACGGTAGGGGACTATTGGCCGGGGTCGGGGAAGGCATCCGGACAGTACACTCCGCACCGAGGTTGGTTGGACGTTCCGTTCGTACGCCCAAACAGTCTCCAGTTTGGTTTGCCTGCACAACGCATCGTGCCGTGGGATTCGGCGCGCTACTGCTCGTGTCTTCATGTCCCCGTGCCCGGATGTTCGAGACAAAGTTGGGTACCGTGGCAAACGCACTGAAGAACCGCTGGGTGAAAATCACCGGGCAGGTGGTCGTGATGACCGCACTCGTTTTTGGCCTCGTGGCCTTCGTAGGCAACAACAAGAGCGTCACCCTGACCGTCGACGGACAGGCAAGCAACATCTCCACCTTCGGGACCACGGTGCAGGACGTGCTCGACGAAGCCGGCGTCCAGGTGGACGGATACGACGAGGTGACTCCCGCCGTCGCAACCGAAATCAGCAACGGCGGCAGCATCCAGGTCATTACCGCCAAGCCCGTGAAGCTGACTTTGGACGGCTCCAGCAAGACAGTGCAATCCACCTCCGCCACGGTCAAGGACCTGATCAACGAACTTGGCGTCGAGGAAGACTCCGAACTCTCCGCGCCCCTGGACGCCGACCTAGCCTCCGTCAGCAACGTGGTGATCTCCACGCCCAAGACCGTCACCATCACCGTGGACGGCAAGACGAAGGACAAGATCACCACCGCCGCGACCGTCGGCGACCTGCTCACGGAGCAGAAGATCACGCTGGGCAAGGACGACGAGCTCTCCAAGCCGAAGTCCACGCCGGTCAAAGAGAAGCTGAAGCTCAAGATCACGCGCATCGACCGCGACCAGAAGATCGAGATCACCGAGCCGATCGCGTTCGAGACCGAGACCAAGAAGGACTCCTCGATGTACGAGGACGAAAAGGTCGTCACCCGCACCGGCATCGCCGGCGAGCGAACCAAGACCTACGCGCTCGTGCTGGTCGACGGCAAGGAAACGGAGCGCGAGCTGGTCAAGGACCGCGTCACCACCGAGCCGGTCAGCGAGAAGGTCTCCGTCGGTACCAAGGAGCGGCCGAAGCCGGAGCCCAAGGCGGCCGACAAGACCGACGTCGGAGGAGCCTGGCAGGCCCTCGCCCAGTGCGAATCCGGCGGCAACTGGTCCATCAACTCAGGCAACGGCTACTACGGCGGTTTGCAGTTCAACCAGAGCTCCTGGCTCGGCGCCGGCGGCGGCAAGTACGCCCCGCTGCCGCACATGGCCAGCGCGGCTGAGCAGATCGCTACGGCCGAGGTGCTGCGCAGCAACGGCGGCTGGGGCCACTGGCCGGCCTGCGCCGCCAAGCTCGGGCTGCTCTAGGCACCCCGAGGGGCGCGGGCGGGAACGTCTGCCCCTGCCGTTTGGCTCATCGCGTTGGACCCCTGGGAAACCGGGGGTCCGACGCGTTTAACGGACGGGTCGGGGGAGCCGTTGCCGGGCGACTGTACTTGTGGCAGGAAGGCCGATCTGCCCGTTCCACCTGCCACGGCGACGAGGCATCGTGTCCCAACTTCCCTCGATTAGGCACTCGTTTCCTGCTTTAGGCTTCAAGCAAGCCCCTGACATGGGCCGACGCGGGAGCCCGCTGGGAAGCGAGGGAATTTGAGCCCAAGTTCAGGACTTGCAGCCCAAGTTTTGGCTGCTCGCGGCTGCCCGACGTCGACGATGCCGGAGATTCTTCCAAAACCCGGACGGGAACGGAGCGGAAGACAGGCCCAGTGCTGGCGGCGAGGCCTGCACTGCGGGTGGCGGCGGGCCTGCACTGCGGGTGGCGGCGAGGCCTGCGCGGCGCGGCCGCGTCCTCGAGGCGTGGCCCGGTCCGGCCGGCCCCGGGCGCGAAGGCCGGAGGGCTCGAAGGCCCTGGTTCGCTGCCGCCCCGCGGGTGTCCGGCGGCGCCGAGGGTTACAGGCCGGTTAACGGGCGGGCGGGGTTGTATGGCTACGATGGCACAGTGACAGATGCTAATGCCTCCGGCCAGCCCGGCCAGCCCCAGTCCGATTCCGGGCGGGGGCCTGCCGACGATGCGGCCGGGGAACGGCCGTCGGCGAAGGGCCCGGCCACCGATGCGGCCGGTGCCGGGGTCCCCGTGGCGGGTTCCGGGCACGACGGCGGGTCCGGGACGCAGCGCGGAACCTTGCCTTTGCTGGGGGCTGCGGATATCCGCCGCTTGGCGGAGGAACTGGATGTCCGGCCGACGAAGACGCTGGGGCAGAACTTCGTGATCGACGGCAACACCATCCGCAGGATCGTCGCGGCCGCCCGCGTGGAGCCGGACGAGACGGTGCTGGAGGTCGGGCCCGGGCTGGGCTCCCTGACGCTGGGCCTGCTGGACGCGGCCGCGCACGTCGTGGCGGTCGAGATCGACCCCAAGCTGGCCGCGAAGCTCCCGGACACCGCGCAGAAGTTCCGGCCCGACGCGAACGGACGGCTCGACGTCGTTCTGGCCGATGCGATGCGGGTGACGGAACTGCCGCGGGAGCCGTCCGCACTGGTGGCCAACCTGCCCTACAACGTGGCCGTGCCCGTGGTGCTGCACCTGCTGGAACATTTCCCGTCGCTGCGGCACGGACTGGTGATGGTGCAGGACGAGGTGGCGGACCGGCTGGCGGCCGTGCCGGGCTCGAAGATCTACGGCGTGCCCAGCGTCAAGGCCGCCTGGTACAGCCAGATGCGCAAGGCCGGGGTGATCGGCATGAACGTGTTCTGGCCGGCGCCGAAGATCGCCTCCGGGCTGGTCGGGTTCACGCGGCGCGAGCCGCCGGCCACCCGGGCAACGCGGCAGGAGGTCTTCGCGGTGATCGACGCGGCCTTTGCCCAGCGGCGGAAGACGCTGCGCGCGGCGCTGGCGGGCTGGGCCGGGAGCGCCGCTGAGGCGGAGGCTGCCCTGCGCGCGGCTAATGTGGATCCCGGAGCGCGCGGCGAGGTGCTGGATGTCGAGGCGTTCGCCCGGATCGCCGAATACAAGCGGCCCCCGGTGGCCTGAGCTGGAAATTCGCACTGTGGAGGCAGCCTGATGAGCAAGACCCGATCCGTCCGCGTGATGGCCCCGGGCAAGATCAACGTGTCCTTCCGGATGGGGCCGCTGCGGCCGGACGGCTACCACTCGGTCGCCAGCGTGTACCTGGCTGTCTCGCTCTACGAAGAGGTCACGGCGACCCGGCGCGACGACGACCAGGTCACCGTGAGCGTCCGCAACGGTTCGCCGCTGCCTCTGGACGTGGAGGACATCCCGCTGGATTCGTCCAACCTCGCGGTCAAGGCGGCGGAGCTGATGCGTTCCCTGACCGCCCAGTCCACCGGCGTCCACCTCGACATCGTCAAGCGCGTGCCGATTGCCGGCGGCATGGGCGGCGGTTCCGCGGACGCCGCCGCGGCGCTGGTCGCGTGCAGCGCGCTCTGGGACACCGGGTTCTCCCGCGACGAGCTGGTGCGGATCGCCGCTGACCTCGGCGCGGACGTGCCCTTCGCCCTGCTCGGCGGCGTGGCGGTGGGCCTCGGCGTGGGGGACCAGCTGACCCCGGCGCTGGCCCGGCGCGACCTGCACTGGGTGCTGGTGCCGGCCTCGTTCGGACTCTCCACGCCCAAGGTCTACGCCACCGCGGACCGGCTACGCGAGGAGGCCGGCTTCACCGCGACGGACCCCGAGAACGTGGACCCCCGCATCCTGAAGGCCATGCACGCCGGGGACGTGGACGGCCTGGCCAACGCCCTGGGCAATGACCTGCAGGCCGCCTCGATTGAGCTCGCGCCGGAGCTGGCGGATATTCTGGACCTTGGCATCGCCGAGGGCGCGCTGGCCGGACTGGTCTCCGGTTCCGGCCCTACCCTGGCTTTCCTGGCCGCGGACCGGCTGGACGCGGAGGAGCTGTCCCAGCGGCTGTCGGACGTGGCCGGCGTCGCGGCCCTGGCCGTCCATGGGCCCGTGCACGGCGCCCGCATCATGGCCTGACCGGCCCTGCAATCGACAGAAAGATAGACATTGGCCCACCTGCTCGGCGCTGAGAACGTCAGCGTCTCCTACGGCATCCGCACCGTCCTGGACTCGGTCTCCCTTGGCCTGAACGAGGGTGACAGGATCGGCATGGTCGGGCGCAACGGCGACGGCAAGTCCACCCTCATGCGCCTGCTTGCCCTGAGGACGACGCCGGACGAGGGCCGCGTGACCAAGCGCGGCGACGTGAACATCGGCTATCTCGACCAGCAGGACGTGCTCGACGGGGACCTGCCCGTCGGCGTCGCGATCGTCGGCGAGGCAGCGGACCATGAATGGGCCGCGAACCCCCGGATCCGAGAAATCATGGCCGGCCTGGTGGAGGACGTGGAGTGGCACGCCAAGGTCTCCTCGCTCTCCGGCGGGCAGCGCCGCCGTGTGGCCCTGGCCAAGCTGCTTATCGAGCCGCATGACGTGATCATGCTGGACGAGCCCACCAACCATCTGGACGTCGAGGGCGTGGCCTGGCTGGCCCGGCACCTGAAGGAACGCTGGCGCTCCAACGAGGGCGCCTTCCTGGTCGTCACCCACGACCGCTGGTTCCTCGACGAGGTCTGCACCCGCACCTGGGAGGTCCACGACGGGACCGTGGATCCGTTCGAGGGCGGATACGCCGCGTACGTTTTGGCCCGCGCCGAACGCGACAAGATGGCCGCCGTCGTCGAAAGCAAGCGCCAGCAGCTGGTGAAAAAGGAACTGGCCTGGCTCCGCCGCGGCGCGCCCGCGCGGACCTCCAAGCCGAAGTTCCGGATCGAGGCGGCCAACGAGCTCATCTCCGACGTGCCCGAGCCGCGGGACACGGTGGCGCTGAGCAAGATGGCCACGGCCCGGCTCGGCAAGGACGTCCTCGACCTGGAGAAGGTCAGCTACACGCCGCCGCCGCGCGAGGGGGACGCAAAGAACGACGGCGGTGCGCCCCTGTTCGACAACATCACCTTGCGCCTGGCGCCGGGGGAGCGGCTCGGCCTGGTCGGCGTGAACGGCGCCGGCAAGACGACGCTGCTGCGCCTGCTCAACGGTGAGATCCAGCCGGACTCCGGCAAATTCAAGCGCGGCAAGACCGTCCAGACCGCCATCCTGACCCAGGACGTCCGGGAGCTCGACGACGTGCTGGACCTGCGCGTCACCGAAGTCATCCAGCGCGAGCGCCAGGTCTTCAACGTGGGGGGCCGCGAGCTTTCCGCCGGGCAGCTGGTCGAACAGCTGGGGTTCTCCAAGGAGAAGCAGTGGACGCCGGTGCGCGACCTCTCCGGCGGGGAGCGGCGGCGGCTCCAGCTGCTGCGCCTGCTGGTCGGCGAGCCCAACGTGCTGATGCTCGACGAGCCGACCAACGACCTGGATACCGACACCCTCGCCGCCGTCGAGGACGTGCTCGACGGCTGGCCCGGCACGCTCGTCGTCGTCTCGCACGACCGCTACCTGCTCGAGCGCGTCACCGACCACCAGATGGCGCTGCTTGGCGACGGCAAGCTCCGGGGGCTGCCCGGCGGCGTCGACCAGTACCTGCAGCTTCGCGGAGAGGCGCTCGCATCGGGGGAGGCCAAGGGAACGACGACGACCGGCGCAGGCTCGGGCCAAGGGCAGTCCGGTACTGCCGCAGGCGGCTCCCCGGCCCAGTCCGCAAAGTCCGCGCACAGCGAGGCCGAGAAGCGGCAGGCTAAGAAGGACCTGAACCGGATCGAGCGGCAGCTGACCAAGCTCGCCCAGCAGGCGGACAAGCTCAAGGAACAGATGAACGACGCCGGTTCCAAGGCGGACGTCGATTTCGCGCTGCTGGCCGACCTGAACGCGAAGCTGCAGGATGTCTCATCCGAACAGGAAGAGCTCGAGATGGAGTGGCTCGAGGCCTCCGAAATCCTCGAGTAGAAGCAGCACCGTTTCCAACTTGCGGGAGCCCTGTGGTGAACCGGCTGGCCGGCCGCCCAGGGAAGCGCAGCGGGGCCCCGAGGGGTAGGACCGCCCGGTACCGCCAGGTCAGCCCTTCTGGGCGCCCTGGTTCTGCCAGAGGCCGGCATCCCGAATCGAGGCCTGGATCTTGGTGGCCGCGGAGAAGAGTGCCTCGCGTTCCTCATCGGTCAGCGGGTCGAAGACGTTCTCGCGGACGAAGCTCACGTGGCCGGGGGCGGCCTGCACGATCGCGTCGTGGCCGGCCTTGGTCATCATGATGTTGTAGCCCCGGAGGTCGGAGGGGCACTCGGCTCGCATGACCAGGCCCTTGGTCTCCATGCGCTTGAGCAGGTGGGAGAGGCGGCTGCGCTCCCAGTCGAGCTGCCGGGCGAGGTCGCGGGCCCGCAGGACGCCGTCGTCGGCCTCCGAGAGCGCAGCGAGGACGGAATACTCCACCGCGGACAGTTCGGAGTCCCGAATCAGCTGCCGGTCCATGGCGGACTCGAAGCCCCACAGCAGCTCGCGCAGGGCGCGCCAGACCTCCTGCTCGTGCTCGCTGAGCCATCGGGTGTCGGAGCTCACGATGGGCTTCCCTTCTTTATGGTTGACATTTCAAGTTTCCTTCGTGCATGATTGACATGTCAACAAACCGATGACGTGTCAACAACCTGAAGGGGTTTACCACATGACCAAGATCGCTATTGTCACCGGCAGCACCCGTCCGGGCCGCAACAACAAGGGCGTAGCTGACTGGGTTCTGTCCCAGACCGCCGGCCGCACCGACGCCGAATTCGAACTTGTCGACATCGCAGACTTCAACCTCCCGCTGCTGGACGAGGCCTACCCGGCCGCTTACCAGAACTACCAGAATGACCACACTAAGGCATGGTCCGCCAAGATCAGCGAGTTCGACGGCTTCATCTTCGTGACCGCCGAGTACAACCACACGCTGACCCCGGCCCTGGCGAACGCCCTGTCCTACCTGAACGTCGAGTTCAACAACAAGGCCGCCGGCATCGTTTCCTACGGCTCCATGGGTGGCGCCCGCGCCGCCGAGCACCTGCGCAACGTGCTCTCCGAGCTGCAGATCGCCCATGTCCGCAACCAGGTCATGTTCTCCCTCTTCACCGACTTCGAGAACTTCTCCGAATTCAAGCCGACCGAGCAGAACGCCGGCACCCTGGCTCCGATGCTGGACCAGCTCATCCCGTGGACCCGCGCCATGGAGGCTGTCCGCGCCGAGGCCGCCGTCGCCTCCAACTAGGTTCCAAGGGAACTTCAGCGCCGCAGAGCCGGCGCGCCGCAGGCCCCGATTCGAACCACGTGGTTCGGGACGGGGCCTGCGGCTTTTTCGTGCCTGTGCGGACCGATAATCCTGCGTGGACCGATAATGCTGCGTTTCGTACATCTGCCGACGAATCGGACCCGCGGCAGATTTCCGGAACGCAGCAAAAACGCAATGTCACCTGAATCCAGACGGCAGCGGTGGGTCTACCCGTCCGCTGGCTCCTGCAGGGCGGCGAGCACGTGCATGTGTTCCCGGTTGGAGGGGTAGAGCTGTCCGTAAGTCGCGTACAGCTTCTCGTATAGCGCCGCGGTGGACGGATCCGGCTCGACCACCGCCGCCGTCCGCGCCCAGTCGGTCTCGGCGGGCACCGCCCCGGTCCCGATCGCGGCGAGCAGGGCATCTCCGTAGCTGGCCCCTATGGTCTGTTCCGGTACGAGTTGTTCACGCCCGGTGATGCTGCTGACGATCTCCGTCCACAGCCGTGCCTTGGTGCCGCCGCCGACGGCAACCACGCGCCGGATGGGTTCGCCGGCGTTCTCGAGGTACTCCAGGATCTGGCGGATGCCGAAACCTATGCCTTCGTAGGCGGCGCGGAACAGATGGCCGCGGCCGTGCCGCAGCGACAGCCCGGTGACGAGTCCGCGGGCGTCGGGGTCGAACACCGGTGTCCGCTCGCCGGCGAAATACGGCAGCAGGAGCAGGCCGTCCGAACCGGGCGGCACCGCGGCCGCCTCCGCGACGAGCTGCTCGAACGGGACCTCGCCGAAGAGCCGCTGCAGCCAGGTGGTCAGGCTGCCGGAGGTGGACATCCCGGCCGCCAGCGTCAGGGAGCCCGGGTCCACCCCGGCCGTGGTCCAGAGCTTGGGTTCGGCGCGGAATTCCCCGAGGACCTGCACGAAGAACATGGTGGAGCCGTACATCAGCATGAGGTCGCCGGGACGCCGCACGCTGGCGCTGAAGGCTTCGGCCCACGCGTCCACGGTGCCCGCGCAGACCGGGACACCCTCCGGAAGCCCGGTCGCTTCGGCGGCCCGGCGGTGGACGCGGCCGCCGACTTCGGCCGGCCACGCGAGGCGCGGCTGCGGCAGGTGGCCCGCCACGGCAGCGTACCGCTGGTCGTGCCAGCGGCTGCCGCGCAGGTCGTACAGGGGGTCGCACTGGCTGGCGGTGTGGTGGTCCAGGACCAGCTCGCCGGTCAGCTTGGCGAGGATGAAGGAGTTCAGGCTGTGCCAGTTCCGGGCGCGGGCGAACACCTCCGGTTCCCGGTTGCGCAGCCAGCGGAGCTTCGGCCCCACGGCCTGCGAGGACAGGACCTTGCCCGCATCGCGGAAGATCGCCTCCGCGCCGAACTCCTCCGTGAGTTCGCGGATTTCGGCGACGGCGCGCGCGTCGATCCCGTACAGGATCGCCGGGCGCAGCGGCACCAGGTTCTCATCGGTGACGACCAGGCAGGGACCCATCGCGCTGACGCACATGCCGGCGACAGCCCCGGCGTCGTTCCTGGCGAAAAGCTCCCGGCACAGCCGGACCACCTCCGCCCACGCTCCGCCCTCGGCGTCGAACTCCGCCCAGCCGGGACGCGGGTAGGAAACGTCGTGCGTAACGGTGGCGCTGTCCAGGACGCGGCCCTCGGCATCGGCCAGCACCGCCTTGCTGCTGCCCGTGCCGATGTCGATGCCCAGGAACATGGCGCTCCGACGGCCCGCCACTAGGCGCGGCCGTGCGACGTGCGGGACTTGCGCGAAACGGCGTCGAGGATCACGGCCAGCAGCAGGACCAGGCCGGTGATCATGTAGCGGAAGGACGACTCGAGGTTCAGCAGGGTCAGGCCGCTGGAGATGGACTGGATGACCAGGATGCCCAGCAGCGCCGAGAAGGCCGAGCCGCGCCCGCCGAACAGGCTGGTGCCGCCGATGACCGCGGCGGCGATGGCGTTCAGGTTGACGTCGCCGGTGCCGCTGCTCTGCGCCGAGGCGGCCAGCCTGCCGGCGGCGAGGATGCCGCCGACCGCCGCGAACGTCGAGCAGAGCATGAAGATGGTGACGTAGATGCGGTTCACACTGATGCCGGCCCGGCGCGCCGCTTCGCGGTTGCCGCCGACGGCGTAGACGGAGCGGCCCCACTTGGTGCGGGTGAAGGCGTAGTGCATCACCAGCACCAGGGCGGCGAAGAAGACGAACATCCAGCCCACGCCGCGGGCCTGGTTCAGGTACCAGACCGCGAAGAGCAGGATCACGGCCAGCACGATGGTCTGGACCACGACCAGCCGCATCGGCCGCCCGGAGAGGCCTGCCTTGACCCGCTGGCGGGAGAGCGTCAGTTGGCTCAGGAAGAAGCCGGCCACACCGAGGATGGCCAGCACGTAGGACAGCCAGGCCGGCACGAACGCCTGCTGGCCGAACCAGACCAGGAAGGAATCGAACGGCAGGTTGATGGTGCCCTCGACGCCGAGGACCCACAGCTGCAGGCCGAGGAAGCCCAGCAGGCCGGCCAGCGTGATGACGAAGGACGGCACGCCGAACTTGGTGTAGACGAACGAATAAAGCAACCCGATGGCGGCACCGACGGCGATCGCGGCCAGGATCGCCATCCCGACCGGCCAGCCCTGCTTCACGTAGGTGACGCCGACGATCGCCGCCGACAGGCCGCTGACCGAGCCTACGGACAGGTCAATCTCGCCGACCAGCAGGACGCAGACGATGCCGAGCGCGATGACGCCGACGGCGGCGCTTTCCAGCAGCAGGTTCACCAGGTTGGCGCTGGAGAGGAAGAAGGGATTGAGCAGCTGGAAGATGGTCCAGATGACCAGCAGGCCGACGATGATGGGCAGCACGCCCAGATCGCCGCCGCGGACCCGGTTGATGCCGACCTTGACCGCACCCTTGAAGCCCTCGGTGCGGATCAGCCGTTCGTCCTGCAGGTCCGTGGCCACCGGCACGGCTTCGCTGGTTGGGTTCGTTGTCATGGTGCGGTCCCTTCTTCCGGTGCTGCTCCCGGTCCCGGTTGCCCTGCGTTGCCCGCCTGGCCGGGCGGAAGGCCGCCCCCGCCGGGTCCATGCCCGCCCTGCCCTTGCCCGCCCGGTCCTTCGTTGGGTTCGCCGGGCCAGTCGGCCGGGCCCGCCTCCCGCGCGCCGTCCGGCGCGGCCGCGTCCGCCGCGGCAACGGAACCAGCCGCGGCCCCCGCGCCCGCCGCCGCCCCGGCCTGTGCCGCCCGCTGCGTCACGACGTTGTCGGTGGCGCCGGTGATGGCGGCGATCAGGTCGTCGGTGGAGACCTCCTTCATCCGGAACGTGCCGTTGTTCTTTCCCAGCCGCAGCACCGCCACGCGGTCGGAGACCGCTTTGACGTCCTGCATGTTGTGGCTGATCATGATCACCGCGAGGCCGTTTTCACGCAGCCGTTCCACGAGGTTCAGGACCTCGGCCGTCTGCGCCACGCCGAGCGCCGCGGTGGGCTCGTCGAGGATGATGAGCTTGGGGCTGCCGAGCAGCGACCGGGCGATCGCGACGGTCTGCCGCTGCCCGCCGGAGAGGGAGGCGACGGCGATCCGGACCGACGGAATCTTCGCCGAGAGCTGGCGCAGCAGCTTCCAGGACTGGACCTCCATCTCCACCTCGTTCAGCCGCCACGGCCCCAGCTCCCGCCCGAGGAAGAGGTTGTCCACGACGGTCAGGTTGTCGCAGAGCGCCAGGTCCTGGAAGACCGTGGCGATGCCCAGCTGGATGGAATCAACCGGCGAGTGGATCGTCACGTCCTTGCCGTCGAAGTTCACCGTCCCGGCGTCCTGCGGGTGCACGCCGGCCAGGATCTTGACCAAAGTCGACTTCCCGGCGCCATTGTCCCCGACCAGCGCGACGACCTCGCCGGCGTGGACGTCCAGGTCGATGTCGGTCAGGGCGGCAACGGCACCGAAGTGCTTGCTCACGCCCCGCATGGACAGCACCGGCGCGGTTGCCTCCGGCCGTTCCGCTGACAGAGTGGACACTGCCTTCCCCTTCCCGTAACGACGGCGGTGCCGCGGTGGGCGCGGCACCGCCGGCCGCGGCTGAGCTACTGGATGCCGAGCTCGTCGCAGCCCTTCTTGTATTCGCCCGTGCAGACTTCCGACGCCTGGTAGATGCCGCTGTCGAAAATCACTTCCTTGACGTTTTCCTTGGTGACCACGGTCGGCACGAACAGCGCGGACGGGGTGTCGAAGAGCGTGGCGTCGGGCTCCGGCGTCTCGCCGTTCAGCAGCTGCACCGAGACCTCGGCGGCCTTCTCTGCCACGATCTTGATCGGCTTGGAGATGGTGTTGTACTGGTCGCCGCTGATGATGCGCTGGATGGCGGCGACTTCGGCGTCGTTGCCGGTGACCGGCGGGAACGGGGAGACGCCGGCCGCCTTCAGTGCCGCGATGGAGCCGCCCGCGGTGCCGTCGTTGGCGGCCACGATGCCGGTGATCTTCTCGCCGAACTGGGTGATCTGGCCGGCGACCCAGTCCTGGGCCTTCGACGGCTGCCACTCCGGGGTGTCATAGGAGGCCAGCACCGGGTGCTGGCTCGCATCGATGGCCTCCTGGGCGCCCTCCTTGATCAGCTGCGCCGCCCGGTCCGTGGGGGAGCCGTTGACCATCAGCACGCCGCCGGTCTTGTCGCCGTCCGCGTCCAGCTTCTTGACCAGGTCCGTGGCGATGAGGTTGCCGATCTTCTTATTGTCGAACGAGAC
The DNA here is from genome assembly GCF_037144715.1 of Arthrobacter sp. USHLN218. Taxonomy (NCBI): domain Bacteria; kingdom Bacillati; phylum Actinomycetota; class Actinomycetes; order Micrococcales; family Micrococcaceae; genus Arthrobacter; species Arthrobacter sp. USHLN218. Next base: position 266,941 of record NZ_JBBCYT010000001.1, read on the forward strand.
GTAGAAGTCGGCCGGTGTGTCCGGGACCGGACGGTCGTAGGTGACGACCTTAATGCCCTGGCCCTTGGCGGTGCTGACCAGCGAGGCGGCCGCGGTGCTGTCCACCGCGTCCAGCACCAGGACCTTGACGCCCTGGGTGATCATGGCGTTGGCCTGCTGCTGCTGCTTGTTCGCGTCGCCGTCGGCGTTCTGGTAGAGCACCTCGCACTCGCTGCAGAGCTCTTCGACCTTGGCCTTGAACAGCGGGCTGTCCTGCTGCTCGTAGCGGGTGGAGGCCCGGTCCGGCATCAGGAAGGCGATCTTGCCCGAGGCTTCGCCGCCCCCGCCTCCTGTCTCCCCGCCGCCTCCGCCGCCGTCCCCGCAGGCGGTCATTCCTGCGGCCAGAAACAGGGCAGTGGTGAGGCCCAGGATTCCCCGTAGGTGCTTCTTCATCGGAACTCCTCTTTGCTGGTGGTTGCCCCGTTGCCGTTTGTTGCGCTGGCGCCCCGCGGTCAAAGCCGCTGGGGGTAGATCATCGCCTTGAGCGATTCGGGTTCGGTGGAGGTGTTTTCCAGGGCGGCCGCGGTCTGGGACAGCGGGAAGCTGTGCGTGACCAGGCCCTCCAGGTTGATCCGGCCGGAGGAAACCAGGGCGATGCCCAGCGGCCAGGTGTTGTTGTAGCGGTTCACCATGGAAATGGTGATCTCTTTCCAATTGAGCATCGACAGCGGCAGCGGGACCTCGTCGGTCTTGGCCAGCCCGATGACGGCTGCCCGTCCCGCCTCGTGCAGCCGGCCGAGCCCGGAGGCGAGGACGCCGTTGGCGCCCGAGCACTCCAGCAGCACGTCGAAGGTCCGCGAGGACGGGGCATCGCTCTTCTCCACGCCGAACCCGTGGTCGCGGGCGACGCCGAGCCGGTAGTCGGAGATGTCCGTGAGCGTGACGCTGCCGGCGCCAAGGGCCCGTGCCGCTTCGGCGGCGAGGAGGCCGACCGGCCCGGCGCCGGTGACCAGCACGTCGTCGCCCGGCCGCAGGTTTGCCCGCCGGCAGCCCCACAGCCCCACCGACAGCGGCTCGATCAGCGCGCCGTCCTCGTAGCTCATCGAGTCCGGGATCGGGAAGTAGCAGCGGGCGTCCATGGCCAGGTACTGCAGGAGCGCGCCGTCGTAGGGCGGCGTCGCCAGGAACTCCAGGTCGGGACAGAGGTGGTAGCGCCCGGCCCGGCACTGGTCGCAGGTGCGGTCCGGTGTGCCCGGCTCGACGGCCACCCGGTCGCCGACGCGGACATTTTCGACTCCCTCACCGACGGCCACCACCTGTCCGGAGACCTCGTGGCCCAGGACGAAGGGGCCGTCGACGACGAACGGGCCGATCCTGCCGTAGCGGTAGTACGCGACGTCCGAGCCACAGACCCCCACGGCTTCCACCCTGATGACGGCCTGGCCCGGCGCGGGTTCGGGTACGGGGCGCTCTTGGATTTCGATGCTGTTCAGACCGGTCATGACTGCGGCGGCGTTGCCCATTCAGGACTCCTCTTCGAGCCGTCACGGAACCTGGCGGTCCCGCCAACACGTGTGATTCAGCGCACATGCACACGCATATGCTAACCCCGCAGCTGGGCCGCGGCTACATAACATCGCAGGTCAAAGTTGTGCGGGGCGGAGGAACGGCTTGAAGGCTGCCCGGCGGGGCAAGGTTTTCCAAGGGGTGGCCCGGGAGCATGGCGGCCAAGGGCCGGCGGCGGAACCGCGGGCGGCCACACCGGGCGGCACTGTTGAAAGCGTCCCGCGGTTTTGCGCGAACGCCGGTACGCTCGGGGCAGGGGGAAGGGCGGCGCGGCGCCGCTATTCCCGGGGGAATACTATGGGGAGGACGGGGTTATGCAGGTTGACTCGCGTGAAAGGGTCGAGTTCCAGGTGAGTGAGCGTCAGGAAGCACGACGGCGGCTGGTGCTGGCCGTGGGTGTCGTGCTGATTGTGTTCGGGGCGGCTGCCCTGACGTGGGGCATCATTCTCGCCCTGACCTGATTCGCGAAGGCCGGTTCCGCCGGCGGGCGCCGTAACAGGTCAGGCCTGTTACGGCCGTGCGGGGCGATTACTCGCCGACGCCGAGCAGGTACGAGGCGATGGCTTCGCGGAAGATGGACACCCTGCGTGTCCGGGCGTCCGGTTCCTCGTGGTCCGACTCCAGCAGGCTGCGGAAGGCCAGGCCTTCGACCAGCGCCGTGAAGCCCTTGGCGAGCATGTCCGGTTCGGCCGAGCCGAGGGCGTCGAACAGCTCGCGCATCTGCCGCTGGGAGATCAGGACGTCGGAAATGATGCCGGCGAATTCGTCGCGCTCGGACAGTTCCAGCGTGAGGGCGATGCGCGCCTTGATGTGGTGCGGCCGCGTGCTGAGCTGGATGTTCAAGTAATGCGCGATGTGCGAGGCGATGTCTTCGATGTCGCGGCCGCCGTGGATCGAGTTCGGCACCTCCAGGGTGGCCCTCTCGTAGTCCGCGGCGGAACGCGTGCGCAGATAGCCGACAATGGCTTCCAGCAATTCGTCCCGGGTCCGGTAGTAGTAGCTGGTGGAGCCGGTCGGCAGCTCCAGATGCGTGTCGATGGCGCGGTGGGTCAGGGAGCGAAGGCCTTCATGGGCGATGATTTCAGTCCCGGCCTCGGCGATCAGGGTGCGCCGTTCCGTGCGCGGCTCCGGCTCCGGGGAAGCGGGGATGGGGACCGAGGCGGCGGCACGCGCCTGGGCAGCGGACAATAAAGGTTCCACGGACAAGTGTTCTCCTGATGGTGCGGGCATCTTCGATCAACTCTACCGCTGTAGAGTATCGTGTTTGCGCGGCCAGCCAAGCCCGCCGGCGGCAAAACCCCCGGTCAGGGGGCCAACTATGGTGAACCTCACTGCCGTTCTCCCGATACGGCAAGCTCCTCCACGACGCTGGTCCCGTGTTCCGGCCTGGACTCCCACTGCCACGTCTCGCGGAACTGGACCCGACCGTCGTCGAGTACCGCGATGCGGGTTTCGCAGACGCCGCTGGCCGTCTGCAGGTCGATGTTCAGGTGCGAGTAGCGGAAGCTCATCCGGTCGCCGCTGCGGGTGCCGACCAGGTAGCCGCGCACGACGGCGCCTCCGGAGTACTCCGCCCAGATGACTTTGCCGTCCTGGTGGTAGTGGAAGACCGTGGTGGCGCCGACCTCTCCGGAGGCGGTGTTGACTACGGGGGCGAACTGCCTGCCGTCGATGACGGCGGCGGCCGCGGCAGGGTCCGTGGGCGGTTCTTCGGACTCCGCCGGGCCGGGATTCCCGAGCGGCTGGGCAGGCTCCGCCGGAGCCTGGTCCGCAGGGTCGGCAATTTCGCGTTCGTTCACGGTGGTCGGTGAGGCTGGATCAGACATGCGCCCAGCCTATGGGCCGAAACCGGCGGTTGTGAACTGGAGGCGGCCCGCCCGGGCTCCCCAAACGCGGATTCCCGTGTCACTATTGCGTTACAGCTTTAAGCAGACCACTGGCCACTTCGGCGCGCGGTCAGTATGCTAGCGCGCAGATGCAACAGCGCCGACGTTGGGGAATGTGTGGCAGGTGTGAGCAGTGAACCAGTGCAAAGATCCGTGGAGAGCCGTGCCTTGGGGGCCGCGGCCGATCCCGCCGCGGCTGCGGATGCGACCGGCCGGAGCCACGGAGCGGCGCGGCCGCGCGGCGTTTTCATCGGCCGCGGAGAAGAGCTCGACGGCGTTTCCGCGGCCCTGCGCGACCCGGCCCGGCTAGGCGCCCTGCTGCTCGGCGGTGCCGGCATCGGCAAGACGGTGCTGGCCCTCGAAGCGGTGCAGGCCGTCCAGGAGACACACCATATAGTGCACGTCCGCGGCAGCGCCGTGTCGTCGAAGCTGCCCTACGGCGCGCTCGGCTACCTGCTCAGCGAACTTCCGGAACCCGCGCTGGCGCATCCGGTACTGGCCTACCAGGGGCTGGCGCGGCTGCTGCGCCGGAAGGCTACGGGCCGCCCGGTGCTGCTGCTGGTGGACAATGCCCACGAACTGGACGCGATGTCGGTGACGGCTGTGATCCAGCTGGCGCTGTCGGGCCAGGCCCGGCTGCTGGTGCTGGCCCGCGGACTCACGGGCGCGGCCGAGGGGTTCGTGCAGCTGTGGTCGGACGGGCGGCTGAAGAGGTTCGACCTGGCGCCGTTCACTCCGGCGGAGGCGGAAACACTCGCGTCCCGCCTGCTCGGCGGCCTGGTCTCGCGCAGCGCCGCCGAAGAGCTGTGGACCCAGACCGCGGGGAGCCCGCTGTACCTGCGCCTGCTGGTCCGCGAGCAGCGCGAGGCGGGGTCGCTGGTCCTGCAGGACGGGGTGTGGGACCTGGTCGCGCCGGTGGTGCGGTCGGGCGAGATCGCCGACGTCGTCCGCGCGCAGGTGGCACGGCTGCAGCCCGGCCAGCGCAGGATCATCGAATTGCTGGCCTTCGCCGGCGAGCTGCCCCTGGAGGTGCTGCTGCGGCTGTCCGACCCCTTCGAGCTGGACCAGCTCGAGGAGGACGGGCACCTGCGCGTCCTGCCCAGCATCCCGCCGGCGGTCCAGTTGAACCAGCGGCTGATGGCGGTAGTGGTCCGCGAATCGGTGCCGCCGGCCCGCAGCCGCGAGCTGTGGGAGGCGCTCGCCGCCGTCGTCAGCGCCGTGGAGATTCCCGCCGGGACACTGCTGGGTTTTGCGGCGTGGAGCATCGCGTGCGGAGTGCCGCTGACGGCTCCGACCGCGCTCCGCGCGGCCCGCCGCGCCCGGCACCTGCAGGATCCGGCCAGCGCCCTGCGGTTCGTGCGCAATGTGCCAAGCTACGGCCTGGAGCCGGAACTGGTGCTGGAGGAAGCGTCCGCGCTGCACGCCCTGGGACGGCTCGAGGAAGCTGCGGCCGTGCTCGAGGCCGCGCAGCCGCGGACAGAGGCGGACCTGCGGCTCTGGGTGCGCCTGGGCGTGGAACGGCACCGCGTGCTGCGCCGGCTGCCGGGCCGGGCGCGGGAGGCGGCGGACGCCGTCGCCGCCATCCGCCGGGCCGTGGCCACCGCGCCGGGGAATAGCGACGGCGGTGCCCCGCTGGCCTGGGAGGCCGTGCTGCTGGAGGCGGAGTTCGCCGCGTTCGAGGGCCGGCACGCGCACTTCCCGCCCGAACTGGAGGACCTCTACGGCAACGAGTCGCTGCCGCTGGGCATGCGGCTCTATGCCGGCTGCCTGCTGGCCGAGGCGTGGGTCCTGACCGGCCGCTGCGGGGACGCCCTGGCCGTCGTGGCCTGGCTGGAGGCAGGCGCCGCCAACCCCTCCCTTTCGCCCTCGATGCGCGACACGGTGCTGGTCCGGATCTTCGAGGTCCTGCTCGCCAGCGGGCAGTGGCGGCGCTGCCGGGAGCTGCTGGCCCCGCAGCCGAGCACCGGCCGGGTCGGCGCGGCCCGCGGTACGGCCGGGGAACTGGCGGCCGGGCTGCTGCATGCCGCCTGCGGGCATCCGGACGAGGCGCTGGAGCTGCTGCTGCCGGCGCTGGCCAAGCTGAAGCGGCGGGACCCCGCCGGCACGGCACCGCTCGCGCTGGCCGCTGCGGCCTACGCCAGCGCGCTCCAGGGAGACGCCGGACGGGCCGAGCGCTGCCTGTACGAGCTGGAACGTTCGGAGCAGGAGCTCGCGTGGAGCATCCGCTCGTGGACCCGGTATTTCGAGGTGCTGGCGCGGGCGGCGCTCGTCGGCTTCGGGGTGGCGGGGGAAGGCCCCCGCCAGGCCAAGGCAACCGAGGCCTCCGGCGCCGGCCGGTTCACGGCCAGACTGCTGGCTGAGGCCGAACACGCCGCCCGGCTCGGCCTTCCCGCCTCCAGCGGCGCGTTCCTGACCGCGGCCGCCCGGCTCGGGGACACCGAGGCCGCGGCGCGGCTGCTCGCAGGGGGCCCGCAGGACTGCGGGCCGGCGGGCGAATTGGGCGAACTGTTCGCAGCGGGACTGCTGCGCAACGACGGCGGCGCGCTGCTGCAGGCGGCGCGGCTCGCCTCCGCGGAGGGCAACGACCTGTTCGCCTGCCAGGCGGCTGCCGCGGCCCAGTCTCACGCGGCCGACCAGCTGGCCGCACGGCAGGCGCGGGAGCTGGCCAACTCCAGCTTCCGCCGGCTGCGCCCGGAGCACGGACTGCGCCGCCGGTTCACCATGCTGGGCCGGTTCGAGCAGCAGCTGGCCATGGCGGCCGCGGGCGGCAAGAGCAGTTCCGAGCTGGCCAAGGAGCTCAACCTCTCGCCGCGCACCGTGGACTGGCACCTGGGCAAGATCTACGTGAAGCTGCACGTTTCCAGCCGCGCCGAACTCGCCGAGTTGTTGACGTAGGCGTTATGGAGGGATTCGGGGGATTCTCTCTGGTAGGCCGGGATGCTGACGTCCGGGCCGTCGTCGACGCGGTCGCCGGGACCGGAGGTGCGCTGCTGGTGGCGGACCAGGGCCTGGGCAAGACCGCGGTGTCCAAGGCCGTGCTGGCCGAACTGGGTGACGGCGTCCTTCCGCTGTGGATCCACGCAAGCCCCACGCTGTCACGGATACCGTTCGGGGCGCTGGCGCCGTACCTGGCCTCGCTGCAGGAAGACCAGACCAACTCGGTGCTGGCCGCGATGCGCTCGGTGCTTGCGCACATCAACGCCCTGGCGCCGGGACAGACGCCGGTGCTGCTGGTGGTCGAGGACGCGCACGACCTGGACGAGTCCAGCGCCATGCTGGCCGCGCAGCTGGTTGCCTCCGGGGCGGTGAAGCTGCTGGCGATGAGCCGGACGGTACCGGCGGTGCCGCCGGAACTGGAGTCGCTGGCCTCGGACGGCCTGATCGTGCGCCGGCCGCTCCAGCCGCTGGACTCGGGCGCGGCCCTCGAGCTCTGCCGGCAGGCCCTGGGCGGGCAGATCCTGCCCTGCCTGAGCGAGTCACTGGTTGAGGCTTCCGGCGGAAACCCGATGTTCATGCTGGCGCTGCTGGCCCAGGAGCGCCGCGACGGAACGCTGGTGGAACGCAACGGCGTCTGGCTGCTCACCGGCGAACCGCCACGGCCGGACCGGCGTTTGACCGACCTGATCAAGGGACACTTCAGCGGCTGCACGCCCCAGCAGCGGCAAGTGCTGGAGACGGTGGCGCTGGCCGACCCGATCCCGCTTCGGCTGCTGCTGGACTCGGCCGACGGCGGCCTGGTGGATGGGCTCGTGGAATCGCGGCTGGTGACCGTTGGCGAGGACGCGGAGCGGCTGGTCCGGGTGGCGCACCCGCTGTACGGCCAGGTGCTGCGGGCGATGGTGCCGGCATCCCGGAGCCTGCGGCTGCGGCAGCAGCTGACTCCCCGCCTGTTTTCCGGCCGGCACACGCTCCAGTCGCTGCTGCGGCAGGTCGACTGGTCGCTCGAGTGCGGACTCCCGGTCCCGGCGAGCCGGCTGCTGGAGGCGGCGCGGCTGGCCAACGGCCTGTTCAACTCGCGCTTCGCCCTCCGTGCCGCCGCCGCCGTCCAGCCCGGACCCTACCGGGCGGCGGCGCAGGTGGAAATGGCCTGGGCGCATTACCACAACGGCGAATTCGCCCGGGCCGAGGAACTGCTCGCAGGGGTGCTCCGGCGTGCCCGGAATCCGGCGACCGCGAAGTCGGCGGCCGTCCTCAGTGCGCAGCTGCTGCTGTTCCGGCGCGGAGGGGCCGCCGGGCTGGAGGGCCTCGCCGACGAGTGGTCCGCCACCTTGGACCGGCTGGAAGCCGAACACCCGCGCCTGGCCGGGACACCCGCCGTCGTACATTCCCGTACCGGCTGCCGGCTGCTGCGGATCCGCGGCATGGTAGGCGACGAGCAGCTGGCGGGCGCCGAAACGGAGCTGCTGCAGGTGCTGGACGGCCCGGAGCCGGACCCCGAGATCGAGCTCGTGGCGCGGACGCTGCTGGCGGAGGTCTACGGTGCCACCGGGCGGCTGGTTTCCGGGGCGGCCCTGACACGGCGCGGGCTGGAGCTGCTGCACGCGCACGAGGGCGCGCTGCTCGGGTACTACGAATTCGTGCTGGTCCCGCACCTGACCGCGCTGCTGCGGCTGGGGGAGTACGACGACGCCACCCGCGAGCTGGAACGCTACGCCGGCACCGGACTGCGCGGCCTCTTCTACTTCGGCGGCACGGTCGCCTTGGCCTCCGCCGCGCTGGAGATATTGCAGTCCAGGCCGGTGCCGGGACTGGCCCTGCTGGCCGCGGCGGTGGAGGGATTGCGCCAGCTCGACCTTGAGCACCTGCTGCCGCTGGCCTTCGCAGCCGGCGCCCACACCGCCGCTGCCGCTGGCCGGAACGGGCTGGCGGAAGGATACCTGGCGGGCTACGCGGAGGTCGCGGACCAGCCGCGGCAGCGCGTGCGCCTGATGTGCGACGGGCTTGCGGCGGCCGCCGGGTTCCGGCTGCGGAAAGAGCCTGCGGAACTGGACCGGCTGTTCGACCTCGTCGAGGACGCCAGGCGGCGCGGCTACTTCAGCGAGGAACTGGACCTGCGGGTGCTGGCGCTGCGGCTGGGCAGCCTGCGCGGGCTCGACCAGCTTGTCAAGCTGGCCGAGTTCACCGAGGGAGCCGCCGCGGCTCAGCTGACCGCGCTGGTGCGTGCCCTGCGCGACGAGGACATGCCCGCCCTGCTGCGGATGATCGACGGCGCAGCGTCCCGCCCGTTGCTCCACGCGACGCTGCTCAGCCTGCGCTCGCCGGTGCTGGCGGCCGAGGAAGCCCGGGGGACTTCGAGCCAGCGGGAGTTCCTGGCGCAGGCCAGGCGGCAGCTGCAGAAGTCCCTGCCTGTGGAACCGGACGCGGGCCCGGCCGGTGCTGGTGGCGGCGGGCGCAAGGGCGGCGGGGCAAGAGCCGCTGGCGGCGCATCTAAAGCTGCCGGCGGCGGTGCTGCTGGCGGCGCTGCCGCTGGAACCGGCGCGGCTGCAGCCAGTGCCGGGGGAACCGGCGCGGCGGGAGCAGGGGCCGCCTGGGCAGGACGGGCCGGGTCGGGCCGTCGGATGGCCGGTGCAAGGCGAACGGGCGTTGCCGGGGCCGGCAGCGCGGGGCGTCCGGACCCCGGACGGAGGACCGCGGCCCCCGCCGGAGCCGTGGGAACCGTGGCCGCCGGGAGCGCCGGGGACATGCCCCAGGCCCCGCCCGTGAAGCTGACCCGGCGGGAGCACGAGATCGGCACGCTCGTGCTGGAAGGAATGCAGAACGCGGACATCGCCGAGCGGCTGGGCCTCTCCGTGCGGACCGTGGAGGGCCACATCTACCGGATGTTCGCCAAGCTGCACATCGGCAGCCGGGACGAACTCGATGTGGCGCATCTGGGTTGACGGGCGCGCTCGCCCGCGCTGCCGGCCGGACCGCAGGTATCCGGTCGAGTACCGGCCCGCGGCGGCGCCCGGGTTTTTGCAAGAACTGCCGAGTACCGTGCTTCCATCGGTTCCAAGGACCGGTAGGTCATACGCAAGACGTGGTGCCCTGCCGGTCCTAGGCTCGAAACACAGAGCTTTAGCCATTGGGGTCGTACGATGCTGAGCAACCACTCGCACCCACAACAGCCACCATCCATGCCGCCCGGCCTGCCCCCGGTTCTCCTACCGGTGGGCGGGCGGGTTCAGGCCTCTCCCGAAAAACCGGCGCAGCGGCCCGGATCCTCACGCCTCCCGCGCGGGATCCGGATCCTCGCCGCGATGGCCCCGCCCACCCTCGGAGCCCGGGGCGGGGCCATCGGCCGGTTCCAGGAGGACCAGCTTTTGCACTCCGCGCGCCGGCTCCTGCGTGCGGCGAACAGGATGTCGGGCCGGCCGCGGGAATGTGCCCCGCGGGCCGGCAGCACGCGGAACACGCCGGGCGGACGGGAACGGCACGCCGCCGCCGCTGCGGAGTGTTCCGGCAACGCGGCCATCGCGGCACGGCGGCAGCTGCCCACCAGCACGGCGGACCAACTGCCGCGGAACTATCGGAAACTGCAGGCTGGACCGCCGGCTCCATCGGCCGGTCCGTCCACCTGAATCCGGGGGAGGCACGCCGGCCGCGGTACGGCTTCAAAGCGACGACGGCGGGCGGCACGCATCTTCGAAGGGGAATGTTGGGGAATCATCATGGGGGAGCACATCCTGCGTGCTCGCGCGGCCACGGAACTGGCCGCGAGCCTGCACCATAACGCCGTCCGGGGCGCTCTGATCGTCGGGGCACCCGGGGCGGGCAAGACAACCCTGCTGCGGCACGTCGCCGGGCAGTTGGCCGGCGAGTTCCGGTTCATCCGCCTGGGGTCCCCGCCGGCGCCGGAGTTGGTGCCGGGGCCCGTCCCGGCAGGGCCGGCTGGCTCGGCCCGTCCGTCAGGTCCGGCAGCGGAGGCGCCTGCACCAGCACCTGTGCCGCCGTCGTTCGGCACCCTGGCCCCGCTGCTCGGAGACCGGAAGCCCGCGTACGCGGTGCCCTCGCTGGCGGTGCTGCGGCAGATGCTCGACCACCTGTCCGGGCTGCCGCAGGCGCCGGTGCTGGTGGTCGACGACGCGGCAGAGCTCGACGAGGGAAGCGCCGAACTGCTGGCCAGGCTGGCCGGCAGCGGCGCGGTCCAGGTCCTGCTGTCGGCCCGGCCGGGCACGCAACTGCACGACGGGCTGGCGGAACTGGCGAACGAGGGGCTGCTTAGCCGCCACACCCTCGATCCGCTCGACCAGCGGGAGGCACTGGCGCTGTGCCGGCAGGTCCTGGGCGGACCGGTGCTGCCGGCCGTCGCGCTGCTGCTGTCCCGTTCCGCCGGCGGGTCGCCGCGGAATCTGGTGGCGCTGCTCGATGAAAGCCGGCGGCAGCACCGCCTGGTCGAGCGCGATGGCTGCTGGGTGCCGGCCGGGGTGCTGCCGGAGTCCGGCGGAGTGCTGCAGGACGTGTTGCGCCGGGAGCTGGAGCGGCTGTCCGCTGCCCAGCGCCGCGCCGTCTACGCGGTAGCCCTGGCCGGCCCGCTGCGGCTGCCGCTGCTGGCCAGGATTGCCGGGCCTCGGTTGTTCGAGACGCTGCAGGCCCAAGGCGTCCTGGATTTCGAGCCGGCGGACGACGACGCGCAGCTGGTCCGGGGACCGGCGGTTCGGCTGGCGCCGGCATTCCCGGCGCCGCCGCTGCGCCGGATCGTGCCCGCCGAGCTGAGCCGGGAACTCTTCGAGCGGTATGGTGCGGCGGTCTCGGCGTCCCCGGAATTGGCGGCGGAGGGTGTCGGGCCGGCCCGCTGGGCATTGGATCTGCACCTGACGCTGCCGGACCCTGTGCTGGTCGAGACGGCGCGGCAGGCCAACCGGAGCCGCGACACCGCCTTGGCGCTGCGGAGTGCGGCGCTCGTGTCGGCGCCGGGGCTGAGGCCGGCTGCCGAGGTCGAGATCGTCCGGCTCTACCTCCGCCAGGGCTACGCGGGCCGGGCGGCCGTGCGGCTGGTGGACGTGCTGGCGCGGGCAACAGAGCCGGAGCTGCTCCGCCGGGCGGCGCTGCTGGGCCAGGAAGCCGTGGTGCGCAGCGGCGGGGGCACCGCCGAGCTGGAGCGGCTGGACCATGCATGGGCCCGCGCGGCGGCCCGCACGCCGGAGCTGCGGGGGGAGCGCTGCATCGGGCGGCTGCTGCGCCACCACGCCATGCAGCTGGAGGGGCGCTACGCGGAGAGCATCCCCGGGCTGCGGCAGGTGACCGCGGAAACCAACGACGACGGCGATCCGGCACTGGTCGCCCGCACCCTGCTCGCCGAAGCCGAGCTCGCCATCGGCGGCCACTCCGCCGCGGCCGAGCTCGCCGCGGAGACTCTCTGGCGGCTCCAGGCGCCGGCCGGGACGGAGGCCATCCTGCACAACTCGCTGGCGTTGCGGAACATCCGGTGCCTGGTGCGGGCCGGGCACCTGGCGGCGGCGGCCGCGCAGCTGGACCGGTTTGAGCACCAGCGCATCGAGTCGCTGGGGGTTTTCGGCGGCACGGTGGAATTCCTGCGCGCCTGGATCGCGTTCAGGCAGGGCCGGCTGCAGGAGGCACTCCAGATGCTGACCGCCGTCGTCCAGGCCCTGCGGCTGCAGGATCCCCACCAGCTGCTGCAGTATGCGCTGGGGCTGACCGCCGATGCGGCCGGGCAGCTGGACGAACCGGACATCGTGGCGGTCAGCTCCGAGGCGTTCCACGATCTGCTCCTGCACGGCCGCCGGAACGTCCACGCGGCGATGCCGGTGACGGCCCGTGCACGGATCATTGCCGCCGGTTCCGCGGCAGGTGTTCCTTCCGCCCCCAAAACCGCGCCGGTAGCTCCACCCGCGGAGAGGGCCCTGGCCGATGCAGGGCCGGACTGCCAACGGGAGCTGGCCGTCCTGGCCGCCGCTTTGGCCGGCGCCGGCCGGATCACCGAAGAGGCCGAGGTCCAGTTGCTGCGCCTTCGCCTGGGGGATGCGGATGCGCTGCCGCGGCTGCGGGACATCACCGCCGGCGCAGGCGGGACGGAGCAGGGTCTGCTGCATGTCCTTGCCGAGGCCCTGCTGGCGGGGGACGCCGAGGCGCTGCTGGAGATGGCGCAGGCGGCAGCGGCCTCCGGTTACCTGCTGCTGGCGGCGGAGGCGGCCCGGCACGCAGCCCGGCTGTTGGCCGGGCAGGGGATGGACGGCCGTTCCGGGGATGCGGTACGGCTGCTGCAGAAACTGCGCCGGCAGCTGCCCGGGGTGGTTTCGTCACTGCAGCTGGATGAGGTCTATGCCCCTGGCCGGCTCACGGTCCGGGAACGGGCCGTTGCCATGCACGCGGCCTGCGGGCTCCGCGCCCCGGACATCGCCCAGCAGCTCGGCAGCCCGGTGCGGACCGTGGAAGGCCACCTCTACCGCATCTATGACAAGCTGCACGTCAGAAGCCGGCGGGCGCTCGCCGCCGCGCTGAGCGACCCGGCACCGGCGCTCGCGGCTGCCATCGACCGGGCCGAGGCCGCCCTCGCGGTGCCCGTGCCGGCGCTGGCGGCCGCTGTTGGCCAGGCCGCGGTTGGGCAGGCCGCGGTTGAGCCCGCCCGCGAAGTCTCCGGGGCGAGGTAGGTACGCCGATGGCCGGGATCCGCAGGCCTCACTCAGGCGGCCTCATGGCCGCGTTCTTCAGGCCGGAGGCAATTGTCCGCGCGTTGGCGCGGGCGGGCCTCCTTATGGACTGCGCCGGCAGGGGCAGCCGCAGCTCACGCAGTCCATAACGTGGCAGGACCGGCGGTGTACGAAGTCTCTTGAGACCGAGACTTTTGCCCCAGCACCGCCGGTCCTGCCGCCCATACCCCCGGGCGGGAATCATGGCGGCAGCACGGCCGGCCGGCACGAGCAAGGTGGCTCCAAGCAAGAAGGAGTACTTTGCACGCATGAAGCACTTTTTGCTCGCCATCCAGCAGCCCGACGGCGGTCCGCCCGCGCCCGAGGTGTTGGAGCCGATCATGCGGCACGTCGAGACGTTCAATGCCGAGCTCAAGGCCGCGGACGCCTGGGTCTTTGCCGGGGGCCTGCAGCCGCCCGCCGCCGCGGCCGTCGCCCGCCTCCGGGAGGGCGAAGTCGTGATAGCCGAGGGGCCGTACGATCCAGGGCGTGAACATGTCGGCGGGCTGACCATCCTGAAGGCGCGGGACTTCAAGGAAGCCCTCGGCTGGGCACGCAAGCTTGCACGGGCCACCACGCTCCCGGTGGAGGTCCGGGAGTTCCAAGGCGAGATGCTCGATCATCTGCCCTAGAGCCCGCTCTGCTGCCACGATGGGGAGAAGGCTGCACCATCACACCCCGGGAAGCAGGAGAAGCACATGTTCCACCGCAGCGTCGCCGACGGCATCCACCTGATCGAGCATGCAGACGTCAATTGCTACATCGTCGAGGACGGAGGCCGCCTGCTCCTCGTCGACGCAGGCCTGCCCGCGATGTGGCGGATGACCGGACAGGCGATCCGCGAACTCGGGCGCTCGCCGAGGGACGTCGAAGCGCTCATCCTGACCCACGGGCACTTCGACCACGTCGGGTTCGCCGCCAGGCTGCAGCGTGAGCTCGACATCCCCATCTATGTCCACTCCGGCGACGCCTACATAGCCGCCCATCCTTACCGCTACAGGCACGAAACGAGCCGGCTGCTGTACCCATTGAGGTACCCGCGCTGTATTCCCATCCTGGCGCGCATGGCGGCCGGCGGCGCGCTGAACGTCAAGGGCGTCGGCAAGGTGCGCCGGCTGCAGGACGAGGCTGTCGGGGGCCTGCCCGGAAGGCCCCGGATCATTTACACGCCGGGCCACACCGCGGGCCACTGTGCCCTGCATTTTCCCGATCGGGACGCCGTCCTGACCGGCGACGCCCTGGTGACCCTGGACCCTTACACCGGAACGAAGGGGGCGCACATCGTCTCGGCGGCGGCGACGGCCGATACCCGCCGGGCGCTGGAATCCCTCGCGGCGCTGGCCGCGACCGGCGCCCGGGCCGCCTTGCCCGGCCACGGCGAACCCTGGCGCGACGGGGTGGCAGGCGCCGTCGAACAGGCCGTGCAACGCGGCGCCAGCTAGAGCCCCTAGCGGAGCTACCGGTGGGTAGTGCTAGGCTTCCCCTACTCACCGGCGAGTACGCGAAGAAAGGTCCGACATGGGCGCATTCGAGCTGTATCAGGACTCCGATGCAAAGTTCCGCTTCAGGATCATCGACGACGACGGCCGCCTGGTCGCCGAATCCGTTCCCCATACGTCAAAATCGGACGCCGTCGATGCCATCGACATCACGCGCAATTGCGCCGCCAGCTCCCTGATCAAGGACCGGACGGGCAGGTAGCACGGTGAACAAAGGCAGGGCACTGACGCCGAAGGACCCGTTCCCCACCGACCTGGCCGCGCTGTCCAACGCCGAGCTGGAGCAGCTGGCGGGACGGCTGCAGGAGGAAGTGTTCCGGGAATGCAACGGCCGGGCCGGCATCGCCTCCGACCAGACGCTGCTGCGGCAGTCGCTGGTGGAACTTGAACTCTCGGTCCGCAACCTGGAGCGCTCGGTCAGTCCCGGTCCCGCCTGAGGAAGTAGAGGATTCCGGCCACGATCAGCACGCCGGTGCCGAGGTAGACCAGCAGCCGCACCGTCTGCACAGCGAGGCCAAGGACCAGCAGGACGATTGCGGCAATGGCCAGGAAGATGAGCAGCTGCTTCATGGTTTTAGTATGCCTTGCCGGCGTTGGCGTCAGTGCCGCATGTTTGGATGGAACCATGGATATCACCAGCGAACTCAACGATCTGCAGCGTTCCGTCCACCAGATCCGGGCCGACGGCCTCGAGGGGATCGGCCTGCTGCTGCGCCGTGAGTACCAGGCCGCCGCCGAGGACGTGTGGAAGGCCCTGACGGATCCAGCGATGCTGCGGCGCTGGTTCCTGCCGGTCTCCGGCGAGCTCGAGCCGGGCGGAACCTTCCAGCTGGAGGGGAACGCAGCCGGCAACATCCTCAAATGCGAGGCTCCGGCTTTGTTGCGGCTGACCTTCGGCAGCCCGACCAGCGTGGTGGAGATCCGGCTCGCCGAGCGCGGGAGCCACACGGCCCTGGAATTCGAACACACCGTGGACCTGGAAACCGCAGGCAGCGGTGCCGGCGCGCTCTTCGTCGGACCGGGCTGGGACCTGGCGCTCGTGGCCCTCGGCCTGTTCCTCGCCGGAAGGTTCACCGGAGATCCGAGCGAGTGGGAGAACTCACGGGAGGTCCGGGAGGCCTCGCAGCAGTCGATCGATGCCTGGGCCGCCGCCGCCGAAGCCTCGGGCACCGCGACGGCCGAGGAGATCGAGCAGGGCGTCGCGGTCGCCACGGCGCAGTTCACCGATGATCCCGGCGCCGTAAACTGACCCGGATCCGGCCGGCCCGGTATCTGCGCCGCGCCGGTCCCAAGTCGCATCGGGCTCGGCAAACGTGGCAAAATGATTTCTTGTGCCAAGCAGCACGGGGTGTGCCGCCCTGCGCAGCGCGGCACGGTCCGCCCTGGTGTAATGGCAGCACCCCGGCCTTTGGAGCCGTGGAGTCTAGGTTCGAGTCCTAGGGGCGGAACGCGGACGGCCCGCCGCGGGCGGTGCCGCTTCCGGCAAGTAGCATGGCTTTAGTCCCTGCTGAGCTTCAAGACGGATCCCTATCCGGGTAGGAGTGCCACTTAGTGAGCCCCACAGACAACAGTCCAGCCAACCCAGCGCCGGCGCAGAATCCGGCGGCGGTCATCGTTCTCGCCGCAGGCGCCGGCACCCGGATGAAGTCGCAAAAGCCGAAGATCCTCCACGAGATCGGCGGCATCTCCATGGTCGGCCACGCCCTCGCCGCAGCCCGCGGGCTGGTACCCCAGGTGCTCGCCGCCGTCGTCCGCCACGAACGGGACCGCGTCGCCGAGCACATCCAGGACCTGGACGCGGACGCGCTGATCGTGGACCAGGACGAGGTTCCGGGCACGGGACGCGCGGTCGAGGTGGGCCTCGAGGCGCTGCCCGCGGAGCTGGACGGCACCGTCGTCGTCACCTACGGCGATGTGCCGCTGCTCACCACGGACCTGCTGCGCGAACTTGTCGCCACCCATGACCGGGACGGCAACGCCGTGACCGTGCTGACCGCGGTGCTGGACGATGCCGCCGGCTACGGACGGATCATCCGCAGCGCGGACGGCACCGTGCAGGGGATCGTCGAGCACAAGGACGCCTCCGAGGAACAGCGCGCCATCCGCGAAATCAACTCGGGCATCTACGCCTTCGACGCGAAGATGCTGCGCGACGCGCTGAAGCAGATCACCACGGACAACGCGCAGGGGGAGAAGTACCTCACCGACGTGCTGGCCATAGCCAACGACGCCGGGGGCCGGGTGGCCGCGGTGGTCACCACGGACCGGTGGCAGGTCGAGGGCGCCAACGACCGCGTCCAGCTGGCCCAGCTCGGCGCGGAGCACAACCGCCGCGTGTGCGAGGCGGCAATGCGTGCCGGCGTGAGCATCGTGGATCCGGCCACCACCTGGATCGATTCCACCGTGACCTTCGGTACGGACGTGACGCTGCTGCCCGGCACCCAGCTGCACGGGGCGACGCACGTGGCGGGCAACGCCGTCGTTGGTCCGGACTGCACGCTGACCAACGTGGTCATCGACGAGGGCGCCACCGTCACCCGCACCCACGGCTCGGACAGCCGGATCGGTCCGAACGCCAAGGTCGGCCCGTTCACGTACCTGCGGCCGGGCACGCAGCTGGGGGAGAAGGGCAAGATCGGCGCCTTCTATGAGACCAAGAACGTGGTCATCGGCAAGGGCTCCAAGCTCAGCCACCTCGGCTACGCCGGGGATGCCGAAATCGGGGAGAACTCGAACATCGGCTGCGGCAACATCACGGCCAACTACGACGGCGTGAACAAGCACCGCACGGTCATCGGCTCGGAGGTGCGCACCGGCTCCAACACCGTGTTCGTGGCACCGGTGCAGATCGGCGACGGCGCGTACTCCGGTGCCGGCGCCGTGATCCGCAAGGACGTGCCGCCCGGCGCGCTGGCCCTGAACGTGGCCGCCCAGCGCAACCTCGAGGGCTGGGTCCAGCAGAACCGCGCCGGAACCGCCGCCGCGACGGCCGCCGACGCAGCGCAATCCGCCCAGCAGACTTCCCCCACCCCCACCCCATCAGAAAGTGATCATTCATGACCGGAATCAAGTCCCAAGGCGAAAAGAGGCTCGTCCTTGCCTCGGGCAGGGCCCACCCCGAGCTCGCCAGGGAGATCGCGAAGGAGCTGGAGATCGATCTGCTCCCCACCAGCGCCTACGACTTCGCCAACGGTGAGATCTACGTCCGCTTCGAAGAGAGCGTGCGCGGCACGGACGCCTTCGTGATCCAGGCGCACCCGGCCCCGATCAACGAATGGCTGATGGAACACCTGATCATGGTGGACACGCTCAAGCGTGCCTCGGCCAAGCGCATCACCGTGGTCGCCCCGTTCTACCCGTACGCGCGGCAGGACAAGAAGCACCGCGGCCGCGAGCCGATTTCCGCCCGCCTGGTGGCTGACCTCTACAAGACGGCCGGCGCGGACCGGCTGATCTCGGTGGACCTGCACACCGCGCAGATCCAGGGCTTCTTCGACGGTCCGGTGGACCACCTGATGGCCATCCCGCTGCTGGCCGACTACATGCGGACCCGCGTGGACCTGGACAACGTCACCGTCGTCTCCCCGGACACCGGCCGCGTCCGCGTCGCCGAACAGTGGGCCGAGCGGCTCGGCGGGGCACCGCTGGCCTTCGTGCATAAGTCGCGCGACGTGAACGTGCCGAACCAGGCCGTGTCCAAGCAGGTCGTCGGCCAGATCGAGGGCCGCGAATGCGTGCTCATCGACGACATGATCGATACCGGCGGCACGATCTCCGGCGCCGTGCAGGTGCTGAAGAACGCCGGCGCCAAGGACGTCATCATCGCCTGCACGCACGCCGTGTTCTCGGACCCGGCCGCACGCCGCCTCGCCGAATCGGGTGCGCGCGAGGTCGTCGTGACCGACACGCTGCCGATCCCGGCGGAGAAGCAGTTCCCGCAGCTGACCGTGCTGTCGATCGCCCCGCTGATCGCCCGTGCCATCCGCGAAGTGTTCGACGACGGATCCGTCACCAGCCTGTTCGACGGCAAGGCCTGACAGGCTGCCACACCGCATCGATTGAGCAGCTGAGGCCCCTTCCTGAACGGAAAGCGGGCCTCAGCTGCTCAGTCGTTGGGCCCTTTGCCGGGCGGATTCGTCCGAGGTAGCGGCCCTTTTGCCGCTACGCGCTCAGCAGGGTCTCGAGCCGGCGGCTGCACTCCGCCCGCTGCTTGAGCCCCAGCATCATGCGGCGCTCCATGACGAAGTGCAGCGGATCGCCGACCAGGTAGTCGACGAGGCCCAGCCCCAGCCGCGCCAGCGCGAACCGCCGCGGCACCAGCAGCCTGAGCCAGCCGGTGTCCCGGTCCCGGACCAGCAAACGCGTCCGGCCGCCGCGCATCGGCTGCAGGATGAATGCCCACGTTCCCACTACCAGCGCCCGGCCGGGCTCGAGCACGGTAACCTCGGTGCCGACCGACAGCTTCCCAACGGAGCCGGTATTGATCCGGTCGCCGACCCGCAGGTCCTGCAGCTCCGGGTGGATCCGCCGCGCCGAATGCGTCCGCTCCGCGTAGTGCACCAGCCCGGGGAAGAGGAGCCGCTCGAGCCAGTCATAGCTGTAGAACCCGGCCCGCCGGTCGCCGATCTGCACCAGCCACGGCCACACGTCCTCGGGGTCGGCCTCGATGGTCACGCCCTTCGTGTAGTGCTCGGGCACGTCCGCCGGTACGTCGTCGCCCGCCAGCCGCATTGCCCGCTCGGCGGCTGTGCTTCCCCAGTTGCGCATCCACGGGCGGAGCACGGCGTCGTACCCCACGGCCGCGAGCAAGCCGTCGGCCAGCAGGCCGAGGCTCCGGTCCGACATCCCGCGCTGGTCCTTGCCGCTCGCCTGCATGGCCCCAGTATTCCAATCGGCGCCCCGGGTGTCATGGGCCCTTTGCCCCGCCCGGGCCGGGCGGAACCTTGAAAAATCCTTGGGAATCCGGCCCCGCGGCCAACTAACTAATGGATTCACCTAGCCCCGCCGCGGGTGCGCCACTACGCTTTCGAATACCGCCGGATCCTCGCCGGATCCTCTCCGTCAGGACGGCCGGCGGTCGGTGGTTTCTGCGCGCACTGCAGTGCGGGCGGAGGCGGCCGTCGGGGACGCAGCCCCTGGGGGAGGCTGCGTGGTGCGGCCGGCCGGAGGGGCGGCCGCAGCGTGCTTCGGCGCGCTCATGTGTCAGGCGGACGGGGGAACGGGTCCGCACATTCGCACCTGGGACGGCCCGCTGACGGGCCGGCGAGAGGGAACTTCGATATGGGTGATTCCATGCATTGGTACGGCCGGCCGGACGGGGACGGTGGAAGCCGGTCCGGCGGCACTACGGCGCGCAGGCGGCTGCGAGGGGCGCTTGGCGCCGCGGCGGTGTGCGCGTTGACCGTCGGCGGCGTGATGCCGGCGGCTATAGCGGACGACGGCGGGGGCTCACCTCCCGTCGACAGTGCGGCCGAGCTGGTCAAAAAGGCGGCGGCCGCACCGGCCGGAGCCGTGGTTGCCGAAGCCGCGGCAGCAGAGCCGGCCGCGCCGGCGGCTGCAAGCGAGCCTGTGGCACAGCAGGCCCCGGCGGCACAGACTTTTGCGGAACCGGCCGCGGTGGAACCGGCTCCTGCTCCCGCGCCGGCGGACCCAGTGCCCGCACCGGAGGCTGTACAGACACCGGGACCCGACGCGGCAGAGCCGGAAACGGCCCCGGCGCCCGAGGCAGCGG
The DNA here is from genome assembly GCF_037144715.1 of Arthrobacter sp. USHLN218. Classification (NCBI taxonomy): domain Bacteria; kingdom Bacillati; phylum Actinomycetota; class Actinomycetes; order Micrococcales; family Micrococcaceae; genus Arthrobacter; species Arthrobacter sp. USHLN218. The sequence goes on from NZ_JBBCYT010000001.1 coordinate 287,231, forward strand.
TCGACGAGGCTGGGGGCCCCGCCGGAGCAGGCGCCGAGGGCGAGGACTCCGGGCAGCAGGCCGAGACGGAGTCGGAGGCCGAAGGCGAGCAGGAAGCCGAGCACGAGGAAGAGTCCGAGCACGAGGAAGAGTCCGAGCACGAGGAAGAATCCGAGCACGACGAGTCCGGCGGCCACGGCAAAGAGGCCTCCGTCCGCGTGGACAAGAAGTGGTACATCGACGGCGAGTACTATGCCGAGGGCGAGCAGCCGGACGGCTTCGACGCCGACCTGAAGCTCTCGCAGCCGAAGGACGAGGATCAGTTCAGCGACGCCGAGTGGGGCTACGCCTACGGCGACTACCGGCACGGCAAGGACGTGACGATCAAGGAGGAGACCGACCTCCCCGACAGCTGCTGGCTTGAGAGCAAGGACGGCGTCGGAACCTTCGAGCTGGACCATGGCGCCAACGAGTTCGTCGTCGTCAATACAGTCAACTGCGAAACGACCCTGAAGCTCGTCAAGAAGATCGAGCCGTACGGCTACTCGGAAGAAGAGGGCTGGTTCTGGCTCACCGCCACCGTCGAGGGCGAGGATGCCACCGTCGAGGGCCACAGCGGGGTGTCCGCTCGCGTCGACGCCGGGACCACCTACACGCTCGACGAGGAGGCCGATTTCGACGGCAGCGACGAGTTCGAGGAGGGCGGCTGGTCCTGCGAGGCCGACTACGGCGAGGTGCGGCAGGACGGCGACACGGTCAGCCCGGATCATGGCCAGAGCGTCACCTGCACCGCCACCAACGAGCTCCATGCCAAGCACCTCGAGATCGAGAAGAGCGCCGGGGACGCCATCGATGTCGGCGCCGGCATCTGGGAGATCGACTACGAGGTCACCGTGACCAACCCGTCCAAGTTCGCCGACCGCGACTATGACCTCGCGGACACGCTGGAATTCGGCGAGGGCATTACCGCCACGGATGCGGCGTGGCTCCTGGATTCCGACGACGAGGAGGGCGTCTGGTCCGATCCGTCCGATGACCCGACGGCGACTCTGGCGGACGATCGCGAGATCGAGGCCGACTCCGTCCACACCTACAACGTCTGGGTGCGCGTCGAGGTTGATGAGGACGCGGACGAGGACCAGCTGGACTGCGAGCTGAACGGGGACGACGGCACCGGCCTGCTGAACCGCGCCGTGCTGAACCACAAGTACGAGGCCGAGGCCTGCGCCGAAGTCGAGGTCCCGGAGGAAGAGTACGAACACGGCGAGGAAGAAGAGGAGTACGAGCACGGCGAGGAAGAGGAAGAGGAAACCGCGCCGACTCCGTCGCCGGCCCCGACCCCGGCTCCGTCGCCCGCTCCCGCCCCGGCCGCCCCGGCGCCCGGTGCAGCGGCTCCGCAGCCGGCCCCGGTGGTTCGGCCGCAGCTCGCGCAGACCGGCACGGACAGCCTCTGGCTGGTGCCCGGCGCGGCGCTGCTGATCCTCGGCGGTGCTGCGGCGACGCGGCTGTCGCGCAGGAAAGGCTGATCAACCCGGCTCCGCGGCCGGCCGGGGAACGGCCGACGCTGCGGAGCCGGCCTGACCGGCTCGCGTGAGCCGGCCTTTCGAGAACCGAGGCCGCCGTCCGGGAAACCGGCCGGCGGCCTCGGCGTGCCGGGGCCCGCTTATGCAGCGGGAAACTCGTATATAAATCCGTTGGCCTGTAATGGCTGGATAGAGCCCCCTATCCAGCCATTACAGGCCAACGGTTTCTGGTGGGGAGTCGGGCGCAGCCATCGGTTCGGAGGGGGCATGATGGAGCCGTGGACAACTTGATCATCGTCGCGCAGGCCGCAGGCGACCAAGACGTCGCCTGGTGGGAGGTCGTGAGTGCGCTCTCGCCGCTGGCCACGCTGCTGGCGGCGGCGATCGCCGGAACGATCGCGTGGCAGGCCCTGAAGCAGCGGGCTTTGGCGGACCGCCGCGGCGAGTGGTGGGGTCGGGCGCAGTGGGCGCTGAATGCGGCGCTCTCCGAGGACCCGGCCCTGAAGGAAACCGGACTCGGCATCCTGGGCATCCTGGCCACGAGCAGCCTCGCCACGGACGAGGAGATCGAAATCCTCTCGGTGGCGGCGGTACAACCCCTAGCCCGGGCGTCGCGGCCGTCGGCCCTGCCGGAGCACGGGCTAGGCCACAAAGAGCAAGGGCCGGACCGGGAGCCGGGGCCGGACCGGGAACAGCGCCAGGACTGGTCGCCTGAGACTGAGGACCGGATTGTCCGGCGCGCCGCGAAGCTGCAGGTCGCGGCGGACCGGCGCCTGGGCCGCCCGACACAAGAGTGGGTCCGGCGCCTCGCAGCTGACGCGCCGTAGGCCGCGCCCGCCGTCGCATGCGGATGGGAAGCCGGGACACCGCCGCCGCGGACGAACGCGAAGCCGGGACACCGCCGCCGCGGACGAACGCGAAGCCGGGATGCGGCCGTCGCGGACGAACGCGAAGCCGGGATGCCGCCGTCGCAAACGGACACAAATGAGGGGGTGCGGCCCGCTGGCCGCACCCCCTCATCCGGAGCCCGGAAGGATCAGTCCTTCTTGAAGGCGTCCTTGATCTTCTCGCCGGCGTCCTTCAGGTCCGCCTTGCTCTGATCAGTCTTGCCTTCGGCTTCAAGGCTCTCGTTGTCGGTGGCCTTGCCGGCGGCTTCCTTGCTCTGGCCGCCCAGGCGTTCCGCTGCGTTCTCGATCTTGTCGTCCAAACCCATGGTTTTCTCCCTTCGTTTGGTCGTACCGGCTGGCGGTTTGTCAGTCGGCTTAGTTTTTACTCTAACCGGAGGATCGGCCGCTGTGGTCCGAAGGCCGAAATTCGATCCGGGCCCTCGGTGAAGGGAAATGTTGTCCCCAATCCGCGGCCCACCAGCTGGTCCTATGGTGTTTGCAAGGGCGCATTGATACTTTGGACCTACGCATTTCCCGCTGGGGGCGGGAAGGCTCGCACGAAGGTGTTGGGGCGGCACCAGTTGGTGTGGACCGGGAACGCGCACCGTTCCGGCCACCATTTCCGCCGCGGCCCCTTGGGGAAGCGGCGGAGAACCCGGACCGCCGGGTCTTGAAGAGGTAGAGGTTGGCCTGGGCCAGCGGCGCCGGCGACGGCGTTGCAGGACTTGGGTGACGTACAGCCAGTTGGGGGCGTACATGAGGCAACGACGACGGCGTTCGGCGTTCGGCTTAAGGGCCGTACTCGCCGCTCTGCTCACGTGTGCCCTGCTGTTGATGGGCTGGCAGGGGGCCGGCGCCACCGAGGCGGAGCCGACGGAACAGGCTGAGTACTGGGACGATTCGGCATCGGCGACGGCAGTTCCGTCGCCGCCCGAGGCGCCCGAGTCTTCTGCGCCGGCTTCTTCTGCGCCGACGCAGTCCACCTCGCCAACTCCCGCCCCGCCCGCGCCTTCCGGTGTCACACCGCCGGCCTCATCCCCGTCGCCGCAGCCGCCCGCCGTCGACCCCGTGGTCACGCCGCCGGCAACGCAGACGCCCGCACCTGCCCCGGCCGAGGTCCCGCCGTCGACCGCCCCTGAGGTTCCGCCGGCCACCACCCCGCCGGCCACCACTCCACCTGCGACGACGCCGCCGGCCGTGGACCCGCCGGTCGTGCCGCCGGCCACGGGCACCGACGGCACGGACCCGGGTGTCCCGCCGGCAGAGCCGACCGATCCCGGCGCGGGACCGGCGGATCCGGCCGACCCGCCGACACCGGCAGATCCGGATAAGGACGGCAAGAAGGACGACGGCGGCCAGCCCGGCTCCGACGAGGACCCGGACGGCAGCACCCCGGACGTCATCAAGAAGCCCGTCACCGAGGCCCCGGACGTCGTGGACGGTGCCGCCGGGGACGACTCCGGCAGCGACGGTCCCGCCGCGCAGCTGCTGGTCGACCTGGCCTGGCAGATCAACGGCCGCGCCGCCACCTCCGAGGAAGTCGCCAGCCTCGGCGTCAACGGCGGCCTGCTGATTTCCCCGGACCCCAACAACCCCGCCCGCGTCGGCGTCGCGCAGTCCGGTTATGAGGACGGCAGCGAGGTCGCCATCAAGGGCAGCATCTCCACGGGCAAGCAGTGCCGGCTGGTCTCCCGCAGCATGATCGACGGCGACGGGACCGAGTCCATGACGGACGCCGGCCTCACCACGGAACTGGACGATGGCCTGAACCGCTACACCATCCGCAACAACCTCGAGTGCGGCCAAAGCGAGGGCGACCTGGAGCTGATGAAGACCGCCGGCACGCCGGAGGAACGCGCACCGGGTGTCTGGACCGTCGGCTACGACATCACCGTCACCAATACCTCGGACGACGCCGGCGAGCCCTACGGCCTCCGGGACACCCTGGACTTCGGCCCCGGTGTCAGCATCATCTCGGCCAGCTGGGAGCGCACCGGAGACGGGCCGTCGGCGTCCGGAATCTGGCCCGCGCCGGACACCAACCGGACGGCCACGCTGGCTCCGGCCGGCACGAAACTCGGCTTCGACACGGACCGCGACATCGTCCACACCTACCACGTGGAGGCCGTCGTCTCGGTCCCGTCCGGGACCCCCGCGGCGGACCTGGACTGCCGCTTCAACTCCGGCCGCGGGACCGGCCTGACCAGCAGCGCGCAGCTCAACGGCCTCACGGCCAAGGCCTGCCAGCCGCTGCCGGTGCGTGTCGCCGTCGAACAGGACTGGAACATCAACGGCACCCACTACCGCGGCGGCACCCAGCCCAAGGGGTTCGACTCCGCGCTGCTGATGCCCGCCGGTCCTGGCGGCGTCGCCAAGGGAGAGTGGGGCGCGTGGTACGCGTACGACGGCGGCACTCCGGTCTCGCTGGCCGAGGACCTTGAGCTTCCCACCGGCTGCGAGGCCGCCGGCATGGACGGCGCGGGGCGGGTCGGCCGGCTCAAGTCGATCAATACCGTCACCATCGTTGCCTCGGTGAAGTGCCAGCAGCTGCTGACGCTGGTCAAGGTCCCCTCGGCGGAACCCGTCCGCGGCGTCAGCCCTGCCGACTGGAACCTCTCCGCGACGCCCCGCGGGGAAGCCAACCCCGCCGTCGCCGGCACCTCAGGCGTCGCCGCCGAGGTGGCCGCCGGAACCACGTACAACCTGGGGGAGAGCCCGCGCTTTGTCGGCGGGGCCGAATTCTCGCCCGGCCGCTGGAACTGCGAGCTGACCGGCGGGACGGGCCAGCTGGTGTACGGGGAAACCTCCGTCACGCCCGGCTACGGCCAGCAGATCGCCTGCCAGGTGGCCAGCGACTGGCACGCGCCGAAGCTGCGCGTGACCACCAGCGCCCGCGAACCGGTGCGGTCCGAGAAGGCCGGCGACGGGGTGTGGGACGTGTCCTACGAGGTCGCCGTGCAGAACCCGTCCGTCATGTCCGGGACCAACTACAACCTGATGGACACGCTGGACTTCGGGCCGGGCATCAACATCATCTCCGCGAAGTGGATGCTGCTCGGCTCGGACAATGCCGGTGAGTGGATCCGGCCGCTGCGGAATCCCGCACAGCTGCTGGCGCTGGACCGCACCATCGGCGTGATGGACACCCATGTCTACCTGATCGACGTGCGCATCCGCGTCGACAAGGAGACGCCCGCCGCCGCGCTGGACTGCTTCGGCGGCAACCGCACCGGGCTGGCGAACACCGCCACGCTGGAACGGACCGTCACCGCCCGTGCATGTGCAGCCATTCCCGGTAACGGTTTGGAAAACGCAGGCAGCCCTCGGTAGACCGCGCGGCGCCTGCCCTTGCACCCGCGCCGCCAGAATCTATCCTTAAAGCAGCGGACGCCTCATGGGTCCTGCCCATCCTGACAGGAGAGGCGGCCACAGATGGGAAGACGGCTATGACCGCATCACAAAGCATTCATGCACACGGCGCGCATCCGGCAGTCCGGACGGCAGCGATGACTGTCGGCATCGTGTTCCTGGTAGTCGGCGTCCTCGGCTTCATCCCCGGGATCACTACCAACTATGACGAGATGGCCTTCGCCGGGCACATGTCCGGGGCCATGCTGCTTGGCGTGTTCCAGGTTTCCGTCCTGCACAACATCGTGCACCTGCTGTACGGCATCGTCGGTGTCGCGGCGGCCCGGAACGCCTGGGGAGCCCGCAACTACCTGGTCTACGGCGGCGCGGTGTACCTCGCGCTGTGGATCTACGGCCTGATCGTCGGCCCCGAGGCCACGGCCAACTTCGTCCCGCTGAATACCGCGGACGACTGGCTGCACTTCGTCCTTGGCGTCGCAATGATCGCCATCGGCCTGCTGCTCACCAGCGGCGACCGCAAGGTCGAAGGTCACGGACACCGGACGGCGCATCCGTAATCGAACGGGCCGGCTGTCCCATTAGGGAGGAGCCGGCCCAACTCTGTGCCCGTTCCGGGAACGGGATAACCACAGCCAGGAACGACGCCGGGGAGCCGGCTGCCGCAGGGCGGTTCGGCGGGGCGGGCGGCGGCAGGGAGAGCGGGACAGCCACATGTTCGAGCAGCACCGTTGGGCGTTGGAGAACGCGGCGAGCGTCGCCGACCGCGATGCCCTGCGCCGGCGGATCGCTGCCGAGGAGCTGCGGCGGCTGCGCGCGAAGATCGGCCCCGTGGCCGCGGCGAAGATCGAGCGGCAGATGCTGCGCATCATTGAGGACGAGCGGCGCATGGACATCCGCGCCCCTGCGGACGGGACCGAGCCGCCGGACGAAGTCCGCGACTGAGAGGCCACCGCGGGGAGGGGCAGCCAAGGCTGCGTGCCCCTGACGTGGGCGGATGAATGTAACGCTTGCAGATCAATTTCTCAGTTGCAGGGTGACGTCAGACACGTTGCGGCGTGTCGGCCTTGCATAGGACTTTAGTCCCGGGGACGGGCTTGACGGTCTGGGTTACCCTTTAACCACAGCCGTCACTGCAGCCTCATATTTCACGCGCGCCCGGGGGAGCGCTTCCTCATGAAACATTCAACCTTAGACCAGACCTCTGCGCCTTTTTGGAAGAAACGTTTGACCGGCTCCTGCACCCGTGTGCTGACCGCTGCCACGGTCCTGTCCGTGGCCGTCGGCGGTATTCTCGTGGCGCCGGCATCCGCCACTGAAAGCGCGCCGCAGCAGGCCGCCGAAACCGCGCCGGCCGCGCAGGGCACCGCCCAGCCGACCAGCAGCGCGCTGCCCGAGCCCGCACCGGAGGAGGCCTCTCCCGCCCCCGCCACGACTGTTCCTACACAGCCGGCGGCGCCGGAGGCCACCGTGCCTGCCGATCCGGCACCCGCCGAGCCGGCACCCGCGGCTCCCACCGAGGAGCCGGCCCCGGCCGAGGAAACCGACAAGGCCACGGTCGAGGACATCCCGCTGGATGAGATGACCCAGGCGCAGAAGCTGGCCCTGCTGGAAAAGGTGCAGGGCGAGCACGGCGCGGAGATGGGCAAGGGCCTGGAGATGCGCCGGGAGGCCGAGGCGGAACTGAAGACGGAGGAGGGCCAGGAGAAGCTGGCCGAGACCCTCGACGTCCTGGAGATCGACCGCACCGCCGCCGTCACTATCGCCGCCGCAACGGACCGGAGCCACTGGAAGCCCTCGGGCGTCCAGGGCATGGACGTCTCCGGCTGGCAGCCTACGGTGAACTGGCAGTACGAGTGGAACCTCGGTGCCCGCTTCGCCTACATCAAGGCCAGCGAGTCCACCACGTACAAGAACCCGTCCTTCGGCAACCAGTACACCGGTTCGTACGACGTCGGCATGATCCGCGGCGCCTACCACTTCGCGATCCCGAACGTCACCAGCGGCAAAGCCCAGGCGGACTACTTCGTGAACAACGGCGGCGGCTGGTCGGCTGACGGCCGGACGCTGCCGCCGCTGCTGGACATCGAGTACAACCCGTACCCGACGCTCGGCAACACCTGCTACAACATGAGCCCGTCTCAGCTGGTCAACTGGGTCCGCGACTTCTCCAACCAGATCAAGGCCCGGACCGGCCGCGTCCCCGCCATCTACACCACCGGCAGTTGGTGGAACCAGTGCCTGGGCTCGAGCACGGCCTTCAAGGACCACCCGCTGCACGTCGCGCACTTCTCCTACGGCAACATCACCTCCCCGTACCTGCCGGCCGGCTGGAAGCGGTTCGACATCTGGCAGTACAGCGAATCCGGCCCGTTCCTCGGCGACTCGAACCTGTGGCGCGGCACGCTGACCCAGCTGAAGGACTTCGCCAAGTACCCCTCCGGCGTCAAGCCGGCTGCAACGCAGACCCCGGCGCCGACACCCACGCCGGCACCGACTCCCAAGCCCATCAGCACCACTGCCACCTCGGCCGCGCCGGGCGACCTCAACATGGACGGCCACGCCGACCTGGTTTCCCGCCGCACCGACGGCTACCTGTGGTTCTACCCGGGCAACGGCTCCGGCGGCTACGGCACGCCGGTCCGGATCGGCAGCGGCTGGCAGGTCTACAACAAGCTGATCGGCGCCGGCACCTTCAACGGCGACCAGTACCCGGACCTGCTCGCCCGCCACAACGACGGCTCGCTCTGGTTCTACGCCGGCACGGGCGACGGCAAGTTCAAGGCCCGCGTCAAGGTAGGTTCCAGTGGCTGGAACTCGATGACCGACGTCGTTGTTACCGGCGACCTGAACGACGACGGCAGGCAGGACCTACTGGCCCAGCACACCAATGGGACTGCCTACCTGTATTCCGGCAAGGGGACGGGCTCGCTCGGCACCCGCAGCACCGCCGGCACCGGCTGGGGCAAGTTCACCCAGCTGATCGCCATGCAGGATTTCGACGGCGACCGGCGCGAGGACGTCGCCGCCACGCAGGCGGACGGCTCGCTCTGGCTGCTGCGCGGCAACGGTGCGGCGACCAGCTCCGGCAAGCTCTTCAACACCTCGCAGAAGATCGGCAGCAGCGGCTGGCAGGCGTTCCAGCAGGTGCTCGGCGTCGGCGACAACAACCGCGACGGCAAGAGCGACATCCTCGGCGTCTACTCGAACAAGACACTGCGGTTCTACGCCGGCACCGGCTTCTCGGAGCCGGAGGGCTACAAGCGGGCGGTTGCCAAGGGCGACCCGGTCTGGGACGAGTTCAGCCAGATGGTCGCGCCGGGCGACTACAACGGCGACGGCGTCGCCGACCTCATCGGTTCGAAGCCGAACGGCCAGCTGTGGTTCGCGCCGGGTGACGGCCAAGGCGGCTACGGCGCGCGTGTCCTGATCGGCAAGAGCGGCTGGCAGACCTACAAGCACCTGCTGGCGGTCGGGGACTACAACCGCGACGGGCGCAACGACCTGGCGGCCGTGGACAAGAACGGCGTGCTCTGGTTTTATGCCGGCACCGGCAAGGTGGGTTCCGGCAGCGAGGGCCTGCGCCCGCGGGTGAAGATCGGCAGCAGCGGCTGGGCCGCGTTCTCCTACCTGGAGGGCGTCGGCGACCTCAACCGCGATGGCAAGAACGACCTGCTGGCCGTCCAGCCCAACGGCAACGTCTACCTCTACGCCGGCCCGGGCACCGGCAAGAGCCACGGACCGCGCACCCTTATAGCCAGCGGCTGGACCGGCTACACCGGCGTCGCACCGGTAGGGGACTACGACGGCGATGGCACCAAGGACGTCGTGTTCCGCAAGGCCGACGGCACCATCTGGCTGCGTACCGGCCTGGCCCAGCGCTCCGGCAGCGCCTGGCTGTCCAGCGAACGGCGGATCGGCTCGGGCTGGAACGTCTACACCCGCGTGGTGGGCACCGGCGACTTCAACCGCGACGCCAAGGCGGACATGGTCGGCACCCGCTCCGACGGCTCGGCCTGGTTCTACGCCGGCACGCAGTTCAAGGTGTCACATGCCGTCCAGTCCGGCATCAACACCGACACGCTCTAGTTACACCAACCACTCACTGGCGAGGGCCTCGCCACGGGATCTCATTCCGTGGCGGGGCCCTCGTACGTTTCGCCTGTGGAAACCTCTCCACCAGGCGAGGGTAATCAGCCCTCGGGACCGCCGTCATCGTTCGGTTTGTCGCGGTGGTTGTGTGTGCTGCCGTCGCTGGGCTTGTCGTCGTGGTTCTGTGTGCTGCCGTCGCTGGGTGTGTTGCCCCCGCTGGGTGTGACGCCGCCGCTTTGTGCGGCGCGCTTGCCGGCCCTCTTCCTAGCGGCCTCCAGCTCCCGGTGCAGGGCGGCGTTGTCCTCCTCGAGCCGGAGCACTTTGCCCACGCCCGCCAGGTTCAGCCCGTCGCCGACCAGCTCGCCGATCCTGCGCATGCGGTCCACATCGTTCTGGCTGTACCTGCGCGTGCCGCCGTCGGTCCGCGCCGGCTCCACCAGGCCCTTGCGCTCATAAAGCCGCAGGGTCTGCTCGCCGACGCCGAGCAGATCGGCAGCGACGGAGATGCCATAAACGCCGCGGTCGGCGCTGTGCCGTTCTTCAGCCAATTCGTCCTCCAAAACCACTTGAAAGCAGGATACTCCCGAGTCATAATTTCTGTGTCGGAAGACATAGATAATCTTTCCGGCATCTACAAGAAGAACTGAAGGAGGCAGTCATGTTGATGAGGACAGATCCCTTCCGTGAGCTGGACCGCCTGACTCAGCAGGTCTTCGGGACGCAGGGCCGGCCCGCGGCAATGCCGATGGATGCATGGCGCGAAGGCGACGAGTTCGTCGTCGAACTGGACCTGCCCGGCGTCGATCCCTCGACGATCGATCTGGACGTTGAACGCAATGTCCTGACCGTCGGCGCCGAGCGCAAGTCGCGGGTGGAGGACCGCCAGGACGTGGTAGCGGCCGAGCGGCCGGCGGGCACCTTCAGCCGCCAGCTGATCCTCGGCGACACGCTGGACACGGATGCGGTCACGGCCAATTACGACGCCGGGGTGCTGACACTGCGCATCCCCATCCGTGAGCAGGCCAAGCCACGCAAGATCGAGATCAGCAGCAGCGATACGACACAGCAGATCAACGCCTGATCTGCAGATGGAAGCGGACACGGCCGGCGACTCCCCGGGCCGGGCCGAGGATTAGCGGCCCGGCCTGCCGTCCACAGGAGAGACCTGCACCGATCGGAGGGTCTATCGGTGCGGGTCTCTACACCGGACTCCGGCCGGCGTCCGCCGCATCAGCGAGGTTGCCATGGAAGAGCCGGATCTCTACGACATCCTCCAGGTTCCTTCGACCGCGGGCCCGGAGGACATCCGCCGTGCCTACCGTGCGCTCCTGCGGAAACACCATCCGGACATGCACAAACCGCGCGACGCCGTCGAAGCCCGTCGGCTGGCTCGGAACGTAGCGGCGATCCACCACGCCTACGAGGTCCTCTCGGACCCCCTCCGGCGTGCAGCCTATGATCGGTGGCGCCGCCGTCCGCAGGCCAAGCCGGTGCCGCGGGGCCGGAACATCCATGTCCGGGTCCACCGCAGCGGTGACGCGGCCGGCGCACCCGGGCCGACTCGGCCATCCGGGACGCCCCGGCGATCCGGGACGCCCGAGTCGCCCGCGGAGACCGAACCCGCCGGGGCGGAGCCGCCGGAAAGGGACGAGGTCTGGGTTGTCCGGGACGATCCGCGGCAGCGGCAGGACGGGGTCTGGGTTGTCCCGGACGATGTGCGGCAACGCCAGGACGAGGTCTGGGTCTCGCAGGCCTGGCTCCGGCCGCGGCAGGACGACGCCATCTCGCTGTGTCCGGAGGAATCGGCGCTGCGCCCGCCGCCCGACGTCTTCGAGCGCCTGCTGTGGCGCTGGTTCTTCCGGTAGCCGGGTAGCAGCCCGGTTTCCGATCGACACCCAAGAATCCCGTGAGCACTACAGAAAGGAGCAGGACCAATGTCCAGTTGGCGCCGCTATGACTACCACCTCTTCCCGATCTTCCACGAGAGGTTCGAAGAGCGCTGGGGGCCCGGGACGGCGCCCTTCCTGGACCCGAGCGTCTACGAGGAGGACCAGCCCCGGCCACGCGCCCAATGGATCAATGTGGACACAGGTGCCGCCGTCGCCGTCGTTCCCGTGTGGGAAGACGACCGCGAGCACCGCTCCTTCGCCGTGTTCTACCTGCCTCCGGCGGGCGGGATCTGGGCGCTTCGTCCGGGCTTCACAGATTACGTCGAGGCTGAGGCGAACGGCGGCTTCGACCAGGTTGCGCTGCGGAACGACTCGTTCAAGAAGGCGATCGCGCATGCCGAGGAATTCATCTTCGGCCACCGCCACAGCCAGGACTGAGCGGCCGTTGAATTGGGCTAGCGCCCAGGCACCGGGTGGCGGATAACTTCATTCGATCGCCCGGCTCCTGGCTTTGTACGCTGGGGCCGGCCGGATCTTGGGCGTCGCGGACGGCCCTGCCTCTACGCGCTGGAACCGTCCCAGCCTTTCGCGATCAACCCCGTCCTGATCTTCGCCACGGCCTCGCGCGCGCCGTGGAGCATGTGGTCGCCGGAAATCCGGATCTCGTCCCACCGGGCGGCAGCGACGTTCTCGGCCCGGCGGATGTCCCTGCGCACCTGCAGGGGCTGGGTGTGGGGCTCGCCTTCGTATTCGATGGCGAGCCGGTACTTCGGATACGACATGTCCGGGCTGTGCCATTCCTTTCCGGCGTCGTCCACGATCGGGCAGTTCAGGAGCGGCTCGGGCAGGCCGGCTCGGACGAGGGCAAGCCGGAGGCGGGTCTCGGGCGGGGAATCGGCGCCGACGCGGGCAAGATTGAGGGCTTCGCGGGCGAGCCGGATGCCGGGCTTTCCCGGATGGCGCTCGATCAGGAGGGCGAGCTCACCGAGAGTGCAGTGGGGCTTCCTCCGGTTCTCCAACCGCTGCCGGGGTATGCGGATCAGATGGTCGGCGACGACGACGAGCAGATCAAGGCCCGAGCATTCGGCCAGGTCGAGCCAGGTGCGGGCCCGCGAGGTGAGGAAGATGCCGTCCAGCTGCTGGACCTCATCCGGAAAGAGCCGCGAGCGGTGGCAGACGATGTTCTTCCGACGGATTCGGGCGGCTCCGGAGGGGCGCGTGAGGTGGATGGGCTCTACCGGGTAGCCGCCGCCGGAATCCGGAAAGTTCCAGATGGCGGCCGCGCTGGCGTGGGATGCGCAGCTGCGCTCGTTGATCCGGGTGTACGGCCTGAGCCGACCGGGGAAATCCAGCTCTGCATGCTTGGGCGACCGAATGCTGCGGCTCGTTTTCACGACAGTGTCGTTGCGCAGCCGGCCGCGGCTCAGACCTGCCTTCCTTCCGTCCTCGAGGGTGAAGGCTGACTGCTGCAGATGGCTGGGAAGCGGATATGGCTTGCGCATGCCGACAGTATGCCGACGCTGTCGGGTTCCTTGCAGAAGTTGTCCACAGCCTCATCCATTGGCCCGAAACGGCTCGATAGATCCTCTAAAGGGGTCGTTTCCGGCCAATCGTTTGTAGGGATGGGGCGGGCACGGGAGGTCGGGGTCAGGGGCTGGTCCAAAGAGGGGACGGGTCGGAGTGGACCCAGGGCGTCCGTGGGGAGCCGGCCACCGCCACAGCCATAGCCAAAACTGAGCGTCTCCTGAATTTGTAGAGGCAGGGTCAGATGAGGGCGCTGAAGGACTCGGCCTTCTCCTTGGTGCCTTGGACGATGATCTGGTCGTCGTCGTAGAGCACGGTCTGCGGGGTTGTGTGTTCCCAATGGCCGCCTTGGCGCTTCACGGCGACGATGGTGACATCGAACTTCGAGCGGAGCTGCAGCACCTCGAGGGGCCGGTCCTGGGCGAGGCTGGGCGGAGTAGTCCGGATCATGACGAAGTTGTCTTCGAACTCGACGTAGTCCAGCATCGCGCCGCGGACCAGGTGGGCCACGCGGCGGCCCATGTCATGTTCGGGCCGGATCACGTGGTGCACGCCGAGCTGCTCCAGGATTTCCGCGTGCGGCTCGCTGATCGCCTTGGCCCAGATCACCGGCTTGGCGAACTTGAGCAGCCGCGACGTGGTCAGGATGCTGGCTTCCACGTCCGTGCCGATGCCGACGACGGCCCGGTCGAACTCGTGCACGGAGAGCTGCCGCAGCGCCTCCTCCTTGGTCGAGTCGGCGCGGACCACGTGCGTGAGCCGCCCGTTGAACGCCTGCACGGTGTCCTCCACGGCATCGATGCCCAGCACCTGAGTGCCCTGCGACTCGAGCTCGAGGGCCAGCGCGCCGCCGAAGCGGCCCAGGCCAATAACGACGACGGAGTCCGCCTCCGCGATGCGGTCAAAGGAGCGTGCGGGGAAGGGGGTCCTAGCCAATCAACGGCCTCTCTTTCGGGAATTCGTACAGGATGGGCCGCTGCCGCAACGCCAGCGCGGACGCCAGCGTGACCGGGCCGAGGCGGCCGACGAACATGAGGATAATGAGGATCACCTGGCCCGCGGGCGGCAGGCCGGCGGTGATGCCCGTCGACAGCCCCACGGTTGCGAACGCGGAGACGACCTCGAACAGCAGACGCTCCATCCCGGCGTCGGACATCAACATCAGCGCCATCGTGGACCCGACCACCAGGGCAATTGCCAGCAGCACCACCGTCATGGCCTCACGATGCACCGACCGGGAGAGCCGCTTGCCGAAGATGTTGACGGCCCCCTCGCCCCGGATTTCCGTGTAAAGGATGAAGAACAGAACCCCGAAGGTCGTGATCTTCAGGCCGCCCGCGGTGCCCGCCGGACCGCCGCCGATGAACATCATGATGTCCATGCCCAGCCAGGAAACCGGGTGCATCTGGCCGATGTCGATGCTGTTGAACCCGGCCGTGCGCGTGATGACCGACTGGAAGAACCCGGCCAGCACCCGCGAGCCCGGGTCCAGCGCGCCGAGCGTCGCCTTGTTCGTCCACTCGACCGCGGTGAGGAAGACGGATCCGCCGGCCAGCAGCACGCCGGACCCCGCCAGCACCAGCTTGGTGTTCATGGACCAGTGGATCGGGCGCCGGTACTGCCGCGCCAGCTCGAACAGCACCGGGAAGCCGAGCCCGCCGACGATCACGGCGGCGCCGATCGGCAGGCAGATCCACGGATCCGACACGAACCCCATCAGGTTGTCCGAGTACAGCGCGAAGCCGGCATTGTTGAAGGAGGAGACGGCGAGGAACACACCGTTCCAAAGGGCCTTGCCGGGCGAGTAGCCGTAGCCGGCCATGAGGCGTGCCGTGAGCACCAGCGCCAGCACGGCCTCCGTGAGCAGCGAGACCTTCAGGACGCCCAGCAGGACCGTGCGGACGTCGCCGAACCCGGTGCTCTTGGTCTCTGCGGCGGCCGAAATCTTCGCCCGCAGGCCCAGCCGCCCGGCCATCAGCACGCCGAGCAGCGCCCCGAAGGACATCACGCCGAACCCGCCCAGCTGGATCAGGACCATGATCACGACCTGCCCGAACGTGGTCCAGTAAACCGGGGTGTCCACGATGATCAGACCGGTCACACACACCGAGGAGGTGGCCGTGAACAGCGCCTCCAGGAAAGTGCCGCCGCCCTCGCCCTGCTTCGAGATC
The DNA here is from genome assembly GCF_037144715.1 of Arthrobacter sp. USHLN218. Classification (NCBI taxonomy): domain Bacteria; kingdom Bacillati; phylum Actinomycetota; class Actinomycetes; order Micrococcales; family Micrococcaceae; genus Arthrobacter; species Arthrobacter sp. USHLN218. Next base: position 302,662 of record NZ_JBBCYT010000001.1, read on the forward strand.
GGCAGCATCAGCAGCGCGGTGCCGGCCAGGGTAGCGCCGCCGAAACCGAGGGCGATCACCTGCGCCGGGTGCCGCGGGCGGAGCCATGCGCCAAGGACGACGGCGGCGCGCGCCAGCCGTGCCAGCGCTGCGGTCAGCCGGGGGAGCCAGGGCCGGTCGGCGCGTCCTGCCATGCCGGCGCCCCGGGGCAGCTGTTTCCCCCGCACCCCGACGGCGCCGCGGGCCAGCTGCTGCCGGCGCGCCTTGCAGGCCCGGCGGGCCGGTGGGGCCTTGGCGGCCATAGGGTTCTTCCTTTCCTGTGCTGCAGATTGGAGCCCGCCCGGGTCCTGGGGCAGAGGCTGCCGGAGAGCGCCGGCATCCAAGGCTCCGGGGCGGCGCTGGCTGGCAGATCCGAGCAACTCGGCTCCGCCGCGCCCCGAACGCCGGGATGGCCCGGCCCCGCATCCGTTGGCCCCGCATCCGTTGGCCTCTCATCCGTTGGCCCGAAATGGCTCGATAGATCCTCTAAAGGGGTCGTTTCCGGCCAATCGTTTGCAGGGATGGCGTGGGGCGGCGGTTGGTGCTGGGTGGAGGGCGAGGTCGGGAAGAGGGGCTTGGTGTTGGGTGGAGGGCGAGGTCGGGAAGAGGGGCTTGGTGTTGGGTGGAGGGCGAGGTCGGGAAGAGGCGCTGGGTGTTGGGTGGAGGGCGAGGTCGGGAAGAGGGGCTGGGTGCTGTGTGAAGGGCGGGTGCTGGGTGAAGGGGCGAGGTCGGGGGAAGGACGGGTGTCGTGGTGAAGGGCGGGCGCTGGGTGGAGGGCGACGTCGGGAAGAGGGGGTGGGTGCTGTGTGAACGGCGAGGCCGGGGTCAGCCGACGTGGACGCCGGGGCGGCGGAGCGGGTTGGGCTCGTTCTGCCGGATGATCTCGCGCACCACCGGAGGGGTGTCGCCCTGCCCGAGGAGCATGTAGCGCATCAGATGGGTGAGCGGATTGCCCTCGGACCATTCGAAGTAGGCCTGCGGCATCACGCCGGTGGCGTCGCGCAGCGCGAACAGGATGGCGGCGAGGGCGTTCGGTGCCGCGGGGCTTTGCGCCCTCAGGATTCGGTGGCCGCCGGCCTCTTCGCCGCGCACGTACAGCGTGTCGCTGAAGCCGGAGGGGTCGTTGATCTCGATCTCAAGGAAGATCACGTCGGCCAGCCCGGGGACCGGGTTGATCCGGCGCTGGGTCGCCTCCTTGTCGGCATAGGCCCAGGTGCCGGTCGCCCGCGGTTTGTGCGCGATCAGGTTGATCCGGCCGTCGTACTCGAGGGTGTCCCGGATGAAGCGCCGGGCCTCGTCGTCGAACACTATGTGGTCGGCGCGCAGCTCCGTGGTCCGGGTGACGCGGGAAACCAACGAAATGGCGACGATGCCTCCGATGAACAGCAGCGAGATCATCAGGCCGTCCGGCTTCTCCAGGATGTTGTCCACGAGGGCGTAGAGGAGCACGAGCGTCAGGAGGGAATACGCGACGACGGGGATCCGGCGCCGGGCGGGGGCAGGCGGGGAAGGCTGCCGCTCCTGAGCCTCGCCGGGATGCCGGCCGGCCGGGGCGTCATCGGCCTGCCGGGCGGGGGAAGGATAAGGCGGGCCGCCGGTTGTGGACGGTTCTGTGGGGGAACCTTTGCCGGCGGCCCGCCAGCATGAGATGGCGACGGCGGCGGAGGCCGAAACCATCATGGCTAGTACGCCGGTGGCATAGGCCCCGGCCTGGGCGTTCACGTCCGCCTTGAACGCGATGGTGATGATGATGCTGACGCCGGTGTAGACCAGGACCACCGGCCGGATGGCGCGGCTCCATTCCGGGGCCATGCCGTAGGAGGGCAGGTAGCGCGGCACGATGTTGATCAGCCCGGCCATCGCTGATGCTCCGGCGAACCAGAGGATCAGGATGCTGGAGATGTCGTAGATCGTGCCGAAGCCTTCGCCGAAGCGCTCGTGCGCCAGGTAGGCCAGGGCGCGTCCGTTCGCCTCCCCGCCTTCCTGGAACTCGGCCGCCGGAATGAGCAGCGTGGTCACGAGGCTGCTGCCGAGCAGGTAGACGCTCATGATCGCGGCGGCGGAAGTCAGCAGGCGGCGGGTGTTCTTCACCCGGGAGGCCATCCGCTCGGCCGGGGTCGCGCCCCGGGAGGCGACCAGCGGCATCATGCTCACGCCCGTCTCGAACCCGGAGAGCCCCAGCACCAGCAGCGGGAACGCCAGCAGCGCCGGCAGGATCAGCCCGCCCGGGCCGCCGGAGCTCGCGGTCAGCGCCGTGGTCCAGTCCGCCATCACACCGGGGGTGGCAACGACGTCGTACATTCCCACCCCGATGACCACGGCATTCAGTGCCAGGAACAGCGCCACCACGGGGATCGCCACCGCCACGGCCTCGGTGAAGCCCAGCAGGAACACCCCGCCCAGGACCAGCAGCATCCCGATGGTTACCGGCAGCTGCTGGCCCTCGAGGAACTGCGGCGCCCGCGGGTTCTCCAGCAGGTGGACCGTCGCGTCGGCCGAGGACAGCGTGATCGTAATGATCCACGATGTCGCCACGAACCCCAGCAGGATCAGCACAAACAGCTTGCCGCGCCAGAACGGCAGCAGCTTCTCCAGCATCGCCACCGACCCCTGCCCGTGCGGGCTTGCCTGCGCCACCCGCCGGTACATCGGCAGCATCCCGCAGACCGTCAGGATGACAATCAGCAGCGTCGCCAGCGGCGACAGCGCGCCGGCGGCCAGGGCGGCGATAGCCGGCAGGTAGGAGAGTGTGGAGAAGTAGTCGACGCCGGTCAGGCACATGACCTTCCACCAGGGGTGCTCGTGCGCGCCGGCCTCGGCGCTTTCCGGCCCCACAGGCTGGACCCGGTGCTCCATGAGCCAGCGGGTGAACGTCCCGCCCGGCTTCCCGTGCCCGGTGGGGCGGGGGACGCTGGAGGGGACAAAGAACTGGGTTGAGGCACCCAAAGCGGTCTTCTTTCTGGTGCGGTGCAAGGGCTCCGGTTTCCGAAGCGATTGACCACACTACTCCGGCCCGGCAGGCCTGACGGGCGGTTTGGCGTTAAGAAAACATCAAAAATAACGACGGCGGGGGCCCGGGTTGCGCCGACAATGGAGCCATGGAAACAGGGAGCCGGGGGACCGGCGGCGAGGCCGGTCCGCGGGAGCAGGCCGGGCCGGGCGAGCGGGCGCGTCCGGGCGAACGGCCGCGGACAGGATTTAGGCAGCCGGCCGGCGGGGCGAAGGGCGCGGCGCGCGAGCCCGCCTCGGCGAAGCGGAGCAAGCACGTGCCGCAGGCCAAGCGGAGCGTGCGCGAGCGGGCCGTGGTCGGCCTGTCCGGCGGGCCCGAGGGGCAGCTGCTGGTGCGGAGGGCGGCGCGGATCCTTGCCGGGGGCGAGGGGACCGAACTGCATGCCGTGCACGTGCGGACCTCCCGGGCCGGCGGCGGCTCGCAGGGGGAGCTGGACCGGCAGCGCGCGCTGGTGGAGCGGCTGGGCGGCAGCTACCACTCGGTCGGCGGGACCGACGTCGCCGCGACGCTGGCCGACTTCGCCCGCGGCATCGACGCCACGCAGATCGTCGTCGGTGTCCCTATGCACGGACGGCTTCCGCTGCTGCGCCGAGGGGTCGGCGCGCGATTGCTGCGCCTGGCCGCCGGCATCGACGTGCACCTGGTCAGCCACGGGCAGGGCCCGGCCACCACGGCGGTTCCCAGGCCGCGCTCGCCGTTGGGCCGCGGCCGCCTCATCGCCGGGTTCGTGCTGGCGGTGCTGCTGCCGGTGCTGCTCCAGTTCGTGCTCGGCCTCTTCGAGCACGGCCATTTCGCCACGGACATGCTCGTCCAGCTGAGCGGCACTATTGCCGTCGCCCTCGTCGGCGGACTCTGGCCCGCGGTCCTTGCCGCCGTGCTGTCCAGCGCCGTCGTCAATCTCTCCGCCGTGCATCCGGTGGGCACGCTGGGCATCAGCGATCCGGAAAACGTGCTCGCGCTGCTCATCTTCCTGGCCGTCGCGATCGCCGTCTCCCTCGTCGTCGGGCTCTCCGCGCGGCGCAGCCGGGAAGCGGACGCGGCCGGGGCGGAGGCGGCGGCGCTGGGCGAACTGAGCCGCAGCACCCTCGCGCAGCACTACACGGTGGACGAGTTCATGGAGCGGATCCGCGAGTACTTCCAGAGCCAGGGGGCCGGGCTGTACGTCCTCAAGCAGGCCGGCGGGAACCCGGACGACCCGGACAATCCGGACGGTCCCGACGGCGCGGCCGCCGAAAACAGCGCGGCCAGCCGCTGGCGCCTCGCCGCCGCCGCGGGCAAGCCCGCCCCGGAACCCAGCGGCAACGACATCATCGAGCCGCTCGACCCGGAGCACACGCTCGCCCTGTCCGGCCGCCCCTTCAGCCAGGAGGAGCGGCACCTGCTCGCCGCCTTCGGGGCGCACCTGCTCGCCCTGCTCCAGCGGGAACAACTCCGCGCGAGCCAACGCGACATCGTCCGGCTCGCCGAGGGCAACCGGATGCGCACCTCGATCCTGCGGGCCGTCTCGCACGACCTCCGCACGCCGCTGGCCGGCATCAAGCTCGCCGTCAGCAGCCTGCGCCAGGACGCCGTGCAGTTCCCGCCGGAGGTCGAGGCCGAGCTGCTCGCCACCATCGAGGACTACACCGACCGGCTCGACATCCTCGTCGGCAACCTGCTGGACATGTCCCGCCTCACCGCCGACTCCGTCACCCCGCTGATCCAGCCCACCTACTGGACCGACGCCATCGGCGACGCGCTGCGCGGGCTGCCGGCGGAGGGCGTGCGCGTGGACCTTCCGGACAACCTGCCGCCGGTGGACGCGGACCCCGGGATGCTCGAGCGGGTCATCGCCAACATCGTAGAAAACGCCCTGAAGTACGCCGGCCCGGAGGTCGTCATCACCGGCTCCGCCACCGGCATGGGCAGCGCCACCGTGGACGGCAGCCCCGCCGGCGAACTGCGGATCATCGACCACGGCCGCGGCATCCCCGCCGACCAGGTGCTCAGCATGTTCCGCCCCTTCCAGCGCCTCGACGACAAACCCGCCGGCACCGGGATCGGCCTGGGCCTGGCCGTCGCGAAGGGCTTCACCGACGCGATGGGCGGCCGGCTCGCGGCGGAGGAGACCCCCGGCGGCGGACTCACCATGGTGATCAAGCTGCCGCTGTCCACCGGCGCGTGACACGAGTCCTGCGGCAGGCAGCCCCGGCAGAACGCCGGCCCGCCGCCGTCGTTAGCTTCCCGTCCGCGGCCGTTGCGATCCCGTAAAGATCCGGCCCTCAGGCGTGAAGAAAGCGTCAAGAACGACGGCGGCGGCCTGCATCTGCGGTTTGCTGGAGTCATGCGCACGCACCTTCGATGCCGCCTGACGGGGGAGACCTGTAACTGATGAACGAGCTCGAGCTTTGGGAGATGACGGGACTCTTCGCCACCGGGGGAGCCGTCCTGTGGCTGCTGGTCCGCGCCCTGCTCCATGAGAAGAGAAGGTCCAAGTGGTGGTGACGGCGGCGCGGAGCCGGGCAGGCAGGGCAGAATAGGCGTAGCAGCCGGCAAAGCAGGGAGGATGCCGCAGGGATGGCCAATGTCCTGATCGTCGACGACGAGCCGCAGCTCCTTCGCGCCATGCAGCTGAACCTCGCCGCCCGGGGCTACCGCACCTACACAGCGGCCACCGGCGGGGCCGCGCTCTCGGAGGCCGCCAAGTCGCCGATCGACCTGGTCATCCTGGACCTCGGGCTGCCGGACATGGACGGCGTGGACGTCATCCGCGACCTGCGCGGCTGGAGCGACGTCCCGATCATCGTGCTCTCCGCCCGGCACGCCTCCGCTGAAAAGGTCGAAGCCCTGGACGCCGGTGCGGACGACTACGTGACGAAGCCGTTCGACCTCAACGAGCTGCTCGCCCGGCTGCGCGCGGCCGACCGCCGGATCGGCAGCACGGCGCAAGGACCTTCCGTGGCCACCGCGGACTTCGAGATCAACCTCAACGACAAGCGCGTCATGCGGGACGGGCAGGCCGTGCGGCTGACCCCGAACGAGTGGAACATCCTCGAACTGCTCGCACGCAACCCCGGACGCCTCGTCTCGCAGCAGCAGATCCTGACGCACGTCTGGGGGCCGGCGTACCTCAAGGAAACCCAGTACCTGCGCGTCTACATCGCCCAGCTGCGCCGGAAGCTCGAACCCGATCCCGCCAAGCCGCGTTACCTCCTGACGGAAGCCGGGATGGGCTACCGCTTCGAGCCCGGCCCGGCTGTCTGACCGGTTCCGGCCTTGGCGGGCCAGCGGCTCCGTCGCCCCAGTCGCAAAGCGGAGGCTCCTGCATCGTTGGAAGCCTAACGAAGCAGGAGCCTCCAGCCGGACCGCTAATGCCTGCAGGCGGAGCGTGCGGCCAGCATCTTCAGACCGGGAAGCGCCATGACGCCGCTGGCGGCCTGCGCCTTTTTCACGCCGAGGGCAACGTTCTGCACCCGCTGCATCTCGCCTTCCTTGGCGCCCAGGACCATGACCCAGCCGGCGATGACCGGGATGGTCCACTGCAGGACCTTGAGCTGTTTCTGGGCCGACGCCAGTTCCTCGGACGAAGAGGGCGAAGGCTCGGTTGCACCCTCGGCCCCTTCGGCCGAAAGCAGGTCGACCTTGCGGCCCACCAGGCCCGCGTACAGGGTCACCGCGGCGCCAACCAAGGTGACGACGGCCTTGTAGGTGGTGAGCCGCATGACGCCATGCTGTTCAGCAAGCCGATCCCGGTTTTTGAGGATAAGCGGAATGCCGGCCCCGAGGTGGGCGGCAAAAGCAGCCGTTTGGACCGGGGCCCACTTCTTCCAGCCGAGGCTGGACAGACGTGTGCGCTCCCTCGGGTCCTTGGCCTCCGCGGTCGCCCCATTCAGGCCGATGGCGCCCATGAGGGATCCGCCGAACCAAGCCCCCGCGGTCAGATCGTGGACGGAGCGTGCAATGAGATTTCCCGACACTGTTGTTCTCCTTCGCACTCTTGGATAGTAAGGAAGCTGATGATCTTCCGGAGCTCACAGTCTATGGGCTGGCGCACTTAATGGGAACGGGGGAGCGGGCCGCTGCCGGGAAGGCGGCGCCTACTGCCGGCTGCCTACTGCCCGTTGTCCAGCGTCTTGGGACTGGGTGCCGCGCCGGCCACGCGCAGCAGGGCCGTCTCGTAGTCCCCGCCGAAGCTGATCCTGGTGATGTCCTTGAACGGCAGCTTGACCAGGAAGTCCTCCCACTGGGCCGCGGGGTCGACGGTCAACAGCCACACGGACTTCTTGCCCCAGTCCATTGGCGCGCCGATCAGGCAGGTGTCGGGACGCCTGGCTTCCTGGAAGACGGCGACCAGTGTTTCCTTGGCCGCCGCGGTTTCCATGATGGTCCGCGGATTGGCGATGTCCAGCGTCGACGGCTTCTTCGGCGGCCACTGGGCGTCCTTCTTCAGGACCGGAAGGAACGTCTCCTCCGCTTCGACCAGGCGCAGGTCCTCGATCCGCAGCGCCGTGTAGCCGTCCAGGTAGCCGCCGTCACGGAGGGAAGCGAGCAGGATCCAGTCCGTCCCGATCTCCAGCACCGTCCCGTGGACCACTTCGTTCTTCTGGACGCCGCGCCTGATGCGCAGTGGCAGCGACTCCTTAGCAGACTGTTCGAGGAGCGAGCGGATGTTCTTCTTCGACTGAGTCTTCTTCGCCATGCCGTAATCCTCACACGCCGCCGGACGGGTTGGCCACAGCTGCCGAGGCCGGGCGCCGTCGCGGTACAGCCGCCTCGTGCCCATGGCGCGGTCAGGGTGGTCCTGACCTGGCGCGAAAACGGCAGGCGGCGCCGGCACCGGGCTCCCTATGAATCGGACACATCCCCGGCGTCGGACGCATAGTTCTTGCAGCGGGGCAATCGCCGTTGAGGAAGACGTCAACAGTGTTCACCTTCCGGCCAAGAGGCCCTGTTAAAATGCGGGCAAGGGCGGCCCGGCGCATCAGAGACGTCTTGGGGAGGCCGCCGCGACCAGGAGGAGGTCCCGATGACCGAGGGTGGCAGGACATGGACGCCGGAAGACCGCTGGCTGGTCCGCGACAACCTGCGTGAGTTCATCGACCAGCTCGTCGACCTCGGCTACGAGGTCCACGGCAGCCAGGGCGAGGACCCCGAGCTCATCAACCCCGGCGGCTCCGCCGTCGAAACCTGGCGCGAGGACTATCCGTACGAGCATCGGATGACCCGCGAGGAATACGAGGTGGAGAAGTACAAGCTGCAGATCGAGCTGCTGAAGTTCCAGTACTGGGGCCAGGACGTGGGGCATAAGCACGTCATCGTCTTCGAAGGCCGCGACGCCGCCGGCAAGGGCGGAACCATCAAGCGCTTCACCGAGCACCTCAACCCCCGGGCGGCCCGCGCCGTCGCACTTACCAAGCCCTCGGACCGCGAACACGGCCAGTGGTACTTCCAGCGCTACATCCAGCACCTGCCCACGGCGGGCGAGATCGTTATGTTCGACCGCTCCTGGTACAACCGCGCCAACGTCGAGCGCGTCATGGGATTCTGTACCAACGAGGAGTACGAGACGTTCATGGAACAGGCCCCGGTCTTCGAGAAAATGCTCGTCGACTCCGGCATCCACCTGACCAAATTCTGGTTCTCCGTCACCCGCCACGAGCAGCGCACCCGCTTCGCCATCCGGCAGATCGACCCGGTGCGCCGCTGGAAGCTCTCGCCGATGGACCTCGCGTCCCTCGACCGCTGGGAGGACTACACGAACGCGAAGGAAGCCACGTTCCTGCGCACGGACACGGACCACGCGCCCTGGACCACCATCAAGTCCAACGACAAGAAGCGCGGCCGCATCAACGCCATGCGCTTCTTCCTCAACCAGTTCGACTACGAGGGCAAGGACACCTCCGTGGTCTATGCGGCGGACCCACAGATCATCCGCCGAGGCCGCGACGCCGTCGGCGACTGATTCACGGCCCGGGGACCCGCAGAGCGCTGCACGAATTCGGGGGTTGACCGCACTTTGCCAGCTTCGTGCGACATCCTTTGGTAATGGAGTCGAGGAACCACCATGAACCGCCGGGCGGGCAAGGCGTAAAGGGGGAGCTGCGGGGCGACAGGCTGCCCGGCGGGCGGGACCCAGCCAGCTGGCACAGCCGGTTCGGGCGCTTCCTGGCCGGCGCCGCCGAGGCGGTCGGGACCCGGCTCGGCTCAATCCCGACGCTGATCCTGCTGCTCGCCGGCGGGCTAATCGTCGCCGTCGTCCTGACCACCGCGTTCGCCGGAGTCTACGACGCGGTGACCGAGGGCGACGGCGTGGCCGAGCTGGACCACCCGCTGCTGGCGTTCGCGAAGACCCTCCGGTCGCCCGGGCTCGACCTGCTCGCCACGGCCTACACAGACCTCGGCGGCACCGTCGGCATGCCGATCCTGGCCGTCCTGGCGACGATCACCCTGGCCTGGCGGCGCCGCTCCTGGACGCCGGTCATCCTCATCCCGGCCGCGGCCTTGGGGTCCCTGCTGATGACAGTCTCCGGCAAGCCGTTCTTCGGCCGGTCCCGCCCCGCGCTCAGCGACGCCGTCCCGCCTTACGAACACTCGGCGTCGTTCCCCAGCGGGCACGCCCTGAACTCGATCGTCATCGCCGGCATCGTCGCCTACTTGATCATCCTGCGGCTGCGCTCGCGCCGCAGCCAGTACCTGACCATCGCCGCCGCCGCGTGCTTCGCCCTGCTCATGGGCCTGAGCCGGGTCTTCCTCGGCCACCACTGGTTCACCGACGTCCTCGCCGCCTGGGCCCTTGGCGCCGCCTGGCTCGCCGTCGTCATCACCGCCCACCGCATGTACCTGACGGTGCGGCACAAGACCCGAGCCCCTAAATAGCCCGAGCCGCCCCGTTTCCGACCCCTCGGGGAGTCAGGCCGGCCTGTTCCACCCGTCAGGGTGCCGGGCCGCCCCGTTTCGGACCCGCCAGGAAAACGATTGGCCGGTAATGGCTCGATAGAGGGTCCTAAAGAGCCATTACAGGCCAATCGTTTCAGACGGGGCCGGGCGGCTGGCGGGTGTGGGCGGGCAGGTGTGGGCTGGCAGGTGCGGGCGGCATATGCCGGACTCCGTCCACAGTTCCGCCGCCCGCGAGTACTGTGTGCCTATGGCTTCGGCGCAGGCCCCGATGGGCACCAAGCAGCGCGACGCGGGCATACTGACCGTGCTGATCGCGATGGGCGCGAACTTCCTGGTGTCCGTGGCGAAATCCGGCGCCGCGGTGCTCACGGGCTCGGCCTCGATGACCGCGGAAGCGGCGCATTCGTGGGCCGACACGGGTAACCAGGTCTTCCTGTACATCGCGGAGAAGCGCTCGGACAAGCCGCGGGACAAGACGCACCCGATGGGCTACGGGCGCGAGGCCTACGTCTGGTCGATGTTCGCCGCCTTCGGGCTCTTCACCGCCGGCGCCGTCGTGTCCATCATGCACGGCATCCAGACGCTGATTGCGCCCGAACCGGCCGGCGACTTCCACATTGCCTACATCGTTCTGGCGATCGCGTTCGTGCTGGAAGGCATCTCCTTCGTGCAGGCATTCCGGCAGGCGAGGACCATGGCCGGACGCTACCGCCGCAACACGCTCGAGCACGTCGTCAAGAGTTCGGATCCCACGCTGCGGGCCGTGTTCGCCGAGGACTCCGCCGCCCTGATCGGCATCGCCATCGCGTTCGCCGGCATCTTCCTGCACCAGGTCACCGGCTCGACCGTGCCGGACGCCGTCGGCTCCATCCTGGTCGGCATCCTGCTCGGCGTCATCGCCGTGATCCTGATCGACCGCAACCGCCGCTTCCTCGTCGGCCAGTCCGTCTCCGGGCAGACCGAGCAGCTCGCGCTGGAAATGCTGCTGACCCACGAGGAGATCGAGCGGGTCACCTACCTCCACCTCGAGTTCGTCGGACCCGACAGGCTCTACCTGGTCGCCGCCGTCGACATTGCCGGCAACCGCCGCGAGAGGGAGGTAGCCCTCGCGCTGCGCCTGGTCGAGCGCGAGCTCGAATCGCGCGACCTGATCGAAGAGGCCGTCCTGACGCTCGCCACGTCGGACGAGCCCTCGCTGCGGCCCGGCCGCTGACCCGGTGGCCGCTGCCCGGCCCTTTCCCAAACAACGACGGCGGCGCTCCCCGCGGGCGGCTACTTCACCTTGGTGCCGGCTTGCCGTCAGCTGCGTTCACGCAGGAGGGCGACGCCGTCGCCGTTGAGGTCGTCGAGGTAGGCGGAGCGGCCGGTCGTCGCCATAATGAGGGCGAGCGTGGGTCCTTCGACCCGCGGGCCGGTGCCGGCGGCAAAGGGGCCGTCCGTGGCGGCCAGCCGGAGTCCCGCAACGCGGCTCTTGGCGACGACCACCATGTCGGACTGCTGGTAGTAGGCGGCGACCTTGGTGAGGACTTCCGGCGGGTACGGGTGCCGCAGGCCGAGGGGGCGGCGGATGTCCTCGCCGTGCACGATGGTCTCGCCGAGCATGGCGATCCGCGGCAGCGGTGGTGAAACGGTGCTGGCCAGCACGCTGCGGAACCGGGCGAGCGTCTCGGCAGGAGTGGCTCCGAGGTGCTCGGCCAGGCGCATGGCTACCTGCCGGTCGAAATCGAACCGGCAGCGGATCACCCCGGCCATCCACCGGACCGGATTGAGGCTGGCCGCGGCGGTCAGGTGGGCCAGCACTTCGCGTACGGATAACCCGGAACAGAGCGACGGCGTCGCCCACCGGCCGTCGGGAAGGTCAGCTAGGTCGCGGTACAGGGCGTTCCGCTCGGCGTGGATCAGCGGCCACAGGGAGTCCATGCCGACAGCCTAGGGAACCTGCCCGTCGCCCTGGTCGGCCGGATCCGGGCGGGCGGCCTGCCTGCGCTTGTTGACGACGAGGACGGCGACCAGGCTGAAGACGAGGGCCAAGCCGAGCAACACGAGGGCAGCGGTGGTTTCCATGCGTCCCAGTATGCCCGCTGCGGCAGGCGTGATGCAGAGCGGCAAGCGGCGAAATGGCTCCTCATCAGGGAGAATGGCGGGGTGGGGGTAAAAGGGAAGGGCGCGCGGGTGGTCTCGGCGATGCTGGCCGTGCTGCTCGGCTGGGTGATCGTCGGCTATCCGGTGTTCCTGCTGGGCGTGGCTGCCATGGTGTATTTCAGCGGCTGTTTCCTGGAGTGCTCGGAGCCGGACCCGTGGGCGGGTTCGCTGGCCGCGGGCGCGGCGGTCCTTCTCATGGCGGGCCCGGTGCTGGTGGGGTGGAGCGTGCTGCGGCCGGGGTCCTCGGCGTGGAAGTACGGCGTCGGCGCGGTGGCGGCCCTCGCCGTCGTCGGTCTTGCCGGCACAATCTACGGGTCGCTGTAGCCGCCGAAGAAGCGCAACCCGGGCGCCGCCGTCGTTCTCCCCGAACTACGGCTGAACGGCAACGCCATTTCGGCACCCCGGCCGGCCACGAAATTGCGGCCGCGGCCCCGTACACTGGGCCGCGGAGCACTGGAGGAGAACACGATGGAACCGACAACGCCGGACGCCGCTGCGGGGGAGCCGCCCGCCAAGGAGCCGACGCCGGCCAGGGCGCCGATGCCCCGCTTCGTGCTGATCTGCCTGGGGCTGGCCGGGCTGGCCGTGTTCCTTTATTTCGTGCGGGACCTCAGCAGCATCATCGCGCCGGTCTTCCTCGGGCTGAACCTGATGATCGTGGCCTACCCGCTGCAGCTGCTGCTGACGCGCCGGATACACCGCTACCTGGCGGCCGTGATCACGCTGCTGGTGGTGCTGGCGCTGATCCTGGTGTTCTTCGGGGCCACCACCTGGGCGGCGACCGAACTGCTGCGCGAGCTGCCGCTGTACAACCGGGAGTTCACCGAGCTGTGGTCCGAGGTCATCGGGCTGCTGGCGAGCGTGGGCATCAGCCAGTCGATGCTGCTGGACCAGCTGCGGCAGATCGACGCGAGCAACGTGATGAGCGTTGTGAGCCCGCTGCTGGGCAACGTCACCTCGGTCATGTCGGTGCTGGTCACGTTGATCATTACGGTGTTCTTCCTCGCGATGGATTCCACCCAGATCCGCCGCCGCCTGGCCTCCATCAAGCCCGTCAATCCGCGCTTCACCGCGGCCATCGTGACCTTCAGCCGCGGCGTCCGCCGCTACTGGGTGGTCACCACGGTGTTCGGCCTGATCGTGGCGCTGCTCGACGTCGCCGCGCTGGCCATCATCGGCGTCCCGCTGGTCTGGGTCTGGGGCGTGCTGGCGTTCCTGACCAACTACATTCCGAACATCGGGTTTGTGATCGGCCTGGTGCCGCCCGCCCTGCTCGCCCTGCTGGAGGGCGGGCCGGGCCCCGCGATCGCGGTGGTCGCCGCGTACAGCCTCCTCAACTTTTCCGTGCAGTCCATCATCCAGCCGAAGTTCACCGGCGAAGCCGTGGGCGTCACCGCGACGATGTCCTTCCTGTCCCTGCTGTTCTGGTACTGGGTGCTCGGCTGGCTGGGCGCGCTGCTCGCGCTGCCGGCGACGCTGCTGCTGAAGGCGCTGCTGGTGGACGCGGACCCGCGGGCCAGCTGGATCAACATCCTCATCTCGAGCCGGCCGCCGCGGCCGGACAGCCGGAAACAGCCCGCGCTGGTGCAAAAGTCGGCCGAGCCGGAGCAGGATCCTGAGCCCGAGTCCAGGGCCGAGGCGCCGTAGGTCCGCCAGCTGGCGGGGCGATGCCCCTTGGGCGGGACGCTGCCGGCCCATGAACGTGCCGGCGCCGGTCAGCGTGCTTCGGCGCGGGCCTCGGGGTCCGGAGTTTGGGTGCTGATCGGCTGCGCCGGGAGACGGCGGCGCGTGGCGGTGACGCTGATCGACAGCACGGCGGCGATGGCGCAGATCGCGGCCCCGCCCCACCAGGCGTAGGTGTAGGTCCCGAACACGTCCCGGACCATGCCTGCGCCGAAGGCGGCCACGGCGGCGCCGATCTGGTGCGAGGCGAAGACCCAACCGAAGACGATCGTGCCGCGGTCGCCGAAGATCCTCTGGCAGAGGGCCACGGTCGGAGGAACGGTGGCCACCCAGTCGAGGCCGTAGACGGCGATGAACAGGATCATGCTGGGATGCACCTGGTCCGAGAGCAGCCAGGGGAGCATGAGCAGGCTGACGCCGCGGAAGGCGTAGTACGCGACCAGGAGCTTGCGCGGGTCGAACTTGTCGGTCAGCCAGCCGGAGGCGATGGTGCCGGCGATGTCGAAAATTCCGACGGCGGCCAGTAGTCCCGCTGCGGTGGTGGCGGACATCCCGTGGTCGTGGGCGGAGGGGATGAAGTGGATGCCGATCAGCCCGTTGGTGGTTGCGCCGCAGATCGCGAAGGCGATCGCTAGGGCCCAGAACGCGCGTTGGCGTGTGGCGTAGGCAAGCCCTTCGGTGGCGCGTTTCAGCGCGCCGCCGGCTGCGCGGGCCGGACCGACGTAGGAGCTCGGGTCGGCTCCGTAGGGCCGGACGCCGCGGTCCTCCGGATAGTCGCGGATGACCAGCCACACCAGCGGCACGGCAGCCAGGGCGGTCGCCCCGATCACCAGTGAAGCGGGCCGCCACCCGATACCCTCGGCCATGGCTGCCACGGGAGGCAGGATCACCAGTTGCCCGGTCGCCGCCCCGGCCGTGAGCACCCCCATCACGAGGCCGCGGCGGTTGACGAACCATCGGTTGGCGACCGTCGCGGCGAATACCAGCGCCATCGCTCCGGTGCCGGTGCCGATCAGCAGGCCCCAGAAGACGAGCAGCTGCCACGAGGCCGTCATGACGACGCTTCCGCCTGCGCCGAGCGCTACGAGGAACAGGGCGCTCGAGACCACCTGGCGCATGCCGAAGCGGTCCATCAGGGCGGCGGCGAAGGGGGCCACGAGCCCGTAGAGCACCAGGTTGATGCTCACCGCGAGCGACATGATGCTCATGGACCATCCGAACTCCTCGTGCAGCGGCACCATCAGGGCACCCGGTGCGCCGCGGAAGCCCGCAGCGGCCAGCAGCGCCACGAAGGCCGCACCCGCGACCCACCATGCGGGATGGACGCGGGGCCGGCGGGACGTGGGAGCGGGTTCCGGAATTCTTGTCGCCATGGCTCTGACTTTCTTGAAGGAAGTTATAAGCTGGTGGTAACCCTACATGAGAAGTGAGGTGGCGAAAAGAATGCCGCTGCGATCCGATTGGTCCGACGACGTGTGCCCGATCCGCCGCTCCCTCGACGTGCTCGGCGATCCCTGGGTGCTGGTGATTGTCAGGGACGTGCTGCACGGCCGCGGCCGGTTCGACTCGCTGCGGGAGAACCTTGGCATCTCCGAGGCCGTGCTGAGCCGCCGCCTGCAGGGCATGGTCGAGGCGGGCCTGCTGGTGCGCGTCGACTACGACAACGGCGGCCGCACCCGCCAGGGATACGCGGCGACGGAGGCCGCGGCGGAGTTGCTGCCGGTGCTTCAACAGCTCGCGCTGTGGGGGGAGCGGCACACCTCCATGCCTGCCGGCGGCGGACACATGGCCATGATCCACCGGACGTGCGGCAACGAGACCACGCGCGGGGAGGCATGCAGTGCCTGCGGCGAAGTGCTTGTCCCTGAGGACATGACGTGGGTCAAGCCGTGGAAGAACACCCGCGATACGTTGGTCCCCGCCGGGGTGCTGTCCGGACTGTGACGCGGGTGCCCAACGGCCGGGCACAGTCCGAATCGGACCATGCCCGGCCCAAGCGGAATTGGCTACGCGGTCGGGCTGCCGCCCACGGAACCGAGCAGCCTGGCGAGCCGGCTGTAGGCGTCGTTCCGGAACAGGGCGAGTTCCGTGGCGCCCGCTTCGGTCGTTTCGTAGAACCCCTTTCCCGACTTGGTGCCGTAGTGTCCGGACTCGACCAGCTTCCTGAGTGCCTCCGGCTTCGAGAACTTCCCCTCCTCGAATGCGGCTTCGAGCGTGTCGAAACCCATGCCATAGACGTCCAGGCCAGCCATGTCGGCAATTTGGAACGGGCCGAAGAACGGCAGCCTGAACCCGTAGGTCGACCGCACGACCTTGTCCACGTCTTCGGCTGACGCGATTCCTTCGTCCACGATCTTCGCGGCCTCCTGGAACAGCATGAACTGCAAGCGGTTCAGCACGAAGCCGGGTACGTCCTTGACGACGGCGGTGGTCTTGCCCGTGTCTTCGATGATGTCCCGGGCACGACTGACAACGGCGGGGTCCGTGTCCGCATGGGGAATCACCTCGACCCCGGGCACGAACGGCGCCGGGTTCGAATAGTGGAGGCCGAGGAAGCGGCCGGGGCCTGCGACGAATCCTGCCAGCGTGCCGATGGAGATGGTGGACGTGTTGGTCCCGATGATGCAGTCCGGTGCCGCCGAGGCCGCGATATCCCGCAGCACACCCTCCTTGACCTCGACCCTTTCGGTGACGGCCTCGATGACCAGCTCGGCGCCCGCGACAGCTTCCGGGATGGCGGCCGCCGACAGGGAGGCGGAGAGCTGCGCCGTGCTGGACGGGTCAAAGAGGCCCCGGCTTTCCCACAGGGCCGATTCCTCCAACAGCCTGGCCAGGTTGCGGTCCGCGATCTCGACGCTTGCATCAGCGATCGACACCTGATGACCCCTCAGCGCGAATGTCTGGGCGATGCCGCCGCCCATGTACCCGGATCCTACGACTGCAATCTTCATCTGAGCTCCTGAATGATGTGGGGCGGTGACGGGCTCGCGCCAGGCGAACCCGTCACCGGAACCGTGCTTGCTGGACTAGAAACCGACGTTGTCCCTGCCCTTGAGCTGCAGCATTTCGCGCGCTTCGTCAGGGGTAGCGATATCGAAGTTCAGCGCTTCGAGGATGGTGCGGATGCGGGTGACCTGTTCCGCGTTGGAGGCGGCGAGCTGGCCCGGGCCGATCCACAGCGAGTCCTCCAGACCCACCCGCACGTGGGATCCCATGGCGGCGCCGATCGTGGCCAGCGGCATCTGGTTCTTGCCCGCACCGAGGATGGACCACTCGTAGTCATCGCCGAGCAGCCGGTCCGCCGTGCGGCGCATGTGCATCAGGTCCTCGGGATGCGAGCCGATACCGCCGAGCAGGCCGAAGACCGACTGGACGAACAGCGGGCCCCGGGCCAGGCCGCGGCCGTGGAAGTGGGCCAGGTTGTTCAGGTGCGAGATGTCGTAGCACTCGAATTCGAAGCGGGTGCCGTTGCCGTTCCCAATGCCGAGGATGGTCTCGATGTCCGCGAAGGTGTTCTTGAAGACCAGGTCGCGGGACTTCTCCAAGGCCTGGCGCTCCCATTCGTGCTGGAACTCGGGGAAGCGGTCCAGCATGGGGTAGAGGCCGAAGTTCATCGAGCCCATGTTGAGCGACGCGAGTTCGGGCTTGAACGTGGCGACCGGGAGCATCCGTTCTTCCACCGTCATGTGCGGGGAGCCGCCGGTGGTGATGTTGATGACCGCATCCGTATTGGCCTTGAGCTTGGCCAGGATGGGTTCGAAGTGCTTCGGGTCCTGCGAGGGGCGGCCGTCCTTGGGGTCGCGGGCGTGCATGTGGACGACGGCG
The DNA here is from genome assembly GCF_037144715.1 of Arthrobacter sp. USHLN218. Lineage (NCBI taxonomy): Bacteria > Bacillati > Actinomycetota > Actinomycetes > Micrococcales > Micrococcaceae > Arthrobacter > Arthrobacter sp. USHLN218. The sequence goes on from NZ_JBBCYT010000001.1 coordinate 320,216, forward strand.
GCGCCGGCCTCAGCGGCGCCAATCGCGGCATCGGCGATTTCCTCCGGAGTAACCGGCAGGTGCGGCGACATCGAGGGGGTGTGGATGGCGCCGGTGACGGCACTGGTGATGATGACTTTGCGTTTGGTGGGCATGGTGGCTCCTCGGTTGCTGCAGGCGGGTCAGTAAAGCTTTTCGGTGTTGCCGTCGACGGCCATCGCCTGGCCGTTGACGTTGCGGGCGAGGTCGCTGGCCAGGAAGACGGCCATGTTGGCGATGTCGTCGGCCTCGACGAGCCGTTCCAGCGAGGATTGCTTGTGGTACAGCTCCGACACCTCCTTGACCGGACGATCCAGCATGGCCGCCTTGGCCTCGATGACGGCGTCGATGCGCGGGCCGTTCACGGCGCCGGGGCAGATCGCGTTGGCGCGGATGCCTTCGGGGCCGAGCTCGATGGCGAGCGTCTTCGTCAGCCCGACAACGGCCCACTTGGAAGCGGAGTAGGGGCTGCGTCCGGCCATGCCGAGCCGGCCCGCGGCCGACGAGAGGTTGATGATGCTGGCGTCCTTTGCCTCACGCAGCAGCGGCAGCGCGTGCTTGATGCAGAAGAACTGTCCGTGCACGTTGACGTCGAAGGTCGTCTTCCACGCCTGGGAATCGAGCGTCTCGATAGGCCCGGTGGGGCCGGCGATCCCGGCGTTGTTCACGAGGGTATCCAGTCCGCCGAGCCGGTTGCCGGCCTCCTCCATGAGGCTGCGGACCTGGGCTTCGTCCGAGACGTCGCTCAGGGCGACGGCGAACCCATCCTGTTTGGCGGCGTCCACGGCCTCCGGGTTGATGTCGCTGACCATGACCTCCGCTCCGAGGCCGCGGAAGCGGTCAGCGATGGCGCGTCCGATTCCGGCTGCTCCGGCCGTGACCAGTACCTTGCGTCCGGTGAAATCCATGCGTGTCTCCTAAATTCTGTGTTGGTTCTATTTCGCGGCGGCGGCCACGACTGCCGTTTCGGACTCCGTCTCGTCCAGTTCTCCGTACTTCAGGAAGAAGGAGAGGAACGCTCCGACGGCGCAGACGGCGACGACGAACCAGAGGCCGGCGAATTTGCTGCCCGTGGCGTCTTCCATGAAGCCCATGACGTACGGGCCGAGGAAGCCGCCGAAGAGGCCGATGGTGTTCACGAAGGCAATGCCGCCGGCAAGGGTCGAACCGCTGAGCCTGCTCGCCGGGAAGGTGAACAGGATCGGCTGCATGGCGAAGAAGCAGAACGCGCCGAGGCAGAATCCGATGAGCCCCACCACCGGACCCGAGACCGCTCCCAGGGTGAACCCCACGCAGATGCCGATCATCGTCGTGCTGACCAGCTTCCGCGCCTTGGTGCCGTTGGTTGCGTGGCGGGGAATGAAGTAGGAACCGAGCGCCGCGAAGATCCAGGGAACGGCTGTCAGCAGGCCGATTTCGAACGAAGACAATTCGCCGTAGGTGCCGATGATTGAGGGCAGGAAGAACGAGAGGGCATACACGGCAATCTGTTCAGACAGGTAGATACCGACGACCAGGAGGATCTGCTTGTCCTTGAAGACTCCGGTCAGCTTGTGGGTGCCGGAGGCTTCGGCGCCCGCCGCATCCTCTGCGGCGATCCTGGCCTCCAGGGACGCCGCTTCCTCGTAGGTCAGGAACTTTGCCTGGGTCGGGCGGTCCGGAAGCATTTTCCAGACGACGATGGCCAGGAAGCAGGCCGGGATGCCTTCGATCAGGAACATCCACTGCCAGCCGTGCAGGCCGCCGACTCCCTCCATGTTCAGCAGTGCCCCGCCGAGCGGCGCACCGATAACGTTCGCGAAGGACACCCCGAGCAGGAACAGGCCGTTGGCTTTGGCCCGCTCCTTGCGGACGAACCACTGGGTCAGGAAGTACATGACTCCCGGGAAAAGACCGGCCTCGGCGATGCCCAAAAGCATCCGCATGATGTAGAAGGACCATTCCCCCTGGACGAACATCATGCAGGCGGAGATCAAACCCCAGGACACCATGATCCGGGTGATCCAGAACCGGGCGCCCACCTTATGCATGATGAGGTTCGACGGCACCTCGGACAGGGCGTAGGTGAGGAAGAACAGGCCCGCGCCGATGCCGTAGGCGGTCGCCGAAATGCCGAGGTCGATTTCCAGGCGTTCCTTGGCGATGCCGATGTTCGTGCGGTCCAGGAAGCTCATGATGTAGGCGATGATGAGCAGGGGCATCAGCTTGCGCAGGATAAGGCTGCTGATTTCCTGGGGTGAGCGCATCACCGCTGTAGTGGAATTGGGCATAGTTTTCCTCACATGGATTTGGTCGCGGAAAATTACACGGCCTCATTGCCGCCGCATATTTGTGCTGGATTGCCTTTAGGAAATTTGATTAATCGGCCGCTGGATTGCAGCCGCAGGTCCTGCCGATGTGCAGTTTGTGCGCACAGATCAGCGATTGGTACGAGGTCGAAGGGTTTTCCATCCGCTTCAGCAACATTGCAAATGCCTCGCTGGCCATTTCCTGCTGCGGCTGGACGATAGTCGTGAGATTGATGAGTCCCGAAATGCTGTGGGGGAGGCCATCCGCCCCGGTGATGGCGATGTCTTCCGGGATGCGGAGGCCCTGGGACACGGCGTACTCCATGATGCCGATGGCGATGTCGTCGCTACCGCACAGGATCACGCGGGGCGGGCGTTTCGAATCGAACAAGCTCCTGGCCGCCATCCGGCCCCCCACGTTATTCAGCTGGGTGCTGATCCTCCATTCGCCCGGGATCGTCAGGCCGGCCTCTGCGGCGGCCCGGACCAGTCCCTTCTCGCGGGCCAGGGATGCGCTGGAGAACCGCGGTCCGATGACGGTAGCGATGTCCGTGTAGCCGTGGCCGAGGACGTGCCCCATGATCAGCGCGGCAGCGGCGCTGTCGTCGATGCCGACATAGTCTCCTTCGAGGTACTTGGATCTCCGTGAGAGATAGACGAACGGTATTCTTGCTGTCCGCAAAGTCCGCAGGGCAGATGCGTCTTCCCTCAAGGCGGCCGCAATGATGACGCCGTCGACATTCCGGCTGGCCAGCGTCGAGGTGGTTTGGCCGAGGGTGTCGACATCATCTTGCGTAATAGCTGTCAGGACTTCGTATCCGGCCGCGGCAGCCGCACTGATGACTCCCTGCGCCCAGCGGGTGTACATGGGATTGAGGATGTTCGGCAGAACGAGGCCGATTACCCGCGTGCGCTGCGGATTCAGGCCCGGGCCGGAGGAGCGGGGCCGGAATCCCAGTTCATTCGCCACCGAGATAACGCGCCGACGCGTTTCCGGGGAAACTCCCGTTTTGCCGTTGATAACGTAGGAAACTGTTGCTGCAGAAACCCCGGCGGCCCGGGCAACCGAGGCGGCGGAAACAAAGTTCCTGGGCTTTTCGGCATTGACGGAAGTCTCCAATCGCACCCGCCTCCTTCCCTTGGATCGCTGTTGTGCTGATGTGAACACCGTCACTTTACGAAGCCAAAAACCCTTAAGCAACGTTAAGTAAGCGCCGGCGGGCGCGGCCCTCGCCGAGGGCAGCGCCTCGGGCCGGAGCCCTGAGCGGCCCGGCCCGCATAATGGGACCGGACAGCACCTGCAGGACCAGGTGGACCAGGGCGAGCCGGGAGCGGGCGTGGACGTTAGGCAGTTGAAGTATTTCCTTGCGGTGGTGGACTACGAGGGGTTCAACCGCGCGGCCGAGCAGCTGCTGATCGCGCAGCCGTCGCTGTCGCAGACGATCAAGACGCTGGAGCAGGAGGTCGGCGTGCCGCTGTTCCACCGGGTCGGCCGGCGGGTGGTGCTCAGCGAGGCAGGCCGGGAACTGGTGGGCCCGGCCCGCGCGGTGGTGCGGGACCTCGAGGTGGCGAGGTCCGCCGTCGTTGCCGTGAAGGGTCTGCGCAGCGGGCGGCTGGACCTGACCGCCATGCCGTCGCCGGGGATCGAGCCGCTGACCTCGATGATCGCGGCGTTCTCCCGCAGGTATCCCGCGGTGGTGGTGAACGTGGACGCGGCATTCACCACGGACGACGTCGTTGCCTCCATCCGCAGCGGGAGTTCCGAGATCGGGATCCTGGGTTCGGACCGGCCGATCAGGCCGGCCGGCGTGGAGGTGATGCAGCTCGAGCGCCAGCCGCTGGTGCTGATCATCAATCCGGAGGCGGACACATTCGGCCCGGGCGAGGCCATCCGGCGGGAGGACCTGGACGGGCACCGCGTGGTTGCCTCGCAGCGCGGGTCGCTGATGCGCTGGCTGGTGGATGACATCGTGGCCAGCGGGGTGAACGTGGAGATCGCGGTCGAGGTGGCTCACCGGACGTCGATCCTGCCGCTGGTGCTGGCGGGCGTCGGCCACGCGGTGATGCCGTCCTCCTGGTCGCCGCTGGCGCGCCAGTCGGGGCTGCGGGTGGCGCGGATCGAGCCGGTCACGGAGCTGCATGTCGCCGTGCTGAGCCGGGAGGCGGCGGCGCTGACGCCGGCCGCGCAGGCGTTTCTGGCCGTCGCGGCGGAGCATGCGGCGCGGGCGGACCACGGGGCAGACGAGGGCGGAACGGACAGCGATGGATAGGTAGAGCCTATTTAGCGTATGCAAATCCGGTCTTGGACGCGATCACTCGGCCGCCGGTCTAATTGATTTCGACACCGCAGCTGTGATGCGGAGCACAGGTCAACCAAGATCAAGCAGGAGTGAAATACGCATGAGCGACAACCAGGTTTTCAAAATCGCTTCCATCCCCGCCGACGGCGTGGGCAAGGAAGTCGTCGCGGCCGGCCGCCGGGTCCTGGACACCCTCGCCGAGCAGTCCAACGGCCGGTTCTCGTTCGACTGGACCGAGTTCCCCTGGGGCTGCGAGTACTACGCCAAGCACGGCATCATGATGGACCCGGACGGCCTCGAGGTGCTGAAGGCCTTTGACGCGATCTACTTCGGCGCCGTCGGCTGGGAGAACGTGCCGGACCACATCAGCCTGTGGGGGCTGCGGCTCAACATCACGCAGAACTTCGACCAGTGGGCCAATATCCGCCCGGTGAAGTTCCTGCCCGGCGTCCAGTCGCCGCTGCGCAAGGCCGACAACACCGAGCTGGACTGGATCGTGGTCCGCGAGAACAGCGAGGGCGAGTATGCCGGCCTGGGCGGCCGGAACCTCAGCGGCCGCGGCCAGGGCAACGAGGTCGCCCTGCAGACCGCGCTGTTCACCGAGAAGGGCTGCGAGCGGATCATGCGCTTCGCCTTCGACCTGGCCCGGACCCGCACGGTCAAGAAGGTCTCCAGCGTCACCAAGTCCAACGCCCAGCAGTACGGCATGGTGCTGTGGGACGAAGTCTTCAACCGCGTGGCGCTGGACTACCCTGACGTGGAGACCGAGAGCGTGCTGGTGGACGCGATGAGCGCCAAGTTCATCCTGCGCCCGGAGGACCTTTCCGTCGTCGTTGCCTCCAACCTCAACGCGGACATCCTCTCCGACCTCGGTTCCGCCCTGGCCGGCAGCCTGGGCCTGGCCGCCAGCGCCAACCTGAACCCGGAGCGCCGCTTCCCGAGCATGTTCGAGCCGGTCCACGGCTCCGCTCCGGACATCGCCGGCCTGGGCATCAGCAACCCGATCGGCGCCATCGCCAGCGCCGCGCTGATGCTGGACCACTTCGGCCTGCACGAGGAGGCCCGCCGCGTCGAGGCCGCCATCGAGGCCGCCACCGCCTCCGGCCAGCTGACCCGCGACATCGGCGGCACGGCGGACACCAAGGCCGTGACCGAGTCCATTGTCGCGGCGCTGAGCGAAGAGCTCGCCGCCATCTGATCCACCCTTCCCGGGTCCGGCCGGCCGGCACGCACGCCGGCCGGACCCGTCCCAAAGCCCGGCACGCCGTCCTCCGGCATGCCCCAGGCCCGCACTTCCCGTCCGCGGCATCCAGAACGTCCCGCGGAGCATGATCTTCCAACAACGAGGTAGGAACCATGGACCACACTTTGGACAGCGGCACCCGCCGCCCGGCCCGGCCCAAGCGCTGGTACCGGCAGCTGTACTTCTGGGTGCTGGTGGCGATCGTCGTCGGCATCTTCCTCGGCTGGCTCGCCCCGTCAACCGGCGAAGCCATGCAGCCGATCGGGACCACGTTCGTCGAGGCGATGAAGATGCTCATCGGCCCGATCGTGTTCCTCACGATCGTCGGCGGCATCGCCAGCGTCGCGGACCTGAAGAAGGTCGGCATGACCGGGCTCAAGGCCCTGACATACTTCCAGATCGGCACCATCTGCGCGATGGTCATCGGCCTGGTCGCCATCAACATCTTCCGGCTCGGCGACGGCGTCAACGCGGACGCCAGCAAGATCGAAACCACCGGCAAGGCCGCCGAGCTGATTGAAAAGGGCCAGAACCAGCAGTGGTGGGAGTTCCTGACCCACATCATCCCGGGCAGCGTGGCCGGTCCGTTCGTCGAGGGCGACATCCTCCAGATCATCTTCATGGCGGTCATCTTCGGCATCGCGCTCAACGCCGTCGGCAAGGCCGGGGCGCCGATCCTGGACGTGGTGCAGCGGCTGACCAAGGTCGTCTTCAAGGTCCTGAACTTCATCATGAAGGCCGCCCCGCTCGGCGCCTTCGGAGCCATGGCCTTCGCCGTCGGCAAGTACGGCGTGGAAACCCTCTCCAGCCTCGGCTGGCTGATCCTGCTCTTCTACGCCACCTCGATCATCTTCGTCGTGGTGGTCCTCGGCGGCGTGATGGCCTTCCTGAAGCTGAACATCTTCAAGATGTTCAAGCACTTCAAGGAGGAGCTGCTGCTGATCCTGGGCACGTCCACCGCGGAGCCGGCCCTGCCGGGGCTCATGCGAAAGCTGGAGCACGCCGGCGTCAAGAAGGAAACCGTCGGCCTAGTGGTTCCCACCGGCTACAGCTTCAACCTCGACGGCGCCGCGATCTACCTCTCGCTCGCCGCGGTCTACATCGCGCAGGCCACCAACACGAACCTGACCATCGGCCAGCAGTTGGGCATGCTCGCGGTCATGCTGCTCACCTCCAAGGGTGCGGCCGGAGTCGCGGGCGGCGGCTTCATCGCCCTCACCGCGACGCTCAGCACGTTGGGCACCATTCCCGCGGCCGGCATCATGCTGATCTTCGGCATCGACAAGTTCATGTCCGAGTGCCGCGCGCTGGTGAACTTCTGCGGCAACGCGGTGGCCACGCTCTTCATCGCCTGGTGGGACAAGTCGCTGGACGTGGACCGGGTGCGCCGGGTGTTCAACGGGGAAGACGTGCCCCCGCTGGGTGCGGCAACGGCTAACGACGGCGGTGCCCCGGCGGGTGCCGAGGGCCCCGTTCCGTCCGGTGTACTGGCGGGGGAGGAGCTTCCCGGCCGGCGCGCTGACGCCGACGCCCAGGCCATCTCCAGAACCGAGGCCGACGCCGTTCCCGCCGAGGCCGGGGTCCGATGAGCACGATGAAGATCCTGCTGGCTCCCGACAAGTTCAAGGGCTCGCTCAGCGCGGCCGAGGTGGCGCAGGCGCTCGAGGCCGGCCTCCTGGCCGGCGGCGGGGAGATCAGCTGCAGCCTCCTCCCGCTGGCCGACGGCGGGGACGGCAGCGTCCAGGCCGCGCTCGCCGCAGGCTTCCGGCCGCTGGCGGTGGAGGTTTCCGGCCCGACCGGCTACCCCGCTTCCGCCATCGTCGCCTTCGACGGACACGCCGCCGTGGTGGAGGTAGCGACGACCTCGGGGCTGCAGATGCTGCCGGCCGGCGGGCTGGCCCCGCTGGCCAGCAGCAGCGCCGGCTTCGGCGAGGCCATCCGGGCGGCGCTCGGGCAGGGGCCGCGCCAGCTGGTGCTGGCGCTGGGCGGCAGCGCCAGCACGGACGGGGGAGCCGGCATGCTCCACGCCCTCGGCGCCCGGTTTCTGGACGCCGCCGGACGGGCCTTCGCCCCGACCGGCGGCACCCTGGCCCTGATCGACCGGATCGAGCTCGCCGGCCTGCCGGAGCTGGCCGGCGTGGACATCGTCGCCGCCAATGACGTCCGGAACCCGCTGCTCGGTCCGGACGGCGCGGCCGCGGTGTACGGGCCGCAGAAAGGGGCCGGTCCCGAGGACGTGCAGGTTCTCGAAGCCGGGCTGGCCAACCTGGTCCGCAGGCTGGAGGAAGCCGGCTCCGCGGCGGCCGCCTGCGCAGAAGCGCCGGGCGCCGGAAGCGCCGGCGGGCTCGGGTTCGCCGCGATGCTGCTCGGCGCCCGCATGGTCTCCGGCGCCGACTTCTTCCTGGACCTCCTCGGCTTCGAGCGGGCCGCCGCCGGCTGCGACCTCGTCATCACCGGCGAGGGCAAGCTCGACGGCCAGACCCTGTCCGGAAAACTTCCCCTGGTCGTGGCCCGGCGCTCGGCACCCACGCCGGTGGTCGCCGTCGTCGGTCACAATGCCCTGGCGCAGGATGCCCTGCCGGAACACGGCATCGGCCGGATCCACGCGCTCAGCGCCATGACCGAGCGGGACTGCGCCGCGGACCCCGAGCTGTCCAGGCGGCTGCTCGCCGGACTCGGCCGCGACATCGCCCAGACCCTACAGCCCAGCAAGGACGCCATCCCCTCATGAGACGCGCCAAGATCGTCGCCACCTTCGGCCCCGCCCTCGACACCTACGCCAAGACCCTGGCCGTCCTCGAGGCCGGCACCGACGTCGCCCGGCTGAACATGAGCCACGGCGACCACGAAGCGCACGAGCAGACCTACGCCCACATCCGCAAGGCCGCCGCCGAGCTCAACAGGCCGGTCGCCATCTTCGCGGACCTCCAGGGGCCGAAGATCCGGCTGGGGCGCTTCGCGGGCGGCCCGCACTACCTGGCCGAGGGAGAGCGCTTCACCATCACCGTGGAGGACGTCGACGGCACGGACCGGATCTGCTCCACCACCTACAAGGGGCTGCCGCAGGACGTCCGGCCGGGGGACACCCTGCTCATCGACGACGGCAAGGTGGCGCTGAGGGCCCTCGAGGTCGGCGCCACCGAGGTCCTGGCGGAAGCCACCGTGCCGGGCCACGTGTCGAACAACAAGGGGATCAACCTGCCCGGCGTCGCCGTCGGCCTGCCCGCGCTGACCGACAAGGACGAGGCGGACCTGCGCTGGGCCCTGAAGACCGGCGTGGACATGGTCGCGCTGTCCTTCGTGCGCGACGCCGCCGATATCCGCCGCGTCCACGAAATCATGGACGAGGAGGGCCGCCGCGTCCCGGTGATCGCCAAGATCGAGAAGCCGCAGGCCGTCGACGCGCTCGAGGAGATCGTCGACGCCTTCGACGCCATCATGGTGGCGCGCGGCGACCTCGGCGTCGAAGTCCCGCTGGAGGACGTGCCGCTGGTGCAGAAGCGCGCCATCGCCCTGGCCCGCCGCTGGGCCAAGCCGGTCATCGTCGCCACCCAGGTGCTCGAGTCCATGATCGGCAACCCGCGGCCCACGCGCGCCGAGGCCTCGGACTGCGCCAACGCCGTGCTGGACGGCGCCGACGCGGTCATGCTCTCGGGCGAGACCAGCGTGGGAAGCTACCCGGTCGAAGCCGTCCGGACCATGGCGCACATCATGGAGGCCGCCGAGGAGCAGGGCCGGGACCTGGTGCCGCCGCTGGGCAGCAAACCCGCCACCCGGGCCGGCGCCGTCACCCGCGCCGCCGTGGACATCGCCGACCAGCTTGGCGCCGCCTGCATCTGCGCCTTCACAGAGACCGGCGACACCGCACGCCGGCTCTCCCGGCTGCGTCCGGCCCGGCCCGTCTTCGCCTTCACCCCGTCGCTGGCCACCATGCACGCCGCCGCCTTAGCCTGGGGCATCCAACCCGTGCTCATTCCCGCGCAGCACCACACCGACGAAATGACCCTCGAGGTGGACCGCCGGCTCCGCGAACTCCGCCTCGCCGGCACCGGCGACCTGACCGTCGTCGTTGCCGGCTCGCCGCCCGGCACCCCCGGCTCCACCAACCTGCTCAAGGTGCACCGCGTCGGGCAGGCGGACTGACGGAGACCCGAGGGAGAGCGCCGGCCGCTAGGCGGAGCGGGCCCGCCGGCCGTTCACCAGCGCGGCCATGGCCAGCCCCACCAGGAACCAGATCAGGCCGACCAGCAGCGCGATGTGCGTGGCCGAGGCCAGCACCAGCGCCAGCAGCAGCGCGCCGACCGCGGGGATGGCGCCGTGCGCGAACCACGTGCCGCGCTCGGCGGCCTGCTGGCGGACCAGGTAGTAGCCGATCACGGAGAGGTGAAGCAGGATGAAGGCGGTCAGGGCGCCGACGTTGACCACGGAGCTGAGGATGTCGAGGCCGTCCGCCCGGGTCGCGGCCCACACCGCCACCACGATGTTGCCCGTCGCGGTGATGAGGATGCTGCGCACGGGCACGCCGGTCCGGTCAGAGACGCGGGCGAGGGCGGCCGGAAGCCGGCGTTCCCGGGCCATGTCCATGATGATGCGGCTGCCGGCGCCCTGGCCGACCATGGCGGCGAAGGCGGCGCCGGCTGCCTTGGAGAGCGCGAGCAGCCAGTGCAGCCATTCGCCGAGACGGTCCTGGACCGCGGTGTAGTAGGCGGCGCCCTGCAGCTCCGGATCGGCCGCCAGATCGGCAGGGGTCGCCGCCGAGAGCAGCGCCCCGACATAGGTCTGCGCCACGAAGAGCAAGCCCGCGGCGACCAGGCAGAGCAGCGTGGCCCGGCCGACCAGCCGCGCGCTGCCCTTCGTCTCTTCCGCGAAGGTGGCCAGCGCGTCGAAGCCCAGGAAGGACAGGACCGCGACGGACACCGCGGCCAGCACGGCGGCCAGCGAGAACCCGCCGACGCCGGCGAACGGGCTCAGCCACGGCCGGGACGGTCCCTGGGTCGCCAGCACATAGGCGCCGATGACCAGCACCAGCAGCAGGACGAGGACTTCCAAAAGTACGACGGCGGTGATCACCTTGGAGGCGACCCGCACCCCGGCGAGGTTGAGGGCGGTGGTGCCGACGACGGCGACGGCGACGAAGACCCAGACCGGGACCGCGGGAAAGAGGGAGTTCAGGGCGATGCCCGTGAACATGTAGGCGACCGAGGGGATGAGCAGATAGTCGAGCAGGATCATCCAGCCCGCAACGTAGCCGGACCGCGGCCCGATCCCCGCGCTGGCATAGGCGAACACCGATCCGGCCCGCGGAATCTCCCGCGACATGCGCATGTAGCTCGAGGCCGTGAAGGCCATGACGAGGGTGGCGGCGACGTAGACGGACGCGACGGCGCCGCCGGACTTGGCGTCCAGCGTCCCGAAGATGCCGACGGCGGCCGCCGGCCCGATGAACACGAGGCCGAAGAAGACCAGCTGGCCCAGCGAAAGGGTGCGCTTCAGGGAACCGGAGTCCGGCACGGGAACCGGCGCATGAACATCCATGCGGCCATTCTGGCGCAGATGCGGCCCGGTGGCGCCAGTCGGGCCAAGGAGATCGGGCAAAGCCCGCGCAGGGATCCGATGCCGGCGGCCGTCGGCCGCGGTGGCATGATGGGCCCATGAGCCAAAACCCGGATCCCGCCCTGCGTTCCATCGAGCTGTCCCGCACCGCCACCGGCCGCTATACCGCCCGCAATGCCGCCGGGGCCGAGGTGGAATTCGGCCAGGGTGAGGGCCTGCTCTCTCCCGTGGAGCTGCTGCTGGCAGCCATCGCCGGCTGCTCCGCGATCGACGTGGACATCGCGACCTCCCGCAGCTCCGAGCCTTCCGAATTCCGGATCGAGGCGACCGGGAACAAGATCGTCGAGGAAGGCGGGGCGAACCGGATGGAGGACCTGAACCTGTCCTTCAAGCTTTCCTTCCCGGACGACGACGGCGGGCGCAAGGCGGCCGGCATGGTCGAGCGGCTCGTCGCGCTCTCCCACGACAAGTACTGCACGGTCTCCCGGACGGTGGAGCACGGCACCGCCGTCGGGCATGACATCAGCCTCGGCATCGACGGCGCCGCGGACGGTGCGAAGTAACCGGGATCGTCCTGCCTGACCTGCGATAATCGGTGGCGATGAAAGCGCACGAAGCAGTGATGAATTGGGTGACCGAGGAGCTCTCCAGCGGCCGCCTGCGCGTCGGCGACCACCTGCCGAGCGAGCGGGCCCTTGCCGAGACCCTGAAGGTTTCCCGCAGCTCCCTGCGCGAGGCGCTGAAGGTCCTCGAGGCGCTGGGAACCATCCAGGCCTCGACAGGCTCCGGCCCGCGGTCGGGCACCGTTGTCACCGCGGCACCCGCGCAGGCGATGGCGCTGCTGCTCAACCTGCAGATCGCGACGAGCCATGTCGAGCACTCGCACGTGTACGAGATGCGCCTGCTGCTGGAGACGTGGGCGGCGGAGCACTCCGAATCCGAGCGGGGAGACTGGGACTCCGCCGAGCGGCTCCTAAAGCAAATGGATGACCCGGACATCGCCGTCGAGGATTTCCTCCAGCTGGACGCCGAATTCCACGTGACGATGTCGCGGACCGCCGGAAACCCCCTGATCAGCATGCTCATGGACGCCCTTCGCACCGCCATTGCCGACCACACCCTGGCCCGGGCCCAGGCGCTTCCGGACTGGGCGACTACTGCCGGGCGGCTCCGTTCGGAACACCGCGCGATTTTCGACGCCCTCCGCGGCGGGGACCGCCGGCGGGCCGCGGAAGCCGTGCGGGACCACATCCGCGGGTACTACCTGGAAACAGCCGGCTAGTCCGCCCGCTCGCGTCGTTCGAGCGACTGGCCTAGGTCCCTTCGTGCTTCACCTCGAGCACCTTCAGCGCCGCCGCGTCGATCTTGGCGCGGAACGCCGGGTGGGCCAGCGCGTAGTCGTGCAGGTACCGCTGCATCGCCGGCAGGTCGCGGGCGTCGGTGCACAGCAGCATGGTGCCGCCGGCGTTGAAGAAGGCGCGCGCCCGAGTGCTGTGGGACCAGGGGGAGAGCTGCTTTGCATTGCACAGGTCGTCGGAGATCACGATGCCGGTGAAGCCCAGGTCGGAGCGCAGCATGGTGCGCATGATGGTAGGCGAGAACGGGCCGATGTGGCGGGCGTCGATCTTCGAATAGTAGGCGTTGGAAACCATGACCCAGCGGGCGCCCGCGTCTATGGCGTCCTTGAAGGGCCGCAGGTAGGCATCGTGGCGCGTCGTGACGGTGTCCGTGACGCCGCTCGAAATATCGGTGTTCAGGTGGACGCGCCCCAGCCCGGGGAAGTGCTTGACCACCGGGGCGACTCCAGACGCCTTCATGCCCTTCGAAAACGCGACCACGTCGGCGGCGACGGGACCGGGCGTGTTGCCGAACTCGCGGTTCCAGTAGCCGATCGGCAGGTTGTTGGTCCCGATAGAGGCCGGAACGGTGTCCGCCACCGGCGCCAGGTTCACGTTCACCCCGGCCGAGCGCAGCTGCGCGCCCCAGCGTTTGGCGCTGACCTGCACCGAACGCGGAAGCCAGCGGCCTTGATGCAGCGCGGTGGGAATCGTTTCGAAGCCCGGACCGCTGAGCACCTGGACGTATCCGCCTTCCTGGTCGGTGGCGATGAACAGGGGAACGCCACCGGTGGAACGGGCGGATACGGTGGCGCGCAGGGCGCTGGTCACCTTGCGCGTGGCGGCGACGCCCTTGGAACTGCGGCCCGACAGGAAGATGTTTCCCATGTGGTAGCGCTTGATCATGGCCAGATCACTGCTGCTGGCACCGGTGGCCGGAACGCCGCCCATCACCACCTGGCCGATCCGCTGGTCCAGGGTCAGCTTGGCCAGCTGCTGCGCCGGTGTGGGAACCGCGGCTGTCCTCTCCACGGCAACGGACGACGGCGGACTGCTCGCCTGCGCGAGTCCCTGGGGTGCCGCTGTGGTCAGGCCGAGCACCACGGCGGCCGCAACGGCCGCAGACCAACGAAGTGACATATCCCTGCTCCTCAGGACGGACCGGACGGAGATCCAAGCAGCACTCTACGCGCGGGCGCGTTGTCCCGAGCCGGGCAAAAGGTTCCAAATCGGACACGATCGCGTGGGCGCCGGCAGCTGGCAGATGTGTGTTCAGCGGCACAAGCCTCAACGCCGCACGTCGGTAGAGTGCTGCCATGCAGAGCCTAGCCACGGAGGCGCGTCCCCGCAGGACCGGATGGGCCAGAGCCCTTGCGGCCGTTGTGGACAGGGCGGGCCAATGATCACGCTCAGGAAGGCCGGGCTGGCGATCATGGCGCTCAGCCTGACGGTCTACCCGCTGCTGCTGATCCTCGTCAATGTGTTCGGGCCGCACACAATCAACGCGGCGTCCATGTACACGGCAAGCGACCCTGTTTCCAACGTGGGGCAGGCGGTGTTGTTCCTCGGCTTCCCCGCCGCCGTCGCTGTGCTCGGCCTCTACGCAGCGCTGATTCTGCACCGCGCCAATCCCCGGTGGATCAGGCGTCAGCGAGTCATTGCACTGACGGCATCCTCGCTGCTTGCTGCGGCCATGGCAGCGGTGGCATTCCCGGTGGCCCTCTTCCTCATGCTGGTGATCGGCGGAACACTCCGCTAATTCGGACGCCGGGCATGGTGGGCGGAGGCTAACAGCCGCTGTCCCCGCCGCCCCCGGCGTCAAACCCGCCACCGACCTCGGCCGACCCGCCCCAGAATCCGGACGGCGCAACGCCCCCGGCGCCGGACGACTGGCTGAGCCCGAGCAGGACGGCAAGGACACCGAAGTCAGCGGCGTCGCCGGCTTTCTCCCAGAGATGGCGCTGCACGGCGGCCCGCATCCTCATCCGGCTGACCCCAAACGCGGCCACGCCGCCCAGAACGGCAAATATGATCGCCACCAGCTGATGTGGTGGCTCATCCAGCCATGCGATCAGGGCATAGGCTGCAAGGCCCACGAGTACGCCTGCCCCTGTGTGCACCAGCAGGCGCCACAGAGCAATGGACGGTTCCTTGACCACCGCATTCCGGCTCGCTGTCATGGCAACAGGATGACAGCGGCCGAACGGGAAGTCGATAGCTGGCAGGGAGGTCTCCTGCGCCACACCTTGACGTGGCAGCAGTCACACCTTTACAGTTTTCTGTGGTCGGACCACATGGTAGGGCCACACATGCTCCGATTCCCATAGGAGAGATTCGTGACGGTCACTACGTCCCCAGATAAAACCCAGAGCGCAGAGAAGCTGAACTACCGCGTGCTGCTGGGCAGCCTCAGCGGCAGCGTCATCGAGTGGTTCGACTTCCTCGTCTACGGCACGGTCGCCGCCCTGGTCTTCAACAAGCTGTTCTTCCCGAGCGACAACGAGTTCGTGTCGACGCTGCTCGCCTACATCTCGTTCTCGCTGACCTTCTTCTTCCGCCCCCTGGGCGGCATCATCTTCTCGCACATCGGTGATCGCATCGGCCGGAAGAAGACGCTCTTCATCACGCTCATGCTGATGGGCGGCGGCACCGTCGCCATCGGCCTGCTGCCCGATTACGCGGCCATCGGCATTGCCGCACCGATCCTGCTCATCGCCTTCCGCATCCTGCAGGGCCTGGGCATCGGCGGCGAATGGGGCGGCGCGCTCCTGCTCGCTTACGAGTATGCACCGAAGAATCGACGCGGGCTCTACGGGGCGGTGCCGCAGATGGGCATCAGCCTGGGCATGCTGCTCGCCGCCGGCGTCGTCGCGCTCCTGACCATGCTCCCGGACGGCCAGTTCATGACGTGGGGCTGGCGCGTGCCGTTCGTCGGCAGCGTGGTGCTCGTCTTCATCGGCCTCTGGATCCGCAACGGCCTCGACGAGACGCCCGAGTTCAAGCGGATTCGGGAGAAGGGCGCCCAGCTGCGCCTGCCGATCAAGGAGGTCGTCACGAAGCACCGTGGCGCCGTGCTGGTGTCGATCGGCGCGAAGGCCGCCGAAACCGGCCCCTTCTACATCTTCGGCACCTATGTCATCGCCTACGCCACCGGCGTCCTGGGGGCGCGGCAGAACACCGTCCTCCTCGCCGTCGCGGCGGCCGCGCTTGTGGCCACGATCTGGATGCCCATCTTCGGCCGCATCTCCGACAGCATCCCGCGCGCCAAGCTCTACCGCTGGTCCGCCACCGCAACGATCCTGCTCGTGGTGCCCTACTACCTGGTGATCAACACCGGGGCGACCTGGGCGCTCTTCGCCGCGACCGTCGTCGGATTCGGCATCCTGTGGGGGAGCGTCAACGCGATCCTCGGCACGCTGATTGCCGAAAACTTCGCCCCCGAGGTCCGCTACACCGGCGCCTCGCTCGGCTACCAGCTCGGCGCGGCGATCTTCGGCGGCACCGCTCCGATCATCGCGGCCTGGCTCTTCGAGATCAGCGGCGGACAGTGGTGGCCGATCGCCGTCTACGTCGCCGCCTGCGCCTCGGTATCGATCACCGCGTCCTTCTTCATCAAGCGCGTCGCCCACCAGGACAGCTAAGGCATCCGGACCCGCTTCCGGACCAGGCAGTTTCCAGAGAGGATCAGTATTATGAACCGCCAGCTTCCCAAACCCGCAGAGCTCTTCGAACTGATGCAGTTCAAGAAGCCCGAACTGAACGGCAAGAAGCGCCGGCTCGACGCGGCGCTCACCACGTACGACCTGCGGCGCATCGCCAAGCGGCGCACGCCGGCCGCCGCCTTCGACTACACCGACGGCGGGGCCGAGGGCGAGATCTCGATGCAGCGCTCCCGCCAGGCCTTCGAGGACATCGAGTTCCACCCCGACATCCTTAAGCCGGCGGCCCACGTCGACACCTCGACCACCATCCTCGGCGGCCTCTCGGCCCTGCCGTTCGGCATCGCACCCACCGGGTTCACCCGTCTGATGCAGACCGAGGGCGAGATCGCGGGTGCCGGCGCCGCCGGGGCAGCGGGCATCCCGTTCACGCTCTCCACGCTGGGCACCACCTCCATCGAGAACGTGAAGGCCGCCAACCCGGCCGGCCGGAACTGGTTCCAGCTCTACGTGATGCGGGACCGTGAGATCTCGTACGGCCTGGTGGAACGCGCCGCCCGCGCCGGCTTCGACACGCTCATGTTCACGGTCGACACCCCCGTCGCCGGCCACCGGATGCGGGACAAGCGCAACGGCTTCTCCATCCCGCCGCAGCTCACCGCCGGCACCGTCCTGAACGCGATTCCGCGCCCGTGGTGGTGGATCGACTTCCTGACCACGCCCAAGCTCGAATTCGCCTCGCTGTCGTCGACCGGCGGCACCGTGGGGGACCTGCTGAACTCCGCGATGGACCCGACCATCTCCTACGAGGACCTGGAGATCATCCGCGCGATGTGGCCGGGCAAGCTCGTGGTCAAGGGCGTGCAGAACGTGCCGGACGCGGTCAAGCTGATCGACCTCGGCGTCGACGGCATCGTGCTCTCCAACCACGGCGGCCGCCAGCTCGACCGCGCCCCCGTGCCGTTCCACCTGCTGCCCCAGGTGGTCCGCGAGGTCGGCCGCGACGCCACGGTCATGGTCGACACCGGCATCATGAATGGCGCGGACATCGTCGCCGCCGTCGCCCTCGGCGCCAAGTTCACGCTCGTCGGCCGCGCCTACCTCTACGGTCTGATGGCCGGCGGCCGCCAGGGTGTGGACCGCATGATCGAGATCCTCCGCAGCGAGATCGAGCGCACCATGGCCCTGCTCGGCGTCTCCTCGCTCGAGGAACTCGAACCGCGCCACGTCACCCAGCTCAGCCGCCTCGTGCCCGTGTCGCAGGGCAGCGTCACCGCGGCCGGGAGCCTGGCCTAAATATCGACGGCGGCGCCCGGCTAAGGCCGGTGCGTCGCCTTCGCTGTCAGGTCTGGTGGGCCGGGATCAGTCCTCGGGGAGACCGGCGAAGGCCTCCTTCATGTCGCGGTACCAGCCCAGCGACTTCTTCGGGTGGCGCCAGCGGCCCTTCATCGCGTCGCGGGCCTCTTGGTGGGACGCGTCACCGGCCTTCTCTGCCTCCTTGAGATGGCGGTCCTGGGCTTGGATGACGTCGTCGGCGGTCTCGCCGCGGTGTTCGAGGTCGCAAGGTCCTCCCAGCTGCCGGCACGTCATGGTCTTCATGTGTGGCTCCCTTCCTGCGATCTGCTTCGTATATTGGTGTTCGCCTGTCTGACGATCGACGCGCGACGAGCCTAACTGACCCCGCCGGGGGTGCCGGCCGTCTACTTTTTGCGCGCTTGTTTGACCAGATCCGCTGCCTGGCGGTACAGGCGCTTCGCCTCAGGACTGGTCAGGGCTTCGTAGACCTTCTTGCCGTCGTCGACCAGCTTCTTTGTTTTCTCCTGCGTAGCCGGGTCCTTGGCGATGGCATAGAACCTGGCCGCGGTCAGCTTTGCCTTGGCACCCCCATCGCGAATAAGAGCCGCGGCCTTGATCCCGTTTCCAGCCATGATGTTCTCCCATGCTTTGGTGCGTCGTTCAGTGATAGTAACCGTCGCCCTGTCGGGGAGAGACGCTTTCGACGGCGTGCCGACCGCCTCCGCCGTCGTTATTCCTGCGGTGGCGCACCACCTACCGGAACCCCTCGCTCTGGGTCTGCTCGTCCGCCACCCGGACGCCGTAGTGGTAGGCGAGCATTCCGCCGAGGTAACCGGAAGCCGAGAGCAGGCCCAGGCCGATGACGGTGAGGATAAAGCCGACCAGGCTCAGGTCCCGGTAGCCGGCGAACTGGCGGACCAGGAACGCGATCAGGAACAGGAGCGTGACCAGCAGGTTCAGCGACATGTGGATGGTTGCCGTCTCCCTGGCCTTCGTGCCGGCGGCCAGCTGGGAGTAGTCGAGGAACCCGAAAACCGCGGCGACCAGCGCACCGACGATGCCGATCCCGGTCAGCCACACGGCCCCGCGGGCGAAGACCTCCGGGTCATCCGTGACGATGGCAGCCACGTCGAAGATGAGCACGGCGATCCACGCGCCGATCGGCACGGTGACCAGGATGGGGTGGAACGGGTGGCCGTACGGTCCGGCCAGGGCGGTTTTCGGTTGTTTGGCCTGCTGCTGGGCCGACTGGTCTGCCATGGCTCCTCCTGCGGATGGAGTTTCCGATACACCTGCGGCAATCCAAGCACCACCTGCCCGGAAGCAACAGGGCCCAACGCGCATCGCCCAGCTTTGGGTGGGCGGGGAGACGTGCGACGGCGTTTGGCCGGGTGGCGCCGCCAGCGGGGGAGAGCGGCAATCCGTCAGCTAAACCGAACGATAACCGTCAGGATCCGCCGATTTTGCTGACGGGCGTGAGGGTGCATACTTGATCGGGACAAAGATGCCTGCCCCCGACCGCCCGTCCTAGCGGCTGCGGGGATCCCCTTTACGAAACTTCCGGTCCGCCGCTCGTCTTCGCCGGGCCGACCGCGCCCGTTTGACGCTGCCGCGGGGCCGAAGTTCTGCCAATCAAGGAGTACGTTTCATGCGCTCTGACGCGCCTACCCAGACGGCCGGTGCCGCATCGCCCGGCCTGTCCAAGTCGCTGAAGCCGCGGCATCTGTCGATGATCGCCATCGCCGGCGTCATCGGCGCGGGGCTGTTCGTCGGCTCCGGCGCCGCGATCCAGCAGGCCGGCCCCGGCATCCTCGTGGCCTACGCCGCCGCGGGCCTCGTGGTGATCCTCGTGATGCGGATGCTCGGCGAAATGGCCGCCTCCAACCCGGAGACCGGGTCCTTCTCCACCTATGCCGACAAGGCCCTCGGCCGCTGGGCCGGCTTCAGCATCGGCTGGCTCTACGCCTGGTTCTGGATCATCGTGCTCGGCATCGAGGCCACCGCCGGCGCCGCGATCGTGCACCGCTGGGTTCCCGGCGTGGACCAGTGGGTCTGGGCGCTCATCCTGATGGTGCTGCTGACCCTGACCAACGTCGCCTCGGTGAAGTCCTTCGGCGAATTCGAGTTCTGGTTCGCCTCCATCAAGGTCGCCGCGATCGTCGGCTTCCTGCTGTTCGGTATCGCCGCGATCCTCGGCCTGCTGCCCGGCGTCGAGGCCCCGGGCCTGTCCAACCTGACCGGCCAGGGCGGGTTCTTCCCGAACGGCGGCGCCGCAGTGCTGTCGGGCATCCTCGTCGTCGTCTTTGCCTTCTTCGGCGCGGAAATCGCCACGATTGCCGCGGGCGAATCGGCCAACCCCGTCGCCGCGGTCAAGAAGGCCGTGCGCTCCACCGTGTGGCGCATCCTGGTGTTCTACATCGGCTCGATCGCCATCGTGGTGACCCTGCTGCCGTGGAACGACGCCTCCGTGGCGAAGAGCCCGTACGTGGCCGTCATGGAGCTGTACGGGATCCCGGGCGCCGGCGTCATCATGGACGTCATCGTGCTGACCTCCGTGCTGTCCTGCTTGAACTCCGGCCTCTACACCGCCAGCCGCATGCTGTTCTCCCTCTCCACCCGCGGCGACGCCCCGCGCTCCTGGACCAAGATCTCCAAGCGCGGCGTGCCCGCCGGTGCGGTGCTGGCCTCGACCGTGGTCGGCTTCATCACCGTGGGCCTGAACTACATCTCGCCCGACACCGTGTTCCTGTTCCTGGTCAACACCTCGGGGGCCATCGCCCTGTTCGTCTGGCTGGTCATCGCCGCCTCGCAGCTGATCCTGCGCCGGCGCCTCGGGGCCGAGGCCAAGAACCTCACGCTGAAGATGTGGTTCTTCCCGTACCTGACCTGGCTGGCGATCGCCAGCATCATCGCGCTGCTGATCGGCATGGTGATCCTCGAGGAGACGCGCGAGTCGCTGATCCTGTCGGTGGGGCTCGCCGTCGTCGTTGTGGCACTGGGCGTCTGGCGCTACCGCCGCGGCGAGAACGCCTGGATCAAGGTGGACGCCCCTGCGGCCGAGCCGGCAGAGTCTGCCGAGCCGGAGCCCGCGCTCCGCAAGTAACCGTGTCCGCGCTGTTCCATATCAGCCCGATATGGAACAGCGCGGCAGGGATAATGGTTTGGCCGCGGGCCGGTGGCTAGGCTGGCGGCATGAGCAATCGATCACTTCTGCACTCGGACCTGTCCCGCCTCGACCGGGAAACCGGCATGTTCCTGGCCACCGTAGGGTCCCTGTCCGACGACGAGCTGGCCGCCCCCTCCCTGTGCGAGGGGTGGACCCGGGCCGACGTCATCGCCCACGTCGCCTCCAACAGCCACGCCCTGCTCAACCTCATCGACTGGGCCACGACGGGCGAGGAACGACCGCTGTATGCCTCCCCGGAGGCCCGCGCCGAGGCCATCGCCGCCCTCGCGGCGCTGCCGCGGGAGGAGCTGATCCAGGAAGTGCGGGAGTCCGCCCGGAACTTCGCCGAGCAGGCCCAGCGGCTGGGCGGGGAGCTCGCGGCCCAGGAGGTGCGGGTCCACACCAAGGTGCTTCCCTCGACGTCCATCGTCGCGCTGCGGATCGCCGAAGTGGTGGTCCACCATCATGACCTGGACACCGCCTGGACCATCGAGGAAGCGGACCCGGACTCCCTGCTGAACGCCCTCGACTCCGTCATCGGTACGCTGTCCGCCAAGGATGCGCCGGGCATGACGCTGGTGACCGAAGAGGGCGACGAGTGGGTCATCGGCGACGGCGGCGTGCGCATCGAGTCCGACCGCGAGGGCCTGCTCCAGTGGCTGGCACGCGGCGACGCCGAACATGTCCGGGCGGACGGCGCACTGCCGGCACTACCGTCCTGGTAAGGCCCGCCCGGAGGGGCCGCCTGCTGCTCAGCCGACGTGGACCTGCGGGCGCTGCGCGACGTCTGGTTCCGCTTCCCGGAGTACTTCGCGGGTGAGGGGAGCGATCTCCCCGACGCCCAGGAAGAGGAAGCGCAGGAAGTTGGCGAGGGGACTGCCCTCGGTCCAGCGGAAGTAGATGTGCGGCATCAGACCGGTGACGTCGCGGATGTGGAGCAGCACGGAGGCGATGGTATTCGGGACGCCCGGGCCGTGGACCTCGAGGATCCGGTAGCCGTGCCGGGTCACGCCCTTGACCCGCAGCTCCGTCTCGAACTCGGAGGAGTCGTCGACGACCACTTCGAGGAAGAGCGGTTCGTCGGTCAGGGGCAGCTGGCTGACTTCGATGGCGGCGGCCACCTTCTGCCGGTAGTCGGCGGCGTTGCTGTCCGAGGGCTCGTGGGCGATCAGCGCGATAGGTCCGTCCACAATCGGGGCCATGAACTCCAGCGCCTGCTGGTCCAGATGGACCCGGGTGGCGTGCAGCTGGAAGGACCGGCCCACCCGGGACAGCAGCGAGACCAGGATGATGCCGGCGATGAACATGCCCGCGATCCGGATGCCCTCGGGCCGCTCGAAGATGTTGGCGACCGTGGTGTACACGAAGACCAGCGAGATGAGGCCGAACGTGATGGCCCGGCGCTGCTGCTTCCGGCCGCGGGCCGAGAGCGTGGCGGCCACCGCCGCCGAGGTCATCAGGACCAGGAAGCCGGTGGCGTAGGCGCCGCCCTGCGCGGTCACGTCGGCCCCGAAGAGCCACGTCACCAGGAAGCCGATGAGGCTGAACACCAGCACCAGCGGCCGGACGGCCTTGGCCCAGGCCGGCGCCATCCCGTAGCGCGGCAGGTACCGCGGGACCAGGTTCAGCAGGCCCGCCATGGCGGACGCGCCGGCGAACCAGAGGATGGCGATGGTGCTCAGGTCATACAGGCTGCCGAAGCCCGCGCCGAAGTTCTGGTGCGCCAGGTAGGCCAGCGCGCGGCCGTTGGCCTGCCCGCCGGGCTGGAACTCCTGGGCCGGGATGAGGACCACGGTGACGAAGCTGCTGGTCATCAGGAAGACACTCATGATCGCGGCCGCGGCGGCCAGCATGTGCCGAGTCCGGCGGATCCGGCCCTCCGGCTTGTCTTCGGTGTCGTCCTCGTCGCCGCGGATCTGCGGCATGACGGCCACGCCGGTTTCGAAGCCGGACAGCCCCAGGGCGAGCTTGGGGAAGACGAGCAGCGCGATGCCGACCGCCATGATCGGGTCCCCGTGCGACGTCCACAGGGCCGTCCACCAGTTGTCCAGGGCCGCCGGATGGGTCAGCACTTCCAGCAGCGCGTTGGCCACCACCACGGCATTGAGGCCCAGGTACACGACCACCAGGACGACGGCGACCCCGATCGCCTCGGTGAATCCGCGCAGGAACACCGCCCCCAGCAGCGCCAGCAGGAAGAGCGTGACCAGGACGTTCTGGCCCTGCAGCCAGTCCGGAGCGGCCGGATTCGCCAGGGCATGGACCGTGGCGTCGGCGGACGAGAGCGTCATGGTGATCATGAAGTCGGTCGCGGCGAAACCCAGCAGGACCAGGACCAGCAGCTTGCCGGCCCAGCCCGGCAGCAGCCGCTCGAAGATCGCGATGGAGCCCTCGCCGTGCGGGCTCTCCCGCGCCACGCGCCGGTAGACCGGCAGCGCCCCGAGCAGGGTGACGGCGATCAGCACCACGGTGGCCAGCGGGGAGATCACCCCGACGGCCAGCGCCGCGATCGCCGGCTGGTAGCCCAGGGTGGAGAAGTAGTCGACGCCGGTCAGGCACATCACGTGCCACCACGAGTGCTTCGTCTCGTAGGGATCGCTGGCCCGGCCGGGGCCCAGATGGGTTCCCCTGCTGTCCCGCAGCCCGAACAGCAGCCAGCTCCTGAGTGCTTCCTTACGGCTTGGCCGGGGAGCCGAGGGATCGGCCGGCGGCCAGCTCAATGTCGTCATGGCTTCCGTCCCGTGCCGCCGGGCGCGGCGCGTTCACAGTTGAAGTAAACACCGCGGGGCAGCCGTGCGCACCCGCCGGGGCACATTCTTGATGGCTCCTTTACGCCGGCAATCCAGACGGCAATCCATCCGCCACACGCTCGCCACCCGGGTATAAAATTCCCCTACAGAACCGAAGCGGTTCACCCGTTCAGCACAGGTGCGGGACGCGGCGAACCATCACGGTGGGGGACCGCCTCTGGGCCGGCTTCCTCCCATATAGTCGATAGCCGTCATGATCGAGGACGCCTCCGGGAGCCTCGAGGTGCACGTCGATCGGCTGGAGCATAATTTTCGGCCGGCCCCCGGGCGAGGGCGCGGGGGAACGGCCTCTTCACCTTTGGACATCACATGCGACCGCTCGTCATTCGCAGTGCCATCGTCGCCGCACTCGGCGGCCTGATCTTCGGTTTCGACACCGCCGTGATCTCGGGGACCATCGAGGCACTGCAGCGGGAGTTCGAGCTGACCGCGGGAGGCCTTGGGTTCACCGTTGCCACCGCGCTCATCGGTACGATCCTCGGTGCCCTGACCGCCGGAGCGCCGGCGGACAGGTACGGGCGCAAGAAGATGCTCTTCGTCATCGGCGCCCTCTTCGTAGTGGGTGCGCTCGGCTCCGCCCTGGCCACGAGCCTCGTGCCGTTCATGATTTTCCGGTTCCTCGGGGGTGTCGGGGTGGGCATGGCCAGCGTGTGCGCCCCGATCTACACCGCCGAGATCTCGCCGGCCGCCCATCGAGGACGCCTGGTCGGCCTGGTTCAGTTCAACATCGTGCTCGGCATCCTGCTGGCGTATCTGTCGAACTACCTGATCCGCATCTCCTTCCCCGCCGACACCGCCTGGCGGTGGATGTTCGGCGTGATGGCGCTCCCGGCGATCCTCTTCCTGTTCCTGCTGCTCACCGTGCCGGAGACGCCACGCTGGTTGATGAGCGTCGGCCAGGACCAGCGGGGCGCCGAGATCGCCCGCCGGCTATGCAGCACCCAGGCCGAATTCGACCTGGAGATCGGTGAGCTCCGCGCTTCGCTGGCTGCGGCCGAGAACGCCCCCAGCGTCCCCTTCTTCACCGCCCAGCACCGCAGAGTCATCCTGATGGCCGTGGCCATCGCCGCGTTCAACCAGCTGTCGGGCATCAACGCCATCCTGTACTACGCCCCAGAGGTGCTCCAGAGGGCCGGCGCGTCCACCAACCAGGCCTTCCTGATGAGCGTCGCCGTGGGCCTGATGAACCTGCTGGCCACCATGGCCGCGCTGACAGTCATCGATCGCTTCGGACGGCGCCGGCTCATGCTGGTCGGCTCGATCGGCTATCTGATCAGCCTCGGTTTCCTCGCGGCAGTCATGTTCTACTACGAGCCCGTCTTCACGACGACCTCCAGCATCCTGGTGCTCGTGGGCCTGCTGGTGTTCATTGCGTCCCACGCGTTCGGCCAGGGCGCGGTGATCTGGGTTTTCATCTCCGAGATCTTCCCCAACCGGATCCGCGGACGCGGCCAGTCGCTGGGAAGCCTCACCCACTGGGTGTTCGCGGCCATCACTTCGTGGGCATTTCCGCCGGTGATCGTCGCGCTGGGTGGCGGGTGGGCCTTCTCCATCTTCTTCGTCTGCATGATCGGGCAGCTGATCTGGGTCCTGAAGGTCATGCCGGAGACCAAGGGCGTACCGCTGGAAGAGATGGAAGAACAGCTCGGCACCTCGCACTGGCGCACCTCCGTCTGAGCGAAGTACGGCAAGCAGGACTCGCCGGGCCGCCTGAAGCGGCCCGGCGAACGTGGTACGGCTACAGCGTCCCGGTGGTGAAGCTCCAGGATGACGTGGCCGCCGGATTACCCGCGAGGTCCCGCGCCGCCGTCGTACTGCCGGTGATGGTGACGGTGTAGCGGGTGTTGGACGCCAGCGTCACGCCGGGGTTGAGGATCCACTGGTTGGTGGTCCCGTTGCGGCTGACCACGGCCGAGACCGCGGCGCCGGTCGAGGCGTTGCGTAGCGTGAACGTGCTGGCGGTGACGCCCTGCACGGCCTCGCTGAACGTCGCCGTGATGTTGTTGGCGCGCCGCACCCCGGTGGCGCCGGACGCCGGGGTCCGGGTGGTGATGGTCGGCGCCGGGCCGGTGGTGAAGGACCAGCTGGTGCTCGCCAGCGGGGTGCCGCCGGTGTCGCGGATCGCCGTCGCGCCGCCGGTCAGCGTCGCCGTGTAGCGGGTGTCGGCCGGCAGGCTGGCGGACGGATCGAGCGTCGCCACGCGGGTCGTGGCGTTGTAGCTAACGACGCCGGGAACTGCGGTTCCGGCGGCATTCTTCAGCGTGAAGGTGGTTCCGCTGACCCCCGCGACGGCCTTGCTGAACGTCGCGGTGAGGTTGCCCGCCGAGGCCACCGCCGTGCCGTTGGAGCCTGGGGTCCGGGCGGTGACGGTCGGCGCGGCGCCCGTGGTGAAGGTCCAGCTGGTGCTGGCCAGCGCGATGTTGGCGGTGTCCCTGATGGCGCTGGCGCCGCCGGTCAGCCGGGCCGTGTAGGTGGTGCTGGGCGCGAGGTTGGCCGTGGGGTTCAGCGTGGCGCGCTTGGTGGCCTGGTCGTAGGTCACCGTGGCCGGGATGACCGTGCCCGCGGCGTTGCGCAGGGTGAAGGTGGTGCCGGTGACGCCCTGCATGAATTCGCTGAAGGTTGCGGTCACGTTGGCGTTGGCGGCGACGTTGGTCGCCGCGGAGGCCGGGCCGCGGGCGCTGACGGTCGGGGCTGCGGTGTCGGCGGGGCCGATCCGCACGGCCCGGCTCGCCTCGGCGCCGACGTTGCCGGCCGCATCCGTGGCGCGGACGCCGAACATGTAGGTGCCGTTCACCTGCGCGTCGTAGGTCATCGGCGAGGTGCAGCCGGGATCCCAGGCCGCGTTGCTGGGCAGCAGCCGGCATTCGAACTGCGCGGCCTCGTTGGCGGTGTAGTTCAGCGTGGGCGTGTTGTCCAGGGTCGGCGTGGACGGGAACGGCGCCACCACCGAGGCCACCGGAGCCGTGGTGTCCACGGTGAAGGTCAGCGTCGGCGAGACCAGGAACGGTGGCGCCGCCGGGTCCGTCGCGGCGGCGGGATTCGCGATGCGCGCCTGCGCCCGGTGCACGCCGGGGACCAGCGCCGCGGCGGACTGCAGCGAGTAGGCGCCCGCCGCCAGCGGGGCGGACGCGGCCGGAGTGGCGGCGCCGTCGATCATGAGCTCCACGGTTCCCGCAGCGTTAGGTGCCCCGGGGATGCTTCCGGTGAACACCGGCGTCGTGACCTTGGTGATGTTGTCCGTGGCGGACCGGCCGCTGTCGCTCGCCGTCGCGAGGTCCGGGGCGCTGGGGGCGCCGTCGTCGCCGTTGAAGATCAGCCCCTGCACGGTGAAGGTGTCCACGGTCAGCGTGTTGATCCCGGGGCCGCCGGCGTCAGGACCGGTGACCACGACGGCGTTGGTCCCGGACGGCGCGCCGGTGACAGGACGCGGGGTGTTGATGTCGCCCAGGGTGCTGGGCGCGGCGCCGGTCTGGCGCAGGAAGGACGCGGTGGTGCCCACAGCGTAGTCGCCCAGGAACGCCGCCCCGACGCCGGCCCAGTTGCACGGAACCAGGGGAGTGGGGGCGCAGACGCCCGAATCGATGGTGGTCTTGATCCGGCCGAGCGCGGCGTTCTTCGGGTCCGGCTCCGAGGTGATCGTGTTGACGCCGTAGGGATGCGTGATGGTGTAGGCCGTGTTCGGCTTGAGGTTGTTCAGGATGAAGCGCAGCCGGCCGAAGCCCATCTGCTCGCCGGGAGCCACCGGCCCGTTGACGTGCGCCGCCTCCAGCGCCGCCTCGTAGAGCCCGAGGTTTCCGCCGCTGGCCTCGGCCGCGAACCAGAAGGCCTCCTCCGGGAAGTTGTCCGGATAGGAAGCAGGCGCGGCCGGGTTGGGCGGCTCCGCCAGGCAGCCGGCGCCGGCCATGTAGCACAGCTGCAGCTTCACGCTGCCGTCCGAGTACCAGGTCGGGAAGCCGTTCTGCGCGTCCACCGGCCCCACGGCCGCGACATCGGCGCTCGCCGGGACCGCCCCCATCGGCCCGAGCGCCGCCGCCAGCATGGCCGCCGCGGCTATCGATGGAACGAGCCTGCCTTTCCCGGTTCCCGGCGGCGGTGCCTCTCCGGACTCGGAGTCTCCAGTGCGGGACCGCGCTGCGTTCCCGCCGCGGCCGGATCCGATGCCTCGCTTGGTGGAAAAGGTGCGCATGACGACTCCTTCGCGCTGCTGGGAAGAATGCCCCGCTGAACCGGGTGGAGGCCTGGCAGCAACAAGCCATGGAACGTTTTAGGCCTGCGCGCTTGGGGAAAACTTGAGCAGCGCCCCCTTCGCGGGGACGGCTGTAAAATTGGCGCGGTGCCGGAGCCTAAACGTTTCGGTCAGGGCCGGAAGTACGACGGCGGTGCGCGCCCGAGTGCCCGCCCCCAGTTCCGTGACGCGGCGGGGAACGTTGGCCGAACTCTTGCCGACGTCCACCTCGGCCGAGAGGGAAGTGGGGGAGAGTGGTGCTGCGAGACGACTCGCACCCGCCGGGCGCATCCTGCCGCCTGGTGAGTGGAAGCCGCCACCGAAGGATGACCGATGCACGCCAACGACGTTCTGACCAACCGCCACTGCAACGCCCGCTGGACGGCCGAGACGGTCCGCAGCCTGTCGCGGCGGCTGGAGTCCGATCCCGAACTGGCCGAGTTCGTAGCCGCCGCCCCGGACATGGCCCGAGCGTTGAAGGCCGTCCTGAACCTGGACCTCGGCGAAGACGCCGAACGCCGCGTCCGCGCCGAAATCAACGCCGTCCTCCGCCGCACCGCAAACCCGCTGCTGCCCCCGCGGGTCTGACCTGCCGGCCGCCGTTTGGCGTTTCGCGGAGCTGGGCGCCCCGGCGCTAAAGTTCAATCTATGATTCGCATCCTCACCATCTGCACCGGCAACATCTGCCGCTCGCCCATGGCCGAGAGGCTCCTTCAGCAGAAGTTTGACGAGATCCGACCCGGCCTGTTCGAAGTCCGCAGCGCCGGCATCCAGGCCCTCGCCGGCAAACCTATGGACGCCCGCGCCGAGGGCCTCCTCCACGTGCTCGGCGGCACCTCGGACGGCTTCGTCGCCCGCCAGCTGCAGGAGATGCACTTGGCGAACGTGGACCTCGTCCTGGCCATGGGCGTTGAGCACCGGGACCGGATCCTGACCCTCATGCCGCGCCTGCTCAAGCGCACCTTTACGGTGCGCGAGCTTGCCCGCATGGTGGAGGCCATCGCGGCGGACCCGCAGCTGGAGATTCCCGGGGGAACGTCCGACGACGAGGTCGAGTACCGCTGGAAGCGCCTGCCTCATCTCGCGGCCCTGAAGCGGTACGAAACCCGTGCCGTGGACCCACTGGAGGACGAGATTGTGGATCCGTACAGGCGCGACGACGAAGTGTACCGGCAGATGGTTCGCGACCTCGTCCCGGCCCTCGACCGGCTCGTCGATTTTGAACGCTCGTACCACCCGAGTGCCCAATTCGGCTAAAACTATGTAAACGATTCATGGCCCCGGCTTCTTATTCGAGGAGCAGCCGTATAATTTTCAGCGGGAGATAGCCTGCCTTGCCCGGCAGGAACCAAGGGGGAAGTACATGGGTCCAACAGTGGAGCAATCCAGCTATTCGACTGAAACGATTGAGCGCGCGTCCGGCTCCGTCGATGCCATGCTGCCTCAGGACGAAGCCCGCAAGCAGTTGGCCGCAGGCCGGGTCGAACAAGAGCGGGGCTGGGGAAGGTCCCTCCAGGCGCGGCTGATGGTGACGGACATCGCCGTCATCGTGGTCTCGCTACTGCTGGCGCAGTTCCTGCGGTTCGGTGTCTCCGACGAAGAGCTCGTCGGGTCCGTCTTCGGGGACGCCTACTGGATGATCTCCGCGATCATCGCGTTTCTTTGGCTTCTGGCCCTCATGATTTCCCAAAGCCGTGCCCTTCCGGTTCTCGGCGTGGGGAACGACGAGTACCGCCGCGTCATCAACTCCACCCTGGGGACCTTCGGCGCCGTCGCCATTGCCGCAATGCTGCTGAAGTACGACGTCGCCCGCGGCTACCTTGCTATTGCCCTTCCACTTGGCCTTGTCCTCCTGTTGGTGACGCGGCACTTCTGGCGTCGCTGGCTGGTCCGCCAGCGGGCCAAAGGCCGGTTCACTCACCGGGCCCTTATCGTCGGCTCGATGTCCGACGTGGAATTCGTGGCGGCCAAGATTTTCAAGTCCCCCCAGACCGGTTACCGGCTCCACGGCGCTGCGGTTCGTCCGGCCAAGGAAGAAGTTGTAACCCTCGACAGCGGTCACACCATTCCCGTGGTGGCCAGTCCGGACCATGTGGTGGAAACCGTCAAGGAACACGGCTATGACATGGTCATCATCGCCGGGACGGCACCGTACGGACACCGGTTCCTCAAGGAACTCAGCTGGGCGCTCGAGGGCACGAATACCTCCCTGGTGGTCGCTAGCAAGCTCGTTGACGTTGCCGGCCCCCGCATCCACTGGAAGCCGGTCGAAGGTCTCCCTCTGATGAGCGTGGAGATGCCGCAGTACGACGGCACCAAGTTCATCTGGAAGCGCGCCTCCGATGTTCTCGCTGCGGGTTTTGGCCTGCTGGCCCTGTCGCCGGTCATGCTGGCCGTTGCGCTGGCCATCAAACTGGATGACCGTGGTCCCGTCTTTTTCAAGCAAGAGCGCGTTGGCATCCAAGGCAGCCGGTTCGGGATGATGAAATTCCGTTCCATGGTGGTCGACGCCGAAGCCAAGCTCAAAGCGCTGGCAGAGAGCAACGAAGGCAACGGAACGCTGTTCAAGATGAAGAAGGACCCCCGGGTTACCCGCGTCGGTGGCTTCATCCGCAAGTATTCCCTGGACGAGCTGCCCCAGCTCTGGAATGTCCTGATCGGCGACATGAGCCTGGTCGGCCCGCGCCCGCCGCTGGCCCGCGAGGTGGCCGAGTACGAGCAGTACACCCACCGCCGTCTGCTGGTCCGTCCGGGCATTACCGGGCTATGGCAGGTCAGCGGCCGTTCTGACCTGTCTTGGGAGGAGAGCGTCCGCTTGGACCTTTACTACGTGGAGAACTGGTCCCTCGCCGGAGACCTCACCATCATCGCTCGCACGGTCAAGGCCGTTGTGGCCAAGGACGGCGCCTACTAAACCCTCTGAAATGTAGCCAGCCCCGGTCCTCCAAGAAGGGCCGGGGCTTTTGTCATGCCTGGCCGAAGTACTATCCCGGCGATCCTCATCGTCGGGCTCGCCGCCTGAATGGCAGCCGCCATGTGCTCCGGTGGATTCGCACGACCCCAGGAGATCAAAGCTCGGAGACAGTTGCTGGGCCCATCGGACGTCGAGAGTCGTTCCGAAAGCCGCTGCCGTGAAGCCCACAAGCAGAAAGAAGGCCGGTGCAGTTTCACTTGACTGAACTGCACCGGCCTTCTCTTACAGGAAGTGGACGTCCTACCGCCGT
This sequence comes from Arthrobacter sp. USHLN218, assembly GCF_037144715.1. Classification (NCBI taxonomy): domain Bacteria; kingdom Bacillati; phylum Actinomycetota; class Actinomycetes; order Micrococcales; family Micrococcaceae; genus Arthrobacter; species Arthrobacter sp. USHLN218. Next base: position 351,335 of record NZ_JBBCYT010000001.1, read on the forward strand.
GACGGCGGCGTTGTTCTCCGGGCGGGGACCGGCTCACCGGAGAGGAGAGCCTTGAACTCGTCCTCGGGCTCCAGCTGCATTGTCGCTACGGGCTCGGGGGCCGCGGTGCGTCGGGGCTGCTTGCGGCGCCCCTTCTGGATCGGCTCGACCTCGTCCTGCTGGTAGTACTGCCCGTAGTAGCCGTATTGGGCTGCGTCGGCGCCCTGTGTCGGAACGCGGTTGAGGATGGCCCCGAAGATATGCGCGTCCACCTTCGCAAGGTTGCCGAATGCCTTGCCGATTTCGTCGAGCGAGGTCTTGCCAGCATTGATGACCACCATGGCCCCGTCGGCAATCCTGGACAGGATGGCCGCGTCCGTCACAGGGAGCAGCGGGGGAGCATCGATGAGCACCGTCGCGTGGGCCGCGAGCTGCTGGAGCATGTCCGCCATCGCCTTGGAGCCCAGAAGCTCGCTCGGATTCGGCGGGACTCGTCCGGCGCCCAAGACGGCCAGATTCGGCACGTGGCCCCACACCTGCAGGACATCTTCGAGCTCGGCCTGGCCGCTGAGGACATCGGTAACACCGGCGCCCGGTACAAGGCCGAACATGCTGGTGACGACCGGGCGCCTCAGGTCACCGTCGACGACCACGACGCGCTTACCGGCCGCAGCGATCGTTACAGCCAAGTTGGCGGTCACAGTCGACTTGCCCTCGCCGGGAACGGAGCTCGTTACTGCAATGATCTTGGGCGGGTTGTCCACGTCCACGAAACTGAGGTTCGTGCGAAGTTCCCGCAGCGCCTCCGACATGGCGTGCGCCGTTCGGTCGCTGTTGTTGTCGATCGCGCCGGTCTCAACAACCTGCCGGTGATCCTGCATCCGCTTGTCCAGCGGGATGGTACCGATGACGGGAACACCGAACTGCTTCTCGATTACATCGGCAGAACGTACGCGGCGGTCGAGATGGTTGCGGATCAGCGCGTAAGCCAAGCCCAGCATCAGGCCGAGAACCGCCCCAATGGCCAAGGTCAGCTTGACGTTCGGCGAAACGGGCGTAGTGGGAAGGACTGCTTGCGCCAAAGATTCCAAGCGTACTGCAGCTGGCACATCTTCTGTTCCCGCCGTCTCCATCCGCTCGACCTGGTTCGCGAGTGCAGTTACCCAGGCATTTGCCACATTTTGGGCTTCCGCGGGATCCCCGGCTGAAGCCGTAATATGCAGCTCCGAAGTGTCGAGCGGAGCCTCCACCTCAACAGTCTGCATCAGCTCATCGGGAGCGAGGGACAGGCCGAGTTCGTTGATAACAGCCTGGGCAACCGGACGCGACTTGGCCATGTTCTGGTAGACGGTTGCCTTGGATTTGGATAACTCGTCGGCGGCGAGAAGGGCGTTGAGGTCTTTAGCGCCGGAGGCCATGACGTTCCCGCTCGCCTCCGCCTGATAAACCGGCTTCTGGAAAAACGTCCAGCCGAAGGCCAGTAGCGTGACTACCAGCGTGATGGCGGCGATTCCTCGCCAGTACGTGTGGAGAACCCGTAGATAGTCACGGAGTTCGAGGCCTTGTGGCTGCTCTTCAGTTCGGTTCAATTCCACGAGACTTTTGCAGTCCTTCCCAGTGCGGTGATTCGGCCCCAAGCCAGCCTAAAGTCTAACCCAGCGCCCATGAACGGAAGGTAACGAGGCTTCCCTTCAGCCGTGCGTGCTTAAAGATTTCACGTTTGGTCCAAGAATCGGGGGATTTCAAGCAGGTAGGCCAGCGCTGTTAGTATGGATTGCGACGCCTAGGCGAGGGAGCATCCTCATCCGAGAATGTATCCGTTATCGACGGTGGCTAGACAACAACTCTCTAGACATTCCCTGCAGCTCCGGCATTCACCCGTTGAGATCTAAGTAGGAGACAATATGTCTGACCTGAAGCTTTCCGCAGAAGTCCGCAGCGAATTCGGCAAGGGCGCTGCCCGCCGCGCCCGCCGCAACGAGCAGATCCCCGCAGTCATCTACGGTCACGGCGCCGAGCCGCTGCACGTGCTGCTGCCGGCCAAGGCCACCACGCTGGCACTCCGCACCGCTAACGCCCTGCTGACCCTCGATGTCGAAGGCGAAGAGCACCTGGCCCTCGCCAAGGACATCCAGCGCGACCCGCTGCTCCAGATCATCGAGCACGTCGATCTGCTGACCGTCCGCCAGGGCGAGAAGGTCCAGGTGGACGTCAGCGTCCACGTCGACGGCGAGATCGCCGCGGGCGCCGTGTTCAACCTTGAGCACCCGACCGTCCTGGTTGAGGCTGACGCAACCCATCTGCCGGAACGCCTCACAGTTAACGTCGAGGGCCGCGAGGTCGGCGAGCACGTCCACGCCTCCGATCTGGTTCTGCCGAAGGGCGTTGCCCTGCTCGTCGAGGCGGACACCATCATCGCCACCGTCTCCGCTCCGGCCGTGACCGAGGAGCCCGCCGAAGGCGAAGCCGCCGCAGAAGGCGCCGAGGCTGCTCCGGCCGAAGAGTCTGCCGAGTAATCTTCCTTGGCGGAAAACACCTGGCTTGTAGCCGGGCTCGGGAACCCCGGGCCCGGCTACAGCCGTAACAGGCACAACGTTGGCCAGATGGTCCTCGATGAACTCGCATCGCGTCTCGGCGGCGTCTTCAAGTCGCACAAGGCACACGCACAGGTCGTCGAAGGCCGCCTCCGGCCGGGAGGACCGCGGGTCATCCTCGGCAAGCCGCTGACCTTCATGAACCTCTCCGGCGGTCCGGTGTCGGCTTTGGCTAAGTTCTACGGCGTAGAGCCGGACCATGTCATCGCTGTCCACGATGAGATCGACATCCCCTTCAATACGGTGAAACTCAAGATCGGCGGGGGAGAAGGCGGACACAACGGTCTCCGCGACATCTCGAAGGCGCTCGGCACGAAGGACTACTACCGGGTGCGTGTGGGCGTTGGCCGTCCGCCGGGCCGGATGGACACGGCTGATTATGTCTTGAAGGACTTCGGCACCGCTGAGAAGAAGGATCTGCCGTTCTTGGTCGGCGATTCCGCCGATGCCGTGGAACTGCTGATTGACGAAGGCCTGCTGACCGCACAGCAGAAATTCCACTCGAATAGCCCGTAGACGAAACGTGTCCGCTGATTTATGATCGAGTGTCGGAAGACACATGTCTTCCGCTAGAGCGCCATGTCGCTCACAGCCTAAGCGGCTCCGAAAGCGGGGGTCGACGATGGGCGGCCTCTGAGACTGGGCCACCCCCATCCCATCGTCGGCCCCCTTTTCCGTACCCGGGTGCCGGCTCCCGCTCCGTAAATTTAGGCCATGCTCAGATGAACTCGGGAACCCATCGTGGGAAGATTAGGTCAAAGTTGTCTTGCGTAATCGCCTGACGCCTTGTCCTGACCGCGAACCAAGGAGCACCTCCCGTGCCAGTGGTGTCCACACCTGCCACCCTCAAGCCCTCCGCTGGGCCCATCGACAACGCCGAGGTCCTGCGCATCCGGAATGACTTCCCGATCCTCGATCAGAAGGTCAACGGCAGCCCGCTGGTCTACCTGGACTCCGGGGCCACGTCGCAGAATCCGCAGTGCGTACTGGAGGCCGAGCAGGAGTACTACGAGCAGCGCAACGCGGCCGTCCACCGCGGCGCCCATACGCTCGCGGTGGAGGCGACCGACGCATACGAGCTGGCACGGGAGACGGTTGCCTCCTTTATCGGCGCCCGGTTCAACGAACTGATCTGGACCTCCAATGCCACGGAGGCCATCAACCTCATCACCTACGCCTTCTCCAACGCGTCCGTGGGCCGCGGGGGAGAGGAAGCCGAGCGGTTCGTCCTGCGTCCCGGGGACGAGATCGTCGTCACGGAGATGGAGCATCACGCGAACCTCATTCCGTGGCAGGAGCTTGCCTTCCGCACGGGCGCCACCTTCCGCTACATTCCCGTGAACGACGACGGATCCCTCCAGCTCGAACACGCCAACTCGGTCATCGGACCCCGGACCAGGATCGTCGCATTCACGCACGCTTCCAACGTGCTCGGCTCGATCAACCCGGTCGAGACGCTGGTGCAGATGGCGCGCGAGGTCGGGGCCTACGTGGTGCTCGACGCCTGCCAGTCGGTGCCGCACCTACCAGTGGACGTGAAAGCTCTGGACGTCGACTTCGCCGCCTTCTCCGGGCACAAAATGCTGGCGCCCACGGGCATCGGCGCCCTCTACGGCAAGGCCGAGCTGCTGAACGCCATGCCGCCGTTCCTGACCGGCGGCTCAATGATCACCACGGTCACGATGGAGCACGCCGCCTACTTGCCGTCCCCGACGCGCTTTGAGGCCGGCACCCAGCGGATCTCCCAGGCCGTCGCCCTGGCCGCCGCGGTGAACTACCTCAAGGAGACGGGCATGGAGCGAATCCATGCCTGGGAGCAGCACCTCGGCCAACGGCTGGTGGAAGGGCTGGAGCGCATCGACGGTATCCGCGTTCTGGGACCCCGCGCCGGCGAGGAACGCATCGGGCTGGCGTCCTTCGACGTCGATGGTGTCCACGCCCACGATGTCGGCCAATTCCTCGACGACAAGGGCATCGCAGTGCGGGTGGGCCACCACTGCGCCCAGCCCCTTCACCGTCGGCTCGGCCTGGTCGCGACTACCCGCGCTAGCACGTATCTGTACAACACCACGGATGATGTGGACGCCTTCCTCGAAGCCGTCGCGCAGGTCCGCCCGTTCTTTGGAGCCAAGTAAGTGAGTTCGGATCTCGAGCAGCTGTACCAGCAGATCATCCTGGAGCACTCCAAGCTCCGTCATGGCGCGGGCCTTGCCGACGCTCCCGAGGGTGACAAGATGGGGGAGTCGCACATGCTCAACCCCACCTGCGGGGATGAAATCACGCTGCGCGCTGCCGTGCACCAAGCCCAGGATGCTCAGACCCTGTCATCCATCAGCTGGGATGGTCAGGGCTGTTCCATTTCCATGGCCTCGGCCTCGGTGCTCCATGACCTCGGCCTCAACCTGGATCGGGACGAACTGCTGAAGCTCGTGGACGAATTCCGTAACGTCATGCGCTCCCGGGGCACCATCGAGGCTGACGAAGACATCCTCGGGGACGCAGCAGCGTTCTCTGGCGTCTCCAAGTACCCGGCACGCGTGAAGTGCGCCATGTTGGCTTGGGTGGCCCTCGAGGAAGCCCTGCTCGCAGCCAACTAAACGCTGGACCGCATATGCAGTAAGGCTCCGAACCAACAGGTTCGGAGCCTTACTTGGTGCTTTGGGAACGACTAGGCGTTCTTGCGGCGGGAAACAACCACAGCGGCAGCGCCGGCACCGAGGGCCAGCACGCCTGCGCCGCCCCAGAGGAGAGCGCTGGACTCGAGGCCGGTGTTGGCGAGGCTGTCGCCGTTGGCTACGGCGTCCTCGTCACCTGTATTGCCGGTGCCACCGGCGCCGCCGTCGATTCCGTCAGCGTCAGGGCCGCCTGCTGCAGAAGCGGCGACCACGTCAACGGTGATCGAGCGGGTGAGGCCGGACTCCTGACCTTCAGCTGTGATGCGGTAAGTGCCAGGGGCGTCAAGGGAGATTTCTGTGGAGAAGTTGCCATCTTCGTCGGCCTGAACACCAAAACCGTCGACAACGGTTGCGGGAGCAATGAAGCCACCAACCGCGGCGGCGAGTCCGCCACCGGCGCCTAGGCCACTGGCCGCACCAGCGGCGTTGGGCTCATCAATGAGGGTGACCGCAATGTTAATCGGTTCATTGGGGTCGAAGCCCGAGCCGGCAAAAATGAAAACCTGGCCGATATTTACGACCGAGTCGTCAACGGTTACGACTACGGGCGCCGCCGGGTAGTTAGCGTCCGCGGCCTGTGCGGCGCCAGCTCCCAAAAAGGTGAGAGATCCGGCGATCGCCAGGGCGGTCAAAGTCTTCTTCATGTGTGATCCCCCATGGGTCATTGAAGTGGTGGTGCCTTGGACATAAGACAACGGTTATACGTTGTTCCAAAAGAACGCTAACAGGCCCTCAAAACGAATGCAATTCGACCCAGCAACGTTTAACCATTGGCTAACAAAATCTAGCTGCAGCCCTCGCCTGCAGTACTTGATTGGAGTACTGAGGACGTGGGCTGAACCGTAGGAGTGACGTCGAGTTTGGGCTCATCAGTTTCGTAAGGCGTCGAGAACTCGAATTCGATTGACGTTGTTTCACCCGGGGCCAAACGGACCGTCGCCGCTCCGACCGGGCGCGCGTCGTGCTTATACGAGCCAAACGGTGCCGCTTTCCCGTCTCGGGCCGCCGCGTCCAAGAACCATTCCGTCGGGCCATACGCATAGATGTTCGTCTGCACCGTTCCCGGCTTAACTCCGAAGGCGCCCGCGCCTGTTACATAGTCTGGCAGCGTCTTTCCTGCGTCAGCCGGAGCATTGTTAGTAATCGTCGTACGGACCGCGTAGCGATAGTAGCCGTCCGGCTGACAACGCTTCTCCAGTCTGACGTCCCGGCGGACGTAGTAGTCCATCTTCGCGCCGGTTCCATCGTTGAAATACACACCTATCTTCGGTTCATCTGCCGACCCGGCTATCACGCCGCCAAGCGCGGAATCAGCGATGACTTTTTGCTCGTTCTCTTCGCCGGACCAAACTAGGAGCCTTCTCTCTTCAGCTCCCTTTTGAAGCGCCTTCACCATCGTTGAGGGATCGATGTCACCATCCGTGAGTCCCGAGAATACTTCGCCTGCAACGGCAGCAAAGTAAGCATCCTGCAAAGTAGGCTCTTCGATCTCCTGATAGACGTCTGATAGCAGAGTCCGCACCACGTTTTCACGGGAGAGGGTCGTCGGCAGCGACCCCAGATGGGCAGAAATGGAGTCAAGGTCGTCGAGCTTGATCGGGCCTGTCGCTTCGAGAAGGTATCCGAGCGCCACAGGGTCGATCGACACTACACCGTTGATATCCGAGCCGGCGTTCTTTGCCTTCCACATGCGGCTCGCAGTTGATGCCGCAGTAGGGAAGTCCGGGGTCAAGTTTACGTTCTGCATGTATGAGCCCAAGCGGGTGGTGTAGATCTGCTCTTGTTCTTTGTCGACCTCCAGCGCTGGCTTAAACCGACCAATGTCGCTGGCGCTGCCATGATCGTCGAGTTTCAGGGCGCCTTCGTTGGCAGTAAGGAGTACCAGGGCTCCAGGAATACCGCCGGATGCGCGTACTTCTGCATTGTTCTGCACTAGAACTAGGTAATTGCGCTCGCCCTCGGAACCGAGCATCGAAGGCAGGATCTCAGAAGCATCGGAAGCACCGCTGAGTGCTGCCGTTAGTGACTTTAGAGCCGCCCCTGCCTCATCCAGGGGCTGGACGAGTTGCGGGACTAGTTCATCCCGGTGAATTGCAGCAACGCTGTCGCTAGCTGATTCGACCGTAGCTGCGGCCCTAGCCAGTTGCGGCGAAGCCTTAGAAAGTGCGGCGACGTCAAAACTTCCGTTCTTCGGCGTAAAAAGGTCCGGTCTCAGGCTTCCCGAGGAGTCAAGGAGCGGGATCACTGCACTGACTGTTATATCTGCTGCCACCGTGGCGTCCGTGGCAGCTGCAAAGTTCGCACCGATCCAAGGAAGCATTCCCGCGACGCGCCAAAGGGGATCTGTTCCAGCGGATCTGGCAGTCGATGTATGTTGTTGCATCTGGTCCAGTTGGCGTTGAACTTTCTCGAGATCTCCGGAGGCGACGGCCTTGGATACAGGGGACGACAGCGCCAAGGCGGATTCCAGGTTGTCCTTCACCTGTAGCGCGCGATAACCAAGCCATCCAACACAGGCAACTGCCAGGAGCAGCGCCGCTACGATCGGAAACACGATCCGGGCTGATCTGTGCCTGCGATTCGATGAACTGCGTCCCCGTCGTTGCTGAGACGACCCCGGTTCGAGGGCTTCATTGAGCGATCCAACTGTGCGGGGCATAAACGTCCTTTTGAAAGTGATCTCAGGAAACGTCCGTCATGTTATCGGTTCTCTAAATGCAATCAAGAATCTGCCCGGTGCTAGCGTCCATCACGAACAGCAAAGCCGCTGCCCCGTTTCGACTTTAGACGACGAGTTCCACACTGGTTGCCTTCGACGTCGCAGAAAATCGAGGACGGAACTCGGCACCGATCCCCTTCCACGCGAAAACTAGGCCCAAGAGCAGGGGCCCGGACGGCGAGGAATATTCAAGAAGGATGGGAACGCTGGGTTGCTGCAACCATAGAAGCCTGGTCTCCGAGGCGATCCGTCGGGGCGCACAGAAGTGAATGAGAACTCGGCTTCACCGCAACTGCGGCCAGACGGAATGGTGATCAAGGAAGTGCAGTCCAGAGGGAGAGTCAAGGTTGCTCCCCGACCACCAGCGGGGAAATCAGCGTTCCCAAAGAAAGAACAACTGATTGCATACCTTGTTCTGCTGATCTAGGAAAGACACATGTAACGTTCGTCATGGCACCCCTCTTAGCCGGGTTCAAAACCTGTATATTGAGAACGTGGGGTCATAGGAATGCCCGGACCATAAAGGCTACTGCGTTGGATAGCGGGCTCCGGCTATGGTCTGATCCTAATACGTAGTCCCTATTGGCCTCCCTGAGAAAGTCTTTAATGCGTATACTTCACGTCACCGAGTGTTATGACGGCGGTGTTAGCCGAGCCATAGATTCAATTGCTAAATTCGTGCCTGAGCATGAACATCTCTTGCTGTGGGAGGGACATACTAGACCCAGTGTTGGCCTCTACCACAAGTCAGCTCGTCTTCCCAAAAATCCGATTAGTCGCATTTTTTCGGTCAACAGATTGGCTCGAGCGGCCGATGTCGACCTGATACATGCACATTCAAGCTGGGCTGGATTTTACTCTCGGACGCTTCGCCCTGCCGCTCCTCTCATATATCAGCCGCACTGTTTCGTATTTGATGATCCAGAACGATCAAATCTATCCAAGGCAATTTACAGGGCCGCAGAGTCGCTTCTCAGCCGACATTCCAAAGCCATCTTTGTGCTCACTCCCCACGAAAAAAGGCTGGCTCAAGCTCTCAACGCGCGACCTGCGATACACCTTGTTCCTAATGTCGCGACAATTGAGGTGACGAAATCGCAGTGGGCCAAGTCAGACCAGACGGAAATAGTCATGGCCGGCCGACTGGCTGCCCAAAAGGATCCCGAATACTTTGGAACGCTCGCCCGTTTGGTTCGTCAGAAGCGTCCCGAGGTGAAATTTACATGGTTAGGTGATGGGGATCCTTCGTATAGGGACTACTTAAAGAGCTGCGAGGTGAACGTATCAGGTTGGTTGGATACTGATTCACTGGCGTCTAAGCTGGACAGCGCATCAATCTATTTCCATAGCGCCAGGTATGAAGGCTTCCCTCTCAGCGTGCTGGATGCGGCGGCCGCTGACCTCCCTATTCTGGTGAGAGACCTAGAGTGCTTCGAGGGATTCGATTTAGAGTCCGTGCAATCGCCGCAAGAAGCTGCCGCGGCAGTGGTCGCCCTAATAGATGACCGGAGAAAGTTCATGATGGTGAGATCGAAGAGCAGACGCCTCCTTGAAACGATGAATCCCGAAGCTCAACGCCAAGCGATTGAATCAGGATATGCCCAGGCGGTTTCGACCTGATGAAAATTTTTATGCCGTCGCGAATTCTCGATCGTCATGTCGGTGGGAACACGACGTACGCTCGTCGAATTTCTGAGGGAATAATTGAGTTCGGTCATGAACTAGCTCGAATTCCTGCAACCAACAACGCACTTACGACCATGGTCCGGGAAACGGTGGAAGGCCGCAAAAGGGGGCGGCCAAATGAAGTCCTTCATTATGTCGCCGATACAGGCCTTCTCACTCCTGCTCGCCGCCCGTCTGTAGTGACGGTTCATGGCGTTGCAAGTTTAACTGTTGAAGGGGTACGCTCGCCTGCGAAAGAGGCAATTTGGCGCTTTCGTGTTGGTCGCGCTATAGCCTCTGCAGATCATGTAATTACAGTCTCGAACTCGAGCGCACTTGATATCGAGCATGTATTTGGTGTCAATCGTGCCTCGATGTCGGTTATACCCCACGGAATCGATTCCCAGGTATTTTCTACGCCGACCGAACTGTCGGATAAGGTGCGCGAAATAGTACCGAAGGAATTTGCCTTATATCTAGGAAATATTGAGCCTCGTAAAAACGTTCGCTCGTTAGTTGACGCTTTTGCAAGCGATAAACTGTCGTCATTAGGCGTCCCGCTCGTCATCGCTGGTAAGCCAGCCTGGGATTTCCAAGAAGCGATGGATGCTATCGAACGAAACCCAAATGTCATCCATTTGGGCTTCGTCTCCGACACGGACCGAACAGCTTTAATGCAGCGATGTTTGCTATTTGTATTTCCGAGCCTTTACGAGGGATTCGGATTCCCGGTACTTGAGGCGCTGGCATCAGGATGTGTGGTGGCTTCCTCTCGGAGGGGATCGCTCAAAGAAGTTGCGGGACCGTCCTTGGAACTGGAGGCCTTGGACGCCGAGGGGCTTGCTGATGGCATAGCGACTGCCTTGACGAATCAAGTTGCACGCACCAAGTGCATCCGGGATGGTAAGGCGTGGGCTAGTAAGTTTTCTTGGGACGAAAGCATACGAGCACACCTAGGCGTCTATGAGAGAGTGCTCAGCTGATGAAAGTTTTAGTCTTACATGCCTACAGCGCGGATAACCTGGGCGACGGTTTACTCGTTGAGGAGACCTTGGCCTTAGTTAGAAAAGCTCTCGGAGATAATATTGAAGTAACTGTACTCGCTTCGCATCCGGAGACCTTCGCAGGGATATCGGCCACTGTAATCAGTTCTGCGCCCAGTTGGCTCGGATATTCTACTGACTACATCAGGACACTCCGAAGAGTGGGTGACTTTGATTTAGTAGTGGGTGTTGGCGGAGGATATCTGCGCGCTGGAAACTTGCTCGAGGGGCTCAAAACTCTAGCAGTTCATGGACCCCAGCTTGCTGCCGCGGCAGCATGCGGGACTAAAGCAATCTACTTGCCTCAGAGTATCGGCCCGATCAGCGCCGGCCTTCGACACGTCGTGGCCTCGAGACTCAAACGCATCCAGTGCGTAATGATTCGGGACGACAGAAGTCTCGAAGAGTTCCATCAGGTCGGAGCAATGAGGGTTCCGGACCTCGCTGCTGGCGAAGTTGCAGGTCCCATACCGGGGCGAGCGGTAGAGTCAGTGCCTGTCCTTTCAGTGAGAGCAGTTCGGGGTTCAGTTCCAGATCGGCTATATTCGCTGGCCGCCGAGCTCCCTCAATTCGACATGTATGTGCAGAGTACATCGGGCGGAAATGACGATCGACCAGCCACTGACACCTTCCCAAAGAGGCGAATACTGAGCCGTGCCGAACTCTTGGCAGGACCGAATGGGCCTATCCGGGTCGTTATAGCAGTTCGGTTGCATGCGGCCCTCATGGCGCTTAGGGCAGGGCACTACGTCGTGCATCTCGCGTACGAGCGGAAAGGCTTCGGAGCTTTCAGCGACCTAGGCCTCTCGGACTACGTGCATAACGTAAACTCATTCTCCGTTAGTGACGTACGGGCTCAAATACAAGATCTGATGAATGAGGCATCCGTGCGTGATGCCTATCGTGCGGCTTTGGACGGTTCGAAATTGTACCGAATGCGCGCCCGAGAGGATTGCATCGAAACAATCAGAACTATTGCCCAGGGCGCTAAGGCAAACTGATGGGCTCTCGGGGCGTCACTCGCCGCAGGCCCTTCGCCGTAAGTGGTCTCGCAACGGATACATATAGCGCTGCACGTGGCCGAATAGAGAACCGCAGAGGTGGACGGTCGTGACGCTACCCACGACAGATACATTCATGAGGCGCCAGACGTCGTCACGACCGGTACTCGGACGCTGGTTCTTGATAGCTACATGTGCCCTTCTGCCGGTACACCGATTCGTTGAAGCTCAGATCTTCGGCGGCCTAACAAACTTGATATTGATCGCATTCGTTCTTTTGGCGATTCTTGGCAAGTTCCGGCTATACAAGGATTCCCTTGTTTGGGTCATATCTGCGTTCGGAATTCTATTGGCTTCTCTCTTGGCGGGATATTCTGGTTCAGCTATTACAGGAGTACGAGTCGCTTTTCCGTTGGCGCTGAGCCTGATTGTTGTTCCGCAGGTTCTCGCATATTATTCGAACCCAACGTTAAGAAGCGCAAGCTTAAAAGCATTCATGTATGTTCAGTGCGTATCGGCAGCCGTCGGGCTTCTTCAAATGCAGGGTGCCACAATACTCGGAGCAAGTGCGAATTCGGGTAGGTCAAGTGGTCTCGCGGGACATCCTAATGTTTTGGGCCTGATGTCTTCTATTGTGATAATTGCGTGTGTAGGGGTACTCCTATCGACTAGGAATAGGGGGAAAAAGATTCTCCTGCTCGTAGGCTTGGTAAACGTCGGGGGCCTATACAGCACCGGAAGCTTGAGCTCGATCATCACCCTTGTCGTGGGCCTTACCGTGGTCTTGGTATGTCAGCGCGCCACGCTCAAATTCGTGGCTGGATTGATAGCCGCTACATGCATATCCAGTGTCATTTTTATCCTCTCGGATCGGAACCCCTTTGCTTTTCTCTCTAACCTGACCTATCGACTCGACGTCGTGACGGGTAAGGTCGACGAGGGCGTCGCGTCTCTTAATATTCGCTTTATGGCCTACGAGTATGCATGGGCCACCATCAAGTCCGCACCGTTTCTCGGCGTTGGAATGGGTCCTGAGAGTCAAGGCACTTATAACGGAGTTTCGATCGTACACAACTACCTTCTCCGTGCCTGGTTTCAAGGTGGAATCTTGTTGTTGCTAGTCATGCTACTTGTAACACTGCTTGTAGTTCGGAGGCTCCTTTATGCAATACGTCACCGACAATCAGGAATCGCTGCGGGTATATCTGTTGCCATCTTGACGTTCGCACTTACCTCCGCATTCTATAATCAGCAACAGTACTGGCTTATTCTATTGTTTGGCTTAGTGTTCAGCCACGCTGGCGATGACCGAAGGTCGGCGGATCGAACATTAGGTAGTCAGCCTCGTAAAGGTGTCGCTGCATGAATGATCTTTCTGATTTTGATTCTCTCATTCCTTGAAGACTGAATGCTAGAATTTGACAAGTTTGACCGTGATTCAAATTTCATTGAACTAACAGCGAGGTTGTGTTTTGTCCCCTCATAGCAAGGCCCATGAGTCACTCGATATGGAACCCAGCCTATCCGTTGTCATACCGGCTTATAGGGCTTCCCAAACACTGCCCGTGGCCATCAAATCTGCATTCGATTCCGGTGCGGAACAGGTCATAGTCGTAGATGATGGCTCGGACGACGACACCGCGGCGGTTGCGGAAAAGGAGGGGGCTACGTGCGTCAGTCAAGAAAACGCGGGAGCTGCTCAGGCGCGAATAAACGGCGCCAGACTAGTAGTGTCTAAATACCTGATATTCCTAGATGCAGATGATGCACTAATTCCAGAGGGTGTCAGAGGCTCCATTCGCCGTTTGGAAGAGAATCGTGGTCTTGTGGTTGCCGCAGGAACAGTTATAGGCCAAGGTGCCGGCGGCGCAGAACGATTATTTCCTATCCGATACTCCCCGGTTACGACTGAGTCACTTTTAAAGCATGGATACGGTCCTTGGCCCCCATGTGCCGCGGTTGTATCGACAGCGGGCTACCGACGTTGCGTAAGCGTAGATCCTCAGCCGTTAAATCCTGCCTATGCAGAAGATTATGAACTACTTATCCGTCTCTCCCAGGTGGGTCAGATTGACGTGCGCAATGATCCTACCTGCCGCTATAGCCTGAGCGGAGGAAAGTCTTCTAAATCGGCGTTACGAGCAATTGAAGCTAAAGAGCGTATACGTGCACACTATGCCGATTTTCTCTGCCTCGAAATTCAGCTTATGTCTTTACAGGAGCGCGAGATGGCAGCATTAGTGCGCGCAGCGCGGGCACACCGGGCGCAGGGGAGCTATCTTAGAGCTTCGATGACAATGATTAATTGGATTTCTAAGGATCCCGCGTACGCCGCACGAAAGTTGCTTTCAAAACCGTGGCAGAGAAACTAGATCAAATAGCTAACTGAAATTCTAAGATGTGAGCGAGCCGATACAGGTATGGGATACAGAGTCCGCGGCAAAATTGACAGCAATTTCCGAGTCTTCGTTTGGTCAACTGGCCAGGAGGACAACATCGGAGATTCTCTACTCAGAAGGGCGTACTTAGACTCTCTACGTAAGCGTGGTCCGCTTTGCATATGGACGGGAAGTGCCTCAAGCCGTTTCTTATCTGGATTAGGCGTCAGGAAGGAAGACGTTGTCGAAGGGTCATTCTTGCGCTGGTATTGGATGGCTCTCAAGAGTGCGTTAACGAAGCCGACTCTTGTTGCAATGAATGCCGGCGAGGTTCCTGTGTCGCGCTCCGGGTCGCTCAGACTATGTGTGTTGGGTCTTCTGGTCGCCATTTCGAAGATGCAAGACGGGGGCGGGGTTTGGATAGGGGCAGGCGTACCCAATACGCATCGGCTTCTGATCATGCCCTATCGAGCCGTGGCAAAAATGTCGAAGGTTGTTAGGTGGCGGGATCGTGATACCGCTGCACTTTTCCAACAGCGCGAAATTGCACCTGACTGGGCTTTCTCACTGGGATCTACACCTGATACTTGGAAGCCTTTAAGGGACCGGGGTAAATGTGCGGTTCTTCTGCGGAAAAGTGGTGGGTTCCCCTCGGAATCCTGGATTGAATGGTTGCGGACGCTGCTGGAAGATCACGATGTAGAGCCGGTCTTTGTGGTCCAGGTCGAGCGGGACACGCAGTTAGCGACGCGTTTAGCTTCCATTTTCGCCGGGGGCACGATTTTGTGGGAGGGCACAGACCACAGCGATCACGAGCAACAAGTTCGCCAGCTGTACCAAGACTGCAAACTGGTGGTGAGCGATCGACTCCACGCCCTTATTGTCGCTGCGACAGAAGGGGCAATTCCCATTGGATGGATCGAATCCTCTAAGGGTAAAATTTCTCGGCATTTTGCTGTCGTCGATCTGACCTGGGTGGGCACATATGAAGGGCAGCCCGCTGCCTCATATCCAAGAATTGACCCTGGCGACATCCTCAAGTGGGAGAGTGATCTGCGCCGAGCACTTCTGCAGGCACGCGCTCAGCTCGACGTGGTCACGAATCGTATTTTGACTCTGAAGAAAAAGGGTTAGATTTAGTGAAAACGAATCCCAACCGGGGACCGCAGTCCGCGAATAACACGATGTCGGGCCGGAAGTGAAGGATAACTTGGTCTCGACCGTCGATGACCATGGAGGCCGGGCCATTCGCGGTGGAATGGTTGTTCTCATGGGACAGGGAGTTCGAATTGTCGTCCTTTTAGCCTCTACAGTCGTACTAGCTAGACTGTTGTCGCCTCGCGACTTCGGTCTCTTGGCGCTGGTTACTAGTTTCATTGCTTTCGGAACTCTTTTTCGCGATTTCGGTTTGGGGACCGCTGCTTCTCGTGCCTCCGACATAAGCCACGGTCAGAAGTCAAATCTCTTTTGGATCAACTTCGGCATGGGAGTGATCCTGTCCGTCGTTTCGCTCGCCCTGGCGAAGCCGGCCTCCGTGTTATTTGACGAGGCCGCGCTGCAGGATATTATCGCGGCCCTTTCTATTACCTTCTTGCTGTCTGGTGCGTCTACACAGTTCAGAGCTGAAATCAACCGCGAACTCCGATTCGTCGCTTTGACGGTGGCCGATACATTACCCTCGCTTCTTGGCCTTGGGTCCGCAATTTGGTTCGCACTGGCAATTGAGCGCACGTATTGGTCTCTCGTGGTCCAGCAGTTGGTGATTGCAGCCTGTTCCCTTGTACTAGCTATGCTGCTGTGCAGGTGGAAGCCTGGGTTGCCCAAGTCCAGTGAGTCCATCAGAGAATTCGTGTCCTATGGCGGCGGAATATTTGGTTCGCAATTTATTGCCTACTTTACGAAGAACGTAGACAATCTCAGTATTGGTTACTTCTGGGGCTCCACGACGCTAGGTTTGTATGGACGTGCGTATCAAGTTCTTATGTTGCCTATTACGCAGATTGTTGCACCGCTGACTAGAGTGGCCGTTCCAATTCTCACACGGGTTCGTGAGGACCGAGCCCGGTTTTTCCGATACTTGGAATCCGCTCAGTTATTAGCCGGCGTCGGTCTCGGCATCATGTATGCCGTGGCCATTGGATTGGCCTCGCCATTCATCCGAATTGTTTTCGGCGACCAGTGGATGCCCATGGTGCCGATATTTCAAGCGTTGGCAGTGGGGGGCGTTTTTCGGGGGCTGAATCAAATTGTGTTCTGGGTGTACCTTGCCACAGACAACACTGGCGCGCAGTTTAGATTTTATCTGTGGTCGCAGCCTTTGATCGTGATCGCAATGCTATGCGGTCTGCCCTGGGGCGGTGTGGGTGTAGCGGCTGGACACTCGATCGGGTACGCGGTCAACTGGGTCGTCTCAGTGTGGTGGTGCTCTAGAGTTGCTGATATTCCTGTGGCACGCTTCCTTTTAGGGGGGGTGAAGAGCCTCGCGGCCTTCACTTGTCCCATCATTGCTATTGGGCTTTCGTGCGTCTGGTTGACCACGGGAAGTTGGACGCAGGCGGGTGTCGGTCTAGGGGCAATCGCAATCTACCTTGCGGTTTCGTATGTTGGATTTCCGTACGTACGATCCTCCTTTAGAGAGCTATTGGGATTCGCTGAGAGTGCGCGTTCACGCCGCCAGTAAGTTGTTGTATGTTCCTGCAAGCGACCTAACTGAGGGCAATTCTAAGTGGTAAAGCTTTAACAAGCGAGAGAAAGAAACATGAGATGAAAACCCTTCTTTGGCAACTGGTTCGTACACTTCCTCAGCCGGTCAAGCGATACCTTTTTTTCATTAAGGCGCATCGGCAGATTCCGCGTCTTCGACATCCTCTTAGTTTCAACGAAAAAGTCAATTGGCGCATACTCCACGACCGACGTCCGGAAATCGCTTGGACTTGCGACAAACTTGAAATGAAGAGATTCGCCGCGACAAACTGTTCGGCTGTTAAAGTACCTGCAACACTGTGGTTCGGTGACGACGTCAAGAAGCTCGCGGGTTTCGTATTTCCTGATCGCTGGATATTGAAAGCAAATCACCGATCGCATTGCGTGTTCATTGGAAACGGACAGCCCAGCCTCGAGCAGTTGGAGATGGTAACTGCCAGTTGGATGGAGGAAACCGAGGGCAAGACCCTAGGCGAATGGGCATATACGCAGGCTAGGCCCCTAATCGTGCTCGAAGAGTGGATAGGTGATGGCGCATTAGCGCCGACCGACTATAAGTTCTACGTGTTTGACGGTGTGGTCAGCATGATTCTCGCTACGGAGGGTAGATTCGGGAATGAACGGACGGTGCTCTACGACCGGGATTGGAACAGGCTCCCGGCGTCGAAGGGACCCTCAGCGTATCTTGGGGAACTCGCAAAGCCCGCGCATCTAACCGAGATGATCGAAATCGCGGAGAATCTGGCCGCTTCCTTTGACTTCATGAGGATTGATCTTTTCGATACCGACACAGGGATATATTTTGGCGAAACAACGCCTTACCCGGGCGGCGGAATGTCACCTTTTCAGCCGCGCTCTTTCGACCGCGCCTTGGGCGATTTATGGAGCCTTCCCACCAAACATAATTGACTCTCGGAATACGTACGCTACGACGGCTTTTTCCGTGTGGATGCAGTGACCAGTTCTGCGTCTACCTGGCATGCTTGAAAGTTAGGGCTCAACCCGGTGCCAGTCGTCCGGCAGCGAATACTGGAGGCCGCCGCTGAGGGCCAGACATCGGGCTTCCTGGCGCTGCGCAGGTTCGGAGAGCCGATGCACAGCAGGGCCACGGCGTGAGGGATCGAGCGGCTGCGTCAGCAGACGTGTCAGGAAGCCAATCAACTCGAACTCGTGCCGAGGGTCTTCATCACCGCCTGCCTCGAGGCCGGCGTGCGGCTGCGCAATGTGCAGAGGACTGCACGTCACTGTGACCTGCGCATGACGGCGCGATACGACCGGCCTGCCAGAACTTCGACCGCCATACCGACCAAAGTCTCAGCGTCAGGCTGTCCGGTGGAGCGTGAGGCAGCGGTGGACTTGATAGCGGTGGACTTGATTAGGTGCCGGCAAAGAGCGAGGGCTGCGTCTGTGGGACCATGGCGTCGTGGAGTTGGAGGGCGAACCAGAGCTGGGCGAGGGTGGCGGTTTCGGTCATGTCGAGGCAGGTGAGTTCGCCGATGCGGCGGATGCGGTAGATGACGGTTTGGCGGTGGGTGAAGAGGGCGTCGGCGGTCTTCTGCCAGGATCGCTGCTGCTCGAGGTAGGTGCGCAGGGTCCGGACGAGCTCGGAGTGCTTGTCGCGGTCGTGCTCGAGGAGCGGGCCGAGGAGGCGCTGGACGAGGTCCCGGCCTTCCTCGACGCCGGTCAGTCCCAGCCAGCTTGGTCCCTCGGAGTACCGGGCCAGGCGTGAGTCGTTACGGGCGGCGGTGGCGGCGGCCCAGAGGGATTCCTGCCGGGCGTGCTGCAGGCCGGCGGCGTCGGCGGGCCGGCTGATCCCGATCCAAGCGTCGTGGGGGACGGCATGCAGCAGGGTTTCGTCCGGGGAACCGGGCAGCAGTAGGTGCAGGGTGTCTCCCTGCTGGAGGTTGATGACCGGGAGGCCGTGGCGCCATAGTTCGATGGGGATGCCGGCGAACTGCCCGGGCTCGAGGCCACGGACGGACACGGCGACGAATCGATCCGGAGAGACCCCGAACCTCTTGAGCTGCCGCTCCAGTTCGGCCGCGCCGTAGCGACCCTCGAGTGCCTGTGCGAGGAATTCGGCGCCGAGCCGGCGTTGATCTTCGAGGGCGAGCATGGTGCGGGAGAGCTCCAGGCCGAGCACCGAGGCGGCGTGGAGCAGGACGACGGCGTCCGGGTGCGGCGCCGAGGCCGGCACGACAACAAGCAGTGCGTCCTCGTGGGTCGGGATGTCCATCATGAGGACGTGGCCGGCGGCGGTGTTGTGCCACTGGAACTTCTTGCCGGCGGCGGGCGCCGAGCTGATGAAGGGCCGCAGCGCGTCGGCCAGCCGGGAGGGGAGCGGCGTCCCGTCCGGGTGCCAGGGGTGGTGGCAGGCGCGGTCGACTACGAATAGCTGCGCATCGAGTTCGCGGGCCAGGCCCTCTGCGAGGGTCTGCCACTGGCTGGGGGAGCCGGCCAGCCGGAGTAGGTCGTAGATCCTGGCGGTCTGGCGCAGCCGGCGGGATTCCTCCAGCAGCGAGGACTCGGCCACGGACTTGGCGATGGCGATGAAGGGCAGCGGATACGGCACGTTGAGCACCGGCAATGGCAGGCGGTCGCAGGCCTCGAGGAATTCCGGGGTCAGCTCCGGGGCGTGCATCTTCTCGCCGATGGCCAGCGCGCTCGCGCCGGCGGCGACCAGGGCCTCGGCCAGCTCGACCTGTCCCGGGGCGTCCGCCGGAATGGACAGGCCGTTGGTCATCATTACCTCGCCGCCCGTCACCCACTCCCACAGCCGCGGCAGGTCCGAGGTGTGGGCCCAGGTG
The DNA here is from genome assembly GCF_037144715.1 of Arthrobacter sp. USHLN218. Taxonomy (NCBI): domain Bacteria; kingdom Bacillati; phylum Actinomycetota; class Actinomycetes; order Micrococcales; family Micrococcaceae; genus Arthrobacter; species Arthrobacter sp. USHLN218. The sequence goes on from NZ_JBBCYT010000001.1 coordinate 370,899, forward strand.
ATCCGGTGCTGCAGGCCCGCTTTCCCCGCGAGCAGGCGAAGGCCCAGCTGCGGCTCGGCCAGCAGCTCTGACACGGTGATGGCCATATAGGGCTCCCTTCCGCGCCAAACCGCAGCGCCGCCGTCGTTGTTTAGACGAATGTATAGACGGTCCATCCGTTTGTAGTCAATCTGCGGGTGTCCTGCGTCATGCCGTTCGCGAATCATGTACTCAGCTATTCCCGCTCTGACTGAGCATGACGAGAGAGAGCTGCAATGAGCGCAACGAGCAATCTCATTGATGACGCGCCGCTGACGAGGTTCCATAAGAAGCTGACCTTCTTCGCCTCGGGCGGCCCGTTCATCGACGGGTACGCGCTGTCCATCATCGGCATCGCGCTGATCACAATGACGCCGGGCCTGGACCTCGCGCCGGCCGAGATCGGGCTGATCGGGGCGGCGAGCCTGATCGGCATCTTCTTCGGCGGCGCCGTCTTCGGCTGGCTGACCGACAAGATCGGCCGGCACAAGATGTACATCGCGGACCTGATCGCGCTGGCGGTGTTCTCGCTGCTGAACGGGTTCGCCACCGAGGTGTGGCAGGTGGTCCTCTGCCGGTTCTTCCTGGGCATGGCCATCGGCGCGGACTATCCGATTGCGACGTCGCTGCTCGCGGAGTTCTTGCCGCGGAGGGTCCGCGGTCGGCTGCTCGGCGCGACCTTCGTGGTCTGGGCGGTGGGCGCGGCGGTGGCGTACGCCGTCGGTTTCCTGCTGCGGGACATGGGACCGGACGCCTGGCGCATCATGGTGGCCAGCCCCGCGCTCTTCGCAATCATTACGCTGTTGTGTCGGCTGGGTACGCCGGAGTCCCCGCGCTGGCTGCTCTCCCGTGGCCGGGTGGACGAGGCCGACGCTGTGATCAAGAAGGTCTACGGCGCGCAGTACGGGGTAAGCGACGTGACGCAGGACGGCGGCGCCGAGTCGAAGCAGGGCCGCTTCAGCGACATCTTCAGGGGCCAGTACTGGAAGCGCACGCTCTTCGTCTCGATCTTCTGGACCGCGCAGGTGATCCCGCTGTTCGCGGTCTACACCTTCGCCCCCGACCTGCTGACCTCCTTCGGCATGACCGGCGACGCGAACCTCTACGGCGGGTCCTTCCTGATCTCGATGCTGTTTGTGGTCGGCGGCGTGCCGGGCCTGTGGCTGGTGGAGAAGATCGGGCGGCGGAGGCTGCTGCTGTGGAGCTTCGGCATCATCGCGGTGGCGCTGGCCATCCCGGCCTTCATCCCGGACGTCCACGCCGGCCCGCTGTTCCTGGCCCTGGCGATCTTCGCCCTCGCCTCCGGCGCCTCCAGCTTCCTGGAGGTCGTCTACCCGAACGAGCTGTTCCCCACGGAGGTCCGGGCCACTGCCGTCGGCTTCGGCACCGCGATCAGCCGGGTGGGCTCCGCGGCCAGCACGTACCTGATGCCGCTCGCCATCCTGAACTTCGGCGCCGCCGGCTCGCTGCTGATCGGCGCGGTGATCTCGGCCGTCGGACTCATCGCGACCTTCCTGCTGGCACCGGAGACCGCCAACAAGACCCTGCACGAACTCACCCAGGAAAAAGCGCCGGCTGCGGTCCCCTCCGCACCGGCCGCCGCCGCCAAGGCAACCGCTAAGTAAGGAGCACCATCATGACCAACCACGAGCCGATCGGCCCCGTCGATGCCACGAAAGTTCCCCGTTACGCCGGCCTGGGCACCTTCGCCCGGCTGCCGCAGATCGACCGGGTGCCGGACTATGACATCGCCATTGTGGGCGTCCCGTTCGACGGCGGCACCTCCTTCCGCCCGGGCGCGCGGTTCGGTCCCGCGGGGGTCCGCGAGGCGTCCCGGCTGCTGCGGCCGGGCTACCACGTGGAGCTCGACGTCGAGCCGGTGAACGAGACCCAGGTGGTGGACGCCGGCGACATCGCCTGTACCCCGTACGACATCACCCGGGCGGTGCGTGAGATCGAGGAGCAGGCCCTGCCGCTGCTGGGGGAGGGGAAGCGGCTGATCTCAATCGGCGGCGACCACACGATTGCCCTGCCGATGCTGCGGGCACTGAACAAGGCCCGCGGGCCGGTGGCCCTGCTGCACTTCGACGCGCACCTGGACACCTGGGACACGTACTTCGACCAGCCGGTCACCCACGGCACGATGTTCCGCCGGGCGTTCGAGGAGGGGCTGCTGGTGGAGGACCAGTCGATGCACATAGGCATCCGCGGCCCGGTGTATGACCGGGACGACTTCCTGCGCGACCACGAGTTCGGCTTCCAGATCATCCGCTGCTCCGACCTGGACGTGATCGGCGTGCCGGCCGCGGTGGAGCGAATCAAGGAACGGCTGGGCGACACCCCGGTCTACGTGTCCATCGACATCGACGTGCTGGACCCATCCTTCGCGCCAGGGACCGGGACGCCGGAGATGGGCGGGCTGCTCTCGCGGGAGCTGCTGTCCCTGCTGCGCGGGCTGAACGGCATCAACATTGTCGGCGCGGACGTGGTGGAGGTGGCCCCGGCCTACGATCACGCCGACATCACCACGCTCGCCGCGGCCACCGTGGTGTTCGACCTGCTGGCGCTAATGGTCAATCGGGACAAGGGCATCTCGGCGCTCGACGAGGGCGAGTTCGAAGCGGCCGCCGTCTGACCATCGTTGGAAGCATGACCCCGGGGCTCGACGGGCCCCGGGGTCATTGCCGTCAGGTGAAGCCGAAGCTCAATTTTTCCCAAATCCGGGGACGAAACGGCGGCCGCGGGCGCAGAATGGAGTCCTCGCAGTGAAGGGAGGTAGCACCATGCGCGGCAGCAATCTGATCTGGACCATCGTCGGCATCCTGATAGCCATTGCGTTGATCATCTGGATCGTATCGGCCATCTAGGGGCCGCCAGAGGAAGTTCCGGCACGGGGCAGCCGGGCTTCACCAGCGGGTTTTCAGTTGGAGCGGACCGCGGCCACGACAGCAGCGAGTCCGGCATCCGCCAGCGCCTTGGCAAACACGGGGGCCAGCAGCTTGTGCCCTTCGGGGTTGAGGTGCAGGCCGTCCGGGTACAGGTACTGCGCGAGGTCATTCTCCGCCGCCCAGCCCGTGGCGTCGATGAAGACCGCGTCCTGTGCCGCTGCTACCCCGGCGAGGACCTTGGCCACTTCGATGCGGCGTGAGGCAGGGTTGCCGCTCTGGTTCAGCGGGCTGACGACGGCGAAGCGTGCGTCAGGGTACTTCGACTTCAGGATCTCCATCGTTTGAGATGCCGCCGCTTTGATCTTGCCGTCCGGGTACTTGAGGTCATTGCCGCCGCCCTGCACAACGACGAGGCCGACGTTCCCCGCGGGCAGGTCGTAGGCGCCGGTCTTCAGCGACTCAAGGTAGGACGGGTGGCCGTCCTTGGGGCGGCTCTTGAGGAAGCCGGTCCCGCCATAACCCTCGATCCTGGGCACGTAGCCGGCCTGGGCGAGCCCTTGGGAGACCCAGGACTCGCTCGTCGGGACGGCGTTGCCGGCGTTGGCCTGCGAGTCGCCGATGACCAAGGCAATCCGAGCCGGCGCAACGTCGGGCGCCGATCCGACAGGGCTCGAGGAAACAGAAGAAGCCCTCGGGGGCATTGCGCAGGCTGTCAGAGCCACAAGGAGCAGCGCCAGCACACCGACCCAGATGGCCTGCACTTTCCTGCCGCCATTCCGGTGCTTCGAGACGTTCCCCATTGCTGTTCCCCCAGCTGTGTTCCCCCATGGACTGGCAAATTCTAACGCGCCGTTCCGCGTTCCAACCGGCTCAACAAAGAAGGATTATCGGCGGCGGATTCCGGAGGGCCCCCGGCTCATCGAGTCATTTTTACGGCTTGGGACGACGAAGTAGGTTTATTAGGTAAGGCTAAGCTACTCTTTCACTCGTGAATCACTACAGGGGAAGTGGCGGGCTTGAGGCCAGCGGCCTAGTGCTCCGATACGGGGACAAGGATGTGGTCCACGGTGCCGGGCTGCGGCTTGACCGCGGACGGATCGTAGCCCTGGTGGGGCCGAACGGCAGCGGCAAGTCTACGCTGCTGCGTGCCCTGGCCCGGCTGCACGATGTGTCTTCAGGGAGCGTGGCAGTATCCACCGACGATGGCGGGGTCACCGACGCGCTGCTGATGAAGCGCAGCGACTTCGCCCGGCACGTGACCTTGTTGTCGCAGAGCCGGCCGGTGCCGCACGGACTGAGCGTCCGCGACGTGGTGGAGTTCGGCCGCCATCCGTACCGCGGACGCTGGCGGGCCGCCGATCCCGAGGGGACAGCCGCCGTCGAACGCGCGATGGCCCTGACCGGTATTGCGGAACTATCGGGCCGCGGAGTGCATGAACTCTCCGGCGGCCAGCTGCAGCGTGTCTGGCTGGCCAGCTGCCTGGCCCAGGACACCTCCGTGCTGCTGCTCGACGAGCCGACGAACCACCTGGACTTGCGCTACAAGGTGGAAATTTTCGATCTGGTCTACGACCTGGCGCGGCTCCACGGCGTCGCGGTGGGGCTGGTGCTGCACGACCTCGACGAAGCGGCGGCGCTCGCCGACGAGGTGGTCGTCCTGTCCGAGGGCAGAATCGCCGCTGCCGGCCCCGCCCACGAAGTGCTGGAATCCGAGCTGCTCAGCCGGGTCTACGCCATCCCGATTGTCACCCATACCGATCCGCTGACCGGCAGGCTGCGCACCCGCGCGGTCGGCCGGCACACCGACCGTCAGCATGACCAACCCGAAAGGACCACCCGTTCATGAAGATTCCCCAGGCCTTGGCCGCCGTCGGCGCGCTGGCACTGCTGCTCACCGGCTGCGGCACAACCGAAGAGCCGGCGGAACCGGCAGAGGCTGCCGGCGGCGGCAGCCTCACCGTCACGGACTCGCGCGGCGTCGAGGTGGAACTCGACGGCCCGGCCAAGCGTGTGGTCGGCACCGAGTGGAACGTGGTTGAAAACCTGGTCACCCTGGGCGTCACGCCCGTGGGCGCGGCCGACGTCGAGGGCTACGGCGCGTGGGTTTCCTCCGTACCGCTCGACGGCAGTGTCACCGATATCGGCACCCGCGGCGAACCCAGCTTTGACACCATCGCGTCGCTGGACGCGGACCTGATCGTCGCCACCTCCGACCTGGCCGAGAACGTGATCACGCAGCTCGAAGACCTGGCCCCCGTCGTCGTCATTAAATCCGCCGACGCGGGCGGCCAGATCGACCAGGCCAAGAACAACCTGAACCTCATCGCGGAGGCAACCGGCACCGAGCCGAAGGCCGAAGAGGCCATCGGCGAATACGATGCCGCCGTGGCCGAGGGCAAGGCGGCGCTCGAGAAGGCCGGGCTAGCCGGCTCCCGCGTGGCGTTCGCCGACGGCTGGGTGGCGGACGGTAAGGTCTCGGTCCGGCCCTTCGCCAAGGGGTCGCTGATGACCGACATCAACACCGAACTCGGCCTGGTCTCCCCGTGGGAGATGGAAGGCGACGCCGCCTACGGACTGGCGTCCACCGACGTCGAGGGCCTGACCACGCTGGACGCGGACAGCTTCGTCTACATCACCAACAACGCCGACAAGGACTTCACCGAAGAGCTGGCCGGTAACGCCGTGTGGAAGTCGCTGCCCTTCGTGGAAGCCGGCGAGGTGCACCGCCTGGACGACGGCATCTGGATGTTCGGCGGACCGGCCTCGATGACCCAGTACGTCGACGCCCTCGTCTCCACCCTGACGAAGTAGCGCCCGCCGCAATGACCGAGACTGCGAAGAGGCCCGCCCCGGCTGCCGGTACTGCCGTTGCCGGTACTTCCGTTGCGGGTGCGCCGGATCCGGCCGGCGCGGAGGCACGGGGCCGGTCCGGGCCCGCCGTGGTTGCCGGCTGCGGACTGGCGATCCTGCTCCTCTTCGCGCTGGTCCACCTCACCCAGGGAACCGCTGCCATGGGGCTGGCCGAACTGCTCGGCCTGCTCACCGGCAGCGGTTCGGACCAGCAGGCGGCCGTCCTGGCCGCGTCCCGGATTCCGCGGCTGCTGGCAGGGCTGCTGGTCGGCGTGGCGCTGGGCGTGGCGGGCGCGGCGTTGCAGTCCGCGACCCGCAACGTCCTCGCCTCGCCGGATACCTTGGCGGTCGACGCCGGGGCCCACCTGGCGATTGTCGCGGTGGCGGCGTTCGGGATCACGCTGCCCGCGCTGCTGTCCGGCGGCCTGGCGTTCGCGGGCGGGCTCGCCGCCGCCCTGCTTGTCCTCGCCTTGTCCGGTGCCGGCGCCAACGGTAACGGCGGCCCGATCCGCCTGGTGCTGGCCGGCACCGCGCTGGCCCTGGGCCTGCACTCGGCCACCAGCGGGCTGCTACTGCTGTTCAGCCAGGAAACCACGGGCCTGTACGCCTGGGGCAGGGGCAGCATCGCGCAGACCAGCAACGACGAGCTGGTGCAGTTCGCGCCGGTGATCCTGCTGGCCATCGCCGGGCTGCTGCTGATGGCCCGGCGGCTGGACCTGCTCGGGCTCGGCGATGACGCGTCCCGGCTGGCCGGGGCCGATCCGCGCCTGGCACGCACCGGCGCCGTCGTCCTGGCCGTGCTGCTGTCTGCCTGCGCCGTGACCGTCGCGGGGCCGATCGGTTTTGTGGGCCTGTGCGCGCCGGCCATTGTGCGGCTGCTCGCTTCCCGCGTCCGCGGCCTGGGGCGCCACCGGGTACTGCTTCCGCTCTCCGGGCTGGCCGGTGCGGTGGTCGTGATCGGCGCCGACGTGGTGGTCCGCGTGGTGCTCGGGGCGCAGGCCGGAGTGGAAGTGCCGACCGGCGCCGTCACCACGGTCTTCGGCGCGGTGTTCCTGGTGATCCTGGCGCTGCGGATGTCCGATGCCGGGCTGAGCGCCGCCGGCGATGCGCTGGCGCGGCTCCGCTCCCGCAGGATCTATTTGGGCGTACTGCTGGGACTGATCGTCCTGCTGGCCGGACTGCTGGTGGCCGGCGCGCTGCTGGGCGATGCGAAACTGCTGCTCGGGGACCTGGCCAACTGGCTCACCGGACAGTCGGGCGACCGGGTCACTGCCATCCTGGGCACCCGGATGCCCCGCGTCGCGGCCGCGGTGCTCGCCGGGGCGGCGCTGGCGATTGCCGGTGCCCTGATCCAGGCCGTGGCCCGGAATTCGCTGGCCGAGCCCGGCATTATCGGCGTGTCCGGCGGCGGCGGCCTCGCGGCCATCGTCGTGCTCACGAGCGTCCCCATGGCCAGCGCCTGGCTGGTGACCGGCTCGGCGCTGGCCGGTGCGGCCCTGACTGCGCTGCTGGTGTTCGGGCTCGCGTTCCGCAGCGGGCTGCAGCAGAACAAGCTGGTCCTGATCGGCATCGGCGTGTCGGCGGGTCTGCTGGCAATCATCTCCGTCCTGCTGGTCAGCACCGACCCCTATAACCAGACAAAGGCGCTGACCTGGCTCTCCGGCTCCACGTACGGCCGGACCTTCGCCTCGGTGCTGCCGCCGCTGGTGGCGCTGCTGCTGGCGGTTCCGGTGCTGGCCGGCCTGCGGCGCGACCTCGACCTCATCGCCGTCGACGACGATTCGCCCCGCGTCCTCGGGATCGGTCTGGCACCGTCGCGTGTCCTGCTGCTTTCGACGGCGGTGCTGCTGACCGCCGGGGCCGTGTCATCGGTGGGGGTGATCGCGTTTGTCGGCCTGGTGGCTCCGCACGCCGCCCGGTCCCTCGTCGGCGCGTGCCATTCCCGGGTGCTGCCCGTGGCCGCACTGCTCGGTGCCTGCACGGTGGTGCTGGCAGACATCATCGGGCGGACGGTGATCGCGCCGGCCCAGATCCCTGCCGGCATCATGACGTCCCTGGTGGGAGCGCCCTACTTCATCTACCTGCTCTGGCGGTCACGGGTGGACCGGCCGGCCTGAGCCAGGGGCGCGGCTCTACCTGTGGCTGTAGGTGAGGCAGTCCGCGTTGTCCCGGCCGGGCCCGACATGGATCGTTGGTGCCTGGCACATCAGGTGATCATTGTGGGTGCATTCCGCGCGCTGGCACGCGCCGATGCTCGCCAGGACCTTGGGCAGTCCGCCGTGGCTGCCGGTGTCGATGAAGGTCGCGCAGGCTGCGTGGTCTTCACCCCCGGCGACGGTGATCGCGGCGGCATTGCACTCACTGTGATCGTTGAAGGAGCAGTTCGTTACGGTGCAGTCGCCTACATGCGAGGTCACGGTCATGATGATTCCTCCGTCTTCGGCCGCCCTTTCGACGACGCCTCTAATTACGGTATGCCTGCTGACGTAAATCAAAAAGGCACATTCGCGTGACCTAAAGCCCGCGGTAGCCGGTGTCGACGACCTCGAGGACGGAGGACCCGGCGTGCTGATGGCCGGCATCCTGATAGCCATTGTGTTGATCATTTGGATCGCATCGGCCAACTGGCGGCGATCTTCCGGAGCGGGCAGAGGTCCGTGGCGGGCTGCGTCTTGGATGGACTTTCGATGCACCCCGAGTGTGCGTGACATGTCCGCTATTAGGGCCCAAATACCTATGGGGATAGAACCGCAGAACGCAATAGGTTAGAGGGCATGAAGGTCTTGGTTACCGGGGGAACCGGCTATATTGGCTCGCACACAACTCTCGCCTTGCTTGAAGCGGGCCACGACGTCGTCGTTGTGGATAATTTGGTCAACTCAAGCGAGGAGTCCCTGCGCCGGGTCCAGGAGCTGGCGGGGCGGCAGGCAACGTTCCGCAAGCTCGATCTGCTGGACGAGGCCAAGCTGGGAGACATCTTCGACTCCGAACGGTTCGATGCCGTCATCCATTTCGCCGGCCTGAAAGCCGTAGGCGAATCGGTCGAGCAGCCGCTGCGCTATTACCACAACAACGTGGTGGGCACGCTCAACCTCCTGCATGCCATGGACTCGCACGACGTACGCACTATCGTCTTCAGCTCCTCTGCCACCGTCTACGGCAACTCGGACGAAGTGCCGCTCACCGAGAAAATGGCGCTTGACGCCACCAATCCATACGGCCGGACGAAGGAGCAGATCGAGGACATCTTGTCCGATCTAGGCGCCTCCGACGAGAGGTGGCGCATTGCGCTGCTGCGCTATTTCAACCCCGTGGGAGCGCATGAATCCGGCCTCATCGGCGAAGACCCGCTGGATGTTCCCAACAACCTGTTGCCGTTCGTCGCCCAGGTAGCTGTGGGCCGCCGAGACAAAGTGCGTGTATTCGGCAATGACTATCCGACGCCGGACGGCACGGGCGTCCGCGACTACATCCACGTCGTCGACCTCGCCGCGGGCCACCTGGCCGCGCTGGACTTTGTCTCGCGCAGTCCGGGAGTCCGCCGCTGGAATTTGGGTACCGGCCGGGGTTCCTCGGTTCTCGAAGTTCTCACCGCCTTTGGCAAGGCAACCGGCTTTGCCATCCCATATGAGTTCGTTGACAGGCGTCCCGGCGACGCCGCCATCAGTTATGCGGACCCGTCCGCGGCGCTGGCAGAGCTCGGATGGTCAGCGACTCGCACGCTGGAACAGATGTGCCAGGACCACTGGAACTGGCAGAAGAACAACCCGCAGGGCTACGCGACCTGAAGTCCGTCGCAGCAAGGGGTTTCTGCTACGCTTCACGCATGCTTGGGGGCAATCGAGGTTCTCAAGGTGGGGATTTTCCGACTCGTTCTTTGGCCCGGCGCGGGCTTGGCGTCTTCCTCGCCGCCTTCATGGTGCTCCTGAGCACGGCGGCACGGGCCGAGACCCCGTCGTTCGCCCAGACCCAACTGGTTCCGGCCTACTTCAGCCCGGAGCTGGGGCCTGATGGTCGAACCGTGGGTCTGTGGGCGGAAATGTGCGAGGCAATGAAGACGCCTTCGATTGCCATCATGAACCCCTCGTCGGGACCCGGCGAGGGCGTTCAAGCGGCGTACGTGGAAGCGCTCCGCTACTGTCACGACTCGGGCAATGAGGTCGTCGGCTACGTGGACACAGCCTATGGCCGGCGGTCGTTGGACGCCGTTAAAGCGGACATCCGGAACTACTACCGCTGGTATGTCATCGACGGCATCTTCCTCGACCAGATGTCCATCGAACCGGACGAGCCGGCCTCCGACGGCCGGGATATGCGCAGCTACTATCGGGAGCTGTATGCCTTCATCAAGGAATTCGCCTCACCTGGCAAAGTAGTTGGCAATCCAGGAGATGCATTCTCGGATGACTGGCAGCTCTCCGAGCCGGTGGCCGACATCCTGGTGGTGTTCGAAGGATACGCCGAAGTATATGCAGGTTGGAGCCCGCCGGAATGGGTCTATCGGTATCCCTCGGCCCGCTTCAGCCACCTTGTCCATACCGCTCCGCCCGAGCGCCGCCACGACCTCTGCGTGCTGTCCCAGCAGCGCAACGGTGGACGCATTTTCATCACGGACGAAGTGATGGCGGGTCTAGAGGACGCCCCCCTCTCGGAGAACCCGTGGGATCATCTGCCCTCATACTGGAGCCTTATCGCTCCGAGGTGTGCCTAGCCCGCCGGGGTTTCTGTAGTCAGCCTGCCGGTCAGGCCCCGCCACGGATTGGGCAGGTTCCCCGTGGAGGCGAAGGCATATCCCACGCCCAGCCGCCCGGCCCGCTCCATGGCTAGGGCCACTTCTTCCGGACGGCATCCGTACACCAGATGCCAAATCTTGTCGGCAGCGATGCCGCCCAGCCAGCCGGGAAATTCCACTCGCCGATACTCGCTCCACGTGTTCTCGAAAACGATGGTCTGGTCAAAAATGTCGAGGTATCCGGCGTCCGGAACAGTGCCGGGATTCCCCGCCACGTTCGTCGCGCCGGCCGCCCGGGCGTCGAGAACGTATGCCCTGCACAGGTTTAGCGGGCTTTCCGAGGTGGGGACCCGGTCGAACATTACTCCGGTGATGGCGTAGCGGTCGATCCACTCGCGGACCTCGGCGGCCACGACGTCTTTGCTCCGCTGTCCGTAATCGACGTCGACGTAGCCCAGCAGGTTGGTACGGGAAACGTCCCGGAGAGCCTCCGTGTAGTAGATGTCGTGACCGCGGCCCGGCCCGTTGTGGACGTTGACTACCACGAGTCCAGGCACGGGATCCGGGGCGGCGAGCCATTGCCACGCACGGGGGTCTTCCAGAGGATGCACGTACCACGGAATGCCAAGCCGAGGACCCGTCACGCGAGGACACGGGGGTCGGAGACTCTTTGCATGAGGAACAGGATACTGACGGGGATCGCAACGAGCAGTGCGATGGTGACTGCAAAGTGTCCGACTGCCCACCAAATCAGCACTACCGCGAAGGCCAGCACTGCAACGAATACCGAACGCCAAGAGGCACCGAATGCCGTCAAAGCGGTGGATATCGTCGCCAACGTACTAAATACGCCCGCGCTGACAGCCGTCGTGGAGGCTGCGGCGTCATTGGAATCAAGAATGGTCACTGCCGTAACCACGACGACGATTGCCACGACCGCCGTGATGGCCGAAAGGGCCAAAGCCGCATAACGAGCCGAGCGTGCCAGGAAGTGCACGTAGTAAGTGTTTGCCGTGGCCCATCTGAGCCGCTGCCGGTAGAGGACGAGCGCCGGATCGGCCAGTGCCGCGCCGACCACGGTCGCGGCAATGAGAGCCGGCGCATGTTGATTGGGCAGGAGGAACAGGACCGAGAGCAGGGTGGCGGCCAGGAAGGATGCGTGCAGGACAGGCGCCCAGCTGGCGGCCACGTCATCCCGGTCCGGACGGCGGGCCTCTCCTACACGCCGCAGTTCGCGGAGGAGGAGCGCTACAAGAACCATGAGTGTCAGCAAGATGGCGCCGGCGGCAACGGGACGGGTCCAGTCCGCCTTGACCATCAGCGTCCCCGTAATCAGGACTACGGCAGGCAGGAGCAGCCGGACCAAAGCGGTGGTCCGGCCGATCACCACAAGCAGGTTAACGGTGATCGCATAGGTGCACCAGCCGAACGTCATGACTGCGATGGAGAGGACTGACAGACCGGCTATTTGGGCTAGGGCGAATGCGGCCGCCAAAGCTCCAATCCACATCACACCCATACCAATACCGCGTGCAAGACCTTGATCGAGCTGGCCTGCTCCGGCGCGGGCCCAGGACGTTCCGGCGCATGCCTGTCCAACAACCCAGGCAGCGCTTCCGGATATCATGACGGCTTCCGGGGGCGAGCCAAACGCGATCTGGGTCAGTGCCGCTAGTACACAGCCGCAGAGCAGGACGGCCGCCCGCAGCGCTGCTTGCTTGAGTTCAGTGCGGTCCAGCCACTCGCGCGACCGCACCGTCTCGCCGGTATGTACCTTGAACAATGCGCGGCTGAGCGCAAAGATGCCGTCCACATCGTGCTGTTTCGCTACCTGTCGGTCGGTTAGCCCGCTGGCTTCAAGACGGGCGGCCACCTCGTACGTATCGACGGCGTTGTGTCCCACGTCGTCCAAGGTGCCAGCGGACACGGGCTGGGCGGCATCGCCCGGCGATACTGCGTGGTTCATGCTCATAGGGGGGCCATCCGTCCAGTTCGGAGAAGTTGAACGGTCCGCCTCCGCGGGGCGGTATGTCGGCCTTGGCCAGGCAGCACCGGTTCCTCGGGTATCGAGGCAGGCGCATGCTGCTTGACCTCGGCTACTTTGTCATAAGCTTCGGCGTACTTTGACAGGAAAGCGTTGAGCGTGAAGACCTCAAGGGCCCGGCGCCGGGCTGCTTGACCCATTGCTTGGCGAAGGTCCGCGTCCTTGAGCAAGCGAAGGCAGGCCTCGGCGAACGCTTCGGGGGCGCGCGCTGGAACAAGCAGTCCCGTTTGCTGGTCGTCGTCGTAGCACTCGCTGACCCCGCCGACCTCCGTACTGACTGTAGCCCGTCCGCACATCATGGCTTCGATAACGGAGAAAGGCAGGCCTTCCGAGACGCTCGACAAGGCTACGACGTGCCCGGCCTCGATCGCAGGACGACTACCGTCGCAGCGGCCTTCCCAGGACACAGATCCCGCAACGCCAAGCTGCTCGGCCTGGGCTATTAACCGGTCGCGGTAGGGCTCGTTTCCCGCCGGCACCGGACCAAACAACCGGAGACGTGCCTCCGGTATTTCCTGCTGGACGATCGCGAAGGCGGCAATGAGGGTTTCCAGGTCCTTCAGCGGGTCTATTCTGCCAACGAAAGAAATGGTCGGCACTTCCGGTTCGCCTATGACCGGCGGGTACATGACGGGATCGACGCCATTGGGGATTGTCCGCACCTTCTCGGGAGCAGCGCCCAAGTGCTTTTCCCAGCGTCCATTGAACCTGTTGACCGGCAGAATCACATTGCTTTCCGCGTAGACGACGCGGCAGAGAATGCGCAGGAACGCCATGACGATCCGGCGGACCTGCCAGCTGTAACCCGCGTCGTGGAGGGCGATGTACCGTTCCCGGAGATAGACGCCATGCTCGGTCAGCATAAGAGGTGTACCGAACCTCCACTTGCGAATTAAAGCCACTAGGGCCGAAGGGCCGTTTCCGGACGCGTGAACGAGGTCAGCTCCGTCGTCTGCGGTCGCCGAATCGATGACGGCTAACGTCCGGTCGGCTAGGGTGGCTGCGTCGACAGCGTCAGCGACGTGTAGCAACGGCAGCTGATGTTGGCCCTGATGCGATCGCCAGGCTTCAAGAATCGCGTGTACGGATCCTTCTGACGCGAGGACCCGTGCAAGGCCCACATGTCGCGAGACCTCGTCCAGATCTCTCAGCGCGGCCGAGAATTCCTCAGCTGCTTGCTCGTTGTCGGGGCCCAGTGCCGCCGACCACAACCTTTCCAACGCGCGGCCGCTGATTTTTTGCCACGTCCGCCTCTTAGACCGCGACCTCAATGGTGCAGGAAGCTTGGCCCACATCGGGAATATCTTCAGGTCGGTGACGTTGCCCGGAAAATCCCAAACAGGACGCTCCCTGCCGTTGGCCGTTAGGGCGACGACGCTGAAGTCGTATTGCGGGAGACCCCGCACCAACTGATCGCACCAAGTACTGACGCCGCCGGTGATGACGGGATAGGTGCCTTCGGTGACCATAGCAATCTTCATGACCGCACCGCCGCGCTGTCGCCAATACGCCGCGCGGAAGAGTCGGTTGAACAGGGCTTTCCCGTACCGATATTTCCCCAACTGTACTTCTTCATAGGAGACTGCCCCCATATTTCTCACGCCGGATTACCCAGCCATCCCCAATGGTCGATCTTCCCCAAGACCGACCGGTCTATTAGAAGGGGAGCCTATCGAGTAACAAACTGACAACGTAAACCTCTTAGGTCCCGTTATCGAATCGTTATAAAAGTGAGGCATGGATTGTACGGTTAACTATTACAATGCAGCGTTCAACCCAAAGAATTTCCCAAGGCACGGCTCGTAATGCATCTCAACAGTTGACGTGTCCCGCAGGGACTGGGGCTTGTGACCCTGTGCCGGACGGCCGACGGACCGACCACGGCCGCATGGATACGGACGCCTCCACGGCCTCACCGTAGAAGGAATATGCTCCTTGGCGCCGCCATGCTTCCCCATTGTCTGGACCCTGCCCTACTCGGATGTCACCACTTCCGCCCCCAGGGCGGAGCCGCTGGGCCGGCGTTCCGCGGCGGGAAGTGTGACGGTGAAGGTTGTGCCCTCGCCGAGGGCGCTGGAGACGTCGATGGTGCCGCCGTGGCGTTCGACGATTTCCTTGGCGACGACGAGGCCGAGGCCGGTGCCGTGGATGCCGGAGCGGCGGGCGGAGCTGGAGCGGAAGAAGCGGTCGAACACCCGGAGCCGGTCGGCGTCGTCCATGCCGTAGCCGGTGTCCACGACCTCGAGGACGGAGTGGCCGGCGTGCTGCCAGCCCCGAAGCGTGACGGTGCTGCCGGCGGGGGAGTACTTGATGGCGTTGGAGAGCAAGTTGTCCAGCACCTGGCCCATCCGGGCGGGGTCGGCGGCGGAGACGAGCTCGTGGTCAACCTGGTTGTCCAGGGCGATGTTCTTGGCGGCCGCGGTGGCCGCGGCGGACTGCACCGCGGAGCGCACGACGCCGGCGAGGTCGGTGGGCTCGGGACGGATCTCGAGGGTGCCGGCGGAGGCGGAGAGAAAGTCGGAGATCAGGGTAAGCAGCCGCTCGGCGTTGCGGTCCGCCACCTCCAGGTGCGCGGCGACGTCTTCGGGCAGGTCTGGGTGCTCCATGGCCAGTTCGAGGTAGGCCAGGATCGAGGTCAGCGGGGTACGCAGCTCGTGCGAGATGCCGGACATGAAGTCGTCCTTGGCCGCGAGCTTGGCCAGCTGATCCGTGACGTCCTTGAACAGCACCACGGATCCGCCCGCGCAGTCGCCGTCCTGGCCGTCGATGCTGCGGGCGGTGGCGGATACCGCGATGCGCTGCGGCTCCTCTCCGAGCCAGAGCAGCTGCCCGGCCACTTCCTGTTTTACCGCGGCCCGCCGCACCGGGCGGTCTGCCGGCGGCAGGAAGGTGACCCCGTCGCCGTCGTAAATCTTCTGCCGCTCCTGCTGCAGGTCCGGCGCCGTGTCCCGGCTGCCCGCCCGGACCGCGAACGCCTGCTGCTGCCGGTTGGTGAGCGTCACCCGGCCCTCGGCGTCCAGGGCAACGAGGCCAACGTCGATGCTGTCCACTACGGCGTGCAGCAGCTGCTCGCGCTCGCGGATCACCGCCAGAACGCGGCGCACCTCGGCCTCCTTGGCGGCCAGCTGGTCCCGCTGGAAGTCCATGTTGTTGGCGACGATGTGCACGGAGACCGAGATGGCGAGCATGACGGCCGGCAGCAGGACCAGTCGCAGCAGGTGCGCGGCGTCCAGGCTCCCGGGGCTCAGCAGCGGCACCAGGGCCGCGGCCAGCGTGCCCGCGAAGCTGACCAGGATCCGGCTCTTGAACTTGCTGACCGAGAGCCAGATGACCGGAAAGACCAGCAGCAGCCCCAGCCCCGCATACGCCCGGCCACCGCGTGCAGCAGCAGCGCGATCAGGGCGAAGTCCAGCACCGGGACGATCTGGAAGCTGCGCTCGGGCAGCCGCTCCCACGGGACCCCGGCGCAGGCCGCCAGCAGCACCGCGTGCAGCAGCAGGCACAGCGCGAACAAGGGGTTGGCGAACATCGCCCGCTCGGCGAGGGCGAACACCGCGGCGATCACGAGCATGCAGGAGAGCAGCGGCAGCTGGCAGAGCACCACGCGGGCCCGCAGGCCGAGGCTATGGAAGTTCCTGGCGAAGGGCAGCTGGGCACGCAGTTGGGGCATGCGTCTCCTATCCAGGACGACGTCGGAGGCCGGCCGGTTGAACGGTATTCCACGGAAAGAATAGCGTCCCCGGCGTACAGGTGGCGCGCGCCGGGCGCATAGGGAGCCGTTCGGCTCTGGCCGCGCCGCCGCGCCGGCGGGAACCTAGAGTTCCCCCAATGGTTCAGCGGCTCCGGAGGAGAGCATGGACCCGTTCGTCTGGCCCAGGCCGAGCGCCGCCTGCTGGCGCTCGATCGCCCGCGCGTGCGGACTGTTCCCGGCGGCCGATGCGGCCGCCATCCTCCAGGTCACGCCGCAGGCACTCCACCGGCTTGCCCTGGCCGACCGGATCCTGGAGGTCCGGGTCAAGGGAGAGAAGCGCTACCCGGGGTTCCAGTTCGACGACGGCGGACGGGTCATCGCGGGCTTGTCGGCTCTCCTCTGCGAGGCGCGCCGGCGCGGCATACAACCCGAGGAACTCGTCTTCTGGCTCGTCCGTCCGGCGGGAGCGAAGGGACATAAGAGGCCGTTGGCCCGGCTGCTGACAGGGAAGAGCCCCCTCAACCAACTGCCGGAGGCGCGGATCACGGCGCCGGTATCCGTGTCGAGGGATGGGCCGGCCTCGCCTCGAGTCCCCGTGCGGCTTCTTGAGCCTGTCTTGAGCGACTTGAGCCGGCTTGAGATGCAGGGGGAAACCTTGACGAAAGCTTGAATCAAAAGCAGGACAATCCTTGAGGATGCGACCGGATAGTTGTCGATGTCAGGCCGGAAGAGCGGCCACCGAAACCCGCAGCACCGTTCAAAGGACAGATGACATGGGCATCAGCATGAAGACCACTTCCGGCAAGCTCCTCGCCTCCGTAGGCCTCGTCGCGACCGCCGCTGCAGTCGCCGGGCTCGGCACTTACGGCACATTTTCTTCCTCTACCAACGCCAGCACCAAGGTTGATTCCGGCACAGTACTGATCAACATGGCCGATGGCGGTGCGGCACTCAGCGTCGCCGCTGCCGGTGTCCTGCCCGGTGACAGCATCGAACGGCTGGTCACGTTGGCCAATGATGGCGAGCAGAACCTGGGCGATCTGAAGCTGACAACAGCGGACACCGTTGCTGCCCCCACCTTGCTGTCTACCAACACGACCAACGGTCTCCGTTTGACCATCGAGTCCTGTGCCAGCGCTTGGGAAGGGACCAAGGCTCCGTACACCTGCAGCGGCGGCGCCACAACGGTCATCGCTTCCTCGCCGATTGTAGGTGTGCGCGATCTGAATACTCTTGCATCGCGTACCGCCCACCGCAGCGACAATCTGAAGCTCACTGTAAGCCTCCCCACCGGTGCGGACAACAACTATCAGGGGCTGAAGAGCGTAATCAACTTCAAGTTCGATGGTCTCCAGCGTTCGGGAACTGTCAGCTAGTTCCACGGGTCCGCGGCTTCGTTGGGGGAGCCGCGGACCTTTCGGCTAACCAGTTGCAACATCCAGTACCAATTCATTCCGCACAGCAACCAAGGGACAACCGCGATGACCACAATGTCTGAAGGCATCGGCCGCACAGCCAGTCCGGCCCGGGGCCGCCACTCGGCCGCGGAAGCCGGTCGGGTCACCTCGCGGCGGAAGCGCGGTAGCCGTCTGGGCAACGCAGTAACAACGGCGGTGCTCATCGTTGCCGCGGCGGCCTTCCTCTTCCTGGCCATCGGCCCGCGGGTGCTGGGCTACCAGACCTCCACCATGCTGACGGGCTCGATGTCTCCGCTGATCAACCCGGGCGACGTCGTCGTCTCCGTGCCGGTGCCGGTGGACGCCATCGCCGAGGGCGACATCATCACCTACCACATCCCGGTCGAGGACCAGCGGGTGGAAACCCACCGCATCATCGAGGTGATCACCAACGCTGACGGGACCACGGCCGTCCGCACCAAGGGCGATGCCAACAACGGCGCCGACCCGTGGACCGCGACGCTGCAGGGCGACACCGTCTACCGGCACGCCTTCACCATCCCGCACCTCGGGACGGTCATCCGCACGCTGCGCGAACCCCTGGTGCGCAACATCCTGATGTACGGCGCCCCGGCCCTGCTGGTCGCAGGCATGCTCGTGAACATCTGGCGCAAGCCCATCGACCATCCGGCCGAACCCACCTCAGTCACGCTGACCGACACCCAGCCACCATCCACACCAACACGGAACCGGCGCACCATGGCTGACACCGATCTTCCCGACCTGGACTCCAACCGTCCCCCCAGCCTCGCCGACGACTCCCTCGAGGAGCTCGCGATGCGCACCTTCCTCCGCAGCTACCTGCAGCTGCTGCCCGCCCGGGTCGGCCGAGTGCTCGACACCCTCCGCCGCGGCGACGCCGAGGACTCGATGGACGCGGTCCTGAGCCTGAAGGTCTCCTCGCACATGGCCGGCGCCCTGCGGATCGAACGCCACTGCCTTGGCCTGGAGGCCGAGCTCCGCGCCGGCTCGGTCCCCGGCCCCGGACCCGCCGGCGAACTGCTCACCGGGGCCATGCGCTCCGTCCTCGCCGCCGCCGGCCTCCCGCCGGTGCCCAGGGCGGCGTAGGAATTGCGCGTTTCTTGAGGCTCCGGCTCCGGGAACCTTGAGCCGTGTGCCCCACACTGAAGTACGACGACGAGGAGAAGGGAGCAAGCGACGTGGCATTCACCGTGACCCGCCGGTTAAGGCTCCGCGCCGCCGTCGTCCTCGCCCTGACCCTCACGCTCCTCGGGATTCCCGCCATGGCCCAGGCCGCCTTCACCGCCTACGCCGGCGCCGCCACCCCCGTCAGCACAGCCACCATCCCCGCGCCCACCACCGCCGTCGCCGCCACTTGCCAGACACAGTCGCAGACCACGGTGAAGATCGACGTCGGCGCCTATACCCGGATGCCCTTCGCCAACCGCCACGAGATCGTGCTCTACGACCCCGCCGGCGCCGTCAAGCAGACCAAGAGCCTGCTCGGCGCCGACGGCGGCGACATCACCCTCACCAACCCCTACGGCCAATCCAAAGGCACTTGGCGGTACGAGCTCCGCGGCTACTACGACGTCCCTGGCACCGCCAACACCTGGACAGGCGCGGCCCGCACCGGCACCGTCACCTGCACCTGAGATTTCTCCTCCGGAAGGATGACGGGTAGCGCGTCCCAGGCTGGCTACGCTGGAACCGATACCGCAGCCATATCTACAGGGGGACGGATGCTGCTGCCCATCATTGCCTGCGAGATCGGTTTCTGGGTCGTTCTGGTGCTGGCGCTCGTGGCGCGGTATGTGCTGCGGAAGCCGCGGACGGCGCGGGCCCTGCTGATCGCGGTGCCGCTGATCGACGTCCTCCTGCTGGCCCTGATTGTCATCGATCTGCGCGGCGGTGCCGTTGCGGACTGGAGCCATGGGCTCGGCGCGCTCTACCTCGGGATGTCCGTGGCGTTCGGGCACAGTATGGTCAGCTGGCTCGATGCCAAGTTCGCGCGGCGGTTCGACGGGGCTCCGGCGCGGCCCAAGCTGTACGGCTGGCAGCGTGCGCGCCGGGAATGGCGGGAGTTCGGCAAGGCGATCCTCGCCGGCGCGATCAGCGCCGCGGTGCTCCTCGCCTGCATCGTGCTGGTCGGTGACGCCTCGCGGACGCAGGAACTGGCGGGCTGGTTCCCGCGGATCGGCCTGGTCCTCGGCATCTGGGGCATCATCGCCCTGTCCTATACCGTCTGGCTGAAACCGGCGCCCGCCGTCAGCGTCCCGGGCGGGACGGCAGACGCAGCTGCCCGCCGGCCGCGCTGAGGCACTGATCATCCGGAACGGATGACGACCGCCGGCCGCACCCGGACCTACTCTGTGCTCGTGAGACCTATCCTTATCCTCGCCGCCATCCCCGTACTGGCCGCCGCAATGGCCAGCTGCTCCGCGCCGCGAGGGGAACCCCCGGAAACCCGTCCGGCGATGACGCCGACCCAGTCGTGGACGGGAAGCATGCCGCCCCCGTCCGCCGGGATGGGCGTCCTGTCCGACTTCAGGTGCGCCCCCGACGAGAACGGCGTGTGGCGCGGCAAAGCGACGCTGCGCAATGTCGGCAACAGCCCCAACACCTATACCGTGCAGTTCTCGGTGGTGCGTACCGCGGACTCGCAGGTGATTGGCGTGAAGAAACAAGACTTCACGGTTGAACCGGGGCAGTCTGTCGACGTCGCGTTCCCGACCGTCGCCACCACCAGCGCCAGCGGGCTGGAATGCCAGCCGAGCGTGACAGCGGAACCGGCTTCCCCGAGCGGATCCCCTAGCCCTTGAGCAGAACCCGGTCTGCCGCCGTCCGCGTGCGAGGCCATAATGGGACGATGAACCGCTCGGGGACAAGTTCCCGGGACAGCACGCCGCCGCGGCCGCGCTGGTACAGCCGGCTGGCAAGCACGGTCGTGCTCTGGCTGCAGCGGATCGCCTACCTGCTGGTCACGGTGCTGGCCGGATGGGCGGTCTACGAGCTGCTGATCGACGGACTCAGCGACGACGCCCGCCTGCCCTGGGCTTTCTTCTTCGTCTGGGTGCTCGCCGCCTACATCCTGCTGCCGAGGATTAACCGCCTCCTGACCCGCATCTACGTGCCCAACTACTTCATTGGCCGGGCGCGGACGGTCGACGGGCTGCTGGGCGACCCGGTGAACCTGGCCGTCATCGGGAACTCTGACTCCTTGCGGGAAGCGATGACCGCGGCAGGCTGGATCGAGGCCGACCCGGTCACGCTATCCAGCAGCTGGCGCATTGTCCGCGACTCCATTTTGCGCCGCAGCTACCCCTCGGCCCCGGTCAGCCCGCTCTTCGTCTTCGGCCAGAAAGAGACGCTGGCCTTTGAGCTGGAAGTGGCCGGCAGCCCCGCGCAACGGCACCACGTCAGGTTCTGGGCCTGCCCGCCCGAATGGAGGCTTCCCGGCGGCTGGAAGGTGGACTTCGTCGGCGCCGCCACCTTCGACCGGCGCGTGGGCCTGTCCCTCTTCACCTTCCAGATCACGCACAAGATCGCCGAACAGACGGACACCGAACGCGACCTCGTCACCGCAGGGCTCGCCGGCACCGGAGCGACCGTCCAAATCCTCCGGCACTTCTCCACCGGCTACCACGCACGGAACGGCGGCGGCGACGCGATTGAAACCGACGGCGACCTGCCCATGATCACCCTCGCCCCGCCGTCGTAGTTGTCCCCGTTCGACTTCACCGACGCTTGTTCTGTGAGCAGGGGAAAGATTAGGCACTTTCTATCGGAACGTTTAAGCTTAAACCATATTGGAAGTGTCGATTTTGCCGATTTAATCACGAACACTATGGGGAAAAATTGAAGAAGTCACTCGCCTGCCTTGCTGCCGCCGCCCTCCTTTTGACGGGCTGTGGCAGCACGCCTCAAAGCGCTGAAGCGCCCAGCGTTGCACCTGCCGGGGAAACGAGCGCCGTAGCAAAAGCTACTCCCACCGCGACGGCCGCAGAAAGGTCTGACCGCGGCAACCTAATCAAGGAGGTCGGCCAGGGCGCAGGTATATCAGACGACGGAACAGACGTCGCTTCCTTTGTAATCAACTCCATCACAGTCGATGGAAAATGCAGCGGTCAATTCGCTTCGGAACCCGAGAACGGCCACATCCTCATCCTCGACGTTTCGGTAAAGACCGAACCTGCCTTGGCTGACTCAGTGGTCCCCTCCTTTGGGCTGAACCCATTCGAGTTCAAGACCATTGCGCCAAACGGAACCACATCCAATGCCGATCTAGGAACGGCTGCATCGTTCTCCTGCTTGGACGATTCTGAGCTTCTACCCTCGGAAATCGGGCCGGCAGAAAAGGCGACTGGAAAAGTCGTTCTTGACGCGGAAACCGCTGAAGGCGTGCTCGTGTTCCATCCCGGATACGCTGCCGCCGGTTGGGAATGGAAATACCCGGCGAAGTAAATACTGACGGAGTCTCGGAGGGAAGGCAGCTGTGCCTGCCCTCCTTTCATCTGGTTCACCAGGGGTCGAGGTCCCACCACCGCGGTGCGAAGCCTTCACCGTAGGGGTACGGCTCCTTCATCACAATCGTCCGGACGTCCTCACCTGCGGATAGTTCCAGCTTCAGCTCCGCCGGGACCCAGATCGTGGTGTGTTGATTCGCTGATATTGCAGCTCGCCGAGCAGGTACTGACTGTCGGAGGCAGGCGGTAAACTCGTGGACGTGATCCCGGGGTTCTGACGAACTTCGGGTTCTCGTGTTGCCTGAACTCCCGAGCACCCCGGAGATGACGAAGATGAGCCTGAATGGACTGCGGACCGCGCTGGCCGAGGACAAGTCCTTTGGACGGGTGCGCACCCAGGCCTCGAGGTCGGCGGGGGAGCGCAGCGAGGACCTGCAGATCGGGGCGCCTCCCGGGCTGCGGGCGGCGCTGCTCGCGGAGATGATCGAGGGGCTGGACGGCGCCGCGGCCGACGGCGGGCGGGCGCCGGTGGTGCTGGCCGTGACGGCGACGGGCCGAGAGGCGGAGGACCTGGCGGCGGGGCTGCGCTGCTACCTGCCGGCGGAGTCGATCGAGGAATTCCCGAGCTGGGAGACGCTGCCGCACGAGCGGCTGTCCCCGCGCTCGGACACGGTGGGCCGGCGCCTCTCGGTGCTGCGCCGCCTGAAGCACGGCTCGGAAGGCACGGTGCCGCTGCACGTCGTCGTCGCTCCCGTGCGCGCGGTGCTGCAGCCGCTGGTCAAGGACCTGGGCGACCTGATGCCGGTCTCGCTGAAGGTCGGCGACGAGGTCGAGTTCACGGACGTGGTGAAGCAGCTGGCCGCGGCGGCGTACGCGCGGGTGGACATGGTGTCCCGCCGGGGCGAGTTCGCGGTCCGCGGCGGCATCCTGGACGTCTTCCCGCCCACAGAGGACCACCCGATCCGCATCGATTTCTTCGGCGACGAGGTGGACCAGATGCGCTGGTTCGCGGTGGCCGACCAGCGCTCCCTGTCTGGCGAGCACATCAAGCACCCGGAGACGCTGTACGCCCCGCCGTGCCGCGAGCTGCTGATCACCCCGGGCGTGATGAGCAAGGCCGCGAAGCTGAAGGGGCAGATGCCGGCCGCGGCGGACATGCTGGAGAAGATCGCCGGCGGCATCGCGGTGGAGGGCATGGAGTCCCTCGCGCCTGTGCTCGTGGAGGCGATGGTCCCGTTCCTGGGCGAACTGCCCGAGGCGAGCATCGCCGTCGTTATTGAACCCGAAAAGGTGCGTGCCCGCGCGCACGACCTCGAGGCGACCAACGCGGAGTTCCTCGCCGCGGCGTGGGCCACCGCATCCGACGGCGGGAACGCGCCTTTGGATCTGGCGCTGCAGGGGGACCTCGAGACTGCGGGGTTCCGCTCGCTCGCGGACACACGCACCACGGCGCTCGAGCACAGCGTCTCCTGGTGGTCCATCACGTCCTTCAACCCGGACGACGAGACCGTGCTGGACATCGACACCCTTACGCTCGCGGCCCGCGAACCGCGCGGCTACCAGGGCGACGTGGCCGAAATGATGAGCTTCATTGGCTCGCGCGTGCGCGACCAGTGGCGTGTGGTAGTGGCGACCGAGGGCCCTGGCCCGGCCTCGCGCCTGGCCGAACTTTTCCACGACAACGACATCCCCGCCGCGCGCGTGGAGTCGCTGGAGAAGGAACCGCAGCCTGGAATCATCGAAATTACGACGGCGAGTGCGGGCAAAGGATTCGTGTTCGACGGGCTGAAGCTCGGGCTGCTCACGGAGGCGGACCTGCTGGGCAGGACCACCGCGGCCGGCACCCGTGACATGCGGAAGATGCCCTCCAAGCGGCGCAACGCCGTCGACCCCCTGCAGCTGACCGAGGGCGACTACGTGGTGCACGAGCAGCACGGCGTCGCGAAGTTCAAGGAGCTGGTGCAGCGCTCGTCCGGCGCCGGGCCGACCAAGACGATGCGCGAATACCTGGTGCTGGAGTACGCGCCGAGCAAGCGCGGGGCGCCGGGGGACCGGCTGTTCGTGCCGACCGACCAGCTGGACCAGGTCACCCGGTACGTGGGCGGCGATACCCCCGCGCTGTCGAAGATGGGCGGCTCGGACTGGGCGAAGACCAAGAGCCAGGCGCGCAAGGCGGTCAAGGAGATCGCCGGCGAGCTGATCCGGCTGTACTCGGCGCGGATGGCGTCGAAGGGGCACGCGTTTGCGCCGGACACCCCGTGGCAGCGCGAGCTGGAGGAGGCGTTCCCGTACATCGAGACGCCGGACCAGCTCACCACGATCAACGAGGTCAAGGCGGACATGGAGCGCGAGGTCCCGATGGACCGGCTGGTCTCCGGCGACGTCGGCTACGGCAAGACGGAGATCGCGGTGCGCGCTGCGTTCAAGGCGGTGCAGGACGGCAAGCAGGTGGCCGTGCTGGTGCCGACGACGCTGCTCTCGCAGCAGCACTACGAGACTTTCAGCGAGCGGTTCTCCGGATTCCCGGTGCGGGTGCAGCCGCTGTCCCGGTTCCAGACCTCGAAGGAAGCCAAGGAGACGCTCGAGGGCGTGAAGAACGGCTCGGTGGACGTGGTGATCGGCACGCACCGGCTGCTGTCCAAGGAGATGGAGTTCAAGGACCTCGGCCTGGTCATTGTCGATGAGGAACAGCGGTTCGGCGTGGAGCACAAGGAAGCGCTGAAGAAAATGCGCACCAATGTGGACGTGCTGGCTATGTCGGCGACGCCGATCCCGAGAACCCTGGAGATGTCGCTGACCGGGATCCGGGAGACGTCCACGCTGGCCACGCCGCCGGAGGAGCGGCACCCGGTGCTGACCTACGTGGGCCCGTACACGGACCAGCAGACCTCGGCCGCGATCCGGCGCGAGCTGATGCGCGAGGGCCAGGTGTTCTTCGTGCACAACCGGGTGTCCTCGATCGACCGGCAGGCCGCGCACATCCGCGAGTTGGTGCCGGAGGCCCGGGTGGAGGTGGCCCACGGGCAGATGTCCGAGGCGCGGCTGGAGCAGATCATCGTGGACTTCTGGGAGAAGAAGTTCGACGTGCTCGTCTGCACCACGATCATCGAGACCGGCCTGGACATCTCCAACGCGAACACGCTGATCGTGGACCGGGCGGACAACTACGGGCTCTCGCAGCTGCACCAGCTGCGCGGGCGTGTGGGCCGCGGGCGGGAACGCGCGTACGCCTACTTCCTCTACCCGGCGGAGAAGCCGCTGGGCGAGGTGGCGCTGGAGCGGCTGAAGGCCGTGGCCTCGCACAACGAGCTGGGCGCCGGCATGCAGCTGGCGCTGAAGGACCTCGAGATCCGCGGCGCCGGCAACCTGCTGGGCGGCGAGCAGTCCGGGCACATCCAGGGCGTCGGCTTCGACCTGTACATCCGGCTGGTCGGCGAGGCCGTGGCGGACTTCCGCGGCGAGGCCGAGGAGAAGGCCGCCGAGATGAAGATCGAGCTGCCGGTCAACGCGCACCTGCCGCACGACTACGTCCCGGGGGAGCGGCTGCGGCTGGAGGCCTACCGGAAGCTCGCCTCCGCGCTGACTAACGAGGCGATCGACGAGGTCGTCGAGGAACTCAACGACCGCTACGGCACCCCGCCCGAGCCGGTCACCAACCTGATCTCGGTCGCCCGGTTCAGGGTCGGCGCCCGCGCCGCCGGCCTCACCGACGTCGCCACCCAGGGCAACTTCATCAAGTTCGCCCCGGCGGCGCTGCCGGAGTCGAAGGTCATGCGCCTCAACCGGATGTACCCCGGCTCGCAGGTGAAGCCGGCCTTGGACTTCATCCTCATCCCGAAGCCCAAGACCGCCCGCATCGGCGGCAAAGACCTAGCGGACCAGGCCATCCTCGACTGGGCGCAGCAGGTCATTGACGCCATTTTCAAGGAATAGTGCCTCCCGCAACGGGATCGACTGTCGGTCGCACAGAAAACGTTTTTCGATGCACTCAAGAAAAGCGGACCGTGGTGGTGGAAATATGACGCGAGACGCTCACTCTCCGGTACAAAGTTTGAGTTAAACGTTATAATTCCGAGCGGGGGGCGCGATGGGTCGAACCCTTTTGTCTGCGCTCCTGCTGATCTCGCAGTAGCGCCAGCCTGCGAGGAATCTAATGAATCGTTCTCGTCCTAGCCGGGTCCTGCCCGGAATAGTGACACTGTGCGCCGTCGCACTAGTGACCGGCACCTTTATTGCACCTGAGGCCACAGCCGCCAATGAGCCATTACCTGTGGCGCCGGAAACCGGCGTGGCCGAGAAGGACCTAGCGGTGACTGACCGCTTCATCGTCAAGTTTAAGGCCAAAGCGAACCGCAGTTCTGCAGAACGTGGCAACGCTTATGGGCACGTGGCCAAGGACCTCGGCATCTCGGTCAAGGAAGTTCGAACCTCAGCTAGCGGGGCTCGTATCATCGCGACGGAGCATCCGCTTGATAAGCGAGAAGCTCAGGAGTTGATGACAGGGCTTGAGGCCAGTCCTGACGTCGAATATGTCGAGAGCGATCAAATCATGCTGCCTGCGTCGCTTAGCCCCAACGACGAGTTCTACGGCTTGCAATGGGACTTTTGGGAGGGCCAGGCCGGAATGCGGGTGCCCGGTGCTTGGAACGTTAGCCGCGGCGACGGTGTTGTCGTTGCAGTGATTGACACCGGCATTACGGATCACAGCGATTTGAACGCCAATGTCCTTCCTGGGTATGACATGATTTCCAGTTCCTCGAGGTCACGCGACGGAGATGGGCGCGACGCCAATCCTCAGGATGAGGGGGATTGGTATGCCGCATATGAATGTGGCAATAACGCGGAGGGCGGATCCTCTTCCTGGCATGGAACACACGTGGCCGGCACAGTTGCCGCGGTTACCGGAAACGGGAAGGGTGTGGCCGGTGTTGCCCCTGACGCCAAAATTCTGCCTATTCGTGCACTTGGGGCCTGCGGTGGATACACGTCAGATATTGCAGACGGGATCGTCTGGGCAGCCGGAGGAAGCGTTGAGGGGGCGCCAGCGAATGTGAATCCCGCCAGCGTAATCAACCTTTCGCTGGGGGGCAGTGGTACATGCTCCTACACGTACCAATCCGCCATTGACTTTGCTATAGGTGCAGGGTCGGCAGTTGTTGTTGCAGCAGGCAATGAGAACCGCGACGCTTGGAATTCGAGCCCGGCGAATTGCCAGAACGTAATCACTGTGGCCGCCAGCGGTAGAGAAGGAAGCCGCGCTCGATATTCGAACTACGGTTCTGCCGTTGACGTAACGGCCCCTGGCGGTGACATGACATTCGCCGTAACCAGCGGTATTGGTTCTACGCTAAACGACGGCACCACCGTTCCTGGGCCCGAAAGTTATCACTACTCGCAAGGAACTTCCATGGCGGCGCCCCATGTCGCGGGAGTAGCGGCGATGCTGATGTCTGAGGCAGGCGGATCACTCTCGCCGGCTGCGGTTGAACGGCGTCTCAAGGAGACCGCCCGACCTATGCCCAACTACTGCTGGAATGGGTGTGGCGCGGGGTTGGCGGACGCAACTGCAGCACTTACAAACAAGCCTTATCTTCGACCCGTCATATACGAAACGCCCCGGATTCTCGGGAGCGCAGTGAGCGGATCTGTACTGACTGCTGATAAGGGAGGGTGGTCACCCTCAGACATGACCTTTGCTTATCAGTGGAAGCGAGACGGGACTCCCATCGAAGGAGCAACTGGGGCGACCTACACTACGATTCCCACGGATATCGGCAGCTACATGTCCGTCACTATTACCGGTCAGAAAGCGGGCTATTCCACCGCTTCGCCCACATCGGCTCCCTTCGGACCAATAGTCGGAACTGACGATCCCATCGGCGACGCGGACGTAGCGGCTCCGGTGTTGGAGAGCTGGTCGGTGACGCCAAAGACGCTGGACATCAGTGGCGGTTCGGGGACCGTGAAGGTGTCGGTTCGTTTGACTGACGCTACGGGTTCGAAGGCACCGGTAGTTTCCATGAGTCATGACGAGTCGGGTCAGAGCCACGGGTTCGGTTCGATGACTTTGGTCTCGGGTGATGCCCGTGACGGTGTGTGGGAACGGACGATCACGGTTCCCCAGGGGGCGGCAACCGGGCCGTGGGACGTCACTCTGTACCCGTTGGATGACACGTTGGGTAACTCGGCGGGTGGTTTCCGGACGCTGGACTCCGTGGAGGTCACCGGACCGGTTTCGGATACTGCGGCTCCGGTGTTGGAGAGCTGGTCGGTGACGCCGAAGACGCTGGACATCAGTGGCGGTTCGGGGACCGTGAACGTGTCGGTTCGTTTGACTGACGCTACGGGTTCGAAGGCACCGGTAGTTTCCATGAGTCATGATGAGTCGGGTCAGAGCCACGGGTTCGGTTCGATGACTTTGGTCTCCGGTGATGCCCGTGACGGTGTGTGGGAACGGACGATCACGGTTCCCCAGGCGGCGGCAACCGGGCCGTGGGACGTCACTCTGTACCCGTTGGATGACACGTTGGGTAACTCGGCGGGTGGTTTCCGGACGCTGGACTCCGTGGAGGTCACCGGACCGGTTTCGGATACTGCGGCTCCGGTGTTGGAGAGCTGGTCGGTGACGCCGAAGACGCTGGACATCAGTGGCGGTTCGGGGACCGTGAAGGTGTCGGTTCGTTTGACTGACGATACGGGTTCGAAGGCACCGGTAGTTTCCATGAGTCATGATGAGTCGGGTCAGAGCCACGGGTTTGGTTCGATGACTTTGGTCTCCGGTGATGCCCGTGACGGTGTGTGGGAACGGACGATCACGATTCCCCAGGCGGCGGCAATCGGAAAGTGGGAGGTTTCTCTGTTCCCGCTTGATGACACCCTCGGGAATTCAACCGATGGCTTTCGCATCTTGGATGAAGTCGTGGTTACGTCTCGTGTAACGGTGGTTCCGGAGCCGGTGGTGTTCGCCGATGAGGACGGGACCGCGAACGATACGTTCACGGTTCCTGAGGTGAAAGGCGTCGACTACTTGGCCGGCAACGAGGTCGTGACTGCCGGGACGCATCCGGGCGCGGGCACGGTGACGGTGACCGCGAAACCGCAGACTAACTACGTGCTGAAGGACGGCGCGGTCGCGGAGTGGTCGCACGTGTTCAAGGCGACCCCGTACGTGGTGGTGCCGGAGCCGGTGGTGTTCGCCGATGAGAACGGGACCGCGAAGGATACGTTCACCGTCCCCGAAACCAAGGGTGTGGATTACTACCTTGGTGACGAGAAGGTCGAGGCCGGCTCCCATTCGGGCGCGGGCACGGTGACGGTGACCGCGAAACCGCAGGCGGACTATGTTCTGAAGGACGGCGCGGTCGCGGAGTGGTCGCACGTGTTCAAGGCGACCCCGTACGTGGTGGTTCCGGAGCCGGTGGTGTTCGCCGATGAGGACGGGACCGCGAAGGATACGTTCACCGTCCCCGAAACCAAGGGTGTGGATTACTACCTTGGTGACGAGAAGGTCGAGGCCGGCACCCATTCGGGCGCGGGCAAGGTGGCGGTGACCGCGAAACCGCAGACTAACTACGTGCTGAAGGACGGTGCGGTCGCGGAGTGGTCGCACGTGTTCAAGGTGACCCCGTACGTAGTGGTTCCGGAGCCGGTGGTGTTCGCCGATGAGGACGGGCCCGCAAAGGACACGTACACGGTCCCGGGAACCAAGGGTGTCGACTACCTGGTCGATGATGAGGTCGTGGCTGCCGGGACGCATCCGGGCACGGGCACGGTCACCGTGACCGCGAGGGCGCAGACGGACTACGTGCTGAAGGACGGGGCGACGGCGGAGTGGTCGCACGTGTTCAAGGCGACCCCGTACGTGGTGGTTCCGGAGCCGGTGGTGTTCACCGATCTGGACGGGACCGCGAAGGACACGTTCACGGTTCCTGAGGTGAAAGGCGTCGACTACTTGGTCGGCAACGAGGTCGTGGCTGCCGGGACGCATCCGGCTACGGGCACGGTGACGGTGACCGCGAAACCGCAGACGGACTACGTGCTGAAGGACGGCACTGCTGCCGAGTGGTCCCACGTGTTCAAGGCGACCCCGTACGTGGTGGTCCCTGAGCCAGTGGTGTTCCTTGATGAGGACGGGACCGCGAACGATTCCTATACCGTTCCCGACGTCGCTGGAGTTGACTATCTGGCCAACGGCGACAAGATGACGCCCGGCACGCACCAGGGATCCGGCATCGTAACCGTTACGGCGCAGCCCAAGACGGACTATGTGTTCGCGGCAGGGGTTGTCGCGGAATGGTCGCATGAATTCAAGGTGACTCCTTACGTCGTCGTACCCAAGGCTGTCGTGTTTACGGACGAAGTAGGGTCGAAGCGCGATACCTTCACGATTCCGGAAGCGAAGGGCGTGACCTATATCGTCGCCGGGGAACCGGTCGCGGCAGGAACCTACCCGGGCACCGGGGCCGTGACAGTTTCTGCTGAAGCCATGACCGACTATGTGCTGGCGGAGAACGCCGTGGCTGAATGGACGCACGTGTTCGCGGTCCAGCCGCAGCAGGTCTCGCCGCTTCCAGTCATCTTCACAGATTGGGATGGCACGGCGGACGACGCCTATATGATTCCCTCCTCTGAAGGTGTGGAATACCTCGTCGACGGTACCCTAGTGGCGCCCGGAACCTATCCGGCATCCGGAAAGGTGACCGTGACTGCCCGCGCGCTCGAGGGCTTCGGCTGGGTGCAAGCAGCCATAACCGAGTGGTCCCACGAGTTCGCTGCGACGCCTTATCGTACGGTGCCTAAACCGGTGGTGTTCTCAGACGAGGACGGGACGGCGAAGGACACGTTCACGGTTCCTGCGGCCGAGGGCGTGGAGTACCGGATCAACGACGCGAAAGTCAGTGCAGGCACTTACCCAGGCTCCGGCGTCGTTACGGTGACGGCTACGGCACAGAAGGACTATCTGCTGGAGGCCGGAGCAACTGCGGCGTGGAGCCACACGTTCCTCGAGACTCCATACACGGTGGTGCCGAAGCCGGTGACCTTCGACGATGGGGGAGCGACGTACACGCTTCCGTCGGTGAAGGGCGTCCGGTATGCGGTGAACGGCCTTGTCAAAGAGGCGGGAACGCACACTGCTCCGACCGGCACGGTGACAGTGGAGGCCAAGGCGGAGACTGACTACGTACTCACGGGGACCGTGTCCTGGTCGCATACGTTCCAGCCGAAGGCGAGCCCGTCGATAATCGAAGGCGATATGGTGGCCATCGATTCGCAGGGCCGGCTCTGGAATTACGGCAAGAGCGGTTCGAAACGCGTGATGATCGGGCGGTCCGGCTGGTCAACCATGGACGAGATCCACAGCGTGGACTGGAATGCCGACGGCTATGTCGACATCATCGCCAAGACGAAGTCCGGTCAGCTGTACTTCTACAAGGCCTCACGGACCGGCGGGTTCTCCCGGCTTACATTGGGCGGCAGCGGCTGGACGCCGTTCGACCTGTCCGTGACGAAGTGGAAGTCGGGAGACAAATACCCGTCCATCATTGCCAAGGACACGAAGGCCGGAAGGCTCTTCGTGTACGGCAATCCGTCCGGTTACCGGCTTTCCGCGCGTTACACGCTGGGAAGCAGCGGGTGGTCGAAGTACACGCTGGTAGCCATGGACTGGGACAAGGACGGACGTAAGGACCTTGTCGCCAGGACGTCGGCCGGGCAGCTGAAGCTCTACCGCGGAAACGGTTCGGGGAAATTCGTCAGCGAGTCTCGGGCTACGATCGGCAGCTCCGGCTGGAATGCGATGAGCCATCTGGTCGCTGCGAATGGTTTCGGTGGGGCAGGGACGACCGGTATGTTCGCCCGGGATACCTCCGGCCGGCTCTGGTACTACCAAGCCGATAAGAGCCGCTGGATTCCGCGGATATCGATCGGCTCGGGCTGGTCGAGCTACAACATCGCGGGACAGTAGCCTCGGCAGAATTGGACGGCGGTGGCTGGCACAAATGCCAGCCGCCGCCGTCCGCGTTTGAGACAACCGTGGCGATTTGCTTCTAACCAGCGGTGTGCGGCACCGCCGTCGTGAATTCGTAGCCGGAGTCCGAGCACCGGGTGCGCGCCAATGGCCGCCATAAGAAATTGGTCAGGTTCCCGTGAAGTGCCCGTTGACGGTCAAATGCCCGCCGGACTCCTGACGACTAGTGCGAGGCGGGCAGGCGCCCCGTTCGGCGCTGGACGGGCGCCGGTCTATGTGACTCAGGTTGGAACGGCGCCAATCTGCTGCATCAACTTCAGCATGTCGGTCACGCCCCAGTGTTCGACCACCTTCCCGTCCTCTACGCGGATCATGTCCATCGTGTTGAACTCGACCGTCTTTCCGGTAGGTGCGACACCCAGGAATTCACCATCGTGCGTACCTGTGAGGACGACTCGGGTCGTTTCCATGTCCCCGGCGCTGATAACCGGCTCGATTGCCTTCGCCCTAATGTCGGGGAACGCTGATCTGAACGTGTTGACGTAGAACCGGATTCCGTTCAGGCCGGGTGGCTGCCCGGGCATGGGCTCCTCGTGTTCCGCGTAGTTTTCGCTGCCCAGCTCGTTGATCAGGTCGAGGTTGCCTCCCTCCATGACTTCCCGGTAGAACCGCTCGATGATTCCCACTCCACCAGTCATCTCTGGCTCCTTCTCCTGCATGGATGCCCCCACTGTCGATGCTCCCACCGCAGGTGTTGCGACACGCCGCCTCTCGAAGATCGACACCGCCATTTAGCCAACCGCTTTGGGGCTACGCTCCTGCCTCACGCGGTGGGCGCCGCTGGCCCGGCATGCTCAGACGGCTGTCTTTGTTGCGGCTCCGGCCTGCTCGATGCGATGCAGCAGGTCTGCCGGCAGCTTGATGGCAGACGTTTCGAGGTTCGTCTGCAAGTGCTCCGGCCGCACAGTGCCGACCACGGCACTGGTGACGTGCGGGTTGTTGAGCACGTAGGCAAGGGCGACCTGGCTGGCCTTGAGCCCTTCGACGTCGTTGATGAAACGGAATTTCCGGCCCTGGATGAACTTGTGCCGGTGGTTCTTCAGCGCGCGTAGCAGGTACCAGACGTCGCTTGGAGCGGAGATTTTGAAGATGTCGCGCGAGTAGAGGGTCTGGGCGAGCGGCGATTTGATCAGGATGCCGGTCCCGGTCTTCCCTGCGGCCGCGATGACCGGTGCCAGCGAGCGGTCCACCAGGTTGTACTCGACCATCAGGGAGTCGAAAATCCCTAGCTTCAGGGCGCGCTTCGCGCCGCCCGGCCCGGTCGATACGCCCAGCGCGCCGACCATTCCCTTGTCCTTGAGCCTGAGCACGGTCTCAACCGCCGGGTCGGCAGGGTTGGGATAGCCATGAAAGTGCAGCAGCGGCAAATGGTCAAGGTGCAGCCGCTTCAGGCTTTCCAGCAGGCTTTGTTCGACCGCAGCTGGCGAAAAGTCCTTCGTATTCCGCCCTTCGGACCAGAGCGAGCCGACCTTGGTGGAAATGACCAGGTGCCTGGCGCGGCCGCGGAGGATCCGGCCCAGCCGCACTTCGGCGTGGCCACGGCTGTAATTGGGGCCGGTGTCCAAAAGGTTGATTCCGCCGTCGAGCGCCTGTTCCACCAGCCGCGCAGCCTGGCGTTCGTCGAAGGCCTTCATGCCCCAGTATCCCCCGGCGCCGAAGCTGATCTCGGATACTGACAGGCCGGATTTTCCAAGCGTCCGCTTCTTCATAACTCCCCCTCAGGCCATCACCCCACATGATGGGCCCCAGTCAGAATATGGCACCTGCGGTTCCGCGTCAGCAGGAAGAGCACGGCAGGCCGATGCCATCGTGAAGATAACCTCATTCCAATGAGAATCGGCTCCCACCGGCCGGCGCTGAGCTGCGGAAGACTAGGAACTACCCTGCGCGGCAACCTCTGAGGCCAAGCGTGCCAGTTTGGTCAGGACCCGGCGCGTCTTAGATTCGCGGTCGTCATCGATCGGGAGTCCCAAGGCACGGATCGCGGCCTCGAGGCCCTGTTGCCGGCGTTCGGCGTCGGTGTCGGAACGTATGGACACTTCGAGGAAGTCTAAATCGCCGGCCTCCCATCGCTCGATGTTGGTGTCGAATTTTCCGACCGGGACGTTCTTCCATTTGGTTGCCAGGACGGGACCCAGTGGGGTCAGCCCGGCGAAAGCTATCCGAAGAGTGCCGCAATCACGAAGGAATTCCCGCTGTTTCCCGTCCAGGAGAGTGTCGGCGTCGGCCCCCTCCGAGACCACGCTGTCAATCAGATCGGGATCCACTTCAACAACTGACGAGGCGGCCAGGGACCGCCGTTGCCCGGTCCAGTCTTGCTCCACGCGGTACTCGAAGCCGTTGCCGTCCGTGAATCCCCCGGCCCACTCGGGGGTCAGCTGCGTGCGCCGGCAGGGCCGCAGCTTGACGGTAAAGTCACCGGATTTTCCGTTGCGTGCCCTGAGCACAACCCCGCCCGAAAGCAGCGGCAGGGCCGGCTCGAGGCCCGGGGTCAGGTCCTCGAAGAACCAGATGCGGCGCTTCGATCCGCCGTTGAGCCCTAGCGCCGACAAGGCGTCCTCCGGGTGCCCTGCCACGTTCACTTTGCTTTCCACGGGGTACTCGGTCGGCGACATCCTGGCTCCCAACCTTGCGAAGGCGCGATCCCGCGCGGGGACGAGGTGGTTGATCTCCGCCACAGACTACTCGTGGCGAGCTCCGGCAGCTAAGGGCTGAAGGTCTCAACACAGTTGGACAGCGCGTGCCGCACTAATGCACCGCACAGATCGTGAGCCCGTACGATACAGCCGAGGCGTTGAAGGAGTTCCTTGCTTCATAATATTGGCGCAAATACTCGTTGTAGCTTTCATTGTTGACCCCGGCTTGTTGTGCCATCGCTGAGAGCAGCGAATTGATCCGCTCCATTGCGCTGAACAGCTCCTGCGCGCTGTTACCTGACGATGGCGGAGGCACCTGAAGCATCCGTTCCCTCCCGCTGCTGACGACTGCTGCCGCGTCATATAGCCCTTGCTGCAGGTACTGAGGGTAGGCGTTGAGGTTGTACAAGGTGCTGTCCAGCTGCGGGACCCACCCAGAACAGGCGGAATCGAGTGCAGCTATGTAAGAGGTCCATTCGACTGAAGGGTCTGGGGGTGTCGTGGCGGCCGGCGTCTGTGGCGTGTAGGGCTCGGGATCCACGGCAGGCTGAGTATAGGTCTGCGGAGTGGTCGACGTGTCGGGGGAAACGGTTTGGTTGAGCTGGAGCGCAACGATGCCCAGTCCTATGAACAGGAAGGCGATGCCGCTGAACGCGAGTAGCCCACGGAGCAGCTTCGAGTGCATCTTAGGGACGTCGATCCCGCCCGGAAGCTTCACCCCGCCGCCGATAATCGCGGCAATTATGCTGACGGCGCCTAAGACGAGGAACAGGTAGCCTGCTGCTTCACCTTCCATTTTCCCTGCCCAATGAGAAGATGGTCCGGTTTTATTAGAGACCCAACGGCGTTACCCGCCCGTTACCGTCGGCTTCGCCTCCGAAAGAGCCGCCCAAAAAGGCAGATGATTTGTGTGGACTTGCCCGCGTGCAGCGCTGTTACCTCGGATATCAAATCGGTCAAGTTACCGTAACGTACCCGTTGCCTGATGGGGCGGCGAGCTCTAATCTCAAAAACATCTAGCTTGCTAGAAGAGCCCCATCATGACGGGGCTTGGTGTCGCAAGGGCGTGCACTCTCGGAACCGATCTTCCGCGTCCAGTTCGCCGCCACCTTGCGGTGGGGCGACGACCCATCAGGGCCAATAAAGGGTTACTTATAACTCTTTGATCCAGGGACCTTTCTGCTGAATGTGGAGCCTTTGTGCCCCTCAAGTTCAGCGCTGCACGACGAGGATTCGTCATGAAAAACACACATGTCCTCAACTCATCCGCTCCCAGTGAAGCGTTTTCGCGCGTGACTGGGAGAACCGGCCGCGGTTGGCGCGACCGGATGGCCGGCTCGCTGGCCGCAGGTGCCTTGGTGGTGCCCGGGCTGCTCCTTGGCGCGACGCCGGCGCCGACAGCGTACGCATGCACTGTCACGCCTCTCACCCCGGAGTACTCGCACACCAATGCCAAGGGGGTGAAGGTAATCGACTATAAGGTTTCGGTGCACTGCGCGAAAGAACGCTACCTGAATATCGAACAACAGCGTTGGGAAGAGGATGATTGGCCCAATGACGACGACTACTTGGGGAAATCCAACTGGGAGAATGAGCACTTTGTCGCCGGGGAGTCCTACGTTTACAGCAACAAGCGCACCCTGGTCGATGGCGAGGTCGGCAATGAGGAGGTCTACCAGATCGTGGCGTTCCAAGAGGGCCTGTCCGACATCTGGTCGCCCTGGAGCGGCTGGATGACGAGCGGCATCCTGGACATCTCGAACTGACGTAAATTCTGTGATGGAGGGGCCCGGGTTGCCGGGCCCCTCCATCCGCTTCGCGAGTCATGAAGGCAGCAAGGAAAGTGGATGCCGCTATCTTGGGAGCAGGCGGCGCAGACGCGTGGCCCAGACCACAGGAGGCAGTTCGTGACGCACTGGCGGATCCGCGATTTCCACTCGACCGATCTGGACGGCATCCTGCACCTCTGGGAGTCGCTGAAGGCCACCAACGTCGAGCCCGTCTATGCGCTCTCGGAGGTGATGGCCTCCTGCGAGAAGGACCATGCCGTGGTGGCCGTGGTCGGCGACCAGGTGGTGGGCGCCGCCGTCGGCCGGGCCGCGCATGACCAGGGCTGGATCGTCTTCCTGGCCACGCTGCCCGAGTACAGGAACCGGGGGATCGGCACCTCGCTGCTCGCCGCCGTCGAAAACCGCATGGCGCCGCACGGGCTGAACAAGCTGTCCGCGCTGATGCCCGAGTCCGAGACGCGGATGGACGCCTTCCTGGACCGCGGCTTCGTGCTGAAGAAGAACTTGCGCTACTTCGAGCGGACCATCCCGATCCAGCGCCAGGAGCTGGAGCCGCTGGGCCTGCTCGGCGGACGGATCCTGGCCCGCGACCTGTGGGAGAACGTGGCGGGCATGCGGCGCGAGAAGGAGCTGCTGGAGCGGCGCCTGGTCCTGCCGCTGGCCGAGTCCGACCTCGCGGACGAATACGGCGTGGTGCCGCCGCGCGCCGTCGTGCTGTTCGGGCCTCCCGGCACCGGCAAGACCACGTTCGCGAAGGCGATCGCGTCCCGGCTGGAGTGGCCGTTCGTGGAGGTCTTCCCTTCGCGCTTGGCCTCGGACCCGAAGGGGCTGGCCGGCGCGCTGCGCGAGACCTTCCTGGAGATCGCTGAGCTGGAACACGCCGTGGTGTTCATCGACGAGGTGGAGGAGATCGCCTCGCAGCGGGCCGGGGATCCGCCGTCGCCGCTGCAGGGCGTGACCAACGAGCTGCTCAAGATCATCCCCGCCTTCCGCGAGCAGCCCGGTCGGCTGCTGGTCTGCGCCACCAACTTCATCCGCGCCCTGGACTCGGCGTTCCTGCGGCACGGCCGGTTCGACTACGTCATCCCGATCGGCCTGCCGGACCGCGAGGCGCGCGAGGCGATGTGGCGGCGCTTCATCCCGGAGGCCGTGGCCGGGAACGTCGACGTCGTGCTGCTGGTGGAGCGCACCGAAGGCTTCTCCCCGGCGGACATCGAGTTCGCGGCGCGGAGCGCGTCCCAGCGGGCGCTGGAGAAGGCGGTGTACGACGGCGGCGGGACGGGCCACGCGGACGCCGGCATCTTCGGTGCGGGGGAGCGCCGGGGTCCGTCCACCCAGGACTACCTCGACGCGATCGGCGACACCCGGACCACGGTCAGCGAGGACGTGCACCGGGAGTTCCTCGACGACATCGACGTGCTGGGCCGCGTGTAGGCGCCGCATAAAGCCCGCCCCGGCGGCCGCCGTCGGGATTGGCCCAAATGCTCCTGACCTGCGGGTTAGGATGCTTTCGTGCATCCTGACTGGCCGGTCCTCATCGCCGTGCACGCCGTGGCCGCGGCGTACTCGATCCTCTTCGGCGCCTTCCAGCTGCTTCGGCGGACGAAGGGCGGGCCCCTCCACCGGGTGGTCGGGCGGATCTGGGTTGCGGCGATGTACGTGGTCATCCTGACCTCTTTCGGAATCCGCACTCTCAACGGCGGCTTCACCTGGCTGCATGCCCTCTCCGTCTTCACGTTCTTCACCGTCAGCATCGGGCTCTGGGCCGCCCGCACCGGGCGGATTCCCGCGCACCGGTCCTACATGGCCGGCAGCTACTTCGGTGTCCTAGGCGCGTTCGTCGGCGTCGTCGCGGTGCGGGACCGGAGGATCCCGCAGATGGCCGTGAACGATCTGCCGGGGCTGGCCCTTTGGGTGGGTTGCATTCTGCTGACCGCGGGGTTCGCGGTCGCCGGAACAGTGCTTCTCCGACGGGCGCGAAAGCCCCTCGAAGCGGCGGCAACAGACACCTCTACGCCTGTAGTGTGAACGCGGCAACCCCCAAGTTTGGGGGAGCCGACATGCCATCCCGCCGCCACGAAACCCGGCAGTGACCCCTCATGATGAAAGGAAGCATTTATGGGGGATGCCATTTGGGGAACGTGAGATGCAAGGGGGATGTATGAAGCAATTAACAGCCGGGTACGCCGAGCCTATTTCCGTTCGGATGATCGGCAACCTCGAAGTGCGTCGAGGGGATACCGTCATGACCTCGGAAACCTTGGGAAGCCCGAAGGTCAGGCAGATCTTCGGGATCCTGCTGCTGAGGTTGGGCGCGCGGGTCTCCAAGAGCGAGCTCATCGAGCTGCTCTGGGACGGCAGGCCGCCGCTGAAGGCGCAGGCCACGCTGGAAAGCTACGTCAGCGTGCTGCGCCGCAGCCTCCAGCCGGGGGTCGCCAAGACGGGCCCGCTGCGGACCGCCACCGGAAGCTACCTGCTCGATCCTGACCTGGTGAAGGTGGACCTGGTCCGCTTCAACGACCTCGTCGGCCAGTCCGAAGGGGCCGCTCCGGAGGAGGCCTACCCGCTGCTGGTGGACGCGCTGAAGCTGGGTTCGGCGCCGCTGCTGGGGGAGGAACTGGATTCCGCCTGGGCCGAGGAGGCGCGTGCGCAGCACTCGTCCACGGTCACGTCGGTGCAGATCCGGGCGGCCGAAACCGCGGAGCAGCTGGGCCGGACGCAGGAGGCGATCGACTGGGCCGGGCAGGCCGTGACGTCCGCACCCTTGAGCGACCGGGCCTGGTGCACCCAGGTCCTCGCATTGGAGTCCGCGGGCCGCTACGTGGAGGCGCTGCAGTCCTACGACAAGTGCCGGCGCGTGCTGGACCGCGAACTGGGCTGTGCTCCGGCTCCGGACCTGCGGGCGGCCCACCTGCGGCTGCTGCAGAAGACCGCACAGGACGACGGCGAGCTGTACGACGTCCTGGAGGCGCTGTTCTACCTGAACGACCGTTTGCGCGGCCAGTCGCGGCACCCGGGCATCCACGCGCCGGGCAAGCGGCCGCAGGCTTCGGCGTCACGGACAACCACGGCACGCCGGGTCATCCATTCCTTCCTCGACAAGGCGCTGACTGTCGCCTGATCCGCAACCGGACACTTCTCGAACCAAGGCACAGGAGGACGATTCTCATGGAGGAGAACCGCACCGACCGGGACCACGCATTTCTGTCTGTCGCACAGGTCGCCGAGCATCTGAACGTATCGAAAATGACCATCTACCGCCTGGTCCACACGGGGCAGCTGCCGTGCGTACGGATCGGGCACACATACCGGGTGGCCGAAGACGCCATGACCCGGTACCTGGAAGAAGGGACAGTCCAGGCAGATGCCCAATAGCGGCCGCATTCGGACGCCCGACGCATGGCGCCGGATATAACGCGCGGTGACCAGAAGCAGCGCGGCGGGGGCCGGCACTCAGCTGGCCACCGCCGTCGTTGATTGAGGCGGTTAAGAGGGAAACCGGATCAGTAGCCGTAGCCGCCGGTTTCCTTGGCATTCTCCGCTTCGGCCTCGCCCTTCACGTTCTCCGAGTCGGGGCCGTCGGCGCCGGACGGAATCGGGTTTTCCGCCTTCGGCTCCTCGGCCGGTTCCGGTTCCCGGGGATGGACCGATTCCTCTTCGGACGGGTCGGTGTAGTCGTTGCCGGTGCTCATGATGGTCTCCTTCAATGGGGCAGCAGAGCCGGATTCGTTCAGCTAAACACCTCCTCCGGAGGGCTGTCTACGGCAGCGGCGGGATCCGATCGCGGCACATTCCATATCGAGCGCATATAAATGAACGGCCGGTCTGTATTTCCCACGGGTGGCTCAAATTACATACCGTGGTGACTCGGCTCGCCCCATCACTCGCGGGCCTTTGATGAGTTGCAGCCCGCGCGCACCCCGTGCCGCGGGGTCCCAAAGGAGATTTCATGACGGTGGAAAACCGTGCCCAGACTGCTGCCCCGATGGAGGTGCAGCCGCAGGAGAAAGCCGCCAAGGTCACCAGGATCAAGTGGTCCATGGTCGCCGCAGGCATCATCCTGGGGCTGGCCGCCTTCTTCCTGTTCCCGGATTCGCTCTCGTTGGAGGGCCGCGGAGTAGTCGGCATCGGCGTCGTTATGGCGTTCTGGTGGATGACGGAGGCCGTGCCGATCGAGGCCACCTCGCTGCTGCCGCTGATCCTGTTCCCGGTCACGGGGATCGCTCCGATCAGCGAGGCGGCCGCGCCGTACGCCAACTCGGTGATCTACCTGGTGCTCGGCGGCATCGTCCTCGGGCTGGCGACGCAGCGGTGGAACCTGCACCGGCGGGTGGCGCTGCTGATCATCCTGGCGGTCGGCACCAAGCCGAGCCAGATTGTCTTCGGGCTGATGCTGGCCAGCGCGTTCATCACCATGTGGGTCAGCAACACGGCAACGGCCGTCATCATGGTGCCGATCGGCGGCGCCATCCTCGCTCTGATCAACTCGCTCGAGGGCAGCAAGGTCACGCCGAAGCTGGCGGCCTCGATGCTGCTGGGCATCGCCTACTCGGTGACGATCGGCTCGATGGCGACGCTGATCGGACAGCCTCCGATGGCCCTGATGAAGGCTTACCTGGGCGACAACTACAACATCGAGATCGGGTTCGGCCAGTGGATGCTGGTGGGCGTTCCGTTCGCCGCGTTCATGATGTTCGCCAGCTGGCTGGTGCTGACCAAGCTGGTCTTCCGCTCCGAGGTCGAGGAGATTCCGGGCGGCAAGGAGATCATGCGCGCGGAGCTGGCCAAGCTGGGCCGGCTGACCACGCAGGAGAAGCGGGTCATCGCGATCTTCCTTGGCGCGGCGTTCTGCTGGATCTTCATGCCGTTCATCGCGGAGATTCCGGCCGTGGCCTCGGCCGCGCCGTTCCTGGCCAACTTCAACGACACGTCCATCGCCATCACCGCGGCGCTGCTCTGCTTCATCGTCCCGGGCGACAAGGTCTCCAACGGGCCGCTGCTCGAGTGGAGCGCGACCAAGGAGGTCCCCTGGGGCCTGCTCATCCTCTTCGGCGGCGGCCTCTCGCTGTCCGACCAGTTCACCTCCACCGGACTGAGCGAATGGATCGGCGACAGCGTCGGCGGCCTCGCCGGCGTCCCGACCCTGCTGCTGATGGTCATCGCGGTCATCCTGCTGGTCATCCTGACCGAACTCACCAGCAACACCGCGACGGCGGCGGCGTTCCTGCCGATCATGACCGCGGTGGGCGTGGGCCTGGGCATCGACCCGCTGGTCATGGCCATCGCCGTGACGCTGGCGGTCTCCGGGTCCTACATGCTGCCGGTGGGCACGCCGTCGAACGCGGTGGCCTTCGCGGTGGGCGACGTCTCGATGCGGAACATGATGCGCGGCGGCCTGTGGCTGAACATCATCAGCGTCGTCACCATTCCGGTGGTCCTGACGACGCTGGTGCCGCTGGTCTTCGGCGTGGGGCTGTAGCCGGCTGATCTCAGGGAGCAGAACGACGACGGCGGGTGGCTGCGTAAGGCGGTCACCCTCCGTCGCTGTCTGGCTCTCCATCCGTATAGGTACGGGCAGGGGGAGCCGCCCGAGTCCTTATTTCTGGGTCATCGCGTTGAAGTGGGCGGCTATGCGCTTACCCGTAAGTTCCTTGGTATAGACGGCGACCTTTCCGATTGCTCCGTCAAAGAACGAACCGCCGTCCCGGGTGGCTACCCGAAGCGGCGCGTTGCCTCTCGTCGGGACCACCGCGCTGCCGCGGTAACTGAGATCCACGGTCTTCTTGAGTACTCCGTCCCGGTAGATCTTGCTGTAGCCGTTCGGATATGTGTCGGACTTCGCGTTTGCGTTGATCACGAAGGCGTAATGGATCCACTTGCCGGCACTGACCTTCTCCTGGAAATAGGCCCCCGCACCCTTGCCTCCGGAGGAGTTGAACAGATACCCGGAGATGCGGTTTGGACGGTCCGGATCGTCCTTCGAGTAGAACCTGGCAACATACTCGTGGTTGCCGGGCTCGCCTTTTCCCAGCCAGTGCACGTAGTGGCTGCTGCCGCCCTCGCCGGGGAAGGTCACGCTGTCCGGCCGCATCCAGGCTTCGATAGTGAACAGGCCCCTGGTGGCCGGGCTGAGGGCGGCGGCGTCAGCGACCTGCAGGTACTCCCGGCCGCCGTCGAAGTCGGCTGCGGTGTCGCCGTTGGGCAGCGTTGCTGCACTCGGGCGCCCGAAATAGGTTCCCGTGTGCTTATGGCCGGTCCGATCCTTTTCGGTGGTTTGAAGCGGGCTGCCCATGGTCCAATACGCAGACGGTTTGTCGGTTAGAACGGCGCTGTCATAGGTTGCGTTGGGGACGGCGGCCCTATCAGCTTGTTGACTACCGGACTGTGCCGTTGCGGGAAACCCTACGAGGCCCAGCGCGAGGGCGGATACGAGCAGTGCCTCCGTTCCCTTGAGGAGCGCCGATTGCTTACTGCCTTGACGACGTGTCATTTCAGTCATCCCTAGGGAACCAAAAGAACCAGATGAGATAGTTCAACAGCGTGAACTATGAACGTTGAATTGATTCCAGTTTTCTGGATTTAGCTTCCCCAAGCTCGCCCCACGCACCAAAGATCATGATGCCGTAACGAC
Source organism: Arthrobacter sp. USHLN218 (assembly GCF_037144715.1). NCBI lineage: Bacteria > Bacillati > Actinomycetota > Actinomycetes > Micrococcales > Micrococcaceae > Arthrobacter > Arthrobacter sp. USHLN218. The sequence continues at coordinate 414,090 of NZ_JBBCYT010000001.1, forward strand.
ATTTTAATGACGAGCAAAAAACGGCACCAACGCCCCAATCTAGGCGTTGACAGCAGATACGCGTGTGTCCAGGCGGCTGTGCCCGGCCGGTTGCCGGGGGCATCGAGGCCGGGAGAGCGTCCGGTCAATCCGCAACGCTGGGCATCGGTGCGCCCAACGGGGTGAAGGAATGGCCCCCGGCGCCGCCCCAGTAGTGCACCGGCCTGGCCTGTTTCCAGACGAGGTCGCCGTCCGGGCCGAGGCAGTCACGGCGGGCGGAGGCAGCGACGACCCGGCCGACGACCATGCAGCGGCCGGACCAGGACTTGAGCCACTCAGTTTCCAGCTCCAGATGCGCATAGCACTCGAGCAAGCGTGGCGGCCGGATCCTGATCGCGGGCAAGGACGTCAGCCCGGCGTGGGCGGATTCGTCGATTCCGGAGGGCAAGGGCTTTGCGGTAGCGACGACGCGACGAAGCAAGTCCTCGTTGTGCGACACGAAATTCAGCGTGAACTGTCCGGTCGCTTGGACGTTGGCGCAGGTGTCGCTGCCCTCGGCGCAGGTGAAGGCAAGCTGCAGAGGCTCTTGGCTGACGCGGACGACGGTAGCGAAGGGCGCGGCGTTGGCACGGGCATCGACGTCGACAGTTGTGACGATGGAAAGCACAGACGTCGGCCTGCTTACAGCGTGCCAGTCACCGGGACCGAGCTCCACGCGCTCGCCGGATCTGCCCGGAGGTACCTCCGCGTTCGGCGTTGCTGGACAGGACATGGTTATAGCGCACCATCAAACATGGTCAGGCCAAAGCAGCCGAGCGATAGTTTTGCTGGACCGGTCGTGAACGGCTTCTGTAACTCGGGCTATTGTCCGCACATGTTGAATGCTGGAAATGTGTTGGAGCAATTCAACTTCTTGGAACGGTAGACCCGAATGAATGATCCGACGATCTGCAGGTGCGAGGACGTCACCCTCCGCCAGCTCGAAGACTGCCTCGCGGCCGGCGGCACCGCTGTGTCCTTGCGGGAAGTGAAACTGCAGACGCGTGCCGGGATGGGAATCTGCCAGGGCCGTACGTGCCTGCCCCTGCTCGCCGCCCTCGTCGATTCCACCGGCCGCGGGCTGCCGGAAGACGCCGGCCTCGCGCGGAACCAACCGGTCCGTCCCCTTGCCCTGGCAGATCTGGCCCGCTTCGCGTCCAATGGCGGAGGGGAGGCAACCCGATGCAGCGACTGACGGATCATCCCGTACTGGGTCCGCGTGGCGGGCAGCCGATCTCCTTTGAGTTCGACGGTATCGTCTACCCTGCCCTCGAAGGTGACTCCGTGGCCTCCGCCCTGCTCGCTTCAGGTGTCCGGACGCTGCGCCGCTCCAAGAGGGCAGACGAACGCCGGGGCATCTACTGCGGCATCGGCCACTGCTATGAATGCCGGGTCACCGTGGATGGGAAGGCCAGCGTCCGCGCCTGCATCACGCCGGTGGCGGACGGCATGGTCGTAGAACTGGGGCCGTCCCCGGCGGAGACGCGCCCGTGAAGGCGTTCGACGTTGCGATCGTCGGGGCCGGGCCGGCGGGTTTGTCCGCGGCGATCGCGGCGGCAGAAGCCGGCGGACGCGTCGCCGTCGTTGATGAGAACACTGTGCCAGGAGGCAGGCTCCTCGGCCAGCTGCACCAGGAATCCAAGGACAGCTGGTGGATCGGCCAAAAGGTCGCCGCCGGGTTGGCGGAGCGGGCTGCCGATGCCGGAGTAGAACTTTTCTGCGGGCGGGAAGTGTGGGGTATGCACCCAGGGTGGTCCCTGGCGCTCGACGGCGGAGACACCCTCTCTGCGCCGCATGTGGTGCTGGCGTCCGGCGCTGCCGAGCGGGCCGTGCCCATTCCGGGCTGGACGCTCCCCGGCGTGATGACCGTTGGTGCTGCGCAGACCCTCACGAATTTCTACCGGGTGCGCCCCGGTCAGCGGATCGCCGTCGTCGGGGTGGACCCGCTGTCGCTCACCGTCGCGCATGAGCTGAAGATGGCAGGCGCGGAGGTGGTGGGTATTTTCCTGCCGCCCCTCGGTAAATTCAGCGGGCAAGGCGGCCATCCCGTCCACAACCTTGGCTATCTGTCGGGCCTGTCCGGCCTGGCACCCAATGCGTTCCTGCGCGCGGCGGCCGGCCTCGTCCGCCACTCCGTTGCCCGCCAGGTGGCGGCTCGCCTGTACCCGGCAGCGGGCGTTCCCGTGCTCGGCGTCCCGCTCAGACTGAAGCAGAGCATCACCGCCATCGACGGTAGTGAGCGGGTTCGGGCCGTCGAAGTGGCCGACATCGACGCGCAGGGCCGGCCGAAGGGCCGTACCCGCTCCCTGGATGTGGATTGCGTTTGCCTCTCCGGCGGTCTCTATCCGGTGCAGGAACTGACGGGCGGATGCGCTGCGGCCCGGATCGACGAGCTTGGGGGACGGGTGCCGCTGCACAGCGTGGAAATGGAAACCACCCTGGAGAACGTGTTCGTGGCCGGAAACGTCACCGGCATCGAGGGGGCTAAGGTCGCCATGGCGCAGGGGAGGGTCGCCGGGTTGGCCGGCGCGGTACGTCTCGGCCTGGCCGATCCGGCGCAGCTCAGGCAGGCCATCGCCTCCGTCGACGAGGTGCGCCGGACCAGCCCCATTACCTTCCTGCCCGACGTCGGCGAAGGCCGGCGAAAGGCAGGGGAGCTGTGGGCCGCGACGGGCGCGCACCAGCAGACGGAGGCACGGGCATGGGCGTGAGAACAGCAGACGCGGTGATTATCGGCGCCGGCGTGATCGGCTCATCGATCGCCTTCCGGCTGGCCGAGGAAGGGCGGAAAGTCGTCCTCGTCGAGAAGTCCGGTCCCGGGGCAGGTGCCTCCGGCTCGTGCGACAAGGCAATCTTCCTGCAGTCGAAACGTCCCGGCATCCACATGGAGCTGGCGCTCGCCAGCCGGCGCATGTACGACTCGCTCGAGGCGGAACTGGACGCGGACCTGGAACTCAAGAACGACGGCGGAATGGTCGCCATCGAGACGCCAGAACACATGAACTTCATGCGGGAATTCGTCCGCAAGCAGCAGGATGCCGGCATCTCGGTTGAGCTGCTCGACGGGAACGAGGCCAGAAGGCGCCAGCCATGCCTGTCCCCGCACATCCTCGGCGCTTCCTTCAGCCCCGACGATGCCGAGGTCAACCCGCTGGCCCTCAACACCGCCCTGTTCCGGGCGGCGGCGCGGCACGGAGCCGAGACCATGACCCATTGCGAGGTCACGGGCATCCGCGCCGCCGCCGGGCGGGTCACCGCCGTGGAAACGCGGCGCGGCAGCATCTCCACGCCGCTGGTGGTCAACGCCGCCGGTCCCTTCGCAGGACCGGTCGGCCAGCTGGCCGGAGTGCAGGTTCCGGTCAGGCCGCGGCGGGGCACCATCCTGATTTCCGAGGCCGTTGAGCCGATGGTCAACGGGAGCATGCTGTGCGCCCAGTACATCGCCGCCAAGCATCTTGCCGCCGTCGGATCCGGGAACGTGCCGCCGTACGGAATCGGCCTGTCACTGGGGCAGACCGACTCTGGCAACCTGCTGATCGGCGGCAGCAGGGAGTTCGTCGGCTTCGACAAGGCTTCCGGACCGGACATCATGGCCGCGATTGCCCGGCACGCCATTCGCATCGTGCCGACGCTGGCCAAGATACGGATCATCCGTTCCATGACCGGCTTCCGCCCGGACACCGGTGACGGCCTGCCCATCATTGACCGTGCGCCGGAGCTCGACGGCTACGTCATTGCGGCGGGACATGAAGGAGACGGGATCGCGCTGGCTCCCATCACCGGCATACTGGTCCGCGACCTGCTGGAGGGAAAGGCCAGCCCATTCCTGCACGCGCTGACTGTCAACCGCTTTGCCGCGCCCATCCCCGCGTAAGATCACTCAGGCCGAGGAGTCCAACCCATGCTGGTAGTTATCGTCCCCCTGGTGCTGCTGTTCGCCATCGCACTCATCAAGAAGATCCCATGGATCGGCGGCGACATCCGCGCCGCGCTGCTGGCGGCCGCCGTCTCCGCCGGCCTGATCGGCGGTCTGGCTCCGGCGGAGTGGGCACTGGCAATTGTCGACGGCGTGGACCGCCTGGCCTGGGTCATTGCCCTATCGCTGTTCGGCAGTATCTACGCCGAAGCGCAGGTCCGCCTGGGCGCCATGGAAACGACACTCTTCGGACTGCGTGCGCTGTTCGGCAAGTCGCCGAAAGGCTTGATTGCCGCCGTCTTCGTGACGCTGATCCTTGCAGGGTCGCTGCTCGGTGATGCCATCGCCGCCGCAACGGTCATTGGCTTCCTGGTGATCCATGCGCTGAGCGAACTGCGGATCAAGCCGGTCCAGATCGGCATGATGATCCTCCTCGGCGCGTCGATCGGCTCGATCATGCCGCCCATCTCGCAGGGCGTTTTCCTGTCGGCGTCCCTGATAGGGATCGACCCGACGCCGGTCACCAACCTCGCCTACCTGACCGTGGGTGTCGGGGCAGTCTTCGCGATCCTGGAATCCTTCCGGTTTGTCCGGGCCAAGCGAGGCCTCGGCAGCAGCCTGGTTCCAGCCGTCCAGACGGCCGGCGGAATTCCGTCGGGAGCAGCGGCTGAGCGCGCCGGGGGAGCAGGCAGTCCTTCCGGCCTTGCCGGGGATGCGGTCGGCGAGGCCGGATCCGGAGGCGGATCGACGGATCCGGGTGCCGCGCCGCTGGACGCCACGGGATTCAAGGCCTTCGCCGGACTCATGCGCGAGCGGTGGAAGACCCTGATTCCGCTCGCGGTACTTGTGGCCATCGTGATCGCGAAGACCGGGTTCGGCTTCGACGTCTTCACGGAAACTCCCGTGCTCGGCTCCGCCGTAGCCTGGATGGGATCCATTCCGGTGCTCAAAGGCATCGCTTTCCCGGTGGTGCTGGCGATCATCGTCGCCATCCTGGTGAGTTTCTGCTTCAAGAGCGTCAGGCGGGATTCCTTGGGAACGATCGGTGCGGGACTGGGCAAGGTCAGTGGAACCATCCAGATCCAGCTTTGCGCTGCAGCCATGATCGGCATCTTCTACGCGGTCGGGGCGATCGACATCGTGGCGGCTGCCGCGGAGTCACTGGCAGGTCCTGGGCTAAAGCTCGGTGGAGCAGCCGGCATCGTCGCGATCGGCATGCTGACCGGATCCCAGACCGCGGCACAGACCGTCCTGGTGACCTTCCTTGGACCGATCCTGGTCAATCTCGGCATGGATCCGGTCAATGCTGCCTTGGGCGCGTCTCACATTGCGGCGGCCGGCCAGAACATGCCGCCCGTCGGGTTGACCGCGTTCGTGGTCTGCGGTCTCGTCGGTTCCGCCCTGAACACCAAGGTGGATCCGGTCAGGGTGATGATCTTGGCCTTGCCGAACTCGCTGTACTTCCTCGCCGTTGGTCTGCTGGTCTGGTTTATCTGACCCATGCTCGGCGTACTCATGCTGGCTACCTCGTTCCGGCGCCCGGTGGGGGATATCGGCAACCCGCTGACCTTTCCGTTTCCCGTCCTCTATGAAGCAGTGCCCGGAGCCTCGGTGCACAGGGTCGTCAAGGAACCCGACCGACTGCTCATCAACGAGTTTGTGGCCGCGGGCCGCCTTTTGGAGGGCCGCGGCGCGAAGGCGATCTCCACCAGCTGCGGCTTCCTGGCGCTGTTCCAGTCCCAGATCCAGGAGCAGCTCTCGGTTCCCTTTGCCGCGTCGAGCCTTCTGCAAGTCCCCGAGGCTGAGCGGCGGCACGGCCAGGTCGGGGTGCTGACGGCCCGCAGGGCGAGCCTCACCGAGGCCCACTTCCTCGGCGCCGGTTGCGAGGGCCTGCCAGCTGCCGTCGCGGGCATGGACGCGAGTCCGGCCTTCACCTCCGCGATTGTCGAACGCGCCGCCGACCTGGACGAGCAGGCGGTGGAGCGGGAAGTCGCGGAGGTGACGGCATCGCTGCTGCGCGGCCACCGAGGCTTGGGCGCCATCGTGCTGGAATGCACGAACCTGCCGCCCTACGCCGACACGGTGCGTAGGGTGTCGGGCCTGCCGGTCTTCGACTCGACAACCCTCTGCCTGGACCTGCTCAAGGCAGCGTCGTAACGAGCTGTCGCCAAGCACCGGCCGCCCGACGAATGCAGGCAGAATGCAGAACATGAGCAGTACCAATAGCTTCGTGCACCTGCGGACCTTGCTGGCCGTGCTCGAAGCCGGCTCCCACAGCGCCGCCGCGAAGGAGCTCGGTTACACGACCTCCGCCGTCTCCCAGCAGATCGCCGCACTGGAAAAGGCCCTGGGCGTGGCCCTCTTTGAACGCGGTGCCCGGAACCTGTGGCCGACGCCTGCCGGCATGGCGATGGCAGGGCACGCCCGCACCCTCCTTACCCAGTTGGCCCAAGCGGAAGACGAAATGTCCTCTTACGCCCACGGAGACCGGGGCCGGCTGAAGGTCGGTGCATCCGGAACCGTAGCCGCGCAGCTTCTTCCGAAGGCGATGGCACGCATCCTGGACAGGCGTCCGGAAGCCGATCTGCGCGTGGAAGACATCCAGTCAGCCGACCTGCCGGATGCGGTCCTCAGCGGCGAAGTCGACTTCGGGATCGTTTACGAGTACCCGCTGCTCCCTGCGAAGCGGCATCCGGACCTGAAATACAGACTAGTGCTGGACGAGGAGCTCGTGATCCTCAGAGGCGGCCCCAACACGGAACGGGACGAGCGGGTCCGCCTGGAAGTCCTCGCCGAGGAAGTATGGGCGACGAATGCGGGCGGCTCGGACAGCGAGCAGGTGCTGCAAGTGCTGTGCGCCGAGGCGGGTTTCAGCCCGCGGATCCGGTTCAACAGCAACGACTTCGACGTCATCCGCGGCCTCGTGAGTGAACAGCTCGGCGTGGCGCTCGTTCCGGCCCTCGCCCTCGGCATCGACCGGAACATCAAAATGCAGCGGCTGGCCGGCGCTCCGCCACGACGCCGGATTTACGCCGTCCGGCGCTGCACCGATCCGAACCCCCTGCTTCCTGACATGCTCGAAGCCCTTGATACAGCCGCCTCCAACTTCCTGGACTGGACCGCCACAGCGTTCCTGACCCGCTTGACCTCGCCGCTGGCCAGCATCAGGAGCTGACCGGATGCGCTGGAGGTGGACGACGAGCTAGCGAGGTTGCTTTCAGACGGCGCCGGTGAGCAGCGGGGAGACGATCGCGACAATGTCTGCGGGGAGGCGGGCCCCGAACTCGGTGCGCATGCGGGAGCTGAAGTCCCGATAGGCGGAGAGGACGCCGGCGTGGTTTCCTTCCTGGAGCTGCGCGCGCAGGAGCAGGCGCATGGCGGTGCCGTGCAGCGGGTCGATCCGCAGCGCGGCCCACGCCGCTTCCAGCGCACCGGCCGATTCCCCGAGGGCCAGCATGTTCTCGGCTATGGTCTCCAGGAGCGTCAGCCGGCGCCGCTGGAACTGCTCCTGTTCTTCTAGGACCCAGTCGTCGTACCATCCGGGTAGCAGCTCGGCCCGGGCCAGCACGTCCAGCCGGTTTCCCAATACCCTAGCCGCCGGGCCCGGGGTTTCGCGGAGGAAATCGGAGAGGTCGACATGCACTGATTCCGCCAGCTCCAGTCGGTTGTTGTCGGTGACCAACAGGCCGGGGAGCTGCTGCGAGATTGTCCAAACTGCCGCGCGCAGGCTGCCCGATGCCTGCTTCTCGGTGCTGTCCGGCCACAGCAACCCGGACAGGAAGGAGCGCGGCTGGCTCCCCAGCAGCGCCAGGGCTGCAATCAGCCGCTGCTGGCGCAGGCCTACCTTCACGTCCATGCCGCCGGAGCGCAGACGCCAACCGTCGATGAGCTGCAACTGCCATGTGTTCGCTGCCATTTCCTGAACCGCCTCCCCCTCGAGTGCCCGTTCCAGCCTGGAACTACCATGGAAAAAGTACGAGGAGAATGATTAAAGAACCTTGGGAAGACGCTCAGCTGCCTTTCAGGGTTTCCGGAGGTCGGGGGCCTACAGCATCGGCAGGATGGTTGGTGCCATGCCGGCCTGTTACGCGGGCTGCGCTACCAAGCCTTTGTCTTCCGCCTTGACGGTTGCCTGCTTCGAGAGGAGCGTAATGTCCCACAGGCCCGGCTGCCGGGGTGCTTTCGAGGTGCCGACGGGCCGGGTATCCCGAGGGGAGCGATGCCGCTCCTGACCGCGTGTTCCTTTCGCGGGCACGCCGAGGACAGACCAGACGTTCGATGCAGGAACCGTCATGACGAAGATGTTCAGCCGGGTTGACCGTTCGGGATCGCTGCCTTCGCGCGGGGCGGTGTTGGGGACATGCGCGCTGGCGTGCTCAGTCGCCTTGCTGGCCACCGGCTCAGTCAACGCGCGAAACCCGGGCGAGGCCCCGCCGTCGTACACCCCGGGGGCGCCGGGACTGGGGGATCCGTATTACCCCAAGGACGGCAATGGCGGCTACGACGCGCTCCACTATGCGCTGGAGGTGGACTACGAGCCGGCTACCGACGTGCTGACGGGCCGGGCGGAGATGCGTGCGGAGGCGACGCAGAACCTCAGCTCGTTCAACCTGGACCTGGACGGGTTGACGGTCGACTCGGTGGAGGTGGACGGGCAGAAGGCCGCGTTCAAGCGGGCAGGCGGCGAACTCACGGTCATTCCGGCGGCGGGGATTGACGACGGCGAGGGCTTCGAAAGCGTCGTCACGTACCACGGCGTGCCCAAGACCATCAAGGATGCCTTCGGGCTGTCCGGGTTCTTCCACACGGACGACGGCGCGCTGGTGATCGGCGAGCCGCACGTCGCAGCAACCTGGTTCCCGGTAAACGACCACCCGTCCGACCCTGCCGCATACACCTTCGAGGTGACCGTGCCGGAGGGGCTGCAGGTGGTGGCCAACGGCCGGCTCGCGGATGAGGAGACCGTCGGCGGCAAAAGCCGGTGGGTGTGGGAGGCCGAGGAGCCGATGGCGTCCTACCTGGCCACGTTCAACGTCGGCCACTTCGACCTGGACGAGTACCGTGCGGACGGGCTGCAGTTCGTCGACGCGTACGATCCGGACCTGTTCACGCCGCTCGCAGCCCACGGCGGCTGGCAGTTCGCCACCGCGCAGGCCGGCGATGCGGCGTACAAGCGGCTGACCCGGACCATTGCCGTGCCGGCCGGCGGCGCGGAGTTCTCCTTCTGGGTGAACCGGGAGCTGCAGCGCGGCCGGGATTTCGCGTTCGTCGAGGCCCGGACGGCGGGGCGCGGGGACTGGACGACCTTGCCGGACCTGAACGGGCATACCTCCGCCGCGGCCGGCAGGGCCTGCGGGGACTGGCTGAAGCTGCATCCCTTCCTGAAGCACTACCTGTCGGCGAAGCCGGACGGCACGTGTGCGCCCAAGGGATCCTCCGGCACATGGAACGCCGCGACCGCCGTCAGCGGCACGTGGGAACAGTGGAAGGTGGACCTCTCCGCCTACGCGGGCACCGACGTCGAACTTTCCATCACCTATGCCTCCGACGCGAAGGTCGCCAACAACGGGCTGTTCATCGATGATGTCGCCGTCTCCACGGGCGAGGGCGGCACGTCCTTCGAGGACGACGGCGACACCTGGGACGGGTGGATGGCCGCACCTCCGCCCGCGGGCAGTCCCGCAATCGGGGAGAGCTGGACCGCGACCGAGGAACCGCCGCCCACCTTGGGTGCGCGTACCGAGGCGTCGCTGGCCCGGGAGCCCGAGATCATCAGGTTCCTCGAAGGCTACTTCGGCGACTATCCGTTCAGGGATGCGGGCGGGATCGTCGACGACCTGCCCGGGCTCGGATTCGCGCTGGAAAACCAGACGCGGCCGATCTACTCGAAAGACTTCTTCTACGCCCAGCCGTTTGCGGACGGAGTGGTGGTGCACGAGCTGGCGCACCAGTGGTACGGCGACAGCGTGAGGGTGGCCGACTGGCGGGAGATCTGGCTGAACGAGGGCTTCGCCTCCTATGCCGAGTGGCTGTGGAGCGAGGAGGAAGGCCTCGATACCGCGCAGGAGCTCTTCGACGCGCGGGCGGCGATTCCGGCGTCGGACCCGTTCTGGAGCGTGGTGATCGGGGACCCGGGGGCGGCCGCGCTCTTTGACCCCGCGGTCTACGAACGCGGGGCGATGGCGGTGCACGCGCTGCGCCAGGCGGTGGGCGACGACGACTTCTTCACGATCCTGCGGCGGTGGCCGGAAGAGCATGCCGGCGGCAAAGCCACGATCGGGGAGTTCATCGCGCTCGCCGAGGAGGTGTCCGGCAAGGACCTGGGCACTCTGTTCGACATGTGGCTGTATACGCCGGCGAAGCCGAGCGTGCTGGCCGGCGTGGCACCGAAACCGGGGGCTGTGTGGAGCCCGTCGTTCCCCTGACCGGGCTCCACACCAGTACCCCCAACCCGGCACCAGCGCCGCCGCAGCCTCCCCATCCGGCGGCGCCGCTGGTGCGATACATCACAGTAACGATTAAGCAGCGGTCGGCCATAGGGCCAAAAGACCCGCGCATGTGTTCGTATAAGATGCCTGATAATAGAGCACATGTTCTATAAGGTGGATCCCACCAAGGCCCGCGGGCTGCTGCAGCAGGAGAGTTCGGGGCACCCCGATTTCAAGCGGTTTCCGCCGACGCGCGCGCCCTACGGCCGGGAGCCGTACGTGCGTGCCCGGCTCGACGCGGAGGGCGCCGCGACCGTGGACGCCAAGGCGATCGGCTGGACCCGCGAGCACGTCCACCTGAAGTGGCAGGACGCCGACTACCGGATGCACACCCGCTGGGTCCCCGCGGCCTGGGTGCGGCGGATCCGGCGGGACGAGTCGGCCTGGCAGGACCCGTACGACATCCGGGACGAGGAAGACTGAGCGGAAAGCCTCTAGTCCCGCCCGGGACCCAGGGCCACCATGATGGTGTTCGATCTTCGAAGGAGCCCATCATGAACAACTCGGCCTATGCTATCGTGCACTTCTTCCCCGGCGGCACCAAGGAGCAGTACGAGGCCTCCGTGGCGGCCGTCCATCCCGGACCCGGCCAGCGTCCGCCCGGCCAGATCTTCCACGCCGCCGGTCCCTCCGACGGCGGCTGGCGGGTCATCGCCGTCCATGACTCGAAGGAAAGCTGGGAGGCCTTCCGCGACGGGACGCTGTTGCCGAAGCTGCAGGCCGGGGTCGACGGCGGCTTCACCACGATGCCCGAGGCAACGGAGATGGAGGTCTACAACCTCATGCAGTAGGGCTGCGCAATGCGGGACGCGGACGACGGCGGGTGGTTGCGCAACGCAGCCACCCGCCGTCGGGCGTTATGGGTTACTCGGCGGGCTGCCAGAGCCGCGGGAGCCGCCGGCAGCCGCTACCTGGCGGATCAGGGCGCGGGCGTTACGCCGTCGACGACTGCCACGCTTCCGCTGATGAGCGGGGTGCCCGTCGCACTGGAGTGGGCGCAGGCTGCCGAGATGGCCTCGCGTGACGGTGCCCCGGCAACTTCGCCCGCCGTCGCCCGGTCATAGACACCGTCCTTGTCGAGGTCCGAGACGGTGATGGCGACGGCCGTGGCGGCGCCTTCGGGCTTATCCAGCCAGCCCCAGACCGTCGCATTCCGGACGGAGCCGGAGTCCTCCGCCGCGACGCAAATGACGTCGGCGGTCCCGCCGGCTCCGGTCTTCCCGCCATTGGCGTCGAGGAGGTCGTAGGTGATGGTCCCCTCCGCGTCGTCGTTCGCTGCCTGGCTCGGGTCCTTGGCATCAATGGCGAACGCGGCGGGACCCATGGTGGGCACACCGTCGCTGACGTGGGCCAGGCGGATGACGGCATCGTTGGTCTCGACCGAGTCGAAGCTTGCTGACGACGCAGGTCCCGCCGACAGGGCGACGAACGCCGCAGACATTCCGACAGCAAAGATGGTTTTGCGCATGGGCGTTCTCTCCTTTCCTCAGGGTGGCTGCCGTCCGGCAGCCACGTAAGGGACGCTACAGGCGCCGCGTGGGGCAGTGGAACCCCCTTGCAAACATTGAGTTTGGCTGCGATCCTGACCTGTCCGGCGCGGGGCAGATGGAAGTACGACGACGGGTGGCTGCGCCGGGATCCCAGCGCAGCCACCCGCCGTCGTACCGGGGTGGTTACCCGGTGACCTCGAAGGTCAGGGTTTCGGTAAACTCGCGGCCGTGCACGTCGGTGGCCGTGACCGTGGCGGTGTGCTCGCCGACGGCCAGACCGGCCGGCAGCTGCAGGCGCCACAGGTGCGACGTCCGGTCGTGGAGGCCGCCGCCGTGCACCAGCTGCTCAAGCGTGGCGGACGGATCGGTGTACTCCGCGCCGATCCGCGGGACGTCGTCGGCGGTCATCGACTGGGTGCGCGTGGCCTCGGTGGCCGCGCCGCCGTCGATGGACACCTTCACGGTGGAGCCGGTGGCGCCCATCCAGAAGTTGGTGGTCAGCCAGGTCCCGCCGAGTTCGCCCTTGGCCACGGCGTTCGGGTTCTCCGGGGCAGGAGCCTTGCCGCGCTGGTTCTTGTACTCGTCGAACCATGCCCGGTAGGCGGGGGAGTTGATGCCGAGTGCCATCTGGTCCGAGCCGTCGTCGCCGGTGGCTGTGAAGCGCTCGCTGATCTTGGTGTTCTTGATGTCCAGGGTCAGCACGCCGGGCGGGGTGCCGTCACGCTGGATGGCGGTGGGGAAGCCCTGCTCGAGGACCCGGCCGTTGTACCACTGGCCGGAGACCGCCGGGGCGGTCAGGTGGGTGAACGGCAGGCCGTCCGCGCCGAACGTGTCGGTCCAGCCCGCCATCAGGTCGCCCTCGCGGAGGTTCTCGGACATGTGGGTGTGCCCGGCGACCGAGACAACCTCGCGGCCCTCGAGGATCTCGTAGATTTCCTGGATCTGGGCGTGGGAGTAGGTGTCCGAGTAGTAGAACTCGGTCAGCGGCGCGTGCGAGGCGACGACGATGGCCCGGTCCTTGGGCACGGACGCGATGTCCTGGCGGAGCCATTCGAGCTGGCGCTCGCCGAGGCCGTAGGCGTAGCTGCCCTTCTTCGCCGGGATCTGGGTGGGGTAGGTGATGTTGCTCAGCGCTACGACGTGGGTCTTGCCGGCGTCGTAGGAGTAGTACTCGGGGCCGAACTGGGCGCGGAAGGTGTCGAACTCGTGCTCGCCGTCGAGCGCGTCGAAGTCGAGGTCGTGGTTGCCGGGCAGGAAGCGGGCCGGGCCGTTGAGCATCGAGGTCAGCTCGCGGGTCTGCGGGTACAGCGAGAGGTCATCGCCGACGATGTCCCCGATGAAGAGGGCGCCGCAGCCGGCATAGTCGGTGCGCGCGGCCAGGTCGGCGAAGGCGCCGTTCTGCGCGAAGCCGACCTCCTTCTGGTTGTAGGTCTGGACGTCGGCGCCCACGGCGCAGTGCTGCTCCGGCGACTGCGTCAGCCGGCTCTGCGCCAGCGGGAAGTTCACCTTGTCGGGCAGCGCGCCGGTCGGCTCGAGGCCGCCGAACTTCAGCTCGGGGGAGCCCTCGGGCAGGTGGTTGTAGAAGAACTGGGCCACGTTGTGCTCGTCCACGGGGACCTGGTAGCCGCGCGGCTGGGTGACGAACACGGTCATGTTGTCGAAGGCCGGCAGCTCGTAGCGGCCCTGGCCGTCGGTGGTCACGACGTCGCGGCCGTTGGAGACCTTCACGCCGGGCAGGCCGGGCTCGCCGGACTCCTGCTTGGAGTTCTTGTTCTTGTCGTCGAAGACGGTGCCGTCAAGGGTCTGCTGGTCCGCGTCCGCGGACTTAACGACGTCGACACCTCCCCGGTAGGCGCTGGCGGCCCAGTCGGATTCGGGCTGGGCAGGCGCGGCGTTGGCAGCGGGGCCGGCCAGCGCGGCGGCGGCCAGCACGGCCAGGGCACCCGCGGTCAGGCGCAAGGGGCGGGATAGCCAGGTTGATCGGTGTTGGGTGGACGTGGACAGGTGCACGAATGGAACCTCCGGTCGAGTGATCGCCGGCCAGTTGGGGTGGGCCGGCACCACCAACTGTTGCCCAGCCGGATGAACGAGAACCGACGCCCGGATGCCCGCCCTGCCACCCGTTCGTAACGCGTCGCCCTCCGGTTGTTAACTGTTTTATCTAAGGAGCCCCACGGCGACCGCTGCCCTTCATGTGACGGTGTCGGTCCGGCGCTTCGCCATTGCAGCGTCCCGCCCAGTTAGCATGGCGGCATGACTACCCGCGATGTTCCCGCGCAGATCGGCGACCTTCCCCCGATCGGCCGGCCCGCGAACAGCGCCCTGCTCCAAGCCGGCGTCACCACGCTGTCCGGAGTCGCCGAGCGCACGCGCGGCGAGCTGCTCGCCATGCACGGCGTCGGCCCGAAAGCGATGCGCATCCTTGAGGCCGCGCTTGAGCAGCACGGGCTGGGCTTCGCCGACGACGGCCCCGGCCGGTAGCCCGCGACTGAAAGCCAAGACATGTCCGTATTAGAAGACGAACCCGGAGGTTTCGTGAGCGACTCTGCAGCTGCCATCAAGACGATCAGCTTTCCCGACCAGGACCTGCTGGAGGCGGTGCAGCCGCTGCCGGACGGGTTGCGAGGGACCGTGTGGGACTTCCGGGGCGATCCGGTGGACGTGGATGTGGCCGATATCGACGCCGTGGTGCTGCCGTACCTGAACGCGCAGGACATCCTGGGCGCGCTCTCCCGGGCCACCAACCTGAAGCTGGTGCAGGCACAGACCACCGGGGTCGACGGCGTGGCCGAGGCCGTGGGCGGCGATGTTGCCATTGCGAGTGCGGCGGGAGTGCATGCGGCGTCGACGGCGGAGCTTGCCGTTGGCTTGGCGCTTGCCTCGCTGCGGGGCATCGATGCGGCGGCGCGGGACCAGCGTGACGCCCGGTGGCGCCACGAGCGCAGGCTGTCCCTGGCTGACCGGAAGGTCCTGCTGGTCGGCGTCGGCGGCATCGGCGCTGAGATTTCGAAGCGACTGCTGCCGTTCGAGGTGGAGCTGACGCGCGTCGGCAGCAAGGCCCGGGAGGACGAGCACGGCCACGTGCACGGCAGCGACGAACTGGTCGAGCTGGCGCGGGAGGCCGAGATCCTGATCGTCATCACGCCGCTGACGGAGGCGACGCGCGGCCTGATCGACGCGCAGGTGCTGGCGGCCCTGCCGGACGGGGCGCTGGTGGTCAACGTGGCGCGCGGCGCCGTGGTCGACTCCGACGCCCTGACCCGGGAGGTGGTCTCGGGCCGGATCAGCTGCGCGATCGACGTCTTCGATCCCGAGCCGATCCCGGAAGACCATCCCCTGTGGCAGGCGGACAACGCCCTGATCACGCCGCACATCGGAGGCGACACTTCGGCATTCCAGCCGCGGATCGTGCGGCTGCTGAAGCGGCAGCTGGCTGCATTGGGCAGCGGCTCCGAGCCGGAGAACCTGGTGCAGCGCGGCGGGGCCTGGTCCTGACCGAAGTGTCCTGATCCGGGGCTTTGTTCCCTTACGCCCTCGCCCGATGACGTGCCATGGTGGGGCCCTGCGGGCGAACACTTGGAGGGCAGCATGGCTTTGTCGAGCGGCAAAATCGTTGTAGGCGTGGACGGTTCCGACTCCTCGGTGGAGGCGCTGAAGATGGCGGCGAGGCTGGTCCCTGCTCTTGATACCGGGATCCACGCGATAGCGTGCTGGCATTTCCCGCGCATTTACGAGGGCTACGTGCCGCCGGATTTCGAAGCCTTTGAGGCCTCGGCCAAGGAGAAGCTGGAGGCCGCGCTGCAGAACGCCTTCGGCGACGACCAGCCGGCGGGCCTGACCACGGAACTGCTGCGCGGCCCGGCGCCCGAACTGCTGGTGCAGGCCGGCGAAGAGGCCGCACTCCTGGTGGTCGGCCGGCGGGGCCACGGCGGATTCCGCGGCATGCACCTCGGGTCGGTGAGCTCGGCCTGCGTGGCCCATGCCGCCTGCCCCGTCCTGGTGCTGCACGAGAGCGGCAAGGTCCGCACCCGGGGCGGCCGCGAGCACGCCGAACCCTAGGCCGCCCAGGCACAAGCAGCTCAAACAAATGCGGTGGCCGGCAGAAAAGCCGGCCACCGCCGTCGTTATTAAGGGACCGGAAAGGCCCGGTGGCCTTACCCCTGGTCTCCGCCGCCCACGGGCAGCACCGAGCCGGTGATGTAGGACGCCTCGTCGGAGGCCAGGAACAGGATGGGTGCAGCCTGCTCCGCCAGCGTGCCGTAGCGCTGCACGTGCGTGCTGGCGACGGTCTGGTCTACGATCTGCTGGTACCACTCGCTTTCCTGCTCGCTTTGCTGATCCGGATTCCGCGGGATCTTCCGCGGCGGGGCTTCGGTCCCGCCCGGAGCCGTGGCCACGACCCGGATGCCCTTGCCGGCAGCCTCAAAGGCAAGCGAGGCCGTCAGGGCGTTCACTCCGCCCTTGGCCGCCGCGTACGGGACCCGATTGATGCTGCGCGTGGCGATCGACGAAACGTTGACGATGACGCCGTTGCCCCGCTCCGCCATGTGGGGCAGGGCGGCGCGGCAGCACCAGAGCGTCGGGAACAGGGAGCGGCGGATCTCCGCTTCGATCTGCTCCTCTTCATAGTGCTCGAAGGGCTTCGCCCAGATGGTGCCCCCGACATTGTTGACCAGGACGTCGATGCGGCCGAATTGGGCGACGGCTTCGGACATCAGGCTGGCCGCCCCGGCGTACGTCTCCAGGTCGCAGGTGAAAGGGTGTGCCGTCCCTCCAGCGTCCCGGATTCCGGCGGCGACATCGAAGACCAGGTCCGAGCGGTCTGCCAGCACGGTCGCTCCGCCTTCGGCTGCCACCTGCCGGGCGACAACGGAGCCGATGCCTTGGGCCGCGCCCGTAACCACGACGACCTTGTCCCGGAAGCGCCGGCGAACGGCGGCCGGTTCGGGCGCGCTCACTTGGCTTCAGCCAGTTCGGCCTCGGCGGCGGGCTGCGATGCGCGGGACCGCACGAGCAGCGTGGCGACGGCGGCGATGGCCAGCGGCAGCGCCAGGATCATGAAGTAGCCCGAGACGCCGAAGCCGGTCAGGATCAGCCCGCCGAGGGCCGATCCGACGATGGAGCCGAGGCGGCCGATGCCGATGCCCCAGCCGGTGGCGGTGGCGCGCAGCTGAGTCGGGTAGGCGTTGGCAATGAGGTAGTTCAGGGCCAGCTGCTGGCCGCCGATGCCGAACCCGGCCAGCGCAATCAGGATGAAGACCAGGGTCCAGTTGCTGCCGCTGAGGCCGAGGCCGAGCGCGATCAGGATGCCCGTGGCGAACATCGCCAGGAGCAGTTTCCGGGCGTCGACCTTGGGCAGGATGATCGAGAGCGGGATGGCGAACAGGATGAAGGCGCCGTTGACGGTCACGGTGCCCATGGCGGCGGTGGCGCCGTCGAGGCCCAGGGTCTTCAGGGCGGTGGGCATCCACAGCAGCAGCAGGAACCAGGCGATCCAGTTGAAGAGGTACGTGGCCCAGACGGCGACCGTCACGGCACGGTACTTGGCGGAGAAAAGGGCAGATACCGAGCTGCGCTCTTCCTTGTTGTCTTCGGTGACGAGGACGCTCTCCGGGCCGACCGGGCTGCCGGTGACCCAGGCCAGGATCTTGCGGGCCTGCGCGTGCGCGGCCGGAGCGGGCCTGGTCGCCAGGTAGACGGGAGATTCCGGCAGGGCCTTGAAGCAAAGGAGCAGGAGGGCGAGCGGCAGGGCGCCGCCGATGAGGAAGATTCCGCGCCAGCCCACCAGGGGCAGCCAGGCCGCGGCCACCAGTCCGCCGATCATGGCGCCGCCGGGCAGGCCGAGGATCACGAGGGTCATGAAGGTGCCGCGGCGCTTCTTCGGGCTGTACTCCGCAGTCAGCGCCAGGAGGGCCGGCGTGGCGCCGCCCATGCCCAGCCCGATCAGGAAGCGGAGCGCGATGATCTGCCCCAGCGAGGTGGCGAAGGCGCCGGCCAGCGAGAACAGGCCGAAGATCAGCAGCGCCAGCAAGATGGTCTTCTTCCGCCCGATCCGGTCGCCGAAGGTGCCCAGGCTCATGGCGCCGATCGCCATGCCGATGGTGCTGGCGGTGATGACCCACGTCATGTCGGTTGCCAGGAGCCCGAAGTCCTCGGCAATGGCGGGGCCGATGAACGCAATGGACTGCGTGTCGAACCCGTCCAAAAGGGCGATGGAAAAGCACAGGCCGATGACCAGCCAGCGCCTGGCGCCCATCGGCGCGTTGTCCAGCGCACGCTGGACATTGAAAGTGGAAGTTGTCACGGTTCCTCAATTCGGGGAGGGCTAAAAAAGGGAGTGGACCCGCATTTCGAATAGTGGTGCGAGTCACTAGCCGTCCATATAGTCCCCGACGCGATCATGTACAGACAAATAAGATTTGGGGCCGGATTGATACCCCAATGGTCCTAATCGACGGTGGCCCCGGCGGTGGAGGGGGTGGTCGGCAGAAAAGCCGGCCACCGCCGTTCACTACTCAGTGTTACTATGTATCAGTATCAAGTACTACTAGGTAGCGGGAAGGGGGCTCGTGGCCAAGCAGATGACAGAGATGCTCAAGGGCACGCTCGAGGGCATCGTTCTCGCGATTCTGGCCATGCGGCCGGCGTATGGATACGAAATCACGGCGCGGCTGCGGGAACAGGGCTTTTCCGACATTGCCGAGGGCACCGTTTACGCGTTGTTGATCAGGATTGAACGGCGCGGATTCGTGGATGTGGAAAAGGTGCCGTCCGAAAAGGGGCCGCCGCGAAAGGTCTACTCGATCAACTCGCTGGGCGGCGAATACCTCGAAGAGTTCTGGGGGGCTTGGAGCTTCCTCGCGGAACGGATCGAACGGCTCCACCATCATAGGGAACAGCCGCAGGGTGAAGGGGAATAATTGTGGCAGCAAAATGGATCGAGGCCCTCGCCGGGTCGCTCGAGCAGAAGAAGCAATACAAACAGGACATGGCCCGCATCGATTCCCTCCCCGAACCGTACGGACGTGCGGCGCGGGCAATGCACCGGTACCTCATGTACTACGGCGGCGCTACCGACGGCGAGACACTCCTCTTGATGTTCGGTGACCTGGCCGATTTGTGGGAGCGTGCCGCCGCCGACGGTATCCCTGTGCGGCAGATCGTCGGTGATGATCCGGCCGACTTCGCTGAAAGTTTTGCCCAGGCCTACGGCGGTAAGCAGTGGATCGAAAAGGAGCGTGCGCGCCTGGCTGCGGTTATCGATGACGCCGAGCGGGAAGAGGGGAGCTGATGGCGGAGCCCGCTGTCCGTGCCGTGGCCGGATGAGGAACTGCTCCCCGGGAGGTTGACTGAATGATCAGTTATGACTCCCGGGGAGCAGCTCAAAGGCGGGCACCGCCGTCGTTATTGCCCCGGCCGCGACGACCTAGGTGAGGACGAAGACGCGCACGAGGACGGCGTCCCGGGCCGGCTTCAGGGAGTTCAGCGTGCCCACGAGGATGCGCCGGTTCAGCCAGTCGTGCGGGCCGCTCGGCGCGGTGACCGTCAGGAACGAGCGGGCGTAGCGGTTGTCCGGGGTGGGCTGGTCGATCAGGACGTTGTTGACCACGTTGAGGACTGTGCCGTCGTCGGCGCGCAGCTCGTAGGTGGCTTCGAGCATGCGGATGCCGTCCCCGCGGATGAGCTGGCGGTCCGCGCCGCCGGCCTCGATGGTGCCGCTGATCCTCGGGCCGCGGAACCGGCCGCCGGTGATGGGGACGATGCGGCGGCCGCCGAGCGGGCCGGCGCCGAGGTCTTCGCTGGGCGCGATGTCGACGACGGCCTCGAAGGCGAGCTCGGTGCCGACCTGGTCCATCGGGATGCTGGCGAGCAGGTCGCCGAACTTCTTGTCGGTGAGCGTCGGCTGGGTGCCCTTGCTGTCGGCGGCCGCGGCCGAGCCGGCGGTGGCGAGCCCGGCAGCGGCGGCGAGGCCCGCGCCGAGCATGGCGCGTCGCTGGATGGTGTTGGTCATGTCCACTCCTTTAGCCGTTCCACACGCGGTCGTTGATGAATTCCGCCGGACGGAAATCCACGAAGGCGGCGCCGTCCAGGCCGAGTGATTCGGCGCTTCGCTGCAGGACCGAGGTCTTGGCGGCGTCGGCCCAGCGGCCGGTGTCCAGGCGCTGGTCCATGGCCTGGACCGACGCGACGTTCTCCGCCACGGTGAAGCTGCAGTGCCCCTCGCGGTCCACGAAGGCCTGGCGGAAGAGCGGGTTTTCGCCGGCCCGGCGGACGGTCTCCGCATACTCTTCCTGGTATTCGACGGGCGCGAGCAGGTCGACGAGCGTGTGCGTGGCCAGCAGCGGGATCTGCAGCTCGCCGGTGGGGGTGGAGGTGCGCTGCATCCAGGCGAGGCCGGCCTCGTCCGGGGCGATGTCGGCGTTGGCGGTCAGCGTACGCAGGTCCTTGGGGAGGTCCAGGCCGGCGAGCCGGTACATGTGCTCGACCTGCGGGCGCTGGGCGGAGGAGCGCAGGATCTTGGCGTAGTCCACGCCGGCGGTCCAGCCGCTGTCGCCGCCGGCCGCGTTGACGATGGTGTGGCGCCGCTCGATCACGGTGGGCAGGGTGTTGAGCACCAGCTGTGCTTGGGCGGCGGCAAGGGCATCGGGATTGTCGACGTCGACGCCGTGCAGTTCCGTGGGGGTGTTCAGCAGCGCCGCGACGAGGGCGATCCGGGCCCGGCCTTCCGCCGATTCCGTGGCCTGCTGCAGCGCAGCCTTGAGGCTGGCAATGGTGGCGTTCGACTGCTCGGGGGTGGTGAAGCCGGTGAGTCGGACGTCCTGGCCTGGCAGCAGCAGTTCGGCCGCGGCGTAGGCGGCGTCCAGCTGGTAGTTGTTCAGGGCGACGCCGCCGCCGACCAGGCCGCAGGTGCTGACGGCGCCGTCGATGCCGGCGTCCGGAATCTCGGCCATCATGCTGGTCACCAGTCCGCCCATGGAGCGGCCCATGGCGATGACGCGGTCCGCCTCGCCGAACTGCTCCTCGAAGGCGGCGAGGGTGTCCAGCTGGTCCTGCGCGGCGGTTTCCAGCGCCCAGCCGGTTGCGGCGTACGACGACGAGGCCACGGCGTAGCCGCGCTTGACCAGTTCGCTCGCGGTGGGCGCGAAGCTGTTGTCCCAGGCCGGGTTGGCGGGGCCGGCGCGGAATCCATGGGCGAACAGGACCAGCTTGCCGTTCCAGCCGGCGGGGACCTCGGCACGCCAGGTGGCGCCGTTGGCGAGAGTGCCGGTGGCGACGGAGGGGGCGGCTTGGCTGGCGGCCGCGGGGGAAGAGCCGTTGGCGGCCGGGGGAGCGGCAACCGCGGCGGGGAGCGCGGCGGCCGCGAGGACGGCCGAGAGGGCGGTGGCGGAAACAATCGTGCGGCAGCTTTGACGCAAAGTACGGGTCATTGGGGAACCTGACTGTTAGATCGTTTAATCGGACAACTAATGCTTATCTGAACGATTGAAAGTGTCAATGGTCACAGGGCGATTTGTTTTGCCGGTCTGCTGGCCGGCAGTTCCGTGTGATGCAGCTCCGTGTGATGGCGCGGGCGGCCGCAGCTGCAAAGCCCGACGGCGGCGGGGCATCCTAGGCGGCAGCGGCCGGACTGTCGAGGGTCCGGGTGCCGGTTTACCGCGCGGACACGGAGTTTACGTGCGCGGTTTTTGGCTTAACGCCGCCGGAATCTTCCCGGCCACCCCCGGAAACGAGAACTGAATAGTTTCACCTGTGTCAGTTCAGCGGACGGCATTGATGAGGAGACGAAGTTGCCCAACACCCGCAGGGATTTTCTGAGATATGTAGGCATCGCCGGGGGAGCCGGCGTCATGTACGGCACGATGAGCGCGATGGGCCTGGCTCCGGCAGCGGCGGAAACGCCGGCGTATACGGCTCCCAACGCGGGAGATCTTCGGGGCCGCGGCCGGAAG
The DNA here is from genome assembly GCF_037144715.1 of Arthrobacter sp. USHLN218. Taxonomy (NCBI): domain Bacteria; kingdom Bacillati; phylum Actinomycetota; class Actinomycetes; order Micrococcales; family Micrococcaceae; genus Arthrobacter; species Arthrobacter sp. USHLN218. The sequence goes on from NZ_JBBCYT010000001.1 coordinate 435,952, forward strand.
ACCGTGGCCGTGCTCGGGGGCGGCATCGCCGGCCTGACCGCGGCCTACGAACTCGGCAAGGCCGGCTACAAGGTGACCGTGCTGGAGGCACGCAACCGGCCCGGCGGGCGGAACTGGACGGTCCGCGGGGGAACCAGCGAGACGGACCTGAAGGGCATCGCCCAGACGGCGAAGTTCACCAAGGGCGAGTACATGAACGCCGGGCCGGGCCGCATTCCGCAGCACCACGTGACGCTGGACTACTGCCGCGAACTCGGGGTGGCGATCGAGCCGTTCGTGAACCAGAACGCCGACGCCTACCTCTACCGCGAGGGGAGCACGGCGCTGTCCAACACGGCGGTCCGGCACCGGGCCGCGAAGGCGGACGTCTACGGCTACGTGTCGGAGCTGCTGGCCAAGGCGACCGACCAGGGCTCGCTGGACGGCTACCTCACTGCCGCCGACAAGGAGGCGCTGATGTCCTTCCTGGGCGGCTTCGGCGCGATCGGCCCGAAGGTCGCCGGTGACGCCGCGGCCAGCTACAAGTACACCGGCACGGGGCGCCGCGGATACGAGGTTGAGCCCGGCGCCGGGCTGGAAGCCGGAACCCCGCTGCCGCCCTACCCGCTGAGCGACGTGCTGGCCAGCGGCGTGGGCAACTACTTCTCCTTCGAGTTCGGCTGGGACCAGGCCATGATGATGTTCCAGCCGGTCGGCGGCATGGACCGGATTCCCTACGCGTTCGAGAAGGCCATCGGGCTGGACAAGATCAAGTACGGCGCCAAGGTGCTCGATCTGCGCAACACCCCGGCCGGCGTCGAGGTTGCCTACACGAATCCGGGCGGGCAGTCCAAGGTGCTCGAGGCGGACTTCGCGATCTGCGCGCTGCCGCCGCACATCGCCGCCAAGGTCCCGGGCAACCTGTCGGCCGAGGCCGTCGCGGCCCTCGCCTATGCGCAGCCGGCCGACGCGGGCAAGATCGGCATCGAATACAGCCGGCGCTGGTGGGAACTGGACCACCGGATCTACGGCGGCATCACCAACACCAGCACCGGACTGGGCAACATGTGGTACCCCTCCAGCGGCTTCCACGGCGAACGCGGAACGATGATCGGCTACTACAACACCGGCGCCAGCGCCCGGACCTACGGCGCCATGAAGCCGGCCGGCCGGCTGGCCTCGGCACTCGAAAAGGGCGCACAGATCCACGGCCCCGTCTACGGCCAGGACGTTGCCTCGTCCTTCTCGGTGGACTGGAAGAACGTGGAGCACTCCGAGGGCGCCTGGGTGGGCTGGCCGTCGCAGACCGACGACAAGTACAAGAGGCTGCTGGAACCGGACGGCAACATCTACTTCGCCGGCGACCACCTCAGCCACGCCATTGCCTGGCAGCACGGCGCCATGGTCTCGGCGCGCGCCAGCGTGACCGCGCTGCACAGCCGGGTGATGGCCGCATGATGCGCCGCATCCGGTCCGGCCGTACCCATCCGCACGTCCCCGAAAGGAACCCCATGACCCGCCGCAAGCTGCCGGCGATGGCCGCCGCCGCCGTCGTCGTTGTGTCCCTCTCCGCCACCGCCGCGGTGGCCGCGCCGGAAATCGCAAAGAAGTTCGGCGGGCCCAAGCCCACCGAGACGGTGTCCATGCTGCCCCAGGGGCAGGACAACCCGATGATCGCCGAGGGCGTGGCGATCGGGGCCAATACCGCCATCTACAAGAGCAGCGGGCTCGGTCCGGCGACGAAGAATGCGGCGGCACCGGCCGGCAGCGAGGAACGCTACATCGACACGGACATCTTCCCCGGCGGGGAGCTGCCGGCGGGCGTGACCATCACCGAGGCCCAGGGGATCAACGTGCTGGCGCGCATCGGGGAGAACCTTGAGCGCGCGGGGCTGTCGTACGACGACGTCATCACCATGCGCGTGTTCCTCCAGAATCCGGACGGCGAGGAGCAGATGGATTTCGCCGGCTGGAACCGGGCCTACCGGCAGTACTTCGCGAACACCAGCCTGGCGACCGGGAAACCGGTGCCGGTGCGGCTGGGCACCGCGGAGCCGGCCGAGCCGCTGGTGGTCAATCCGGCGCGTCCGTCCCGGTTCGCGCTGGAGATCGAAAACCTGCCGGTGGACGGCTGGCTGGTCGAGGTGGAGGTCGACGCGGCCTACCCCTCGTCCGCGGGCGGGAAGTAGGAGCCGCCCGGGCGGCCCGGAGAGCCGCCGGAGGCGCCGGCATGGGGGCCGGCGCCTCCGGCTATGTCCGCAGCGGGACGCCGCCTGGCGAGTAAAGTCCCGGCGGCGAGCGAGCCGAGCAGGCCCGCGGCGAGGTCGCCCACCGTGTCGTCGTAGCCCACGTTGATGTCGCTGCTGACCAGGTAGTAGCCGAACCATTCGCCGAATTCCCACAGGACGCTCAGCAGGGCACCGAGGGACAGGACGTGCAGGATGGTCCGCGCTCCGGCGGGGGGAGGCTGCGGCGCGGGCTCGAGCCAGCGCTGCCAGAGGCGGAAGGCCAGGGCGGCCAGGACCCCGGTAGCGGCGAAGTGCACCGCCAGGTCCAGCGCCGGGACGGCCGTGTACCAGTCGAGGACGGTGCTCCACGAGGCCAGCAGCAGCACGGCGCTGGTGGCGCCGTCGAGGACGGGCTGCGTTCCGGCGGCCCGGGTGAGCAGCTGGCCCAACAGGACCAGCAGGAACAGCAGGACTTCGACCAGGCCCCAGCCGACGAGCGCGGCGAGGACGCTGAGCAGTCCGAGCACGCGCAGGCCGTCGGCGAGGCGGGCTGAGGGTCCGTCCGGGCGGCGGAGCAGCATATCGATCACGTCGGTGCCTTCCTGCCGGTTTTCGGATTCTACCGGGCGGGGTTGCGCCGAGGGGCCGGCGGGCGCGGATCAGTCGTCGGCGAGTCGGAGCTCGACGTTGATGTTGCCGCGGGTGGCGGTGGAGTACGGGCACACCTGGTGCGCCTGTTCGAGCAGGGCCTGCGCGTGCTCGGCGGGCACGTTGGGGAGCGAGGCTTCCAGGACGACCGCGAGGCCGAAGCCGCCGCCGTCCAACCGGCCCAGGCTGACCTGCGCGCCGACCGCCGAGTCGGTGAGGTCGGCCTTGGCCTGGCGGGCCACGAGCTGCAGGGCGGAGTGGAAGCAGGCCGCGTAGCCGGCGGCGAAGAGCTCTTCCGGGTTGGTGCCGACGCCGCTGCCGCCGAGTTCGACGGGGGCGTCCAGCTTGAAGTCGAGGCGGCCGTTGGCGGAGCGGGTGCGTCCGTTGCGTCCGTCGCCGGTGGCCAGCGCCTCGGCGGTGTAGAGAGCAGTCATGAGGGGGTCTCGCTTTCGGTCGTCTGCAGGGTGGTGGAAATGCGGTGCAGGGTCTCGCGCAGGGCGAGCAGTTCGTCCTGGTCCAGGCCGGTGGCTGCGGCGATCCGGCCCGGAACATCCACGGCCTTGGCCTGGAGTTCGCGGCCGGCCGGGGTGAGCCGGACCAGGACACGGCGTTCGTCCTCGGGAAGACGGCTGCGCTCGACGAGGCCGAGATGTTCCAGCCGCTTCAGCAGCGGGGAGAGCGTGCCGCTGTCCAGCTGGAGTTCCCGGCCCAGCTCGCGGACCTCCAGCCCGTCGCCGTCCCAGAGGACGAGCATCGCCAGGTACTGCGGATACGTCAGGTTGAGCTCCTTCAGCACCGACCGGTAGAGGCCGGTGGTGGCCCGGGAGGCCGAGTACAGGGCGAAGCACACCTGCTGGCTGAGGGTCGGGGAGTCCGGCATCCGTCTACAGTAGCGGGCAATTCAATTGTGCACAACTAATTGGATGGCCACCCTGCCGAGCCGCCTGTGGAAAACCCGAGCCGCACGCATGGTTAACCGTTATGATCAGACCGGGGCGCGAAGGATGGGTTTCCGTATAGCGCCCGTTCAGTCTCGCGCCTCTCCCAAGGATTTCCATGCCCGTGTTCCGCCCCTCCCGAGCCGTGTTCGGCGCGGTTCTTTGTTCAGTCCTGCTGGCCGGCAGTTTCGCCGCCGCGCCGGCGGGGGCGGCGGAGCAGCCGGGCCGGCCGGCGGTATCGGCCCAGCCGGGGGACCAGCTCGAAACCGGCGGCGGCGGGCCGGCGGCGGGGCGTTTTATCGTGAAGTTCAAGGAGCGGGCCGGGCGCAGTTCGGTCGGCCGGAGCAAGGCGTACGGGCGGGCGGCGAAGGCGCTCGGCGTCGCGGTCGAGGAGGTCAGGACGACGGCGACGGGTGCCCGGGTGGTGGTGGCGGAGGAGCCGCTCGGCAGCGCCCAGGCCGCAGACCTGGTGTCAGCGCTGGACGCGAACCCCGACGTCGCCTACGTGGAACCGGACCGGCTGATGCGGCCGCTGGCCGCCGCGCCCAACGACGAGCTGTACCGCCTGCAGTGGAACCTGTGGGAGGACCGGGCCGGCCTGCGCGTGCCGGCGGCGTGGGACGCGAGCACAGGGGAAGGCGCGGTGGTCGCCGTCGTTGATACCGGCATCACTGCGCACAGTGACCTGGCCGGGCGTGTGCTGCCGGGTTACGACATGGTGTCCGATGCGCAGATGGCGCGCGACGGCGACGGCCGGGACGCGGATCCGCGGGACGAAGGCGACTGGTTCGGGGCGTTCGAGTGCGGCGACAACCAGGCCGGGGAGGGCTCGTCCTGGCACGGCACGCACGTGGCGGGGACGGTGGCCGCGGTGGCCGGCAACGCGAAGGGCGTGGCGGGCGCGGCGCCGGGCGCGAAGATCCTGCCGGTGCGGGTGCTCGGGGCCTGCGGCGGCTTCATGTCCGACATCGCCGACGCGATCGTCTGGGCCGCCGGCGGGGCTGTGGACGGCGCGCCGCTGAACGCGAATCCGGCGCAGGTTGTCAACCTGTCGCTGGGCAACCTGGGGCTGTGCTCGCCGACCACGCAGGAGGCGATCAACTATGCCTACGGCGCCGGGACCGCCGTGGTGGTGGCGGCGGGTAACGAGCATGTGGACGCGGCGCATGCGAGCCCGGGCAACTGCCGGAACGTCATCACGGTCGGGGCCAGCGGGCGCGACGGGCGCCGGGCGGCCTATTCGAACTACGGATCCCTGCTAGACGTGACAGCGCCGGGCGGGGACATGGCCGCGGCCGAAGCGAACGGAATTCTGTCCACCTCCAACGGAGGGGCGAGGGCGGCGGGAGCCGAGTCCTATGCGTACTTGGAGGGGACCTCGATGGCGGCACCTCACGTGTCCGCGGTAGCGGCGCTGCTGATGTCGCCCGCCGGCGGAGGCCTGTCGCCCGCGGCGGTGGAGAAGCGCCTGAAGTCGACGGCGCGGCCGCTGGCCTCGGGATGTTCCGTGGGCTGCGGCGCGGGGCTGGTGGACGCGGCTGCGGCGCTCACCGGCGTGGCACCGTCGGCGCCGCGGGCCACGCCGTCGATCCGGCCCGGGGACCTCGTGGCCTACGACGCCCGCGGGCGGCTCTGGAACTACGGCAAGAGCGGGTCGTCCGCCACCCGGAAGCTGATCGGCGCGTCCGGGTGGACCACGATGGACGAGCTCCACACGGCGGACTGGAACGACGACGGCTACATCGACATCGTCGCCAAGTCGAAGGCCGGACGGCTCTACCTCTACACCGCACGGCCCGCCGGCGGCTTCTCCCGCTCGACGATCGGCAGCAGCGGGTGGGGGCCGCTGGACCTGACCCTGGCGCGGTGGAAGAGCGGGGACGACTACCCGTCGATCATCGCGAAGGACCGCAGGACCGGAAAACTCTACGTGTACGGCAACACTGCCGGTTCGCGCCCCTCGCCGCGCTACCTGCTGGGCAGCAGGGGCTGGGCGCAGTACGCGCTGGCCGCCCTCGACTGGGACAAGGACGGGTGCAAGGACCTCGTGGCACGGACACCGGCCGGCCAGCTGAAACTCTTCCGGGGCGACGGCGAGGGCGGCTTCATCAGCGAGTTCCGGCTGATCATCGGCCGATCCGGCTGGGACAAGATGGGCAACATCGTCAGCTCCAACGGATTCGGGGGAGCGGGCACCAGCGGCCTGATCGCCCGCGACGCCGCCGGCAAGCTCTGGTACTACCAGGCGGACCGGAAGCGCTGGGCCGTGCCGCGCCTGATCGGCACCGGCTGGGGCGGCTACCTCGTCGCGGAGCAGTAGGGCACAATCGCGGCGGCCCGGCACTTTGTCAACCGCCCGCCGTCGGACCCCAAGGAAAAACTAGGGTCGTACTGGGGTATGAAAGCTTTCACTTAACCGATTACTCTTTTCGCGGGGGAATGGCCTCGGCTTGCCGGGCATAGTCCTGTGGCTCGGAGCCGGTTCGCGGTTCCGCTGATTTTGGGGGAACCGTGAAACAACGTCTTGCTGCGCTGATGGCCGCCGGAATCCTGGCGGCCGGGAGCATCATGCCCGTCGCCGGGCCCGCCGCTGCTGCCGAGGAAACAACGACGACGGCGGGGCAGGCCTCGCCCGGCGGGGCTCCTTCGGCGGGGACTGCTCCGACGCCGTCCCTCGCCACCGCGTCCGCGCTGGCGACCGCGTCCGCGACGGCACCCGCCGTGGAGCTGGACCTCCTCGCGCGCGAGGCCGGCGACCCCGAGCTCAGGTTCGAGGGCCGGGCGGTCAACGCGGCGGGGAAGACGGTCCGGCTGGAGGTCTACCGGGACGCGAAGTGGCAGGAACTGTGGGCCTCGGACGCGCTGGCCTCCGGCGACGCCGACTTCAAGCACACCCAGAAGCTCACGGCGACCGGCACGCAGAAGTACCGCGCCGCCGTCGTTGGCACCACCGCCGTCTCCGAAGCGGTAGAGGCCGACCTGGCCCGCGCGACGGCCGCGACGGCCCCGGCCGCATCGGCGACACCGACGCCCACCCCGTCGCCGACGAAGACTCCCGCCCCGACGGTATCCGCCACGCCGACTCCTGCACCGACGGCGTCGTCCACGCCGACTCCTGCACCGACTACGTCGTCCACGCCGAAGCCCGCCCCGACCGAGGCGCCGGTAACGGCACAGGCCGAGCCGCAGCCGGTCCGGAACACTGCCGTCCCGACGATTTCGGGCAGCGCCGTGCTGGGCCAGAAGCTCACCGCAGCTCCCGGCACCTGGACCACCGGCGCGACGCTGACCTACCAGTGGCTGCGCGACGGCCAGCCGATCAGCGCCGCGACGGCCGCCACCTACACCGTCGCCACCGCGGACGCGGGCAAGCGGCTGAGCGTGCGCGTCACGGGGACCAAGGCCGGCATGACCTCCGCGACGGCGACGTCGGCCGCGACGGCGAAGGCCGTCCTCGGCACGGTGGCCAACACCGTCGCCGCGAGCGTCGGCGGCAGCGCATATGTGGGCAGCACCCTCACCGCCAAGGGCAGCTGGACGTCCGGCGCCACGCTGAAGTACCAGTGGCTGCGCGGCGGCAAGGCCATCACCGGGGCGACCCTGGCCACCTACAAGGTGACTACCGCCGACCTCGGGCTCAGGCTGTCGGTGAAGATCACGGCCACGAAGGCCAACTACCTGGCCGCCACGGTGACCACCGCCCAGACCGTGGCCGCCGCGTACGCGCCGGCGCCGTCGGACGCCACCTACCAGTCCTTCACCGCGCCCAACGGGCTGACCGGCCAGTACCACGTCTACGGCAACAACGTGGACCGCTCGCAGAAGGTCGGCGTGCTGTTCGTCTTCCACGGCGACTACAGCTACGCGGCGCAGTCCTACGTGCACCAGCCCAACGGCGCCGTGATGAAGGCGATGGCGGCCGAGGCCGCCAAGAAGAACATGATCATGGTCCCGGTGATCACGCCCGACAAGAAGGGCGGCATCACCTGGTGGGAGGACGTGGACAAGAACGGCGACTACTTCCGCTCCCTGGCCGCGATGGTCATTTCCAAGTACGGCGTGGACGCGAGCCGGGTCTGGCTGCATGGCTACTCCGGCGGGGCCGAGTTCATCACGTTCGAGGTGCTGGCCGACCGGCAGGGCTGGATCAAGGGCGGCGGCGCGACGATCGTGGGCGGCGGCGGATGGCGCGGCGTGCCGACTGCGCCGACCGCGGCGGTCAAGGCGATGAACCTCAACTGGATCTCCGGCAGCCTCGACGGACTCGGCGGCACGACGCTGGCCACCTGGTCGGCGCTGGACACCGCGAAGAACTCCCGGACCATGTACGCGGGCCTCGGCTTCACGAAGACCACGATGACGGTGCTGCCCGGCGTCACCCACTACACCTACGACATGCCCGCGCTGCTGGCCCGTGACCTGCGGGTGCTGCCGGACAAGGTGCTGCCGGCCAACACGTCCGCCAAGGTGCTCGCCGGCGACATCGCGGCGGTCGAGGCTGGCGGCTCGCTCTACGTCTACCCGTCCGCGAAGGGCGGGGACCTGGCCCGGCGGACCTTCGTCTCCGGCGGCTGGCAGTCCGCCGTCTCCGTGGACGTCGCAGACTGGAACAGGGACGGCATCCAGGACCTCGTGGCCAACTGGAAGTCCGGCAAGCTGACCGTGGACTTCGGGCAGGCTGCCGGCGGGTTCAAGCGCACGGAGATCGGCCGCTCCGGGTGGCAGGGCTACGAGATCCTCGTGACCAACTGGCGCCAGTCGGACCAGTTCCCGGGCATCGTCGCCAAGAACCTCGCCGAGGGCAAGCTCTACGCCTACACCAATCCGGCGGGCGCCGGGCACGGGGCCCGCACGCTGATCGGCTCCTCAGGCTGGCGCGACCTGAAGGTCATGGCGATGGACTACGACCGCGACCGCAAGATGGACCTCGTGGCCAGGACCACTGCGGGGCAGCTGAAGCTCTACCGCTCCAACGGCGCCGGCCGCTTTGTCGCCGAGGACCGCCGGGTTGTCGGCAGCTCCGGCTGGAACGCGATGACGCACCTCTCGGGCATCTCCGACCACGTGGCCGCCGGCGAACCGGGCATCCTCGCGGGCGACCGGAACGGCAACCTGTACCACTACGGCGTCGGCACCAACCGGATCCTGAAGCGCACCGTCATCGGCGTCGGCGGCTGGGAGTCGCTCCGGCTCGGGTCCTGATTTTTCGATAACTGCATAGAGCAAGCGGGGGAAACATGATGGCAGGGGAGAGGGCCGCGGAACAATCCCGGCTGGCTGGCGAACGGGCGGCCAAGCTGCGGCGGCAGGCCGAGCAGGCTGAGCGGAGCGCGAGGTCCTGGGCGGCCGGCGCCGCCGGGGAAGTCCGGGTGGCGGCCGAGCTCAGGGAGCTCGAGGCCCGAGGCTGGCGGCTGCTCAACGACGCCCACTGGCCGGGACGGCCGAAGGCCAACCTGGACCACGTGCTGGTGGGACCGGGCGGGATCCTGGTGGTCGACGCGAAGAACTGGACCGGCCGGGTCGAGCTGCGCAACGGGCGGCTGATGCAGAACGGCTACTCGCGGCTCCGGGAGACCACGGGTGTGCTGGAGCAGGGCGCGGCCGTCGCCGCTGTCCTGGAACCCCGCCACCGGCGGCTCGTCCAGGGCTGGATCTGCCTCGTCAACCAGCCCGAGCTGCGGGCGGAATCCGCCGACGGCGTGAGGGTAGTGGGGCTCGCATCGCTCCAGTCCGCGGTCAGCGTCCTGCCCCCGGTTCTCGAGCAGGCTGAAATCGAGATCGTCTTCCACCACCTGCGGCAGCTGCTGCTCGGACCCAGCAGCCCGCAGCTGCTGAACAGCGGCGCCGCCGGCGTGCCCGGTCCACGGCCGGATTATTCGCCGGAACCGGTCCAGATCTCTTTGCCGGACCAAGCACTGCATAGGAACCTGCAGGCTGAGGGACCATCAGGCCTGCCGGCCACCGCACCGGCTTCCGATTCACCTACTCCGGCTGCACCTGCCGGACGTCGGCCCACCGCGGCGGCGAAGGGGCGTCGGTCTGCCAAGGGCCGCCGGCGGCAGCAGCCCGGCGAATACGCGGCGCCCGCCGGCAGGCGGCGCAAGGGAAGCGGGGGACGCCGGCGCGCTGCGAGGAACCGGCGCGCCGATGTAGTCCGCCTGATTGTGTTCGCGGTCATCGCCGTCACAGCCTGGAACATTTCGGGAAGCCTCGATCAGCGGAACGCAGCCCCGGAGCAGCCCCAGCCGCCGGCTGTGTCCCAGACCGTGGATACATCGCCGTAGGAGACAAAGCCGGCGCCAGCCGTCGTCCAGTCACCTGCTGAACTCGACGCGGATCGAATTGTCGTCCGGGAGCACCACGACGGTGCCGTTCTCCGTAGTCCAGCCGTCGTGCAGGAAGAAGAAACGGCCGCCGCTCAGTACCAGGAAGCGCAGCCCGTCATACCGGTACAGGGGCTGCTCCTTGGTGCCCACGTCGCTCACCGTGACCGCGTCGGCTCCTATCCCGAGCGGCTTCGGGCTGTAGACCTCCGCGCGGGGCAGGGACTGGACGTTATGTTCGAAATTGGCGGCGAGTCCGCGTCCGACCGCCTGCGCATAGTCAGCGGTGCCCCAGAACAGCAGCAGGGTCACGATGCTCAGGACGAGCGTCGCTTCGACGGCGCGCTCTTCCGCCCTGAGGACCGGAGCATGTCCGGCCCGGGCGTGGCGCCTCAGCCGGAGGCCCCAGGCGGCGACCAGGACGCCGCCTGCCATGACATACGGGGCAAAGATCGCTGTCCTGGTGGGCTGGAGGAAGGCCACCAGCAGGCCGACGGCGGCGATAACGACGGCGACTACCGCCGCGCTACCGGCGACCTTGGCCGCCAGGGTCCGGTGGCGGTCTTCGTCGATCTGCCGGCGCAGCCACCTGTCGAGGGCGAGCCAGATGATACCGACGATCAGGAGCAGCACTAACGGCAGATACAGGGCGCTGATGCTGATCAGGATGTAGTCCTGGGCGGCGTAGCCAAAGAGGCTCTCGTCCAGCCCCATGCTGCTGGCCTGGGCATCCGCACGTGCCCAGCCGAAATAGAACAGCAGCGCGGTCACCACGGTGATGGGCGGGCCAATGGCCGAGATGACGCCGAGCACACGCGACCAGAGCGAGCGTCCTTCGTCAGGCGAGTCGGTCACCGGAACAGGCCCGCAGGGACACCGGCCGGTGCCCGGTCAGCACGGGCAGCGGCCGACGGCGGCAGGCCGCTGGGACCCGGTTCCGGTTCGATGGGGACGGACTCGCCAGGGTTTGGGGCGGGTTCGACGGGGCCGGGTTCGCCGGGGGCCGGACCGGGCTCGCCGGGATTGACGGAGGGGCCGTTGTCCGGGGGAGGCTCGACGCCCGGACAGGCGCTCGGGTCGCCGACATACTCCATGTCGACTGATTCGGTGACGAGGAAATCGCCGTCGGCGACGCTCACCGTCGTCGAACCTGCCTGGGCGGACGGCGGGGCCACGAAGACGAAGTCCGGCCCAAGCGGTTCGACCGGCACGGTTACCGGCGCCGGCTGTGCACCGACGACGACGCTGCGGATGCTTCCGGCGGGGAGGCCTCCCAAGGTGCCGATCATGTGCATCTGGGTGCCGCCGCACACAGAGGCCTCCGGGTTTCTCCCGTTGTTGTCGCTTCCGTCATTGTCCAGCTCGTAGAACGTCGGATCGCAGGCCAGGCCGCTGCCCTCGACAAGTTGGTAGGCCACGCCCGGGTTCCGCTGCCGGAAATCCACCACCGACCGGAGCACCGAATTGGCGGTGCTCGACCAGCAGTCCGTGTCCGTGACGGGAAGTCCTGCCAAAAGCTCCGCTCCTTGGGTCCAGGCCGCCTCGTCGCCGGCGACGGCAAGGCAGAACACTTTCGCCACGTCCTGCACCGTCTGGGGCTGCTCGCCCGGTTCCGCGAGCTGGTCGCAGTTCCCGCTCTTGAGGTACAGGTACCAGGTCGGATCGCCCCGGCCCACCGGTCCGACCGGCAGCCAGCTGATGACCGGGGCCCCGGCGCCCGCCGGCGGACCGCCCGGAGCCGCCGGTCCCGGCGGTACGAACTGGCCGTCGTCGGGCCCGCCCTGCGTCGGTACCGGGGACCCCGGGTCGGTGCCGGAACCGGTACTGTCACCGGCGCCCGGGCCGCCCGGTGTCCCGGCCGTCGCCGTAGGATTTGCGGAGCCGCCCGGGCCCTGGGCTGTACCTGTCGTGGCAGGTGTGCCCTCCCGGGCGAAAATCCCGCAGCCCGCGATGAGGGAAAGGCTTGCCGCCGCAACGACAGCGGCAAGAGGATGATGGCCATGTGGATGCATCTCGCGCCTGAGCTATCTGCGGTCGCGCCCGCTGAACATGCGAAGTTCGACTCGACTAAAGGTTACGCCCGGCCCCCGAAGGCGTACAGATGCCACCGCCCCCTATTCGTGCGGCTGGTCTGGACACCACAACGGGTGGCCGGCTGCAAAGCCGGCCACCCGCCGTCGTTCCTGGATACCGCTGCCTAGACGTTGATCTTGACGTCCGCCTTGGCGCGAAGGTCCTTGGCGAGCTTCTGCACGATCTCGCCTTCCTTCTGCGACTTGACCTGCTCCTCGAGCTGCGGCTTGGCCTCCTCGAAGGATGGCATCTCGGCTCCCTGGCCGCCCTGCTTGGCCATGGCCTCCTGCTGCTTCTTGGCCTCGTCGTAGGCGGCCTTGAGCTCCTTGTCGGTCGGCTTGCTGTCGCCGGCTTCCTCGGCGATCAGCTTCTCGACCATGACCTGGTTCTTGAGCTCTTCCGTCACCTTGGCCTCGTCCATGCCCTGCTTCTTCATCTCGGCCATGAACTCGTCCTTGGACTTGAGCTGGTTGGACTTGACGATCTCGTCGAGGGCCTTGTCCGTCTCCTTCGCGGAGGCGGTCAGCCCGCGCTTGCCGGCTTCCTGGATCAGCAGCTCGGTGCCGACGATGCCTTCGGCGGTCTGCTTCTTGAGCTTGGCCTGGTCGACTTCCTGGCCCGTCATCTGGGACTGCATCGCCATCTGCTGGAACTGCGCCTCGTAGGCGGTGGTGAAGTCTTCCTTGGAAATCTTGGTGCCGTTGACTTCAGCAACGACGTCGGGGATTCCGTTCAGGTCCGGCTTCGGCATTTCCTGCTGGCCGGCTGCGGGGTCCTGTGCTTGGCCGCTTGCACTGGGCGACGCCTGCTGCGTCTGGCCTGCGCTGCCGGCTTCGGTTGCTCCGCCGCAGGCCGTGAGGGTCACGGCTCCGGCGATAGCTATTGCCACTAGCCATTTGTTGCTCGACATAAAGTCCTTCCGTTTCCGGCTGAGTTCCCGAGGCTAGCAGGTCGGGCGGGGTGAGGTCACACCGGGTGACGCCGGCTAGGAGAAGGTGTTGTAGGTGCCGAAGCCGGTGCCGATCTGCTTGGCGGTGCCGACCTGGCCACCGGGGAGCTCGTAGTAGCGGACGATGCCGTTGCGGAATTTGACGGTCATGCCGTTGGCGCTGCCGGTGCCGAAGCCGGGGGCGTCGGTGAAGGTGGCGGCGGTGGACCAGCCGGAGCGGCCGATGGTCGGGCGGGTTTCCGGAATCAGGGCGCCCTTGCCGTTGGTGCGGTAGAGCTTGAGGACGCCGCTGGTCCTGTTGGCGCCGAGGATGTCCTTGCGGCCGTCCTGGTCGAAGTCGGTCAGGGCGATGCCGTAGTTGCCCCAGCCAGTGTTGAACTTGTTGGGGGCGGCGTGGAAGGCGGCGCCCTTGAGGTTCTGGTAGAGCGAGAGGCTCCCGCCGGCGTCCTTGGCGACCAGGCCGGGGAACGGGTTGTTGGCGCAGAGGCGGTCGGCGATGACGGTGGAGGAGGCGGCGATGCTGCCGGCGCTGAACCAGGTGGAGAAGCCGCCGGTGGCCTTGCCCTTGTAGACACGGACCTTGCCGTCCGACCAGTGGGCGACGATGTCGAGGTAGCCGTCGTTGTTCCAGTCGGTCACCGAGGTGGAGCGGGCGTGCTGCCAGCCGCTGCTGCCGATCAGGACCCGGCTGCCGAGCGCGCGGCCGGACTTCTCCGGGTAGCGCCAGAGCCGGCCGGCGGAGTCGGCGGCGACGTAGTCCGCGGCGCTCTTGATGCTGGCGCGGGAGAGATCCCTGCCGGCCGCGGGCGCGCCGGCGACGGGGGTGCACTGGGCGATGGGCTGGACCGAGGGCGCGGGCGCCGGAGCCGGTGCGGCGAGGCCGGCGTAGTAGGCGCTGGGCGAGGAATACGTGCCCGCGGGCTCGGACGAGTAGCGGAAGAAGTTGGCCGTGCCGTACATCTCGTAGCGGCCGCCGCGCTCGTCGGAGAAGGCGATGCCGACGCCGATGACGGTGTAGTTCGGGTCGGACATGATGGCGTTGTGGCCCGGGGACTTGATCCACTGGTCCACGAGGCCCTGGCCGTTGCGGTCGGATCGGGCGGCGATGATCTCGCCGGCCCCGTTCCAGCCGGTGATGCGCGGGTCCTTGGTGTAGCCGGGGTTGTGCTTAAAGACGCCGGTGTTGGCCATCGTGGTGGACCAGCCCTGCGAGACCTTGGCGGCGTTCACGTAGAACCGCACCGGTTTCAGGCCCTTCGACTTGCGGAAGGCATTGATTCCGTCGAAGACCTGCTGGACCTGCGCGCGGTTGCTGTCGTTGAGGACATTGCTGGCGGCGGCGGCCGGCTGGACCGGCGCGGCGAGGGCCGGCGTGGCGAGGGCCGGCGTGGCGAGGGCCGGCGTGGCGAGGGCCGCGGAGCCGGAGAGCACAGCGGCGGCGAGGGCGGCGGCCGAGGCCCGCTTGGCGACGCGGACGGCGGTTTCAAACACAGGACGGCTGCAGACTGGCATTGGTGTTTCCCCCGGGGAGTCGGCTCGCTTTCCGGTTCGGCGGAGCCAAGAGACCGCCAACAGGATAATGGATAAACCCCGGCTGCCGGAAGACGCGGGCGGGATCCGGCCGAAGCCGGGGCCGGGAAAATGGCACGGGGTTTGTTGCGCGGCTACCGAGCCCGGTCTTTACTGTGAAGCGGGGCACCGTTCCAACGCCCCGCCGGTCCCGTTGACGAGGGAGCCAGCCATGGAATTTCCCGGGTTCCGTCTGCTCAGACTGGTTGCCGGCGCCTTCGCCGTGCTGCTGGCAGGGTGCATCCCGCCCGGGCCGGGCGGGCTCCCGCCGGAGGCGGGTTCTCCGCGGGCCAGCGGGCAGGACAGCCTGCACCACGTCGTCGTTATTGTCGAGGAAAACAAGGCCGCGGACGCCATCCTGGGCAGCAGCGAAGCCCCCTTCATCAACCGGCTGGCCTCGGACTACGCGCTGGCCACGGACTACTCGGCGGTGGCACGTCCGAGCCTGCCCAACTACCTCGCGCTCAGCAGCGGTACGACGGCCGGCATCACGCGAGACTGCCGGCCGTCCCCGCATTGCCGGGCGGCCGTGCCGAGCATCGCCGGTGCGATCGACCGGTCGGGGCGGACCTGGAAGATGTACGCCGAGGGCATACCGGCGCCCTGCGGCCGGGAGGACTCGGGCCGGTACGCGGTCCGGCACAACCCGTTTGCGTACTACCCGGAAGTCACGGACGACGCGGCGTACTGTGCGGGGCACGTGGTGCCGCTCACGGAGCTTAGCGGGGACCTGGCGTCCGGGTCGGACCTCCCGGATTTCGCCTTCATCAGCCCCGATCTCTGCCATGACATGCATGATTGTCCGGTCCGGACCGGAGACGACTGGCTCTCCGAATGGGTGCCAAGGATCCTGGCCGCGCCGGCCTTCGCCCGCGGTCGGTCGCTGCTCGTGGTGGTGTGGGACGAGGGCCAGGGCTCCAGCAACAAGGTGGCGGCGATCTTCGCCGGCCCTGCGGCCCGCCGGGGTTACCGGTCCGGGACCGCGTTCAGCCACTACTCGCTCCTGCACACCATCCAGCGCGCGTGGGGGCTGGCGCCGCTCACCGGCGAGGTCCGGCAGGCGCCGATGATGGACGAGCTGCTGCGCTAGCGGGAGGCCCCGTCAGAGGGCCGGAGGCTTGTCCTCGCGGGGGCTGGCGATGCGCTCGACCGGGTCGTCCGGGACGGGGCCGCTGAAGGAGCCGCCGGTCGTTTCGCCGTCGGGGTCATACGGATCGTCCAGGGGCGGCTCGTCGGGGTCGAGGTCCGGCTCCCTGCTCGGCGGTTCGTCCGAGTCCGGGTCGACGTCAGGGTCCTCGAGCGGGTCGACGTCCGGGTCCGTCTGCCGGGCGCCGAGGGGCTCGGCTTCGGGGAACTCCGAGGGATCGCGGGTGTCCTCGTCGTCCTGCCGGGGCTTGCCGTGGCCGTGGAGCAGCTCGTCCGCGGCGTGCTTGATTTTGTCTCCGAGTCCCATGGAAATCTCCTTTGCCTGGTCGGCTGCCGGGCTGCGGGGGGTGCCCGGCTATCTCCACGCTAGTGCCGGGGCCGGGCTGGTAGAAGGGCTCGGCCGGGATCGGAGCGGTGCCGTCCCGCCAGTTCCAATGTATCGCGGCCATGGGGGCTTGCGGCAAGGCCCCCGTCAGGCCTCAAACTGGCTCGGACGTGCGATGACGAAGCTGCTCGAAGGCGTGGAGAGGCGGGGGCCGTAATGGTTGAGGTGATTGTTGCCGGCGGAGGTCCGACCGGGATGATGCTGGCCGGCGAACTGAGGCTGGCCGGGGTGGACGTGGCGATTGTGGAGCGCCGCCCGACGCCGGAGCTGGTCGGCTCGCGGGCGGGCGGGTTCCATTCGCGCACGATCGAGATCCTCGACCAGCGCGGGATAGCCGACCGGTTCCTCGCCGAGGGAAAGCCGGTTCAGGCGGCGTTTTTCGGGAACACGATGCTGGACGTGGGCGACTTCCCGACGCGGCATCCCTACACGCTGGGCTTGTGGCAGAACCACATCGAGCGGATCCTGGCCGGCTGGATCGAGGAGCTGGGGGTGCCGGTCCACCGCGGACTCGAGGTGGCCGGCTTCGCCCAGGACGCGGGCGGCGTCGACGTGTTGCTCGCCGGCGGCCGGCAGCTGCGCGCGCTGTACCTGGTGGGTGCCGACGGGGGCAGGAGCACCATCCGCAAGGCGGCGGGCATCGATTTCCCCGGCTGGGACGCGACGAGGAGCAGCCTGATCGCCGAGGTGGAGGTGACCGAAGAGACGCCGGCGGGAATCCGCATCGACGAGGTCGGGATCCACGGGCTGCACCTGATGGAGGACGGCCGGACCACCCGCGTGGTCGTGACCGAGAAGGAGCTCGGACCGGCCGCCGAGCCGACCCTCGCCGACCTCGGCAAGGCGCTGACGGAGGTCTTCGGCACCGACTTCGGCGTCCGCAATCCCACCTGGATCTCGCGGTTCACGGACGCCACCCGGCAGGCTGCGGCCTACCGCAGCGGCCGCGTGCTGCTTGCCGGGGACGCCGCGCACATCCACGCGCCCTCCGGCGGGCAGGGGATCGGGCTCGGCATCCAGGACGCCGTCAACCTCGGCTGGAAGCTCGCCCAGGTGGTCAAGGGCAGCGCGCCGGACGGTCTGCTGGACACCTACCACGACGAGCGGCATCCCGCCGGGGCCCGCGCGCTGAAGCACACGATGGCGCAGTCGGTCATGCAGAAGGCCGATCCGCGCATCGGCGCGCTGGCGGACACCGTGACCGACCTGCTCACCATCGACGAGGCGCACAAGCGGGTGGCCGGGCTCATCTCCGGCCTGGACGTCCGCTACGACCTCGGCGAGGGGCACCCGCTGCTGGGACGCCGCATGCCGGATCCCGACGTCGTCACCGCCGACGGCCCGCTGCGCGTGTCCACCCTCCTGCACCGCGCCCGCCCCGCGCTGCTCAACCTCGGCGCGCCGGGCAGCATCGACGCCGGGCCCTGGGCGGACCGGGTGCGGACCGTGGACGCCACGTACGACGGCGGGTGGGAGCTTCCGGTGCTGGGTCCGGTCAGCGCTCCGGCGGCCGTGCTGATCCGGCCCGACGGCCACGTCGCCTGGGTTGGGGACGGGACGATGGCGGGACTGGAGGACGCGTTGGCCCGCTGGTTCGGTCCCGCCCGGCGCTAGCCTCGGGTGCTGTCTATTTCGCGATGCTCCGCAGGAGCTGCCGGGTCACGAGGCGGTCGATTCCCGGCAGTTTCGTGGCCCGGATGACCCAGCGCCTCAGCAGGCGCTGGGTCCGATTCGCGGGCAGGAACGACGACGCTGCCCGCCTCCCGGATGCCTGGGCCTGCGCCACGACCGGTTGCCATGCCTGCTCGAACTCCATGAGGGCCGGCGCGATCCCGTCGGCCGATGTGACCCTCCCGAGTGCGTCGCCCAGCAGCGCGGCGCCCGCGATCGCCAGTGAACCGCCTTGCCCGGCCAGGAGGGAGACTGCGCCGCAGGCGTCGCCGACGAGTACGGCGCGACCCTTCCACCAGTGCGGCAGCACGACCTGCGCCACGACGTCGTCGTACGGGTCGGCGGGGCAGAGGTCCAGCAGCCGGTCGACCGCGGGCGTGAGACCGGCGAACTCGTTCCGCAGCCTGTCCCGGGGAGAGGCGGGAGCGTCCCGTCCGGCCCCGACAGGAGGGTCGCGGTACACGAGGAATGCCGCAACCTCATCCGTGCGAAGGCTGTAGAGCCCCGCCGTCCGATCGAGACTGTCGGTGAGCACGAAGCGGTCCCGGAAGCGGGCATTCAGCTCGGCGTCCGGAACGATGAAGGCGGCCGCCCGCATGCCCAGCGGGCGCAGGTAGTCCGTCTCCGGGCCGAAGACCCGGGCGCGGACTTCGGAATGGACTCCGTCGGCGCCGACGACAATGTCCGCTGCGGGCAGCTGTGCCGCAGGGACGTCGACTGCGACCCGCACCCCGTCGCCACGCACCGACACCCCGGTGACACGGCTTCCATAGTGAAGGCGGACGCGGCCGGCGGGGACGTCCTCGAGGGCAGCCAGGGCAGCGCGTTCCATATCCGGACGCAGCAGGCTGAGGACTTTGCCGCCCGCGAGCCGGGAGAACCGGTCGTAGTCGAGGCGGGCCCTGACCCGTTCTTCGGCGTCAAGATATTCAACCCCATTCACGTGGTAGGCCACCCGGGCCAGGCGCGGATACAGCCCGATCCGCTCGGACGCGTCCACGCCCGGGCCGAAGAAGTCCATCATGTAGCCGTCCCGGCGGGGACCACCGGACTTCTCCACCAGATCGACTTCCCAACCGGCGAGGCCAAGCTGGCGCGCAGTCACCAGGCCGGCGATACCTGCACCCACGACGATCGCCTTCATGAGAGTCCTCTAGCACTGGCGGGAGCTGGTGCCCTCGGGAACCGCGCGCGGCAGCATGTCTCCCGAAGCCAGCACCCGGCGCTCGCTGGGACTCATCCCAGCGCTGCGAGCAGATCGCTGCAGGCCTGCTCGCAGCGCCGGCAGGCCTCTGCGCAGAGGCGGCAGTGCCCATGCATGGACGCGTGGCTCTCACAGTCCTCCGCGCAGGCCGTACAGGTTTGGGCACACTCGAAGCATGCCGCGACGCAGGCGGCGAGCTTACCCTTGTCGATGCCGCCGAGGTCCTTGGGGTAAGCATCCAGCATTGACTGAACATGGCTCATGGTTCTCGTCTCCAATCGCAGTGATTCTTGATCCGAACGGTGCGGCGGACCTGCCGCCGGTCTTCATCATAAGCAGGCTTGGTAAACGGTAAGCCGATCGGCTGGATTCTTTCTGAGGGCTGCGAGCAGCGGCCTCGCGGCTTGCCGCGTGTTCGCGTGCCTAGCGGCTTTCCCGAGCTCGCGCGCCGAGCGGCAGCCCATTGTTCCGCTGCTTCGGGCCACTGATTCTGTCGCCTGTTTTCTCCCGCATACAGTCGGTCTTTTGGTGCCTTCGAGGGCGCCGGATGCCGGGTGAACCACCTCCTCGCCCGTCGGCCTCTTACCCGGTTTCGGCCGTTTCACTCGTCCTACACTACGAAGATTTATCGTGCTATCAGAACGTATCTTCGATAGAATGAGGCATGGCGATCGCACCCTTCGAAGCGGTTCAGGAAGCCCCCGGCTTCCTCGCTTCGATGCGCGACGAACTGCAGGACTTCGCCGCCGCCTTCCGCCGGGAAGCCGGCCTGCAGAGCCCGCAAACGGTGGCCCAGTGCGTCGGCCTCTTCGAAGACCTCTCCCGGACGCTCGAACAGCTCCAGGTCGCCGGGGCGCACGCCGTCGACCGGCACGGCGTCGCCGGCATGACCGGCCGGGACCCGGCCAGCCCCGACGCAAGGTCCGGGTTCCGGGACACCGCGGACTACCTCCGCACGAGGCTGCGGATCAGCCGCAGCGAGGCCCGGCGCCGCCTGCGCATCGGGGCCGGCACCCTGCCGCAGACCCTGATCTCCGGCGGCCAGGCCCCGCCGGCATACGAACACCTCGCCGAAGCGCTGGCCGGATCCGGGCTCGGCGGCACCGCCGCCACCCTGATCCACGACACCCTCGAACGCGTCCGCCCGGCAGCGGCCCCGGAGGACCTGGCCGCCATGGAACACCAGCTGACCCGGCAGGCCACCGAAACCGACCCCGACACCCTGCGCGTCATCGCCCGGTCCTGGGAAGCCGCGATCGACCCGGACGGGGCCGAACCCAGCGACGAACAACTCGCCGCCCGGCAGGGCGTCTTCCTCAAAGGCAAACGCCGCGGCCTGCACCGCTTCGAAATCGCCGCGACCGACGAACAATACGAACACCTCATCACCGCCATGAACACCGCCACCAACCCCCGCCTGCAGACCACCTTCGGCGATCCCGGTGACACGAGTGAAGGCGGTAAGACCGCCGGCACCGACAACAGCGAAGCCGCCACAGGGCACGGCGACCGCGCCGACGGCGACTCCGCAGCGGCCGGGGTCGCGGCCGGCACGGACGAGGACGGGCGGGCGTTCCCGGGCTGGCCGATGCCCACCCGCCCGCAGCAGCTGCTCGAAGGCCTGGTCGGCTCCTGCCGGATCGCCCTGACCACGGACAAGCTCCCCCGTGCCGGGGGCCACCGGCCGCAGGTCATGGTCACCATCGACTACCAGGATTTGGTCAAGCAGATCGGCACCTCCGGCCAGGCCGTGTTCGGCGGCCTCATCACACCCCGCACCGTTCGCAAAATGGCCTGCGACGCCGACCTCATCCCCATCGTCCTCGGCGGCAAAGGCGAAGTCCTCGACGTCGGACGCGCCCAACGCCTCTTCACCCCCGCCCAGCGCCGCGCCCTCGTCGCCCGCGACAAAGGCTGCGCCTTCCCCGGCTGCACCATGCCCGCGCACTGGACCGAAGCCCACCACATCCGCTACTGGAAGAAACACAAAGGCCGCACCTCCGTCGCCAACGGCGTGCTCCTGTGCTCCTTCCACCACCACCTCATCCACACCGGCGACTGGACCATCGAAACCATCGACGGCATCCCCTGGTTCATCCCGCCCGCCTACACCGACCCCTCCCAAATCCCACGCCGCAACCACTACCGCTCCCCACCCACCCTCAAAAACGCCAACCAGCTGACAAGTTGACAGCTCCCGCGTAGCGCCGCGCTCGGAGCCCGGCCGAAAGATGCGCTGCCGCTGCGGCTCTCCCGGCACTGACCGCCGTCGCTGCATCCCCTGCGCTGACCGCAACCGCAGCCGGCGGCGGGGCCGGTACCAGACGTTGCAGCGGGAGCATCCGGCCCGTCACACCTTCCGGCAGGGTGATCAGCCGGCGGCGGGGCCGGTACCAGACGTTGCGGCGGGAGCCGCCGGCCGGTCAGACCTTCCGGCAGGGCGATCAGCCGCCGGCCGGTCAGACCTTCAGGCAGGGCGATCAGCCGCCGGCGATGTGGATCGCGAACGCGGTCACGAATCCGACGGACGCGGTGAGGCCCGTGAGCAGGTGATGCTCTTCGAACGCCTCCGGGATCATGGTGTCGGCCAGCATTGCGAGGATCGCGCCGGCCGCCAGTGCGGTGATGAAGGCGACGAGTTCGGCGGGGGCCTGGTCCAGCGCGAGGAAGCCGAGGCAGGCGGCGACGCCGCTGAGGATGGCAATGGTGCCCCAGACAGTGAAGACGTAGGCGGCGCTGCGGCCTGCCTTCTTCATGCCGGCGGAGCTGGAGAGTCCCTCGGGGACGTTGGAGATGAAGACGGCGGCCAGCATGGCCGGGCTGACGGTGCCCGCGCTGATCAGGCCCAGGCCGAGGACGAGGGATTCGGGAATGCCGTCGAGCAGGGCGCCGACGGCGATCGCCGTCCCGCTGCCCGGAGACTCCTGCTCGCTGGGCTGCTGGGAGCCGGAACGCTTGCGGTGCTTCGCCCCGCGGCGGGCGAGTGCGAAGTTGGCGGCGACGAAGATGCCGGCCCCCACGAGGAAGCCGGCGACGGTGGCCACGAGGCCGCCGTTGGTCTCGGCCTCGTCGACCAGCTCGAAGGCCAACGCCGAGATCAGGACTCCGGCGCCGAAGGCCATGATGGTCGAGACGGTCTTGGCGTGGATGCGCCAGCGCCAGGAGATCGCGGAGCCGAGGACCAGCGCGGCTCCGGCGAGGGTTCCCCACAGCAGCGCCTGCAGCCACATCGGCATGTATTCCTCCGCTCCGGCCGGGCTCGGAGCGCCGGCTCAGGGCCAGCATACTGACGACGGCGGTGCGCGCGGCGGAAGCCGGGGAAGTACTCTTTCGCCCGGGGTCAGCGCCAGGCGATCACGCGGGACAGGTCGGCGGCACCGATGAGGCCGGCCTTCGGACCCAAGGCGGCCCGTTCAATTGGCGCGGCGGGCCTGAAGCCCCGCCCGGTGAGGTTGCGGTTGAAGGCGCTGCGGGCGGGGCCGAGCAGGAGGTCGCCGGCCTCGGATAGCCCTCCGCCGATTACGAACATCCCGGGATCCAGTGCCGCCGCGAGGTTGGCCAGGCCGAGGCCGAGCCATTCGCCGATGTCCTCGAGCAGGTTGATGCTGGCGGTGTCGCCCTCGCGGGCCAGGGCGGTGACGATGGCCCCGGTGATCCGGTCCGCGTCTCCGCCGGCGGCGCGCAGCCACTCCTGGGCAACCGGAGAATTGGCTGCGGCGAGTTCGCGGGCTTCGCGGCCGACGGCGTTGCCCGAGGCGTACTGCTCCCAGCAGCCCCGGTTGCCGCATTCGCAGCGGTGGCCCTGCGGCACGATGATCTGGTGGCCGAATTCGCCCGCCACGCCCCAGTTGCCGCGTTCGATCCGCCCGTCGATGACGATGCCGCCGCCGATGCCCGTGCCGAGGGTGATGCAGACGAGCCGGTCCTGTCCCATGCCCGCACCGAAGCGGAACTCCGCCCAGGCGGCCGCATCGGCGTCGTTGGACACGGCCACGCGCCGGTGGAGGAGCTTCTCCAGGTTCATCCGCACGGGCTCGTTCCGCCAGGCCAGATGCGGGCTGAAGAGGACGGTGCTGCCGCTGCGGTCCATCCACCCGGCGGCTCCGATGCCGACGGACAGCACCCTGAACTCGGCGGACAGCTCGCGCACCAGCGAGACGATGACCTGCTCCACCTCGCGGGGGTCGTGTCCCGGGGTGTCCCGGTACCGCTCGGCCAGGATCCGTCCCTCGCCGTCGACCACACCCGCGGCAACCTTGGTGCCGCCGATGTCGATGCCGATGGCCAGCCCGCGCCGGGCGAGCCGGACCGGCAGCCGCACGCCCGGGCGCAGCAGGCTGCTCCGGACATTGCGGAAGGCGGGTGCCCTGCCCCCGGCCGCGCGCGGTTGGGAGGGGTCGTAGATTCTCATCGGTTCCATAGTAGGGGCCGGACAGGACCGCAGCCTGCACCGAAGCCTGCATGACCAATCTTGTAAATATGTCAGTACAAAGGTTTGACAGGACAAAGTCCTTCAGGCAAAGTATGAATGTGGCTCGGCTCACAGCCTGCCAGGCAGGCGGCCAGGCGGCTCGCCCCGAACAGAAAGGCCGATGATCTCTAGTGGCTCACGACTTGCTTACCATGGGACGGATCAGCGTCGACATCTATCCGAATGACATCGGAGTCGGGCTGGCGGATGTCAATAGCTTCGGCAAATACTTGGGCGGTTCGCCCTCCAACGTCGCAGTCGCGGCGGCCCGGCACGGCCGCCGGTCGGCGGTCATCACCCGCACCGGCGAGGACCCGTTCGGGGAGTACCTGCACCGCGAACTGCGCAAGTTCGGGGTGGACGACGGTTTCGTGACGGCGGTGCCGGGCCTGCAGACCCCCGCGACCTTCTGCGCGATTCTCCCGCCGGACGATTTTCCCCTCTATTTCTACGGCCGTTTTCCGACGGCGCCGGACCTGCAGATCGCCGCCGGCGAGCTGGACCGGGCGGCCATCCGCGATGCCGGGATCTTCTGGTCGACGGTGACGGGCCTCAGCCAGGAGCCGAGCCGCTCGGCCCACCTGGCGGCGCATGAGGCGCGGCCGCGCGAGGGCCTGCGTCCGGGGCAGTACACGGTCCTGGACCTCGACTACCGGCCGATGTTCTGGGCATCGGAGGAGGAAGCCCGCGAACAGGTTTCTGTGATCCTGCCGCACGTCACCGTCGCCATCGGCAACGACAAGGAGTGCGCGGTCGCCGTCGGCGAGGGGACCCCGGACGAACAGGCGGACCGCCTGCTGGACGCGGGAGTGGAAATCGCCGTCGTAAAGCTGGGGCCGGACGGCGTCATGGCCAAGACCCGCACCGAGCGGGTGGTCTCCGCCCCCGTTCCCGTGGAGACGCTCAACGGGCTGGGCGCCGGGGACGCCTTCGGCGGGGCCTTCTGCCACGGCCTGCTGGCCGGCTGGCCGCTGGCCGCCGTGCTCGACTACGCCAACGCCTCCGGAGCGCTGGTGGCATCGCGGCTCTCGTGCGCCGATGCGATGCCGACACCGGAAGAAGTCAACGCGCTGCTGGCCGAACGCGGGCGCGCCCTGCCCGAGACCGTGGAGGCCGTCCGATGAGCCGCTTCGACGACAACCCGCGCCGCTACGAACACCTGTCGCGGATCCGGCTGGAGGACCCGGACGCGGTCTCGCGGGCCGCCGCGGTCCGCCGGCCGCACCCCGGGCTGAAGCTCGGCGAGCAGAACTTCATCGTCGCCGCCGACCATCCCGCCCGCGGCGCGCTCGCCGTCGGGGACAACAAGACGGCGATGGCGGACCGGCGCGACCTGCTCGACCGGCTGCAGGCCGCCCTCGCGAACCCCGCGGTGGACGGCGTGCTGGCCAGCCCGGACATCATGGACGATCTGCTGCTGCTCGGCGCGCTGGACGGCAAGCTCCTCTTCGGCTCGATGAACCGCGGCGGCCTGTCCGGCTTCGTCAACGAGATGGACGACCGGTTCACCGGCCACACCGCCGAGGCCCTGGAGGCGCTGGGCGCCAACGGCGGCAAGATGCTCACCCGCATCTGCCTGGGCGACCCGGCCACGGTGGCCACGCTCGAATCGACCGCGAAGGCGATCGACAGCCTCGCCGAGCGCCGGCTGGTCGCCATGGTCGAGCCGTTCATCTCGGTCTGGGACAACGGCCGGGTGCGCAACGACCTCAGCGCCGACGCCGTGATCAAGTCCGTCGCCATCGCCTCCGGCCTCGGCTCCACCAGCGCCTACACCTGGATGAAGCTGCCGGTGGTGGCGGAGATGGAGCGCGTCATGGCCGCGACCACGCTGCCCACCGTGCTCCTGGGCGGAGACCCGTCGGGTTCGCCGGAAGAGGTGTTCGCCAGCTGGGGCGCCGCCCTCAAGCTGCCCGGCGTCCAGGGCCTGACGGTCGGACGGGCCCTGCTCTACCCGAAGGAGGGGACGGTCGAGGAGGCCGTCGCCGCCGCCGCATCGTTGCTGAACGCACACACCGGACAGGAGGTCGCCAGCTGATGGCTACCCGCAGAATGACCGTCGCCCAGGCGGTCGTAGAGTTCCTGGGCAGGCAGTACCTGGTGGACAGCGTCGGCGGGGAGGACTACCGCGGCCGGCTGATTCCGGGCATGTTCGGCATCTTCGGCCACGGCAACGTCGCCGGCGTGGGCCAGGCACTGAAGCAGTGGCAGGTCAAGGATCCTGCGCTGATGCCCTACTACCAGGGCCGCAACGAGCAGGCGCAGTCGCACCAGGCCGTCGGCTACGCCCGGCACAACCGCCGCCGCGCCACCTTCGCGGTCTCCACCTCGATCGGCCCGGGCTCGTCCAACCTGCTCACGGGCGCGGCACTGGCCACGGCCAACCGCCTGCCGGTCCTGCTGCTGCCCTCGGACACCTTCGCCACCCGCGCCGCGGATCCGGTGCTGCAGCAGCTGGAGCGGCCCGAAGCCTACGACATCACGGTCAACGACGCCTTCCGCCCGCTGTCCAAGTACTTCGACCGGGTCTCCCGCCCCGAGCAGCTGTTTTCCGCCCTGCACCACGGCCTGCGCGTGCTGACCGACCCGGCCGAGACCGGTGCCGTGACCATCTCGCTGCCGCAGGACGTGCAGGCCGAGGTCTTCGACGTCCCGGAGGAGTTCCTCGCCGAGCGGGACTGGCGGATCCGCCGCCCCGAACCCGAGGAGCAGGACATCCGCCGCGCGGTGGAGCTGATCCGCTCGGCCAAGCGCCCGCTGATCATCGCCGGCGGCGGCGTCCTCTACGCCTTTGCCACCGAGCAGCTGGCCGAGCTCGCCGAACTGACCGGCATTCCCGTGGCCTACACCCAGGCGGGCGTGGGCGTCCTGCCGTGGGACGCGCCTTACTGCCTCGGCGCCATCGGTTCCACGGGAACGACGGCGGCGAACGCCGTCGCCCGTGAAGCGGACCTGATCATCGGGATCGGGACGCGCTACGAGGACTTCACGACGGCGTCGCGCACGGCGTTCCAGAATCCGGACGTCCGGTTCGTCAACATCAACGTCGCCCCGATCGACGCCTACAAGCACGGCACCAGCCTGCCGATCGTCGCCGACGCCCGGAAGACGCTGGCGAAGCTGGCCTCGGGGCTCTCGGGCTACCGCGTCGGCGCCGACCTGGCGCAGCTCGCGGCGGCGGAGAAGGACCGCTGGAACCGGACCGTGGACGAGGCCTTCGACACCCGGCACACGCCGCTGCCGAGCCAGAACGAGATCATCGGTGCCGTGAACCGCGCGATGGACGCACGCGACGTCGTGATCTGCGCCGCGGGCTCGCTGCCCGGCGACCTGCACAAGATGTGGCGGGTCCGGGACCCGTTCGGCTACCACGTGGAGTACGCCTACTCCTGCATGGGCTACGAGATCCCCGGCGGCCTGGGCGTCAAGCGGGCGGCCGTCGACGAGGCGGACCGCGCGGCCGAAGGCTCCGCCGACGCCCGGCCGCGCGACGTCGTCGTTATGGTCGGCGACGGCTCCTACCTGATGATGCACACCGAACTGGTTACCGCCGTGGCCGAGGGCCTCAAGCTGATCACCGTGCTCATCCAGAACCACGGCTACGCCTCCATCGGGGCGCTCTCCGAATCGCTCGGCTCGCAGCGCTTCGGCACGAAGTACCGGACCCTGGACCGCAAGCACCACACCTTCGACGACGGCGAGAAGCTGCCGATCGACCTCGCCGCCAACGCCGAATCCCTCGGCGTCCGGGTCATCCGCGTGGAGCCGGGCGAGGACGTCATCGCCGACCTGGAGGCCGCCGTGGCCAAGGCGAAGGCCGAGCCCGAGGGCGGCGGCCCGGTGCTCATCTACATCGAGTCCGATCCGCTGCTCGACGCGCCGGATTCCGAGTCCTGGTGGGACGTGCCGGTCTCCGGCGCCTCCGAGCTCGAGTCCACGCAGCACGCCTACCGCACCTACACCGACCACAAGTCCCGGCAGAAGCCGCTCCTCGGCTAGACTGCACGAATTTCAAGGAGCACACATGAGCACGACCATCACCCACTTCATCAACGGCGCGGAAACCGTCGGGTCGGGGGACCGGACCCAGCCCGTCTACAACCCGGCGACCGGCGAGGCCACGGGCGAGCTGCGGCTGGCCAACCGGGCGGACATCGACGACGTCGTCGCCGCCGCCAAGGCCGCCTCCGAGACCTGGGCCGAGACGTCGCTGACCAAGCGCGTGGCGGTGCTGTTCAAGTTCCGCGAACTGCTCGCGGAGAACGTGCAGGAGCTGGCGAAGGTCGTCACCAGCGAGCACGGCAAGGTCGTCTCCGACGCGGCCGGCGAGGTGGGCCGCGGGCTGGAGGTCGTGGAATATGCCTGCGGCGCCGCGCAGTCGCTGAAGGGCGAATACTCGGACCAGGTCTCCGGCGGCATTGACGTGTTCTCGTTCCGCCAGCCGCTCGGCGTGGTCGCCGGCATCACCCCGTTCAACTTCCCGGTCATGGTGCCGCTGTGGATGGCCCCGGTGGCCATCGTGACGGGCAACGCCTTCATCCTCAAGCCCTCCGAGCGGGACCCCTCGGCGAGCCTGTTCCTGGCCCGGCTGTGGAAGGAGGCCGGCCTGCCGGACGGCGTGTTCAACGTCCTGCAGGGCGACAAGGAGGCCGTGGACGGCCTGCTGACCCACCCGGACGTGGACGGCATCTCTTTCGTCGGTTCCACCCCGATCGCCCGGTACGTGTACGAGACCGGCACCCAGCACGGCAAGCGCGTGCAGGCGCTCGGCGGGGCGAAGAACCACGCCGTGGTGATGCCGGACGCCGACATGGACCTGGCCGCGGACCACATCAACGCCGCCGCCTTCGGCTCCGCCGGGCAGCGCTGCATGGCCATCTCGGTCGCGGTTGCCGTCGGTGACGCCGCCGAGGGCCTGGTCGCCAAGCTCAAGGAACGGGCCGAGGCGGTCAAGGTCGCCAACGGGATGGAGCCGGACGCCGACATGGGCCCGGTCATCACCCCGCAGTCCAAGGCCCGGCTGCAGAAGATCGTCGGCGAGGCCCAGGACGACGGCGCCGCGCTGGTGGTCGACGGACGGGACCTGGTGGTCAAGGACCACGAGAACGGTTTCTTCGTCGGCCCGACGGTGATCGACCACGTCCGCCGCGAGATGAGCGCCTACCGCGAGGAGATCTTCGGCCCGGTGCTCGCCGTGGTGCGGGTGGACAGCATCGACGAGGCGCTGGAGATCATCAACTCGAACCCGTACGGCAACGGCACCGCCATCTTCACCTCGTCCGGCGCGTACGCCCGCGCGTTCACCCGCGGCGTCAAGGTCGGTATGGTCGGCGTGAACATCCCGCTGCCGGTGCCGGTGGCCTGGCACTCCTTCGGCGGCTGGAAGGACTCGCTGTTCGGCGACCACCACATCTACGGCCCGGACGGCATCCGCTTCTACACCCGCGGCAAGGTCGTCACCCAGCGCTGGCCGGAACCGAAGCAGGCCTCCGGCGCGTCCTTCGCCTTCCCGTCCAACTGACCCGTCCCGCCGGACCACTCGCACTGAAAGGACCTCAAGGAATGTCCGAAGTTGAGAACAAGCTGATTATTGGCACGGCCCCCGATTCGTGGGGAGTCTGGTTCGCCGACGACCCGAAGCAGACGCCGTGGCAGCGGTTCCTCGACGAGGTGGCCGAATCCGGCTACAAATGGATCGAGCTCGGGCCGTACGGGTACCTGCCCACGGACCCGGCCAAGCTGGCCGACGAGCTGGCCCAGCGGGACCTGAAGGTCTCCGCCGGCACGGTGTTCACCGCCTTCCACCGCGGCGTCGGCCAGTGGGACGAAGCCTGGGAACCGGCCCGCCGGGTCGCGGAGCTGACGGCGGCGATGGGCGGCAAGCACATCGTAGTCATCCCGGCGATGTGGCGCGACGACGTCACCGGCGAGGCGGTGGAGAACGGCGAGCTGACGGTGCAGCAGTGGGACGACCTGTTCAACGGGCACAACCGGCTGGGCAAGGTGCTGGCCGAGGAGTACGGGCTGGCGCAGCAGTTCCATTCCCACGCGGACTCACACGTCTGCGTGCAGGCGGACATCGAGCGGTTCCTGCAGCACACGGACCCGGAGCTGGTCACGCTCTGCCTGGACACCGGGCACGCGGAGTACGGCGGGGCCAGCAGCGTGGACCTGATCGAGAAGTACCCGGAGCGGATCGGCTACCTGCACCTGAAGCAGGTCGACCCCGAGGTGCTCAAGACCGTGCGCGAACAGAACCTGACCTTCGCCGCGGCCAACACCGCCGGCGTCATGATCGAACCGCCCCACGGGCTGCCCGACCTGTCCAAAGTGATCGACGCCGTCGAAAGGCTGGACAAGCCGATCTTCGGCATCGTGGAGCAGGACATGTACCCGGTGGCCGACTTCAGGGTGCCGATGCCGATCGCCCAGCGCACCTGCAAGTACCTGCTCTCGTGCGGCTCCCGCACCCGCGTCCAGTAAGGAACGAACCGCTATGAACCAGAACCTCCGCGTGGCCGTCATCGGAGCGGGCCGCATGGGCATCGACCACATCCAGCGGCTGCACCGCCGCATCCACGGTGCGGAAGTGGCCGCCGTCGTCGACATTGACGAGGACCGCGCCCGCGCCGCCGTCGCGGACGTCCCCGGCGCGCTGGCGCTGACCGACGGGCCGTCGGCCCTGGAGCGTCCGGACATCAACGCCGTGCTGATCGCCACGCCGGGTTTCCTGCACGAGGAGATCCTGCACGCCGCGCTCGAAAGGGACATCCCGATCCTGTGCGAGAAGCCGCTGACCCCGGACGCCGAGTCCTCCTGGCGGGTGGTCCAGGCCGAGGAGAAGCTGGGCCGCCAGCGGATCCAGGTCGGCTTCATGCGCCGCTACGACGCGGAGTACGCGCAGCTGGGCCGGATCATCCGCAGCGGCGAGCTGGGGGAGCTGCTGGTCCTGCACCACCAGCACCGCAACCCGACGACGCCGCCCGGCTTCACCAACGAGATGCTGATCAACGACTCGGTGGTCCACGAGTTCGACGCCGTGCGCTTCTTCACCGGCGAGGAGATCACCTCCGTGCAGGTGCGGCTGGGCAAGCGCACCCGCAACGCGCCCGAGGGCCAGCACGATCCGCAGCACGTGCTGCTGGAGACCGCCTCCGGGGTGCTGGCCGACGTGGAAATCTACGTCAACGCGCAGTTCGGCTACGAGGTGGCCACCCAGGCCTCCTTCGAGCAGGGCGTGGTCAGCATCGGCAGCGACTCCGGACCCTACGTCCGCACCCAGGGGCGCTGGGGCGGGCAGGTGACGCCGGGCTTCGTGGAGCGCTTCGCCACGGCCTACGACGTGGAGCTGCAGGCCTGGGTCGACGCGGCTTTGGAGGACCGGATCGGCGGCCCGAGCGCCTGGGACGGCTATGCCACCGCGGCCTGCTGCGAGGCGGGGGTCGAGGCCCAGAAGACCGGCGCCAAGGTCCAGGTCCAGCTGAACGACAAGCCCGCGCTGTACAGCTAGGGCCGGCAGACAATCGAGCCAAGGAAGGGCGCCAACGATGAAGATCGCGCTTGATCCCACCCCGTTCCACCACACGCACTCGCTGCTGGAGTTCCCGAAGCTGGCCGCGGAGCTGGGCTACAAGTACCTTCAGCTCACGCCGCACCAGGACGTCCTGCCGTTCTTCACCCACCCGAAGGCCGACGACGCGTTGGTCGCCGACCTGAAGAAGGCCTGCGCTGAGGCGGAGGTCGAAATCGCCTCGGTGCTGCCGGTGCTGCGCTGGTCGTCGCCGGACGAAAACCTCCGACAGGCCGCCGTGCGCTACTGGAAGCGCGCGGTGCAGATCGCCGTCGACCTCGGCGTGACCCAGATGAACACCGAGTTCAGCGGCCGGCCGGAGCTGCCGGAAGAGTCCGAGGCCGCGTTCTACCGCTCGATGGAGGAGCTCGTGCCGCTCTTCGAACGCGAGGGAGTCCACGTGGCCATCGACCCGCACCCGGACGACTTCGTCGAGGAGGGCCTGGCCGCATGGCGCGTCATCCGCGGCGTCAATTCGCCCAACCTCGGGTTCGTGTACGTCGCGGCGCACACCTTCCACATGAAGGACGAGCCGGCACAGATCATGGAGGCCGCGGGGGACCGGCTGCGGGTGGTCCACGTGGCCGACACCATGGACCACCACGCCTCCCACGGGCTGCGCTACATCACCAACCCGCCGGGCAACCCGGTGCGCGTGCACCAGCACCTGAAGATCGGCGACGGCGATGTGGACTGGCAGGAATTCTTCGGCT
Source organism: Arthrobacter sp. USHLN218 (assembly GCF_037144715.1). NCBI lineage: Bacteria > Bacillati > Actinomycetota > Actinomycetes > Micrococcales > Micrococcaceae > Arthrobacter > Arthrobacter sp. USHLN218. The sequence continues at coordinate 467,819 of NZ_JBBCYT010000001.1, forward strand.
CGCTGGCCGAGAACGGCTTCCTGGACCGGCCGGAGACCGTGATGGTCTCCAGCGTCTTCGCCGAGAACGAGCACGCCTGCGAGGTCGCGCGCTACCAGCTGGAGACGATGAAGGAATTTGTCGGCGGCTTCCAGTGACGTCGGCACCGGACCTGCCCTTCCCGCACAGCCGGGCAGGGCGGGTCCGGCGCGTGCGGCCTCAGTCGTAGGCGCCGGGAACCTGCTGGTCCCAGTCGATCACGGAGCCGGTGACCACCCCGGAGCGCTCGGAGAGCAGGAACACGACGAAGTCGGCGATCTCGTCGACCTGGCCGAGCTTGCCCAGCGGCTGTGATGCGCTGGCCCGCTCGAGCCAGTCGTCGCCGGCCCCGTGGAAGCGGCGCTGGATGCCATCCTCGCCTTCCGTCGCGGTCCAGCCGATGTTGATGCCGTTGATCCGGATCCGGTCCCAGCGGTGCGCGTGGGCGGCGTTCTTCGTCAGCCCGGCGAGCCCGGCCTTGGCCGCGACGTACGGCGTCAGGTAGGGCTGGCCGCCGTGCGAACTCATGGTGATGATATTGGCGATGGCGCCGGGTGCGCCGCGGCCGCGCAGGTGGGCGATGGCCTGCTGCATGAGGAAGAACGGCGCCTTCAGGTTCACCGCGATGTGCGCGTCGAAGAGTTCCCCGGTGGTGTCCAGCAGGGTCCCGCGCGTGGTCAGGCCGGCGGCGTTGACCAGCGCATCCACCCGGCCAAAACGTTCGACGGCGGTGTCCACCACGGTGCCGGCCTGGGCGTGGTCCGCCAGGTCGGCCCGGATGAAGCACGCGGCGGTTCCGGCCGCCTCGAGGGCGTCCACGGAGCGCCGGCCCGTGTCTTCGCTGCGGCCGACGACGGCGACTGCCTCCGCGCCCTGCTGCGCGGCCGCGAGGGCGATGCCGGCGCCGACCCCTTGCGTGCCGCCGCTGACCAGCAGGACCTTTCCCCGCATCAGGTGATCGAGGGCCATGCCGGCACTCCTTCCGGTGCGGCACCGGGCCCGGAGGCCCCGGCGTGGAGCCGGCACTCCTTCCGGGCTGCGCAGGCGCGGTCCGCTGCCATGTCAGGCGGCTCCGCTGCCGCGGCGCTGCTGCTGGGCCGACAGTTCGGTCTCGAACGCCGCGTCGTCGAGTCCGGTTTCCAGCGCGCGCAGGACCAGCGCGGCCTGGCTCTCCGGGGCGATGCCGCCGATCGGCTGGTCCCGGTCGAGGTTGGTCGGGAACGCGTAGCCCTCGGCGGCCGCGGCGACGACGTTGCGGATCCACTCCCGGCCGGACCCGGCGGCGAGGCGTTCCCGCAGGACGGGGTAGAGCGCCCTGCACATGCCGGTCCGGTCCACCGTTTCCATCGCGCGGCCGAAGGCGGAGGAGACCTGCAGGAGGTTGGCCATCCGCCGGATGCCGGCGCTGCGGTTGTGGCCGGCGCCGTGGAAGAGGGCCGGGTTAAAGAAGGCGGCGTCGCCCTTCTCCAGCGGCAGCTGGACGTAGTGCTGCTCGAAGTATTCGGTGAACTCCGGCTGGTGGAAGGCGACGTAGCCGGCCGGGTACTTGTGGGAGTGCGGCAGGTACAGCGTCGGCCCGGACTCGACCGGCATGTCGCAGTGTGCCACCGCTCCCTGCAGGGTCAGGGCGGGGGAGAGCAGGTGCACGTGCGCCGGATAGGACTGGGCTTCCTCCAGCCCCATGAAGCCGAGGTGGTAGTCGCGGTGGGCGGTCTGCGCGGCGCCGCCGGGATTGACCACGTTGACCTGCGAGGTGACCTGGTAGTTGGGACCGAGCCAGGCCTGGGAGATGAGCGCGAGGGCGTCGTTGGCGTAGTAGTCCGCGAAGACATCGGGCGCCGCGACGGCCAGCTTGTCCAGGGCGCCCCAGACCCGGTCGTTGGCTCCGGGCTTGGCGAAGTGGTCCCCGCCGGCCGTGCCCGCGGCCCGCTGGTCCTCGATCAGCCGGTTGAAGGCGTCCGTGGCGCGGTCGACGACGGCGGTGTCCGCGAAGGCGCGCTTGAAGACCACGATGCCCGGGCCTTCGGTCAGGGCCCGCACCAGCTCCGCCTGGATGTCGCGGCGGACAACCGGATCCGCGGCCCGCTGCTGCAGGTCCGGCCCGTAGACGAGGACGTTCTGCTCGACCGCCGCGGCGAAGGGGTAGTCCTCGCGCCGGGTTTCCGCCTCAACGAGGCGCACGAAGTCGTCGAGCCGGCAGTCGGCCGCGCTGAACCACTGGGTGTCATGGCGGAGGCCGACGCTTCCGGGCTGGGCTGTTGTGGACATAGGGGGCTCCTTTGTCGAGGAAGACGGGGTAAGGGAAGCCGCGGCGTGCAGGCCGGCTGCACTGGAACCAGTCTTCCGCCACGCCGAAGGGGCGGCAAGGGGGCAAGTACCTCAAAAACCCATCAGTCCCGAGGCCCGCGTGGCTGATGCTGGCAGTCTTGCTGTGCCCTTCCAGGCCATGCCATGCTGGTCGCGTCCAATCCGAAGCCAATCCGGGTCCATCACGATTCCGTCAGTCCCAGACCACCGGAGGAAGCGTGGCCCATTCGTTTACCGTGCGGGAGATCGCCCGCCAGGCCGGCGTCAGCGACGCGACGGTGGATCGGGTGCTGCACAACCGCCCGGGCGTGCGCGCCGCGACGGCCGGACAGGTGAAGCAGGCCATCCAGGAGCTCGAGGCGCAGCGGCAGCAGCTGGAACTGACCGGCCGCCGGTTCATGATCGACGTCGTCGCGGACGCGCCCGCCCGGTTCCACCTCGCCGTGCGGACGGCGCTGGAAGCCGAGCTGCCGCTGCTCCGGCCGGCCGTCTTCCGGGCGCGCTTCCACCTCCACGAACTCTGGAACGCCGCCGCCTGCGTCGCCCAGCTGGACCGCATCGGCTCGCAGGGCAGCCACGGCGTCGTGCTCAAGGCGCCCGACGTGCCCGAGGTCGCGGCCGCCGTCGACCGCCTGCTGGCCCTCGGCATTCCGGTGGTCACGCTGGTCACGGACGTGCCGCTCAGCCGCAGGCTGGCTTATGTCGGGATCGACAACCGCTCGGCCGGGGCGACGGCCGCCTACCTCGTCTCGCAGTGGCTGCGCGGGCGGCCGGGCGGCATCGCGGTGACGGTGAGCAATGACGCGTTCCGCGGCGAGGAGGAACGGGAGATGGGATTCCGCGCGGCGATGCGCAGGCTGGACCCTGGGCGGCCGGTGCACTACCTGGACGGATCGGACGGGCTCGACGACAGCGCCCGGGAGATCATGGGGCGCGCGCTCGCAGGCGGGAAGACGCTGGCCGGGGTGTATTCGTCCGGCGGAGGCAACCGCGGGCTGCTGGCCGCTTTCGACGCGGCCGGCCGGGAGCCCGAGGTGTTCATCGGGCACGACCTGAACGCGGACAACCTTGAGCTGCTGCGGGCCGGCAGGATCAGTGCTTTGCTGCACCACGACCTGCGGCTGGACCTGAACCGCTGCTGCCGCATCCTGCTGCACCACCACGGGGCGCTGCCCGAAGATCCCGCCGGAGAGGCCTCGAAGATCGACATCATCACGCCGCACAACATCCCGGCCGGGCCGTGAATGAGTAAGTCCCATTTGGGCTGAAGTACGCAGCAGGTGCACGCACCCTCACGTGAGCAGGGCCCCCGGTCCTAAGATTTCCAACGGCGCCCACGCCTAGAAAGGTGGTGGTGTGGTGTCGTTGAAGGGGTCTGGTGGCGGTGGTGGCGGCGGGGTGATGCCGTGGCTGATCCAGGAGCCGTCGGGGTAGCTGGTGTAGGTCTGCCCGGTTTTGGTTTGGTGGCGGATGATGCCGTGGGGCTGTTGGGTGGTGTGCCAGCCGTCGTTGTGTTTGGCCAGGTGGTCGGGTTTGCAGCGCAGGACGAGGTTATCGAGTTCGGTTTTGCCGCCGTGTTCCCACGCCTGGGTGTGGTCGAGTTCGCAGTGCTTCCAGTGGGTGCGGCAGCCGAGCCCGCGGCAGGTTTCGTCGCGTAACCGGACTTGGCGTTTGAGCCATTCGGGCGGGTGGCGCATCTCGCGGGCCACGATGACGGCCTGGTCGTGTTTGTCGGTGATGACCGGCAGCCAGGATTTCGCCAGGCCGGCCAGCCGGCGGGCCATGCCGGGCGGGATCGGCCCGTACCCGGCCAGCTCGCCCGGCTCGTCCCCGCCGGCCGCGGTGGCCAGCGGAATCGTCACCGCGACGAACGCCTTCACGTTCCCGCCGCCCCACGCTTCACCGGCACTGCGTTCCACGGCCGCTCCGGCGGACCCGTCGGCCGTGCCGGCGGTACCGCTGGTGGCGGACCCGTTCGCGGCGGCCGCCGGACCGTAGAGCCCGCCCTGCCCGTCGCCATCCGCGCCCGTTCCGGTGGCCATGGGCCCGACAAGCTGGCTCACGCCGTCGGCGGCAGGGCCGGCGGCGGGCCCAAAGGCGGTGTCGGCAGGGGCGCCGAGGTTGCTTTCGCCTGCCGGGGCGGCCCCGCCGGCTTCCTGACCACGCAGCTGGTTCCCGCCACGGGCGCTACCGCCGGCCGCCGGCCCAAAGGCAGGACCGCCGGTGGCGGCGGTGGCCGGGGGTTGGAGGCAGAGGTCGGTGAAGACGTCGGCGCGCAGCTGGGCCAGGGTGCGGGTTTCCCCGTCGAGGGTTTTGAGGTGTTTCGCGTGCTCCTGCACCAGGCTATAGACACTCATCGCGGTATCCGCACCGGTCTGCACGCACAGTTCGGCCATCCCGTCCTCCTGCGGCCGGAACCACACCCCGCGGTGCTCCATCGCCCTCGCATGCCGCTCCTGAAGGGTCTGCGGGTGCAGCCGGTGCCGGGCCGCCCTCGCCCGGTCCTGCACGGTCTCCCTCACCACGGTCTCCGCCCCGGGCAGCACCGCCTGCTCATACTCGCCCAATACCGCGGCGGGCAGGTCGCGGGAGCCGCGCACGATCACGGTCGCCCGGCCCAGGTCCACCCGCCCCTCACCCAACGCCGCCACCGTGCCCGGGAAGTGCGCGCAGAGCTGGACCGCGTCGGCCAGTTCCGGGACCAGGGATTTCTGCGACTGGTGCAGGTGCGCGGCCAGTTCCCGCACCGTGCCCCGGTCATAGCCCTCCGCACCCATCAGCGGGGACCCGGGCTCGGTGCGGCGGGACGCGAACTCGCCCAAACCCCGGACACGCAGCCCCTGCCAGGACGCGGTCACCTTCTCCACCGCGGCCAGGTACTCCAGCAGCACCCCGTCCGCCAACCTCGCCGGGTCCTGCCGGGCGAGCACGGCGGCCAGGTCCGCCGGTGTGATGTCCCGCCAGGCTTGGAACCATTCCACCGGCCCGTGCTCCACCAGCGCCGGCGGCTTCGGTTTAGCGGCTTCCCTGGCCTGCTCCCGCTTGGCCCGCTGCGCCGGCGACAACGCCCAATCCGGTATCCCATCCTCGCCCTCATCCGCCGGCGGCCCGAAGACGGCCTCGGGATCAGCCGAAACCGGCTCCTCAGGCCCGGAAGCAGCTTCGGGATCAGTCGCGACCGGCTCCGCTGTATTGAACGCAGAATGGGGAGCTTCTTCCGCGACTTGTGGGCCCGGGGTTTCGGTTTGTTCGCGGGGCGGAAAGGGAACGGGGAGTGGCGAGGAGTCAGCTCCCTTGAGAGCCTGAGGCGCAGCAGGGCCGGCATCCTCAGGCTCAGCCTGCGCCTTCTCCGGTGCGGGAGCAGCAGGAGTCTTCGGATCCGCGGGAGCGGGGGCAGCGGCAGATGCAGCATCCTCTCTGGCGGCCAGTGCGGAAAACAGGAGCTCTGGAGCCATGACAACAGCGTCTACGGGAGGCGGTGCAAAGTGCACGAGACCGAGGCCTCTGCGTGCACGCTGACCGCGAAGACCCGGAGCCGGACCGGACCGTCCGTCCTCGCGCATCAGCCGGCCGTACTCCTCAGCGATCGCCTGATAGAGGCGATACTCAAGCAGGGACAGGCTACGACCGGATGGGAACGAAACGTCCCGCCACTCCGCTGAGCCTTCCTCCTTGAACTCCATGACCCCACGCTACAAGCCGCCACCGACAGTATTCGAAGTACCCTTCGGGAAATGGATGGCAGGCTGCCGCCTTGTGCAAAATGGCCCACGACAGCTACAGACAACAGGCCGGAGGACGAGAGCGGCGCGGCGGCGGGGCCAGCCCGTGCAGTGAAGGGCAGCCCGGGGAGGCGCGGCGGCGGGGCCAGCCAGTGCGGTGAAGGCAGCTAGGAGATGCCCGCCGCTGGTCAGTCCGTGAAGGGCAGCCTCGGGTCGACCTGCTGGCCGTCCCACGTCCGGCGGATCCAGCCGTGGTGCGGGTCGTCGCTGATCAGCCACTCGCGGACCCGGCCGGGACCGGCCATCACGTTGAGGTAGTAGAGGTCGTAACCCGGTGCGGCCATAGCCGGACCGTGCCAGCCGTAGGGGACCAGGACCACGTCGCCGCTGCGGACCTCGGCGTTGACATCGATGGGCCGCTCGTCCGAGGCGTAGACCCGCGCGTACCCGATCGGGTCGGCGGCGGCCGGTGCCGGCGCGTTTCGCGCCAGCCGGGTCTCGAAGTAGTAGATCTCCTCGAGGCTGGTCTCGCCGTCCTTCTCCTCATCGTGCTTGTGCGGGGGATAGGAGGACCAGTTCCCGGCCGGCGTGATGACCTCGCAGACGATGAAGCGGTCCGCCTCCAGCGCGGCGGGCGTGCCGAAATTGTGCACCTGGCGGGAGCAGACGCCCGCACCGCGCAGTTCCACCGGCGTCTCCTCCGCGGTGATCAGCCGCACCGGGTAGCTGGCCTTCGCCGGCGCCAGGGCGACCGCGACGCGCCCGCCCTCCTTCGACGAGATGGCGACGGCGGTTTCGATCCCGGTGTAGAGCACGTCCGAGGGGCCGGCGAAGACGGAGCCGCGGCCGCGGAGCTCGTAGTCCGTCCCGTCCACCGTGGCGGTGAAGGCACCCTCCAGCGGAACCACGATGCGTTCCTCCGCCTCGGCGCCCAGCTTGACCGCTTCGCCGGGGCCGAGCCGCGCGACCTTGAGGCCGGTGTGGGCCCAGCCCTCGACCCTGGTGGCACTGTCGGAGGCTCCCAGCGATACTTGCCAGGCGCCGTCGTTGGCGGAACCGAGCGGATAGAACCATTGCGTTGTCCCGGGCATGGAATGGCCTTTCGTTTGGTTTAGCGCTGGACCAGGGTCATCTCGAAGCTGTAGGAGTCGGCGCGGTAGACGTGCCGGCCGGTTTCCACGTTGCGGCCCGCGTCATCCACGGCCGTGCGCTCCATGGTGACCAGCGCGGAGCCCGGAGTGGTTTCCAGCAGGCCCGCCTGCCGCTTGTCCGCGACGGTCGCGCCGATCCGCTGGGTGGCCAGGCGGAAGTTCACCCCGGCGTCCCGCAGGATCTGGTAGAGGCCCAGCTTCCGCAGGCCGTCTTCCGTGATTTCCGTGATGTCGTCCCGGACCCAGTTCTCCATGAGCGCGAGCGGCTTCCCGCCGACGCAGCGGAGCCGGGTGAAGTGGTAGACGTTGACGCCCGCGGGCAGGTCCAGGGCCTCGGCGATATCCGGATCGGCGGCGCCGTGGCGGAACTCCAGCACGTCCGTGGTCGGCTTCTGCCCGGTGCGCTTGAGGTCATCGAACAGGCTGGAGAGCTCCAGATGCCGGCGGACCTGGCTGGAAACCACCTGCGTCCCGACGCCCCGCTTGCGCACCAGCAGGCCGGACCGTACCAGTTCGTCCATGGCCTTGCGCATGGTGGGCCGGGAGAGCTTCAGCTTGCTGGCAAGTTCGATCTCGTTGTCGAGGCGGGAACCGGACTCCAGTGCGCCGCTGTGGATCGCCGCTTCAATCCCCTGGACGACCTGGTGGTAGAGGGGGACCGGGGATGACCGGTCGATCGGGATGTTGAGTTCGGTGTTCATAATCCCTCGTTCACCTGCTTCCTGTTCATCGTTCGCCGTTGACCTATTGACAGGACAAATCTTTCAACGAGCGTACCAGTCGTGTCCAGAGGTTCCGCGGGTCCCGGGCTTCTCTTCAAGCGGCGGGCGCGGCGCCCTTGGCGACCTAATGTGAATATGTCCTGACATTCTATTGACTTTTGTGATGCGTGTCACCCATTCTTGTGTTCAAGGCGCTGAGCCGGGCGGCAGGCAACTGCAGCCGGGCGGCCGCCGGCCTTCGGGGAAGGCCGGACCACAGACGAAGGAGATTCTCGTGTCACACAAGCTTTCCTGGCGGAAACTCGCGGCCGCAGCGGTCGTGGTTCCGGCCCTTGCTCTCACGGCGTGCTCCAGTTCCGGCGGGCGCGCGCCGGAAGCGGCCAGTGAGGGCGGCGGCGGTGCCGTCGCCAGCACCGAGCGGATCAACGTCGCCCTGATTACCCACGCCGCTCCCGGCGACACGTTCTGGGACATCGTCCGCAAGGGTGCGGAAGAGGCATCGGCCAAGGACAACGTCGAGCTGCAGTACCTTTCGGATCCCGAGGGCGGCCGGCAGGCGCAGCTGATCGAGCAGGCCGTCGACCAGGGCGTCGACGGCATCGCCGTCACCCTGGCCAAGCCCGACGCGCTGGCCGGGGCGCTCAAGAAGGCCGAGGATGCCGGCATTCCGGTGGTGAGCCTCAACGCCGGCGAGGACCGCTCGGCCGAACTGGGCGCCATCACGCACTTCGGTTCCAACGAGAAGCTCGCCGGCGAGGCCGTCGGCGACCGCCTCGCCACGGAGGGCTACAAGCACCCCATCTGCGTCATCCAGGAGCAGGGCCACGTGGGCCTCGAGAACCGGTGTGCGGGCGTGAAGGCGAAGGTGCCGGACACCGAGGTCCTGTACGTCCAGGGCACGGACATGACGCAGGTCGAGTCCACCGTGACGGCGAAGCTGCAGGCCACCAAGGACGCCGACGTCGTGATTGGCCTGGGTGCACCCTTCACCCTGACCATCCTCAAGGCCATCTCGGGTTCGAGCAGCGACGCGAAGGTCGCGTCCTTCGACATGAACGCCGAACTGGCACAGAAGATCGTCGACGGCGACATCCTCTTCACCGTCGACCAGCAGCCGTGGCTGCAGGGCTACGGTGCGGTGGACGCGCTGTGGCTGAACAAGCGCGGCGGGTTCGAGATCGGCGGCGGCCAGCCGGTGCTGACCGGACCGACCATCGTGGACCAGAAGAGCGCTGAACAGGTCCTCCAGTTCGCCGAACAGGGCGTCCGCTAAACAGACGAAAGCCGTAGCGGGGCCGGTTCCGGCTCCGCCACGGCCTCCAAGGAGCAAATGACATGACCATGACAGCAACAGCGCCCGTGACCGATGAACGGGTCGGCAAGAAAAGTACTCTGAGCAAGATCCTGGGCCGCCCGGAAATCGGCGCGCTGGTGGGGGCGGTCGCCCTCTTCATCTTCTTCGCAGCCGTCGCGCCTGTCTTCCTGCAGCCGGCGTCCATTGCCACCGTGCTCTACGGCGCGTCGACCATCGGCATCATGGCCGTGGGCGTCTCGCTCCTGATGATCGGCGGCGAATTCGACCTCTCCACCGGTGTTGCCGTGATCAGCTCGGCGCTGATGGCGTCGCTCTTCAGCTGGTACTTCTCGATGAACGTCTGGGTCGGGGTGGGCCTGGCCCTGGTCATGTCGCTCGGCATCGGCTTCATCAACGGCTGGATCCTGATCAAGACCCAGCTCCCGTCCTTCATCGTGACGCTGGCGACCTTCCTGATGCTGACCGGCCTGAACCTCGGCCTGACCCGCGCCATCGGCGGCAGCGTCTCCACGCCGTCGATCTCCAACATGGACGGCTTCGACTCCGCCAAGGCGATCTTCGCCTCGTCGGTCAACATTGCCGGCGTCGACGTGAAGATCACCGTCTTCATCTGGATCGCCATGGTCGCGGTGGCTTCGTGGATCCTGCTGCGGACCCGGGTCGGCAACTGGATCTTCGCTTCCGGCGGCGACTCCAACGCTGCCCGCGCCGTGGGCGTCCCGGTCGTCAAGACGAAGATCGGCCTGTTCATGGCCGTGGGCTTCTGCGCCTGGGTGCTCGGCATGCACAACCTCTTCGCCTTCGCGACCGTACAGTCCGGTGAAGGCATCGGCAACGAGTTCCTCTACATCATCGCCGCGGTGATCGGCGGTTGCCTCCTGACCGGCGGCTACGGCTCCGCCATCGGCGGCGCGATCGGCGCCTTCATCTTCGGCATGGCCAACAAGGGCATCGTCTACGCCGAGTGGAACCCGGACTGGTTCAAGTTCTTCCTGGGCCTGATGCTCCTGCTGGCCACGATCGTCAACCTCGTGGTCAAGCGCCGGGCCGAGCAGAAGTAACGGACAAGGAGCACAAGGAAATGACCACCATGGACAACAAGAAGATCACCCAGGACACGCTGCTCAAGGGCGAAACCGATCCGCTGACCTCCACCCCGGTGCACCTGCTGAACCTGGACAAGGTGGGCAAGCACTACGGCAACATCATCGCCCTGCGCGACGTCACCATGGCGGTCGACGCCGGACGCGTGACCTGCGTGCTCGGGGACAACGGCGCGGGCAAGTCGACGCTGATCAAGATCATCGCCGGCCTGCACCAGCACGACGAGGGAACCTTCACCATCCTCGGCGAGGACCGCAAGCTGTCGTCGCCGCGCGAGGCACTGGACGCCGGCATCGCCGCCGTGTACCAGGACCTGGCGGTCGTGTCGCTCATGCCGATCTGGCGCAACTTCTTCCTGGGCTCGGAACTGACCACCGGTTTCGGCCCCTTCAAGCGGCTCGATGTCGAGCGCATGAAGCAGATCACCAAGAAGGAACTGCAGGACATGGGGATCGACCTGCGCGACGTGGAGCAGCCGATCGGACAGCTCTCGGGCGGTGAGCGCCAGTGCGTGGCGATCGCCCGCGCCGTGCACTTCGGCGCCAAGGTCCTGATCCTCGACGAGCCGACGGCGGCCCTGGGCGTCAAGCAGTCCGGCGTCGTGCTGCGCTACATCCTGCAGGCCCGCGACCGCGGCCTCGGCGTCATCTTCATCACGCACAACCCGCACCACGCCTTCCCTGTGGGGGACCGGTTCCTGCTGCTGAAGCGCGGCAAGTCCATCGGCTACTACAACAAGAAGGACATCACGCTCGAGGAGCTCACCGCGCAGATGGCCGGCGGCGCGGAACTCGCGGAGCTGGCCCACGAGCTGGAGGCCCTCGGCGGCCACAACGACGTCGTGGCGGAAGTGGCAGCGGAAGTCGAAGCTACGGAAGGCCGGCGCGCCTAGGCCGCCGGCGGAACAAGCAAGGGAGGGCATGTGACCATTCGGACGGGAGTGGTCGGCGCGGGAATCATGGGTGCCGACCACGCGGAGAACCTTGCCAGGAACATCGGCGGCAGCACGCTGGCGTGCGTGGCGGACATCGACGGCGAACGCGCCAAGGCAGCGGCATCGGCCCTAGGGGCGCGGGCCGTGACGGACCCGCTGGAGCTCATCCACGACGACGGCGTGGACGCGGTGGTGATCGCCTCGCACGATTCGACCCATCCGGAGCTGGTGCAGGCCTGCCTGGACGCCGGCAAGCCGGTGCTCTGCGAGAAGCCGCTGGCCTCGACGGCGGACGAGGCCCGGCGCATCGTCGAAGCCGAGCGCGCGGTGCGCGACGAGCGCGGCGTTTCCCTGGTCAGCGTGGGCTTCATGCGCCGCTTCGACCCCGGCCATGTGGAACTGCGGCAGGCCCTGGCCGAGGGTGAACTCGGGCGGCCGCTGCTGCTGCACGGCATCAGCCGCAATGTCTCCGCCGCTCCCGGGGCGACCAGCGAGTCCGCCGTCACGAATTCCGCGATCCACGAGCTGGACGCGTTCCCCTGGCTGCTGGACAGCCCGATCGCCGAGGTGTCCTGGGTGCCCGGCCTCCTCGCTTCGTCCGAGGCCGCCGGCGGCCTGCAGGACCCGGCCTTTATGCTGGTCCGCCTCCGCTCCGGGGTGCTGGCGACGCTGGAGCTGTTCCTCAACGCCGGGCACGGCTACTCCACCCAGTGCGAGGTGGTCGGCGAACGCGGCACGGCCCGGGTCGTGGAGCCAGCGGTTGCGGCCTACAACCTGGAGAGGAAGAACTACGTGGAGTACCCGGCGGACTGGCGGCCGCGCTTCGCCGAGGCCTACCGCCGCGAGCTGCAAGCCTGGGTCCGGCACCTGCTGGAGGGAACGCCGTCGCCGCTGGCCACGGCGGAGGACGGGCTGCGCGCCACCCTCGCCGCGGACGCGATGGTGCGGTCAATGCACGACGGCGGCGCCTTCACTCCGGTGGCGGCGGCATGAGCGCCGCGGCCAACGCCCGTCCCGACAGGGTGCCCGACCGTCTGCCTGACCGCCTGCCCGAGAGCCGGGTGCCCGATTCGCGCGAGGCGCCGCCGCTGCGCTGGGGAATCGCCGGACCCGGCTGGATCGCCGAGCGGTTCGCGGCCTCCCTGCAGCAGCACACGCGGCAGCAGCTTTCGGCCGTGGGCTCGCGGTCGCTGGAACGCTCCGCCGGATTCGCCGAGCGCTTCGGCATCCCGGCGGCCTACGGCAGCTACCGTGAACTTGCCCAGGCGCCGGACGTCGACATCGTCTATGTGGCAACGCCGCACAACCACCATTACCGGGTGGCGATGGAGGCGCTCGACGCCGGCAAGCACGTGCTGGTGGAGAAGCCCATCGGCACCAATGCCGCCCAGGCCGAAGAGGTCGCCGCGCTGGCCCGGTCACGGGGACTGCTCGCCGCCGAGGCGCTCTGGACGTTCTTCCTGCCAAAGTTCGACGTCGTCCGGCAGCTGCTGGACGGCAGCCACCTGGGGCAGGTGGTGTCCGTGATGGCGGAGTACGGCGAGCACTTCGAGCCCGGGCACCGGATCTTTGACGCCGACCTCGCCGGCGGGCCGCTGCTGGACCTCGGCACCTATCCGCTCGCGTTCATCACCGCGCTGCTCGGCGACCCGGAGGAAGTCCGCGCGCTCGGGACTCCGCACCCGGAGGGCGTGAACGGGCAGATCTCGGCGGTGATGCAGTTCCCCGGCGGGGCCCACGCCGTGACCAACACGAACCTGTACGGCTTTACCCCGACCGCGGCCACCGTCGTCGGAACCCGGGCCACGTTGACCATTGACGGGCCATTCAACTGCCCCGGCGGATTCACGGTGAAGGGCCACGACGGCGGCGAGCTGCGCTACGACGGCGAGCCCGGCGGCCATCTCGAAGGGCTGCACTACCAGGCGGCCGCCGTGGCCCGCGCCATCGCGGCCGGGCGGCGGGAGGTCGAGGAGCGGCCGATGGCCGACTCGATCCGGTTCCTGCGGCTGGCCGACGAGCTGCGCCGGCAGCTGGGAATCCGTTTCCCGGATGAAGCACGCCAGGCTCCGGCCGCGAACCTGCCCAACCAGTAAAGGAAACCATGAAGCACCTGACCCTCGGGCTGGCCGGCGTCGGCCGGATCGGCAGCATGCACGCGCACAACATCATGGGCCTGCGCCCCGTGCTGGAGGAACGCGGGGTCCGCCTGCGCCTGCTCGTCACTGACGTGGCCGCCGACTATGCCCGCTCCGCGGCCGAGGCCCTCGGGGCGGAGGCCGTGCCGTCGGCGGACGTGATGCTGGACGGGGGAGTCGACGGCCTGGTCGTCGCCACCGGCACCGCGACGCACCCGGAGCTGATCCGGGCCGGCGTCGACGCGGGTGTGCCGGTCTTCTGCGAGAAGCCCGTCGCCGGGAACGTGGCCGACTCGCTGCCCGTCCTGGACCATGTCCGCGAGCACGGCGGCGTGGTCCAGATCGGGCACCAGCGCCGCTTCGACACCGGCTATCTGGAAGCCAGGCGCAGGTACCGGGCGGGCGAGCTGGGCTGGATCCATTCCCTCCGCGCCGTCACCGGGGACATGTTCCCGCCGCCGGTCGAATTCCTGGCGACCTCGGGCGGGCTCTTCCGCGACTGCTCCGTGCACGACTTCGATATCCTGCGCTGGCTGACCGGCAGGGAGATCGTGGAGGTCTACGCGCGCGGCTCCAACAACGGCGACCCCGCGATCGGCCAGGTCGGCGACGTGGACACGGCGCTCGCCGTCGTTACCCTCGACGACGGCACGGTGGGGACGGTTTCGGCCACCCGGTACAACGGCGCAGGCCACGACGTGCGGCTGGAAATCCAGGGCTCGAAGGCCTCGGTCATGGTGGGGCTGGACGACAGAACCGCCCTGCGGTCCACGGAGCCGGATACCGGCTTCCCGCTGGGGGAGCCGCACCGCACGTTCGCTGAGCGGTTCGAGGCGGCGTACCGGGCCGAAATGCTGGCCTTCCTCGAGCTGGTCCAGGGGCAGCGCGGGAATCCGTGCACCCCCGAGGACGCCGTGGCCGCGTCGAAGGTTGCCGACGCGGCCCAGCTCTCCCTCGAGACGGGCGTGCCGGTCAAAGTCGAGGTCTGAGCCCTCAGGCCTCGACGGTGAAGGCCGCCCGGAAGCGGTCCAGGGCCAGGTCGCTGTCCGATTCGGCCCAGGCCTCCAGGCCAACGGTGCCTTCGTAGCCGATGTCCGCCAGGGCGCGGGCCACAGCCGGATAGTTGATCTCCCCGGTGCCCGGCTCGCACCGGCCGGGCACGTCCGCCACCTGGACTTCGCCGATATGCGGCCGCGCCCGCCGGAGCAGCTCGATCAGGTTCCCCTCGCCGATCTGCGCGTGGTAGAGATCCAGCATCATCTTGACGTTGGGATGCCCGGCGCCCTCGACCAGGTCCAGCGTGTCCTTGGCCCGGGCGAGCGGAATGCCGGGATGGTCAACGATCGTGTTGAGGTTCTCCAGGACGAAGGTGATGCCGTGCTGCTCGCCGAGCGCGCCGAGCTTCTCGAGGGTCCGCAGGCCGGTCAGCCACATCCGGCCGTCGGAGCGGTAGGCCGGACGGGCGGCCTGCCCATCGATCAGCTCCGCCGGGTGGACCACCATGCGGCTTAGGCCGAGCTCGAGCGCCGTCGGGATGAGCTCGGCGGCGGTCCGCAGGACCTCGGCGGCCGAATTGGGATCGATCACGCTGCCGGCGGAGTAGCCGGTCATCGAGGAGAACGTGGCTCCCGTGGCGGCCAGCTTGCCGGTGTCGTGCCGGCGGGTGTCCCAGAGTTCGACGTCGAAGCCGCGGTCGGCGATGCGGCGGACCCGCTCCTCGATGGGCAGGTCCAGGTAGACCATCTCCGCGCAGACCGCCAGGCGGACGCCGCCCTGCGAGGCGCTCATCGGGTGGCCGCCGGAAAGGACGAGAGGGCGGCAACGTCGCTGACGTTGACCGTGCTGCCGGTTTCCACGGACTTGATGCAGGCCAGGGCGACGGCGAGGGCCGCCCGTGCGTCGGCGCCCCCGGGTGCGGCGGCAGGTGGCCGCGGCGTGCCGTCGCGGCGGCTGCGGACCAGCTCGGCGAAATGCGCGAGCTCGGCGGTGTAGGCGTCGTGGAAGAGTTCCACGTTCAGCCGGGGCGTGCCGCCGCTGAAGCCCTGCTCGGTATAGGCCGTGGCGGCCGTCTCCTGCAGCGATCCCGCGGTGACCATGCCGGCCGAGCCGAAGACCTCGCCCCGGACGTCGTAGCCGTAGAGGGCGCTGAAGTTGGCCTCGGCGACGGCGATCGCGCCGTTGCTGTACCGGATCGTCACGACGGCGGTGTCGAGGAAGCCCTGGTCCTTCAGCCCGGGCTCGACCAGCGCGTCCGCCATGACATGGACCTGCTCCGGCACGGCACCCTGGTTGAACCAGTTCAGTGTGTCGAAATCGTGGATCAGGGTTTCGAGGAAGATCGTCCCGGCCGGGATCCGGCCCGCATTCGGGATGCCTTCCGCGGTTCCGGGATCGCGGGTCAGGGACCGCAGCAGCCGCGGTTCGCCGATGGTGCCGGCGTCCACCGCGCGCTTGGCGGAGGCGAAGTCGGCGGCGAAGCGGCGGTTGAAACCGATCTGGAGTTCGACGCCGGCCGATTCCGCTGCGGCCACGGCGGCGTCGAGTTCTTCTACGGTCCTTGCCGCGGGCTTCTCGCAGAAGACGTGCTTCCCGGCGGCAGCCGCCTGGGCAATCAGGGACGAATGGAAGCGGGCCGGCGCGGCGATGATGACGCCGTCGATGTCCGGATCGTTCCATAGGTCGGAGGCGTCCGCGGTCACCTTGGCCACTCCGAGCCGGTCGGCGAGGACCGTGGCCGCGTCGAGGGCCGGATCGGCGATGGCTTCAAGACGGGTGCCGGCGATGCGGGTCGCGGCGCTTTCGGCATGGAAGGCCCCGATCCAGCCGGAGCCGATGAGGGCCAGCCGGACCGGTGCCGGCCGGGCAGGAGTCCGCTCGAGATATGCCATGGGTTGTCTCCTCGGTAGGGCGGCAGGGCGTCGCCGCCGCGGTTCTAGATCGATCTAGTAGATTGGATGGCATAACTGTGGCACAGCTGGACGGCGCTGTCTAGATCGATCTAGTATCGTCCTCAGTAGCAGCTCCTTTGGGCGCCGCCGGAGACGCCGGCAGACGGGACAGGCGGGCAGGGTGCCCGACAGATCCGGGGCAGAGGCGGAGGAAGAACGTGGAGCGTGGCCAGCAGCCGGACAGCCGGCCGGGACGCAGGCCGACGCTGGCCGACGTGGCGGCGGCGGCCGGGGTCTCGCGCGCCCTCGCGTCCATCGTGATGCGCGGCGCGGAGGGTGCCGGCGAGGCAACGCGGGAACGGGTGCTCGAAACCGCCCGCCAGCTGGGGTACCGCCCGGACTCCCGCGCGCGGCTCCTGCGCAGCAGACGGACCCGCCTGCTCGGAATCACGTTCACGGTGTCGGAGCCCTTCCACGGGGAGATCGTTGAATCCATCTACGCCGCCGCCGAGGCCGCGGGCTTCGAGGTGCTGCTCAGCGCCGTCGGCGCGCGGCGGCCCGAGGGCCGGGCGGTGGAGACCCTGCTTGATGCCGGGGTGGAGGCGGCGCTGATGATTTCGCCCTCCTCCGGCGAGGCAGACCTCGCCGCGCTGGCCAGGCAGGTGCCGGTGATCAGCCTCCTCAGCGCCGCCGCCCCCGGGATCGACGCCGTGCGCAGCGACGATGCGGCCGGCATACGGGCAGCCGTGCAGCACCTGGCCTCGCTGGGGCATCGGGACATCGCGCACGTCGACGGCGGGGACGCCGTCGCCTCGGCCGAGCGGCGCGCCGCCTACGAGGGAAGCATGCGGGAGGCCGGGCTCGGAGAGTGCATCCGGATCCTCCGCGGTGGGGCGCACGAAGCCGACGGCATTGCCGCCGCCGGCGAACTTCTCGCCGGCCGCCCGCCCACCGCCGTCGTGGCCTTCAATGACCGCTGCGCCCTCGGCATCCTCGAGGCTGCCTGGCGGGCCGGGTTGACCGTGCCGGACGACCTGTCCGTGGTCGGCTATGACGACAGCCAGCTCGCGCGGCTCGACCACGTCCGGCTGACCTCGGTCAGCCAGGACGCCGCGGGGCTTGCCGAGGCCGCCGTTGCCTGCGCGGCGGCGCGGCTCCGCTCGGAGGAGCCCGTCGGCCTGGTCCTCCAGCCGGCCCTCGTCGTCCGGTCGACCACCGGCCCGGCCCCGGAAATTCCTCCGCGCTGATCCAATCCGTCCGCCCGGCCGCTCCGAATTCCTCCCGACAGCCTGCACCGGAGTGCGGGACCCCAGGGTGGCACGGCTGCCCGGACGAAGGAGATCCATCATGGCTACATACACGAGGATGAGCGGGCTGGTCGGTCTGGCGGCTGCGGCGGCCCTGGGACTGACCGCGTGCGGCGGCGGATCCGGCAGCTCGGGCGGCGAGGCGGCCGAGGACAATATGAGCACCGGGACGCCGATGGAGTCGTCGGCGCCCGCGGCCGGGGAGATGGACCCGGCGTCAAGCCTTGTGGGCCTGGGCTGCGCCGACTACGCCGCCCAGGTGCCGGACGGCGCCGGGTCCGTGGAGGGCATGGCGCAGGATCCGGTGGCGACGGCGGCGTCGAACAACCCGCTGCTGACCACGCTGACCGCAGCCGTGTCCGGCAAGCTGAATCCCGACGTCGACCTGGTGGACACGCTCAACGGAGGCGAGTTCACCGTGTTCGCGCCGGTGGACTCGGCGTTCGAGAAGGTGCCGGCCAAGAGCATCGACGCGCTGAAGACGGACGCCGACGCGCTGACCGGCGTCCTCACCTACCATGTGGTGCCCGGCCGGATCGCGCCGGACGAGCTCACCGGCGAGCTGGAGACGGTGCAGGGCGAGCCGGTCGAGATCGCGGGCAGCGGGGACGAGCTGAAGGTCAACGACGCGAGCGTAGTGTGCGGCGGCGTCCAGACGGCCAACGCCACGGTCTACCTGGTCGACACCGTGCTGATGCCTCCGGCCAAGTAGCGGCGGCTTGGCAGCGGCCCGGAGGCCACGGCTCCAAAGCCGGGCCCGGAGGCCACGGCCCGAGACTGCGGCCGGATGCGGGATCAAGGAGCCCATCCGCATCCGGCCGCTCCACCACCAATCCCCATCGTTGCGAAAGGTGCCCTGTGCCCGACCGGCGTGAGAGTCTAGAGCCCATGCGACTGCCGTGGCTTCGCTCCGCCGAGCCTTCCCCGCCGACCCATGAGGACCTGGTCCGCCGGGTCGCGCTGGGCGACGAGGCGGCGTTCGAGGAGCTGTACGACGCGGTGTCGCCCCAGGTGTTCGGGCTGATCCGCCGGGTGGTCCGCGACCCGGCGCAGAGCGAGGAAGTCACGCAGGAAGTCTTCGTGGAGGTCTGGCAGCAGGCGGCGCGTTTCGACGCCGACCGGGGCCGGGCCGTCTCGTGGATCCTCGTGATTGCGCACCGGCGGGCCGTGGACCGGATCCGGGCGGCGCAGGCCAGCGCGGACCGGGACCTGCGGCAGGGCATTAAGGAATTCCAGGAGAGTTACGACGACGTGCAGGACATCGTCGAGGCGAAGATCGAGGGCGAACGGGTGCTCAAGGCGCTCGAGAGCCTCACCCAGGCGCAGCAGGAGGCAATCCGGCTGGCCTACTATGGCGGTTACACGCAGCAGGAAGTAGCCAACCTGCTCAAAGTGCCGGTGGGCACGGTGAAGACGCGGATCCGCGACGGCATGATCAGGCTCAGGGACAAGTTGGGGGTGGCGTGATGGACGAGCAGCTGCACATCCTGACCGGCTCCTATGCGTTGAACGCCTTGGAGGGAGACGAGCGCACGTCCTTCGAGCAGCACGCGCTGGCTGCCGAGCAGACCCGCGAGGAAGTCCGCGGGCTGAGCGCGGCGGCGGCGATGCTCGCCTACGGCGTGGAGCCGGTGCGTCCGCCGCAGCGCGTGAAGGACAACGTGATGGCCGCTATCCGCAACACCCGCCAGCTGCCGGCGGAGGCCGTGGCGACCGACGGCGCGGCGGATCGCGCGGAGCGGGGGTACGACGGCGGCGTCCGGCCGGGTGCCGGGGCGGACCTTCGGCTCGGGCCGGGGGAGGGCTCCGGCCCGGAGCGGGGCGGTGCGCAACCGGCCGCCGGCGCGGGGTCGGGGACTGACGAGCTGGCGGGGCGGCGGGGCCGCCGTTCGGCCGGAAGCGGCGGTTCGGGCGGGTCCAGGTCGGGCGGGACGAGGCCGGGCGGACCGAGGCGGGGCACGGTGCGGGCGCTGGCCGCCGCGGCGGCATTGCTGCTGCTGGCCGGCGCGGGGCTGGCCGGCTGGGCGCTCGGGCAGTCGGCCGAAAACAGCCGGCTCGAACAGCAGTTGGCGCAGGCCCAGCAGACCCAGGGCGCGATGCTCGGGATCCTCACGTCCGAGGACGCGAAGGTGGCCACCGCGCGGATGGCGGACGGCGCCGTCGTTACCGTTGCCTACGCGCCCTCGCTGAACCAGGGCGCGGTCACGGCGCACGGCCTGCCGGAGCTGCCGGCCGGCAAGACCTACGAGCTGTGGCTCCAGCACGACGACGTCATGGTCCCCGCCGGCCTGATGTCCGGTGCCTCCGCCGGGTCGCCCATGATGACGCTGCTCGAGGGGCAGCTCTCGGGAGCCACGGCCGTTGGCATCACGGTGGAGCCCGAAGGCGGATCCCCGGCGCCGACCACCGAGCCGATTATGGTGCGGGAGCTGTAGCCCGGCCGGGTTGATCATGGTGCGGGAGCTGTAGCCCGGCCGGGTTGATCATGGTGCGGGAGCTGTAGCCCGGCCGGGTTGATCATGGTGCGGGAGCTGTAGCCTGGCTGCCGCTTGTCCGCTGGCCGACCCCCGGCACTGTTCCTGCCCGCCGCTGATGGGCGCGCCCGGCGGTTGACCAGCCGACGGTCTCCATCCGAAACGATTGGCCCGAAACGACACGTTTAGGTCCTCTATACGAGCCGTTTCAGGCCAATCGTTTAGGCAACAGGGGCCGGGATCCGATCCGCAGGCCCCCTCCGCTCCGAATGACGAGTACCGGGCCGGCCAGCCGGCGGGCCCGGACGGATCCAAGGAGGAACACCATGTCTGTTTCAGCCACTCGAACCGACAGCCGTACCGCTGTCCAGGCCGCGGCGCTGGTTGTCGGCGCTGCGTTCCTGCTGGTCGGGGTGCTCGGCTTCGTCCCGGGCGTCACTTCCAACTTCTCGGAGCTCAGCTTTGCGGGGCACCACTCCGGCGCACTGCTGCTCGGGCTCTTCCAGGTGTCCGTGCTGCACAACATCGTCCATCTGCTCTTCGGCGTGGGCGGGCTTGCGCTCTCCCGGAGCCGCGCGGCTGCCAGGTCCTACCTCGTCTGGGGCGGCGCGGTGTACCTGGTGCTGTGGCTGTACGGGCTGCTCATCGGGCACGGTACTCCCGCGAACTTCGTTCCTGTTAACACGGCCGACAATTGGCTGCACTTCGTGCTGGGCGTGGCGATGATCGGCCTCGGCACGGTGCTGGGCCGGCGCCGGACGACGGCGTAGCGGTCCGGGCGGGCGGCGGCGATGGCGCGGCGGAAGGAAGTGGTCCGGATGGATGAGCGGCAGGAGCCCGCGTCCTCGGAGACGCCCCGGCGGCCGGAAGAAGCGGGCGGGCCGGGTGCGTCGGGCGGGTCGGGCAAGCAGGGTGTGCCGGAAGGAGCGGGCGGGCCGGGTGCGCCGGAAGGAGCAGGCATGCCGGCGAGGCGGGGTGCGCGGCGGCCCGGGAAGCGGCGCTGGCTCGGGGCGCTCGCCGGGCTCGTATCCGCGGCCGTGCTGTTCGCGGTGGCCGAGCTGGCGGCGGCGTTCTTCGGACCCGGCTCGTCCCCGCTGGTGTCGGTAGGGGCCGCGTTCATCGACTTCACCCCGCCGTGGCTCAAGGACTTTGCCATCTCGGTGTTCGGCACGGCCGACAAGACCGTGCTGTTCATCTCGATGGCGCTGGTGACCGCGGCGCTGGCAGCGCTTGCCGGGATGCTGGCCGTGCGGAGGTTCGCGGCCGGGGCGTCCCTGGTGGCGGCCCTCGCCGTCGTTATGGGAGTTTGCGTGGCGACCCGGGCGGTGAACAGCATCCTGGACTTGGTGCCCACGGCGTTGGGGACCTTGGCGGGGCTGCTGACGCTGAGCTGGCTCACGGGCAAAGCGGTGGAGGCGGGGGCCGGCGCGCCGGAAGCGGAGGCGGGGGCCGGCGCGCCGGAAGCGGAGGCTGGAGCGGTGGTCGCGGAGGACGGCTCTGCGGCCACGGCGGAGGCCAGGAGCCGGCGGAGTTTCCTGGTCGCGGCCGGGCTCACGGCGGCCGCCGCCGTCGTCGTTGGACTTGCCGGCCGGACGTTCTCCGCCGCCCGGAACACCGCGCGCATGGCCCGGCAGGCGCTGAAGCTGCCGGCCGCGAAGACGCCGGCCAAGCCGCTGCCCGCGGGAACCGCCGCGCCGGTGCCGGGGATGCCGCCGTACGTGACGCCGAACCCGGATTTCTACCGGATCGACACCGCCTTGGTGGTCCCGGAGATCGACCCGGCGGGCTGGAGCCTGCGGGTGCACGGGCTCGTGGAGGAGGAGTTCACCCTCAGCTTCGATGAGCTGCTCGCACTGGACCTGGAGGAGTCGTATGTGACGCTGACCTGCGTCTCCAACGTGGTCGGTGGCGACCTGGCCGGCAACGCGAAGTGGCTCGGCTATCCGGTGCGCAAGCTGCTGGAGCGGGCGCGGCCGCAGGCCGGGGCGGACATGGTGCTGTCCAGCAGCGTCGACGGGTTCACCGCCTCCACCCCGCTGGCCGTGCTGCAGGACCGGCGTGATGCGCTGCTGGCGGTCGGAATGAACGGCGAGCCGCTGCCGTTGGAGCACGGCTATCCCGTGCGCATGGTGGTGCCCGGGCTCTACGGGTACGTCTCGGCGACGAAGTGGGTGGTGGATCTGGAGGTCACGCGCTTCGCCGACAAGACGGCCTACTGGACCACGCGCGGCTGGTCGGAACGGGGCCCGATCAAGACCGCCTCGCGGATCGATGTGCCGCGGGCGTTCGACCGCGTCTCCGCCGGGACGGTGGCGGTGGGCGGTACGGCGTGGGCGCAGCACCGCGGTATTTCACGGGTGCAGGTGCAGTTCGACGGCGGTGGCTGGCAGGACGCGGACCTCGCCGCGGTGCCGTCCATCGATACCTGGCGGCAGTGGTCCTACCGCTGGGAGGACGCGCCGGCGGGACGGCACGAGGTGCGGGTGCGGGCCTACGATACGGCCGGCGAACTGCAGACGCAGGACGAGGCGCCGCCGGCCCCGGACGGCGCGACCGGCTGGCATTCGATCACGTTCACCGTGGAGTGACCTGTGCCCAGGCGCCCCGCGCTCTGGCGGGCCGCGGGCTCAGCCGAAGGCGAGGATTCCGGCGTAGGTGAGGAACAGCAGGGCGATGACGAGGGCTCCGCCCAGGATGATCACCAGCCAGACCCACTGCACCCAGCGCTTCCCGCCGCCCTCGTCGTGACCCTGCGTCATGCTGGTCGAGGCCTCACCCGGCGGGGTCTCGCCCGGAGGGACGCCGCCGCCCGGTTCGAGCCCGGTGATCTTCTGCTCCTCGGGATCGGGATTCTGGCTGTTCATCCGCGCTCTCCTGACGGTCGTGGCATCCTGCGGGCAACCCTTGCGGAGCCGGTCCCGACAAGCGTAGGCAGATGCTCAGTAAGCTGTCTACGCTAAGGAGCAGGCCGAGGAAGGGATGGCAGCGGCATGGGGAAGGACGTGGCGGCGGTAGCGGGCCGGGCCTTCGCGCGGGCATTCGCAGCGGTCAAGACGCTCCGCCCGGACCGGCCGATCCATCCCGCTGGCCTGCACCTGCGCGGCCGGCTGGAACGCGAGGGCGGCCCCTTCCGAAGCGGGATTGCGTGGCTGGACACGGCGGGGGATGACGAGGTGGAGGCCCGCCTGTCCCGCTCCATCGGGTTCCCGCCCGGCTGGCCGGACATCATCGGCCTGGCCGTGCGGCTCACGGCGGACGGGGCGCCGGTCGACATCCTGCTGGCCTCGACCGGCATGTCCAGGGCCGGCCGCTACGTGCTCCGCATGCGCCGCAGCGTCGACCCGGCGGCGATGACCACCATGATGCCGTACAGAGGAACGGACGGCCCGGTGCAGCTGGCCGCCCGCACCCTGCGACCGCATGGCCGGCTGCCCGCGGATCCGCGCGGGTTCCGCGACGCGCTGGGCGGCCGCGAGTGGGTGCTGGGGCTGTACCACGGCCGCCCGGACGCGCCCTGGCAGCGCTTCGCGACCCTGACGCTCCTCCCTTCCGCGGAGGCGGCAGATACTCCCATGCGCTTCGACCCCATGCAGCACCCGCTCCCCGGCGCAGGGACCTACAGTTGGACGCAGGCACTGCGCGAGCCCTCGTACGCTGTGGCGCGCAGGCCGGTGAAGGAGGAAACGCAGAGGCCCGTCGACCAGGAATGAGGACGCCCATGACCACCGCCAAGGAACGGGAAGCGAACGTGCTGGAACGGCTGATCGGAGGCGAGGACAAAGGCCTCCCGGTCGAGGCCGTCGGTCTGACCGTAGGAGAGTACCTGGCCAGCAAGCCGGAACTGTCGGAGTTCTGGACGCCCCTGCTGGTCCTCAGCGAGGACGCCATGGCCAACAACATCGCGTTCATGGCCGGCTGGCTGCGCGAGCGCGGGCTCGAGCTGATGCCGCACGGCAAGACCACGATGGCGCCGCAGCTCTGGCAGCAGCAGCTGGACGCCGGGGCCACCGGCATCACGGTGGCGAATCCGAGCCAGCTCAAGGTCGCCCGCGCGCACGGCTTCGACACGCTCATGCTGGCGAACCAGCTAGTCGACCAGAACGCCATCCGCTGGGTGGCAGGCGAGCTGGAGCATGCGAATTGCACCATCTGGTCCTGGGTGGACAGCGCCGACGCCGTGCGGCTCGCCGAAGAGGCGCTGTGCGGGCTCTACCCGGCCAGGCCGCTGTCCGTGCTGGTGGAGCTCGGCGTACCGGGCAGGCGCACCGGCGCCCGCGGCGTCGCGGCGGCTTTGGAAGTGGCCGAGGCTGTAGCGGCATCGCCGGTGCTGCGGCTGGCGGGCGTGGCGGGCTACGAGGGAGCGCTCGGCAAGGACCGCACGGAGCCGACGGTGGATCTGATCCGGCGCTACGTCGCGGACCTGCTCGAACTGCACGGCAAGCTCGGCAGCCGCTACGGCGACGGGGACGTGCTGGTCACCTGCGGCGGCAGCAATTACCCGGAACTCGTGGGCGAACTGTTCGCCGAGGCGCGGAAGGCGGATTCAGCGCGCTACGTGCTGCGGTCCGGGGCCTACATCACGCACGACGACGGCGCGTACCACGCGCTGTCACCGTTCGACCGGGATCGTGCGGGGGAGGAGCACCGCCTGGTGCCGGCCGCTCACGGTCTGGCGCGGGTGCTCTCCCAGCCGGAACCCGGCCTCGCCCTGCTCGACGGAGGCAAACGCGACTTTCCGTACGACGACGGACTGCCCGTCCCGCAGTTCGCGGTCTCCAACGCGGA
The DNA here is from genome assembly GCF_037144715.1 of Arthrobacter sp. USHLN218. Classification (NCBI taxonomy): domain Bacteria; kingdom Bacillati; phylum Actinomycetota; class Actinomycetes; order Micrococcales; family Micrococcaceae; genus Arthrobacter; species Arthrobacter sp. USHLN218. The sequence goes on from NZ_JBBCYT010000001.1 coordinate 492,684, forward strand.
CGGGCAAGTGACCGCGCTGCACGGCGCCGTCGTCAGCGACATGAACGACCAGCATTCCTTCATGCGGACCGCCCCCGGGTGGGAACCCACGGTGGGCGACCTGGTCCCGCTCGGCCTGTCCCACCCCTGCACCACGTTCGACAAGTGGCGGCTCATTCCCGCGGTGCAGAACCTGGTTCCGGGCGAGGACGCCGTGATCACCCGGCTGATCGAGACCTGCTTCTAGGGGGTACGCCTGGCGAGCCGCTTGGCCCATCGGATCCCCACGCGGCGGGCACGGTGCAGAGGGTGGCGGGACCTAGGTGATTTGGGATCGCGGGGCGGCAGCGCTCCGGGGAGCTCCAGCTTCGTAAGCCTGCGCCGCTTGAAGTACCGCATGTCCGGCGTGCCGTCTGCGGTCGCGAGGAACGCCTCGGCGGAGGGCCGGACCGCTGCCAGGATGTTGGGCTGCATGCAATAGGCTACCGTCTCGACCAGTCGCTGCAGCGGAGCCGTAGCTCCGGCCGCGTCCGTTCCGGTGCCGCCCGGGATCTCTGCCGGTGCAGCGTAATTACGCTCGAGGAGGGCGTCGATGATGGTGACGGGGATGCGGTTGCTGTTTTCATAGGGTGTCAGCCGCTCCAGGAGAACGTCCGTGCCGACGGCTGCGACGTCGATATTGAACAAGTACTTCGCCGTCATCAGGGCGGTGGAGAAGCAGCTGACCACCAGGTCCGGCTTGAGCCGCTGCATGACAACCTCGGCCGGGCTGGTGGAGGTGAGTACATGAAGTTCCAGCCCCAGTTCGGCTGCGGCTGCCTGGATGGAGGTCACGGCGCCGGGGCCGGCACTGGGGTGCGGCTTGAAGACGCAGTAACGGATGCCGCGGTCCAGGGCCTTTTGCAGCATGGCCCGATGCAGTTCGATTTCCTCGTTGGACGAGAGGATGTTCAGCTCGGACAGGTACTGGCCCAGCACCAGTGCGGTCGGCTGTCCCGCAGCTTCCGCCCGCGCCCCGGACTTCTGCCGATCAGCGGCGGGGGTCCCGGAGAAGGCCGACAATGTCGTGTGCTCCTCGGGTAGTGCCCTGGCCAGTTCTTCCATGCCGCGCCGGAGGGCTGCCCGGTCGACGGGGACCAGCGCGGGACTGTTCTCGCGCAGCAACTGAGGCACCAGGCTGGGGACCAGATCGACGTAGATGAGCGACTTGAGCCGCTGAGCCATCTCGCGGGAGACGGGATTGCGCGTCGGGCCGTAGCTCATCAGGCCGTCCGAGTGCACAGAGATACGGGCGCTGGAGAAGATCCGGCAGAGCGCGACGGCGGGATTGACTTGGATCGACTCGACGTAAAGCTCCACGCGGTCGTCCCCGAGGTCCCACAAGGCCCGCAGTACACGCTGCCACATGTACAGTTCCTCCGCGCGCGGATTGAACTGCCCTGGACGACGTGGCCAGACCAGCGCGTTAAGGTCCACGGTGCGGTCAAAGCGCGAGGCGGCTTCTGCAAAGCCGGGTGCCTCGTGGAATGGAACCGACACCTCGGCAATCAGGGAGTTGTTCGACAGGACCAGGATCCGTTCACCGGCTGCCGGCGGAATGGCCCCCTCATCGATTGCGGCCGCCAGCGCGACGCACTGGTAGAGGGTAGAGACGACGAAAAGCTCTTTCACAGGGGCCTCCGAAGGACGGGCTCGAGCAGGGCACGCCGCTTGGGATCGAGCATGGCAAGGTTCTCGTACCCAATGTCGGGCGGTAGGGTCCCGAAGGTTTGGGCGATCCCGGTCTGCAGGTCTGAAAGGACGTCGGGTGCCATCTGGTCGGAGCGGTTGAGGTGATGGCAGGCGATGGCCAAAAACTGCCGGGTAGCCTTGGGCCAAAAGCGCTCCGGCTCACGGTCGGCGGCAACCAATCCGAAGACCTCTTTGTAGCTGCGCAGGAAGTCGAGCTGCCGCCGGTCGAAGATCTGGCTCAGCGAACTCGCGATGCCTCGTCGGTAGAAAGCCCCCAGCTCGTCAGAGACCGCATAAGACTGGGCTTTGAGGTGGAGCCGCCAAATCCACGGACGATCTTCGGCCGTGTGGAGTCCGTCGACAAAGTGGAGCATTCCGTCATCTTTGAGCGACCCATTGAAGATCCCGAAGGGTGCGAATGGGTAGTCGATCATGGTCGAGACCTGATACGGGCCGATGTCGTTGCGCGGATCCAATGCCACGCCGCGAAGCGCCTGCGGGGCACGGTGGATGGTGCGGCTTCCCTTGGTATGACGGATGTGGTCGGTTCGGATGAAGTCCACACCGAGCCGTTCGATTTCGGCCGTGATCTTCGGAAGATAGCCCTGCGCATACCAGTCGTCCGGATCAAGGAAGGTGATGAAGCGCCCGCCCGCCGCGTCGAGCGCTTTGTTGCGGGCTGCTGCGAGGCCCGTGGGCCGCTCGTTTCGCAGGATCTTGAGTCCGGGTAGTTGGCTTGCGAAGGCCTGGGCAAGCTCTCCTGTACCGTCCGTGGAACCGTCGTCGACCACCACTACTTCCAGCACGGAAGAGTCTTCGAACTGGCGGGTCAGGCTCGTCATCGAATCACGGATAAAGGGGGCCTGGTCCTTTGCCGGAACGATGACACTTATTAGAGGCTGGCTTACCAAATCGTTTTTCCCCTCGTCACCGGGTCAGTCTAAGGTGCGCTCCGGAGCTGCTCCAAAAGGTTGCTTCACAGGCGCGTCGTCCGCTGTTTCGGCCGTCGCCATCGGGGCGGGGCCGTTCCGCGCGGGCCTTGGTGCCCTATCCGCGACGTAAGGATCCCGGGTAGCTTTCGAGGTGGGCGGCCCGGCCGGCCGGGGGCGGGCCGGCCGGGCTGCCCTCAGGGTGTTCGGCGGGTACGGCAGCCGCCGGGGAGGTCGGAATGGGTAAGTATGTGCAGGCCGGGCAGCTGCAGGTCTGGACGGAACAGGTTGGCGAGGGTCCGGATGTGCTGCTGATCGGCGGCCTGGGCGACACCGTGGAGTCATGGCAGCCCCAGCTGGACGGGCTGGCGGACCGCTACCGTCTAACGGCATTCGACAACCGGGGCGCCGGCAGGACGGCGATGCCGGCGGAACCTCCGACGGTGGAGGCCATGGCCGACGATGCTGCCGAAGTGCTCGGGGCGCTGGGCATCGAGTCGGCGCACGTGGCCGGGTTTTCCGGCGGGAGCATCATCTCGCAGGAACTGGCGCTGCGGCACCCCGGCCAGGTGCGCAGCCTGGTGCTGCAGAGCACCTGGTCCGCGATGGACCCCTACCTGAAGGCGTTGACCGGCGCCCTGCACTGGCAGCTGGAGCGAGCGCCGGATGCGCGTTCGTTCCTGGATTATTTCTTCCTGCTCGTCTATACGCCGCGGGCCTACAACAGCGGCAGGGTGGAGCAGATCATCGACGAGGTCCTGGCCTTCGAGCACCCGCAGTCAGACGAGGACTTCCTGAAGTTCCTGGACGCCTTCACCGGCCACGAAACAACGGGCCGGCTGGGCAGCATCCACGTGCCGACGCTGGTGCTGGCCGGCGGCATCGATCCGATGAGCCGGCCGGAGCTGGGCAGGGCGGTGGCGGACGGGATCCCCGGGGCGCTGTTCGAGGTGATGGCTGGGGAATCGCACCAGCCGTTCCAGGAGATTCCCGATGTCTGGAATGCGCGCGTGCATGACTTCTGGCAGGATGCGGACAGGAAGCATTCGGGTACGACTTGGAGCTGAACATGCGCGCATCTGTCCTTTACTCGGCCGGCCTGTCCCGGCCCTACGCCGACTCGAAGCCGCTGGTGCTGGAGGAGCTGGACGCACCCGCCCCTCGGCCCGGCGAGCTCGCCGTCGACATCACGTACTCGAGCCTGTGCCACTCGGACCTTTCCGTGGTGGACGGGGTGCGCGTGCGGCCGCTGCCGATGGCTCTGGGCCACGAGGCCGTGGGCCGGGTGGCCGCCGTCGGCGAGGGTGTGGCCGATGTGCGGGTGGGAGACCACGTGGTGCTGGTGTTCGTGCCGAGCTGCGGCGCCTGCAAGCTGTGCCGGGCCGGGCGGCCGGCGCTGTGCCCCAAGGCCGCCGAGGCCAACGGCAGCGGCGACCTGCTGCACGGGCCGGCGCTGCTGCGCACGCGGCAGGGGGAGCGGATCAACCACCATCTGGGCGTCTCGGCCTTCGCCGACCATGCCGTGGTGGCGCGGGAGTCCGTGGTGGTGATTGACGACGACGTGCCCGACGAGGTGGCGGCAATGTTCGGTTGCGCCGTGCTCACCGGCATGGGCGCGGTGGCCAACACGGCGCAGGTGCAGGCCGGGCAGTCGGTCGCCGTCTTCGGGCTCGGCGCCGTCGGCCTGGCAGCCGTGATGGCGGCGAAACTGGCCGGCGCCTCCGCGGTAGTCGCCATCGACCCCAATGCCGCGAAGCATCCGCTGGCGTTGGAAGCCGGGGCCACGCATGCGGGCGTCCCGGAGGAGGCGGCAGCACTGATCCGGCAGGCCACGGGGGAGGACGGTGCCGATGTCGCGATCGAGGCCGCCGGCTCCGCCCGCGTGCTCGCCGCCTGCCTCGAGGTGACGAACCGCGGCGGCGCCGCCGTCGCCGTCGGACTCCCGCATCCGTCCCAGGAACTGACGGTTCCGGCGCTGCAGTTCGCCGGCGCCGGGAAGCGGCTGCTTGGCTCCTACATGGGCGACGCGGTGCCCGGCCGGGACATCCCGCTCTACCTGGAACACTGGCGGGCCGGGCGGCTGCCGGTGGAGCTGCTGCATACGGACACGCGGCCGCTCGCCGAGATTAACGAAGGCCTCGATGCGCTGGCCGCCGGCGACGTGGTGCGCAGGCTCTTCACTCCCTGACGGCAGCAGGAAGGCGGGAACCCGGGGCCCGAAGCCGTGCCCCGCTAGTTCCGGACGGCGGGCGCCTCGTCAAGGCCCGTGCTTTCCTGTCCGGCCGGGGCATGCGCCTCGACGGTGTGGCGCTGGCGGGTATTGAGGAAGTGCCGCTCGACCAGCAGGAAGAAGAGCCAGCAAAGGACCAGGACGGCCGGCACGACGGCGAAGGTCATGACGGCCCAGTGCGTGGCCAGGCTCAGGTCGAGCGGCAGCAGCAGCAGGTTCGCCAGCCCGAGGAGAGGGCTGTGGAAAAGATAGACGCTGTAGGAAATCAGGCCGAGGAAGAGCATCGGGCGCGTCTGCAGCAGCCTTGCCCCGCGGGGGACCCTTCCCGCCACTGCCCGGCGGCCCAGCCAGACGAGGCCGGCGGCGATGGCGAGGCCGGTCATCAGTTCCATCAGGCCGCGGGTGGGCAGCGGGATCTCCGATCTGAACACGGCGCAGCCGACGGTAGCGGCGGCCAGGAGAACAAAGACGGGGCCGGCAGCCCGGACCGTCTTCTTCCGCATGGTCAGCTGCGCGGCCCACATCCCGGCGGCGAAGAGGGCTACCAGCCAGGGATGCACGAAGCCGAAGGCGCGCTCGGCCAGCAGCCAGAAGCTCGCCGCGGTCAGGGCGCCGACGATGATTGCCGGATGGATCCGCCGCCACAGAGGCAGGAGCAGCAGCGGCATCAGGAAATAGATGTGCCATTCGACGGCGACGCTCCAGAGCGGACCGTTGATCTTGCCGATCCACTGGTGGTTGAAATCGTGCACCAAAAGGAAGTGGCTGATGGTGCTGCCCCACGTGACGGGGATCTTCGAGTCCCACTGGGTATCGCCCTTTTCCTGCAGGACCGGGAAAAGTGCGATCAGCAGGAGCGAGAAGACGAGGGCGGCGTAATAGGGCGGCAGGATGCGTTTGCCGCGGCGCTTGATGAAGGACCACACCCCGTTCCGGAACTTCAGTCCCGGTGTCGAGAGGACGGGCAGCATCAGCACATAGCCCGAGAGCACGATGAACACCGGGACGCCGAGGTAGCCCCAGCCCAGGAACTCCTTGAGCGCCGGCAGCTCCGCCCTGGACTCGCCGCTGAGGCCCGTGAAGAGGTAGGCGTGGTAGAGCACGACGAGGATCGCCGAGAGGCCGCGGAGGCCGTCAAGGTACGGAAACTCGGGGCGTTTGGGCGTGGTGGGCTCGGTGGCGGGCAGCGACAAGCGTGTCTCCAAAGCATCGCGGGCGAATTCCGTCCGATGTTACTAGCCGAAGGCACTGATTCCCGTGCCATGTGACCTCGACGCGGGAAGTCTTCGGCACCCGGGCCCGTCGGATATCAGGGCCGCAGGTGACCGGCCAGTACGTTACGCGGATTCGTAACAATGAATTTCGGACGTCCATGCATAAATGGCACACTGATGGACGGCACGAGCGGCCGCGATTTACCCCCAAAGACGCTGGCCTGGCCCGGCGGATGCGTTCCCCCATTGCATCCGCTGAGGTGCCGTTGCGAAGACCCCCGCTCCGAGACTGGCGGGGGTCTTCCGCATTTGAGGGGCATTCGCCGCGAGCAGCGGCCATCGCCGCCCTCCCCGGCAAAATCACACCGCGCCGCGCTTCCCAGACCGGCCGCCGATGGGTTATGTTTTTGCATACAGCACGGAATGGAACGTTCTTCCACTGCGGGCTGCGGGCAAGTTGGGGCGTTGGGGAACGTTGTAATTTCTTCCTGTATCCATGCCTCAGTGCGCTCTGGAACTGGGAGGCTCTCAGTCCTGAAATGCCGGGCACGTACGTGGTACCAGATCCCCCAAAAATCGGGTCAGTACGTGCCCGGCCCAGCAGGGCTGCGGCCCCCATCGGGTCAGTGCTGAACAGTTGGGGAAACTGCAATGAGTTATCGAAACCTGCGCCGCAAGTGGCGCCGTTTGAATCCGGATAAGAAGCGCCATATGGCCAACGCGGTCGTGTTTGTGCTCGGTGCCATGGTCCTGGCGGCGGGGACCTATTCCCTCGCGCTGTAACGCCGGGCACGGCATCAGGCCTTAGGGGGAAACGACGACGGCGGGCGGCCGGCACCCGGTCGCGGTTCCGCCGTCGTACGCCCTGGCGTGGACCGCCGAAACCGCGGCGCGTAGGGTCGGAATATGAGCGAGCTGCGCGTGAGGGACGTGACCCTGTACTACGAGGAGCACGGGGCGGGCACGCCGATCCTGTGCATCCACGGCACCGGCGGCTCGGCCGGCGGGTGGGGCGGCGCGCTGGACGAGCTGGCCGCGCGCGGGCGGACCATCGCATATGACCGGCGCGGCCACGGCCGCAGCGAGCGGCCCGAGCCGTACGAACTGACCTCGGTCGAGGAGCACGCCGACGACGCGGCCGGACTGCTGCGCGGCCTTCACGCGACGCACGCCGTCGTGATCGGCCGCGGCTACGGCGCCGAAATCGCCCTCGACCTGGTGGAACGCTATCCGGGGCTGGTCCGCGCGCTGATCCTGCTGGAACCGGCCATCCTCACCCTCACGGCTGAGGCCCACTCGTGGGAAGGCGCGCTGGTGGACGGCGTGGTTCTCGCGGCCGGGGCCGGCGGGCCCGCAGCGGGAGCCGAGAGCTACTACCGCCGGGTGCTGCGGGACGAGGAGTGGGACGAACTGCCCGAGGAGCTGCGCAGCACGATGCTGGGCAACGCGCCCGCGGTACTGGCCGAGCTGAAGGGCGGCCCCTCGCGGCCGGACGAGGGCGCGCTGGCACAGCTGCACAAGCCCGTGCTGATCGTTTCCAGTGCCGATTCGCCGCCGGTCTTCCGCGCCGTGGACGAGGTGCTGGCGGACCTGGTTCCCGGGGCGGTGCACGAGGTCGTCCTCGGGCCGGCGGGTCCGGCCCTGCCCGAAGTGCTGGGATTCCTGGACGGTCTGCTGGACGGGCGGGACCAGCCGGGCTACGAAAACGCCTGAGTGCCACCCGGCACCGCAGGCCCGGGACGCGTGGACGCGGGGGACCGGCGGCGGGATAATCAGGCGTAGCGGGAAGGGGTGTTCCCATGACTACAGACGAAGCGGTCTGCGCGCGGTTCGTATCCATCCAGCGGCCGGGCGCGGCAGATGCGGATGCCGGCCACGTGTGCTGGGGAGTGCTGATCAGCGACACGATGGTGGTCTGCCGCGATCTCGGCTGGGTGGAGGAGGCCGACCGCTGGTGGGACGTGCTGGTGGCTGCGCCCCGGCCTGGCGGCTCGGGCACGGCGGAGCACATCCGGATGCGGGAGATCGATGTGCTCGGCAGCCCGGGTGGGTCCGGCACGGTTGCCGTGGTGAAACTCGCCCATGCCCCGGCTTACGAGGTGCGCACCGACGTTGTCCTCGATGATTTCGACGAGGAGGAGTTCTACCGGGCACTCGGCGCCGAGGGGAATGTGTGCGCCGCGCTGGAAGCGGTGCGGGTGCTGCCAGCGGTGCGGCCGGAGGGGACAGTTACCGAGCTGCTGGGACCGGTGGACAAGTGGCAGCCGGATCGCCGGGGGCTGCGCGTCCGGAGTTTCGATCCGCGCGCCCCGCTGGCCGAAGCGGGCGGCGCCGGGATGGAGAGTGCGGAAGCGGAAGGTGCGGAGGCGCGCGGCGCTGCGCCTACCGAGGGCGTTAGCCCCGGGGAGCCGCAGGGCGGAAACGCAGGTCCCGGAACCGGGGGAGAAGCCGGTTCGGCGCCGAAGCCGCCGAAACCGCCTGACCGGATCCTGCTGTGCTTCTTCAAGAAGTGCAGGTAAGCCGCCATGCGCCCGCTGCGGTTCCCGGCCGGGGTGACCCCGGCGCTGGAGGTGCTGGGGCTGGTGCTGCTGTACGCGCTGGACCTGGCGGTGTCCTGGGATTACAGCAGCACGCCGGCCTGGCTTGATCCGCGCGCCGTGCCCCTGCTGGGCCTGGCGGTCTACGTGCCGCTGCTCTGGCGCCGGAAGCGGCCGCTGCTGGTGCTGGCGTTGTCGGTGCTGGCGAGCATCGGGGTCTCGCTGCTGGTTCCGCACACGGTGCTGATGCTCGGACCGTTCGTGGCGCTGTATTCGGCGGCCCGGTACACCAAGCTGCGGCCCGCCTACGCGGGGCTGGGCATGGCCCTGGTGCTGGTGGTGGTGAACGTGCTGGCCCAGCTGGAGCTGGTGGCGCCGCAGGACGCCGGCCAGCTGATCCTGGTCAGCGGGCTGCTGGGCACGATGATGACCGTGGCGGCCTTCGCGGCCGGACGCTGGGGACGCAGCGCCGCGCGCCAGCGGCGCATCCAGGCCCAGCTCGCGGCGGCTGACGAGCGCAGCCGCATTGCCCGCGAGCTCCACGATGTGGTGGCGCACTCGGTCAGCCTGATGCTGCTGCAGGCCGCAGGGGCCGCGCGGCTCCTGCAAAGCGATCCGGAGCGCGCCCGGACGGCGCTGGGCCATGTCGACGAGCTCGGCGGCCAGGCCATCGCGGAGCTGCGCCGGATGCTTGGCCTGCTGGTTCCCTCGGATTCCGGAGGAACGGCGGATGCGGCGCGACGGCTGGACGAGCTGCCGGATCTCCTGCAGCAGCTGCGGGCCGCGGGGCGGGACGTCGTGCTGGAGGTGGATGGCGAACCGGCAGCGCTGCCGGCCGACGCCGGCACAGCCGCGTTCCGCGTGGCGCAGGAGGCGCTGACGAATGCGGCGAAGTACGCGGATCCGCAGCGTCCGGTGGAAGTCCGCCTCGCCTGGAGCGACGGCGGACTCGGGCTGACCGTGCGGAGCCACGGCAGCCGTGCCGGCACCGGGCGGCCGGCGGGAACCGGGCACGGAATCGGCGGGATGCGGCAGCGGGCGGCATCGGTCGGCGGCACGCTGGAGGCGGGTACGACGCCGGACGGCGGCTTCCTGGTGTCCGCTTCGTTCCCCGCGGCGGGCCAGGCGACGGGTCAGGCAGCGGGCCGCAGGCGGCGGCACCACTGGCGGCCGCGGCTGGCCCGGGTGGGAGGCCGGTCCTGATGGAAGCCCCGGAGTCACGAGGCATCCGGGTCCTGCTGGCCGACGACGAGGCGCTGGTCCGGGGAGGACTGGCTATGCTGCTTGAGGCTGAGCAGGGCATCACCGTGGCCGGGGAGGCCGCCGACGGGGCCGAAGCGGTGGAGCAGGCGGTCCGGATCCAGCCGGACGTCGTCGTGATGGACATCCGCATGCCCGGAACCGATGGCGTTGAAGCGACCCGGCAGCTGAGCTCGGACGCGTTCCTGGACAAGGTGGACACTGTCCCCGCGGTGCTGGTGCTGACCACGTTCGGAGACGACGAGGCGGTCAGGACCGCGCTGCGCTCGGGTGCCTCCGGCTTCATCCTGAAGAGCTCGGCGCCGCGGGCCCTGGGCGACGCCGTCCGCGCGCTGGCGGCCGGGGGCGGCTGGCTTGATCCGGCGATCACGCGCGGCCTGCTGGCCGACTTCGTGCGCAGGCCCGACAGGCGGGACCCGGGTTCAGTCGAAATGGCCCAGCTGACCAAGCGGGAGCGGGATGTGCTGACGGTGGCGGCGCACGGGCTCAGCAACGCCGAGATCGCCACGCACCTTTTCCTGAGCGAGGCGACCGTCAAGACCCATATGCACCGGATCTTCCTGAAGCTGGGCATCACCGACCGGGCGCAGGCAGTGGCCGCCGCCTACAAGAGCGGGCTCGTGCGTTCCGAGGACCGGCTGTAGCCGCGGCGGGCAGTCCGGGCCGGAAGTCCCCTGGCTTCCGGCCCGGACTAGTTTAGGCGTCCGGCCTACTGGTGGACGTACGCGAGATGGCTGTAGTGCCAGCCGTGCCAGCCGCTCCATTGTCCGTCGTAGACCTGGTAGGTCACGCGGTGGTAAACCTCTTCGTCACCGTGTTCGGTGTCCGGAGCCTGCAGCTCGATGTGGTAGATCCGGGTGTCTTCGTGCTCGAAGTAGTCGTCCGCCGACCAGTCCCCCAGGTACTGGTCCGGGCCGTGGTCCTGCTCCCATTGCTGGTCGTACAACTCGATGCCATAGCCCTCGTCGCAATGGACCTTGATCCGGTAGTCGACGGAGTCGTCGTGCGTGCCATAGTCGTTGTAGTCGACCACGGGCTTGAGCGCCCACACTTCACATCCGTGGTGATCGTCCCCGCCGTGATCGTCGCTGGCCTGCGCCGGGCCGGCCAACGCCATGGGTACGGCACCGGCGGCCAGGGCCAGCGCGGCTGCCGCCGCTCCGGCCTTTCCGAACCTGGACCTGCGGGTCGCCTGTCCTGATACGGAATCCGTCTTCTTAGTGACCATGTGCTTGCTCCTGCTGAGAGGTCTTGGCTGAAGTTCGCGTTCCCGTCGGGAACACACCAACAGCTTCGGCCCGCGGGGGCAGGCTGCGAGTCCACCCCGGGTCTGATTTAGCGCGTACATCCCCGGTTGTAGCGGCGGCGGGAGATTTGCAGCGGCAGGCCGACGCGGGCGCAGCGGCCCCGCGGGCAAACTGAGGGCAATCGCACCGATATGGGAGAGGACCTTAGGATGGCCGAGCAAGCAGTTTCACGGATAGACGCCTTCATGTCCGTCCAAGCCCTTTGCGCGGACAGGAGCCACGATCCATCGCCCGCGCTGCTGCGTGATTCCTACGCCGCCACAGTCCGGTTCTGCTGCGGTTTCAGGCACCTGCAGGCGGCTCCCGCCCCGCCGCCGAACGAAGCGATCGTCTACATGCCGCGCTACGCCCAGGTGGCGGAGGCATGCACGTTCGCCGCGCTCGCCGAGGGATACCGCGCGGCGCTGCAGGACGGCGCGGCGGGAACCGAAGAGGACCTGCTCGGGGCGGTCCGCCGCCTGGCGGACCTCGTCGCCGCGGACCTCGCGACGGCCCGGCAGAACTACATCAAGTACCTCAGCAGCGAACTCGGCTGGTGGCTGGAGCGGCTCCAGTGGCTGCTCGACCAGGCAGGCGCCGGCGTGGCGGCCAGCGGGGCCCGGGCCGCCGCGCGTTGACTGCTGCTCCGGCCGGGGCCACATTAGGAGGAGGGATACCGCAAACCGGGGCCAGGCGGAGGATCCGTGTTCCCTGCAGCAGCCGTGACGGGGGCGGGCGGAGTGCAACGTGTGCTCCGCAGGGTCCTGCTTGTGCTCGTGGCCGCCATGTCCTGGCTGGCCGGGAGCGCTTTCCCCGGGGTCGCCGGCCCGGTCCCGCTCGCCGCCGGGACCCGGGGCCAGCCGCCGCTGCCGCCGATCGCGGTCTTCGAAGCCGTGTGCGAGGACCTGACCTGCTTCCTCGATGCCTCCGCTTCCCTCGATCCGGACGGGACCATCGCCACCTACGACTGGGACTTCGGGGACGGAACCCGCGGCCAAGGCATCGCGCTGGAACAGAAATTCGGCGAGCCGGGGACCTACACAATCGTGCTGACCGTCACCGACCAGTCCGGGATGTCCTCGGCTTTCAGCCAGACCGTGACGCTGCAGCTGCCCACCGGTTCCCCGCCTGCGCAAAGCACGTTGCCCGACGTCGTTGTCCCGCCGCCCCCGACCGAAACCTGGTACTCCTATTCCGAGGAGCCGCTCCCCGGTACGGAACCGGGAGCAGGCAGCAGCCCGCCCCTTCCGGGACAGGCCGCCCAGGAAATCCTGGACCGTTGTTTCGAGGGCACGCTCGTGTTCCGGCCGCCGTCGCCAATGGAGCAGGGCGAAACCACCTCCTGGTCGATCCGCGTGGCGCTTCACGGCTCGGAAGAGGACCCGTCACAGGGCCTGCCGGGCCAAGGGCCCGTGGAGACCCGCACGCCCCGGCTATGCGAGCTGATGCGGGCCGAACTGACCGGAGACGGCATGGACATCACGGCGACCAGCGGCGCCGACGGACTGATCTCGCTTCCCGCGGAAGGCGTGGGCGAGTGGAGCTGGGACATCACGCCGCGCGAAGCCGGGGAGAAGGAGATGACGCTGCGGCTGCTGGCTCCGGGACCGGAGGGCAGCAACATCATGGTCGAGACGTACCGGGAAACCATCGACGTGCAGGTGCGGCTGGGCTACGTCGTGGGCAACGCGGTCAAGGAATGGGCGGGGCCGCTCGGCCTGAGCGTTCCCGTGGTGGTCACTGCGATCGGCGTGCTCTATGCGTGGTGGCAACGGCGGCGGTACAAGCCCAAGCACGCCCCGGCCTCCAATACCTCCGCACCGCCTAGTCGATGAAGGCGGCCTTGGAGCTGTACTCCTGGTAGAGCCGCACGGCCTCGTCCAGGGGAAGCTGCCCGTACCTGAGCGCGGCCAGCAGGCCCTCGAGCTGCGCGCTGGCGGATTCGGCGGTGGAGATCTGCTCGCTGGTGTTGCGGGAATTCGCCAGCCCGGTGGTGATGGCGGCAACCAGCGAAAGGATCGAGGCCAGCGCGCAGATGACCTGCCAGACGATGGCGCTGTCCGGGAGGGAGAAGATTTCCGCTACGGCGTTATTGAAGCCGTCCCGGCCGAAGCCCGGACCGGCGGTCAAGGCGGCGGCCACGGCGCTTGCGATGAGGCTGGTGGTGGTCAGAAGGTTGCGTCTCGGCCGCGCCCGGCGCAGGTAGGCCCGGATGCTTTCACGGCGCTCGTCGATTTGCCGGCTCAGGTCCTGGCGGCCTTGCGCGTTGTCCATCTCCTCATCCCTTTCCATCGTGTGCGGGCTGTGCTCAGGGCAGCCGCCAGCCTCCGTACCGGGCATTCGGGCGCAGGGGCGGCGTGCTTCCGCCGCCGAGGCGTTCGAAGACCGGGGCCGGCACGAACCTGGCCCACAGTGAGGCGGCCCTGCCACATCCGCCGGCATAGACGTCCAACGAACAGACGGCGGGGAACCCGGCAGGGGCGGGAGGACGGCGCAGGCACCACCACCCGCCGTCGTTCCTGCTGATTCCCGGAACCTGCGCCGAGGGCGGTACCCGGACACGGAACGGACCGGGAGGCTGGTCGGCTTCCCCTCCGGAGAGGGGATCCAGGGTCCGGCGGTCCGCGGTGCGGACCAGGACGCCCACGTCCACGGGCGCCGCGGCGCCGGAGGCCGTGATGCCGATCCAGCAGCCCTCGCCCTCGGGCAGCACGACCAGGAAGCTGCCAGGCCCTGTGGAACAGCAGGGCAGCGCACCGGCGCTGGCCGGGAGGGAGGAGATCAGGCCGGAGGCGGGCAGCGGATAGCGCTGGAAGGAGACGGACAGCCCCTCCGCCAGGGGCAGCTCAAACACTGTCGTTCCCGAGGATGGTCGCGGCAGCGGACGCCGGGATCAGCAGCCTGCGGGTCGCCTCCTCGTCGTCCTGCGGGGCATTGTCCTTGGCCCAGCGGGCGAGCTGGCGGGCATGCAGCAGCTTCGCGCCGGGATCCGCCGCCCAGGTCAGGAACGGGCCGAAGTTCGTTACGGCGTGCACACGCTGCCATAGCTCATCCGGTATGAGCCGGGCATCGGCGTAGCTCGCCTGCGTCAGCAGCTTCCACCCGTACTTGAAGATCGGCGGGACGGGGAACGGTTCCCGCCAGCGGAGGGCGGGATCCGTGCAGCGCAGCGACAAGGCCGCGATGTCCGGGTGGAAGCCCGCGATCTTCTGCCTGAGCCGGACCACCGCCGCGTCCAGCTGCTCGTGCTGGCTCGGGGTTCCGCCCTGGGCGCCCTCCATCGCGATCAGCAGCAGGTAGGAACCGATGATCGCGGCGATCGGGTCTTCGTATTCCTCCAGCAGCAGCTTCTGCAGTCCCGAACCGTGTGGCTTGCCCAGCAGGTCGCGGCCCTGGGCCAGCGCCAGGCGCGCGGTCTCCAGCACCTGGTCCGCTTCGGACGCCGCGTCCGTCTCCCCGGTGCTGCCTCCGGCCTGGCGCATGAACACCGCCGCGTCGACAATGGGAACGATGTCGTCTTCCCCGACGCCCGGAATGAGCAGCGCGGGGGAGCGCTGCAGGGCGACCTGGGTCACCCAGCCGGCGCAGGCCATCACGGTCGCTTCGCCGATCCGGCCGCTGCGGAAGGTGTGGCGCAGGTAGTACGGTCCGGGTTCCAGGTCGCGTTCCCAGACCGCTACCGGCTCGGCGGACGAACCCTGCTGCAGCTGCGAATGCTCCAGCAGGCCGGCGACAACCTCGCCGGAGGGGGAAACGAGCTCCAGGCCTTCCATCGGATGGCCCGGCTGGCCGGGCAGCCTGTCCGCCTCCAGCCAGTAGCGCGCCAGGACGGACAGGGTGGAGCCGACCGGCCCGGCGGCCGCATGTCCCGCGCGTTCGACCGCCTTCACGAACGGTTCGACATGGCTCTCGTGCACCATCGCGCTGCCCGGAATCGGTGCAGGCGACGGCACGGCAGGAGCCGGAGAGGCCGCCGCCAGGTGATCGTCGAGAAGGATCACGTCTTCGGTCACCGAGGATATATCGCGCCCGAGCTCGATCCGGATCTTGTAGACCCCGGGAGCGTCGAATTCGTGCAGCGCGCCGGTGTCGGAGAAGATCCGGTTCAGGTTGTGGTCCAGCACCGAGACGGTCGCGGCGGGGTTGTTAGCCTCGACGTCGATCCCGTACAGGTTCGTGGGATGCGGCGGCCGCACCCGCCGGCCGGTCCGCCCAAGTGCCACGTCCAGGGGGCCGGCGCCGGTGACCTGGAAGCCCTGGCGGATGCCGGCGTCGGGCATCTCCGCGACGTAGAGTCCCCGGGCCAGCTGTCCCTGCCAGAAGCTGCCGGTGATTTTCTGGTCCACGACCGCCGCGTGCGGCCTGCCGGTCCAGAGCTTCAGCGGCTGCCCGGCCGCTTCCGGCGGCAGGCCAAGGCGGACGGGGTAGGTGGGGCGGCTGTGCAGGCGCCGGAACGTGATGCCGGCGTCGGCCCTGATGAAGGGATGGAGGTCCACCGCCGAGGAACTGCGAACCTGCTCGGGCAGGAACTCCGGCATGGTGTCATGCAGGAACGCCTTCAGGCTCTCGCCCGTGATCCTGCCGTGCTCGTCGGTCGCGCCGCCCCGCAGCCCCTGCAGCAGCGTGTAGCTGAAGACCCCGTGGATCTTGCCGTCCGGCATGGTGTGCTCCAGGGCGCTCTTGGTCTGCGCCGCCACGGCGACGAACGCCGGGCCGGGCACGCCGGTGCCGCTGCCGGCGCGGATCGGCACGCTGCTGACCGGAATGCTCTGCTGGCTGGTCATGCAGCAGTCCATCCACAGCACATATTCGCGGAACCGCAGGGCCTTCCGGAAATTCCGCATCCAGTCGTAGGCGTAGACATACGAGGGGACGCTCAGCGTGGCCTCCGCGGTGAAGAGCGCCCCTTCCTCCAGCACCGGCGCGAACCCGTGGCCGGAGAAGTAGAGGTAGAGCCGGCCGCCCATCGTCCCGGCCGTTTCCTCCTCGATCCAGGTCAGGACCCTGCGGATTTTCCCTTCCTCCGGCTGGGGTTCCTCCGGCAGCGGGGGATCGAAGTCCGCCGACCGGACCATCCGGACATTGTCGGGGCTGAGCGCGCCGCCGTCGGGCGCCAGGAGCCAGTCGCGGATGTCGGCCGCATCCGTGTCCGGCCCCTGCAGGTCCGCGTTCGCGCCAAGTGCGGCGAGCTTCGGGTACCGGGAAATCCCGACGACGACGGCGTAGTCAGCCACGTGCCTTATCCTCCTGCTCTGGGGTCCGGGCGTTCTACCAGGGGTAGGCGGACCGGATGAAGTCCTTGTCCGTTGCGGAGAGCGAGCTGTTCAGGTCCGCGGAGAAGCCGTCCAGGGTCCAGGCTGCGGGGATCGGGTACATCATGATGGATGAACTGTCCGTGTCCGTGCCGGTCAGGTCCTGGGGATCGTACTTGCGGAAGATGTTGTTCTCGATCGTGGCCTCGTCCCAGTTGTTCGGCGGCCCGGACAGGTCGGCAATCACAGCGGCCCGGTTCCATTGGATCGGTTTCTGCGGATTCTGGTGTTCGTGGATCAGTCCGACCGCATGCCCGAATTCGTGCAGCACGACCCGCCTGACTTCGTCGTCCGGGGAATCCGGCGTCAGCCAGCCGTAGTTCATGGTGGGTTCGCCGGCGCCGATATGCTGCGCCTGGGTCCCGAGGTAGGACCACGAGCCGTTGCCCTGCTGGAACGCGACCCGGATGTCTGCGTCGGAATCCGCGGCCTCATCGAACTGCAGGTTCGCCATGTTAGGGCCGGTCCATTCCCGGGCGACGGCGAGGACGCGCTGCCGCAGTCCGGGGTCGCCCTCCAGGAAGCCGACCTTCAGCCGGGAGACGTCCCAGCGCGCTTCGTTGAGCAATGCCGCCTTGGTGTTGCCGGACGTTGCGGTGGCCGTCCGGATAACGCAGTAGCGGTCCTTGTTCGTGTTGTCAGCCATTGGTCTTCCTTCCTTGGTAACTGCCGGACTTTTGCCTCAGGGTTGCGCCGGGCTCACCACGTGAGGGTGATGAAGCCGTCGGCCGCGTCGGGGGCGAGGACGCGGTAGCGGTATTCCTTCTGCAGGGCCGCGTCCTGCCACCGGGCGGCACGCTCCCGATAGTTGAAGACGATGTCCTTGGAGGGACCGCCGAACTTCAGGATCCGTGCCATGCACTCGTCGTCGGGATGGTGGTGCCGGTCGCCGCTGGTGGAAAACAGGTAGCGCGGGCAGTCGAGCAGCGCCAGCAGGTCCTTCGAGAGGTTGGCGGCGCTGCCGTGGTGGGAGACCTTGAGCGCGTCGATGCCCAGCCGGCCGCCCTCCTGTTCCGCGAGCGGCCGCAGCGAGTCAACCAGCCGGCCGTCGGCCCCGTCACCGGTGAAGACCAGCCGCCTGCCTTCGAACTCGAAGAGGAAGCCGATGCTGGTGGCATTGGTGAGCGATCCGTCGGGGACGAACCGCGAGGCGGCCAGTTCCTCGATGCCTGCCGCGGCTCCGAGGCTTTCGAGGCCGGGCAGTTCCGGCGGCGCCGGCTCCCGGCCCGGGATGAGGCCGTGCCGCGCACATTCCTTTTCCCAGAGCGGACGGAGCCGGTCCAGCTGGGTGCGGTCCGGAGAGAGCACGGAAACCACGGCCCCGCCCGCCAGCTCGGCGCGGCGGCCCGCGAGGACGGTCCTGCCCCCGAATGCCGCGTTCCAGGCAAGGCCCTGCACAGCCAGGGCAGTGGTGAGCAGCTCGCCGTCGCGGGGACCAAAGTGCTCCAGGCCGTCGCCCACCAGGTGGTCATAGCCGTTGAACCACACATCGCCGAGCGGCGGGTGCGCCGGATCGTCGAGCAGGGCGAGCACACCGAGCACGTGGTCCTGGTCGACGTGCGTGACGACCAGGACATCGATCGCCTCCCGGCCGAGGAGCGGAGCGTACAGCTGATAGGAGGAGGTGCGGCCGCCGTCGATCAGGATGCGGTGCTTCGGGGCGGAGCTGCCGCCCGCGGCGTAGGACAGCAGCAGGCCGTCGCCGTCCATGGCCGGCAGCATGGTCAGCTCAATCATCGCGGTTTCCTCCCAGTTCGAGGACAACGAACGCTTCCCGCATCTCTGCCCGCCAGGCGAGGCGGCGCACCTGCGCCAGCATGGCCTCGCACCCCGCGTCTTCGGGGAACTCCGCGAGCAGGTCCACCAGCCAGGAGAGGCCGAGTGTGAACGCCGGCAGTCCGCGGCGGAAGGCAGCCTTGGCCAGCTGCCTGGCGGCCTCCTCGTCCCGGGCGGTGGTTGCCTCCCGGAGCCGCAGCGCGGCCTGCAGGATGGGCCCGTCGCCGAACAGCGGAAGCTGCCGGGACAGGTCCGGCACCCGATCGGTCCAGCCTGCCGAGGTGCCCGGCGAGCCGGTGCCGAGGAAGAGATAGCAGGCGGCAACGGCTGCCAGGGGATTGGCGACGGCGCCGGGTGTGCCCGGGGCGTACAGCAGTCCTTCGACGGCCGCGAAGACGGCAGCCGCTTTCGCAAGATTGCCCGCGGCCAGGTACGCCAGACCCGCGGTCAGGTCCGGGTCCCGCACGGTCACCGAGACCCGGCTCGCTGCCGGCCGGGGCCGGAGGTGGACAACGACTTCGGCCGCGGTGTCCTGGCCGCGGGCATCCGGCCACGGGATGGGCAGGACGGCGAGCAGGCGATGCCCGGCGGCTTCCACGAGCAGGAAGTCCCGTGACGGAACCGGGCCGTTCGCGGGGGCGGCCCCTCCCCGGACCCGGTAGATGGCGACGGCGTCGTCCCCCTGGGCGGACACCGGATCTTCCGGCGGGCCGGCAGGCGCCATGGCGGCCCGGACGGCGGACGCGGCATCGGCGGGCGGAAGGCCGGCCAGCCCGCTTAAACTGCGGTAGGACGCGGCGGAGGAAGCCTCGGTGCGGAGCCGCACGAGCTTCGGAGGTTCCGTCCGCGGCGACGGGAGCGGGATGCCGTATCGGCCGGGGAGGTCCTCCTGCGGTGGCGCGATGCGGACCGGCGGGGCCGGTGCGGGCAGCACGTTGCCCAGGACGTACTGCAGCGACCGGGATTCATCCGGCTCGCCCGGCGCCTCCAGTTCGACGGTCGCGGATGCGCCCTCGGCAACGTGGACCTGTTCGGCCAGCAGTACCCCGGAGGGCAGGGTGGCTTCGACGAGGTAGCCGCCGGCCTCGACGCTGAATTCGGCCGGCGGCGCCTGGGTCCCGAGCGGGAACAGGACGGAACGCAGCCCCCGGCTCCCGGGTGCGGTGGCGTGGATATTGCCGACAATCTTGACGCCTTCGTCCAGCCCTGTGCCGCCCGCGGCAACATTCACGCGCACCCGCAGCAGCCCGCTCATGGCACGGCCGCCAGTCGAACAGGGCTGTAGGGCGGACGCACGGCCCTGGTGAGCGAGCGCGGTACGGAACCGTCCACCTCTGCCTCGAACAAGTAGTCGCCCAGGGACAGTTCGAGGTACCACTCGCTGAATGGGTCCTCGGTGTCGACCTCGGACCGCGGCCGGCGGCCGCATTCTTCGCTGCCCTGGCGGCAGACGAACTCGGCCGCGGCGTTCTGCTCCGCCGGCTGGCAGCTGACGTAGACCGGAACGAGCGGGTCGCCGGGCAGCCGGTGGAGATCGAAGACCGCCAGTTCATGGACCGTGGGCGTCTGGACGCTGGCCGCGCGTCCCGCCAGAACGGGGCGCCTCATGAAGTCGTCGATGGCAGTTGCCAGCGTCGCCGTGCTGACACGCCAGTCACCCTCCGGGTTGTCGCTGCCCGCGCCGCGCAGTCCGCGGAGCAGCGCTTGGGTGAAGAGGCTGACCTGCCCGGGCCGGCCATAGGCACGTTCGCCGGCGAGCGAGGCGTAGTAGGGGACCGAGAGGACGCGGGGCAGCTCGGGCGGCCGGCGGAGCCCCAGCAGCGGGACGCGTCCGGCGAAGCGGGCGTCGGTCTGGCTGATCAGGAAGTTCGAGGAGGCCCTGCAGGCGTCGACAAAGAAGACCTGCTCGCTGGCCTGGCAGGCCTTCAGCCCGCGGCGCAGCTGCTCGAAGTCCAGCGCCTGGTCCAGCGGGTTGTCCTCGTCATCGGGAGAGAAATCCGAGGCGAGCAGCGCCATGTCCGTGCCCTCGGAGATGCCGTGGCCGCAGAAGTAGAAGACGAGCCTGTTGTCGGGGGAGCCGTTCGCCCGCTTCCTCCACGCCTTGACCGCCGCCTCGATGTTGTCGGCGGTGGCCTCCGGGACGGCGTGGCCGGCTCCGGTCCTCGGATTGCGGAAGGACGCCGGCTCCTGTTCGCTGAGCAGGAGCGAGAGGCTGGCCAGGGGCTTCGCTTCGAAGCTGTAGTCCGCCAGCAGCCACGAGGCCACCGAGCGGGCCGAGAGCGGGGGAGAAGTCAGCTGTCCCATGCCCGCCGCCTTCGCGGCGGGGCTGCTGCCGCCCAGCAGGTTCGGATACTTGCCGATCCCGATGACCAGCGCATGCGTGCCGGCCTCCTCCGGCCCGTCGTAGATCAGATCCGGGGAGCCAGCCACTGCGTGTCCTCCCAGACAGTGTCGGACGGCAGGCGGCGCCCGTAGCGGACGTCCGCCGCGATGCGGTCACGGACGCTCGCATGCACCCGTGCACCGGCGGGAACCGCGCGCGGCCGCAGCACCAGGGCGTACCAGAGGAAGCCCGGCCGGTGGATCCTTCCCAGGGCGTGGCTCGCTTTCACCGTGCAGGTCTTCCGGTAGGAATCGGAACGGACACCGAGGCCGGCGGCGATGGCGCCGTCGGCCATCCACTTCAGTGCCACGTCCGCAAGCCTCCAGTCGTCCAGGAAGGTCCCGCCCACGTCGGCATGCACGCCGGCGAACCATACCTCGTTGACTTCGGTCCCCGCCGAGCCGCGCTCGACCAGGTACTCGCGGAAGGGACGCCGGCGTTCGTCCAGGGAGACCGCGTGCCAGATCCGGCGCACGTTGGGCAATTGCCTGGTGTAGGGCCACTTCAGGTCCCGGCGCAGCACGCCCGCGGCCTTCACCGTGTCCCAGATGCCCAGGAACTCGATCGGCACGGCCAGCGAGCGGCCGCCCCGCACGGAGAAGGCACGGGCGAAGCGGTCGATCTGGTCCCAGTCGTCATCCTCCCACCGGCGCTCGTTCCGGGCGTAGGCGTTGATGGCGTACTCCACCAGGTTTTCGCTTCCCGGGCGCATGATGCCCACCCGGTAGAGCAGCCCTGCCAGTGCCCGGGCGGTGTAGGCGCCGCGGCTGAAACCGAAGACGTAGAGCCGGTCCTCCGGCTGCCAGTTCTGCAGGATGAAGGTGTAGGCCTCGGCCAGGTTCTCGCGCATCCCGATTCCCGTGGCCAGGCCCAGGATCTTCGCCACTCGCTTGAGCGCCGGTACCCATGCGGCGAAGGAACTGAACGTACCGACACCCGGGTCGTAATAGGCGATCTGTTTGCTGCGGTCGCCGAGCTCCAGCATTTCGAAAAGCCGCACGACATTGCTGCTCCCGGCGGCGTCTACCTGCCCGCCGGTGCCGTCGAGGCAGACAACGATACTCCTCCCCAATTCCCACCACCGTCGAATCAAGCGCTTGTTCTTGTCGTCGATAATGTCGCGTTGGGCATCGGCCGCGCGGCGGTCCCTGCCGCAGGAATCCGACCTGTACGTGACGCCGCGGAGGAACGTTGAACCGATCTATCAGAAGCGGTGTTATTGGCGCGTTACGGTTTCATCACCGGCCGGCCGGCGTCGCGTCATCCGCTGGTCAGCAGGCCTTCCTCCGCCTCGATGGCCTTCAACGCGATGTCCTTGTAGCCGACCGACTCGAACAGGACGGTGATGCGGTCCGGCTGCGTGCCCATGACGATGCCGGGGCCCCACTCGCGGTGCGAGACGGGCTGCTGGATCTCGTAGCCTTCCGGCATGGCCGCCTCGTGCGCCATCGCCTCCGCCCGGGAGCCCGCCTCGCAGTTGTCGCAGTTCCCGCAGTACCCGTCCGTCTCCTCGCCGAAGTAGTTCAGCAGCCAGTCGCGGCGGCAGTTGTCCGTTTCGGCGTAGCCGCGGGCCATCTCGATCCGGGACTGGTCGATCTTGCGGCGGGACTCGGCCTCGGCCAGCGCCTTCTCCACGGCTTCCTCCTCGGGGACGCCGCCGCGGGCGCGGTAGCCCTGCCGGTTGGCGGCGATACTGCCGCTGTGCTCGAGCAGGTTGAGCACGCGGGACTGCCGCCGCGTACCGAGCCCGGTCTGCGCGCCGAGCTTGGCCGGGCGCAGCGGACCGTGCTCCTGCAGGGCGCTGAAGACGGCCTTCAGGTCCTCGGGATCGGGGGCGCCGCCGACGAAGAACTGCTGCATGCCCAGGTCCTCGGAGCGGTAGTGCAGGACGGCGCGGGCGGGTTCGCCGTCCCGCCCGGCACGGCCGATCTCCTGGTAGTAGCTGTCCAGCGAATCCGTAATGTTGGCGTGCAGCACGAACCGCACGTCCGGCTTGTCGATCCCCATGCCGAACGCGGTGGTGGCCACGACAACGTCCACCTCGTTGGCATGGAAGCGCTCGTGGATGGCTTCGCGCTCCGACGCCTTCCGGCCGGCGTGGTACGCGTCCGTGCGCAGGCCCCGCTCGGCCAGCTCGGCGGCATACCACTCGGTGTCCTTGCGCGTGCCGGCGTAGAGCAGGCCGGGGCCGCGCAGCTCCGTGACCTGGTCCAGCACGGCCTGCCGCTTGTCCTCGTCCCGGTGGTGGCGCACCACGCTGAGCTTCAGGTTGGGCCGGTCGAAGCTGTGCACGATAAGGAACGGATCCCGCATGCCGAGCCGGTCCTCGATCTCCGCCCGGGTGTGCGGGGACGCCGTGGCCGTGAGGGCGATGACCGGCGGCTGGCCGAGCCTCTTCACGACGGCGGTCAGCGTCAGGTAGTCGGGGCGGAAATCGTGGCCCCACGAGGAAATGCAGTGCGACTCGTCCACCACGAACAGCGACACGTCCTGCGCCGCCAGCCGCTCCAGGGTCTCCTCCCGCGCCAGCTGCTCCGGCGCGAGGAAGATGAACTTGGCCGCGCCGCTGTCCACGGCTTCCCACGCGGCCCTTTCGGCCTTCGCCCCGACGTGGGAATTGATCGCGAACGCCCGTTCCTCGCCGAGGTCTTCGTTGATCGCCTCCAGCTGGTCGAACTGCAGGGCGATCAGCGGGGAAACAACGACGGCGGTGCCCGGCAAGGCGAGCCCGGGCACCTGGTAGATCGCGGACTTTCCGTGGCCGGTCGGCATGACCGCCAGCACGTCCCGCCCGGCCGCCGCGGCTTCCATCGCCTCGAGCTGCCCCTCGCGCAGGGTCTTGAGCCCGAAGGATTCCTCCGCGACGCGGCGCAGCTCGCCGGCACCGGGCGGGGCCGTTGCGGTGCCTTCCACAGGCGTCGTCGCCTGCGTGTCGCGGGCTGCCGGCTCCGGCTGCTGCGGGGCAGCGGGACGTTCGGGTTTCTGTTGCTTCGGCACGCTGGCTCCTTCGGGTCTGCGCCCATCGTAATCCGGCGGGCCCGGCGACGGTTCAGTGGTCCGGGTTCCGGGCGGGAGTGATCTTCGGCGCATGCCCGGCAGCGGGCTAGTTAAGCTCTGCCGCCGTTTCGGACGAATCGTCGTGGGGGATCGGCACGGTCCAGCAGAGGCGGGTGCCCTTCCCCGGCGCGCTGAACACCTCGAAGGTTCCGTGCAGGTCCGCGGCCCGCTGTTCCAGGTTGGCCAGGCCGCTGCGGCGCATGGTCGCCGCGAAGCCCTGGCCGTCGTCCTGGACAATCAACCGGACAATGCCGTCCTCGACGACGACGGACACGTCGATCGTCTCCGCGCCCGAGTGCCGCACGGCGTTGCTCACTCCTTCGGTGGCGACCGCGACCAGATGGTCCGCGATGGGCTCGGGCACGGCGGCGTCGAGGGGGCCGGTGATTTCCAGCCGGGGCGTGGCGGCATACGAGTTGGTGCCGTCCTGGACCGTGCGGACCAGCCTGCTGCTCAGTTCCTCCTCGGTTTCCGCCTGGAGGGAGTAGATGGTGTCCCGGAGCTCCCGGATGGCTTCGTCCAGCTCCTGGGTGATGCCGCCGATCCGTTGGTGGGCGGCTTCGTCCTCCGTGTAGCGCCTCAAAGTCTGGATGCTCAGCCCGGCAGCGAACAGGCGCTGGATCACGACGTCGTGCAGGTCCCGCGCAATGCGGTCCCGGTCGGCGAAGAGTACGAGTTGCTCGCGCAGCCGCTGGCCCTGCGCCAGTTCAATGGCTAGCGCGCCGTGGGTGCAGAAGACCCCGGCCATTTCGAGATCCAGCGGCCGGAAGCTGCCGGCTCCGCGTTCCCGGCAGAGAATCAACAGGCTCGGCTCACCGCCGCGGGGCGTCAGCGGCGCGAGCAGCGCTTCGCCCAGGCCATCGACCGAATCTGCGCCCACGAGATCCGCCGTCGCGCACACCCGCGGCCGCCCCGTGGCGAGCACCTCGGCGGCCACGGAGCCGACGAGCTTGAAGGTCTTGCGCAGCACCTTGTCGGCGCGACTTCCGGCGGCGGCTTCGCAGCGGGCCAGGGAGCGGTCGGATGTCGGTGCCACGACGGCGGCCAGGACGGCGGCGGAGGGGCGCAGCGCCTGCTCCACGACGAGCTCTCGTACGTCCTGCCACTTCGACGGCAGCTGCGTGCTGAGGGCGATCGAGGCACTTAGCCACTGGCGCATGGCATCGAACTGGAGCGAGTTGGCAACGGCCACGCTCCCGGCCGAGACCAGGGAAATGACCGTGTTCCGGTCTTCATCGGTGAAGTCTTCGCCGCCGGTCTTGCCTGTGATCTGCAGGCGGCCGTATTCACGGTTCTGTACCCGCAGCTCGGCCGACAGCGTCGGCACACTGGCTCCCTGCACCGTTGCCTCCGGTCCGCCGGAACGGGAAGCGGAAACGGCGCCGTCGTTCATGGTGACCACCGGTACGGGGGAAGCAGCGGTCGCCGTGATGCTCTTGCCGCCATCATCGGTGCCCGCGAGCTGCAGTTCAACAGACTCTGCCCGGGTCAGGATCTGCGCAGAGCGGACCAGCCTGCGCATCGACGTGTCGAGGTCGAGGTCGGAAGCGACTTCCATGGCTGCCAGGAGCCTGTCTTGGCTCACCATAGTGCGGCCTGTCCCGGGTTGAGACTCATGCTTCCCCCAAAAGGCGCCCGATGCGGCGCGCCAGACAGGTCACCGCCTGGTCCGGCACCCCCATTGGGCCGAATAGTGTTGTTCCGCGTGTGGTCCCCCGGCCGCACATATGCCACTAAATGCCATCCTTAGCGGACATGTCAAGAACATGTCGGAGGGGAGACGGGCAGTGCCCGCGCCAAGGCCGGCGCAGCAAAAGTGATCTGGATCATGGAATCCGGGACTTTGGACCCTGCCGCCTCCGCCGGGCAGACGTGATGCTGTAAGCGGCGCGTTTTCGGGGGCCGGTGGGGGAAAGCCGGTTGCGCTTGAGACAGACCCGGAAGTCCGCAGGGGACGGAAGAAGTGGTGCCCTTCCAGTCCCCGCTGCGGAGAAAACCGTGGGTCGTCCGCTGCGGACGGCCCACGGTGTTGTACGGCATCCGGCGCAGGGGGCGCCGGATGAACAGAACCGATATGGGGGTAAGCATGTCCATGGTGGTCGACAGGTCCATGATGAAGGACAAAGTCTCCGGCGGTATTGCCCGCCGGTCCGGAGCCGACCGGGCAGCCTTCGAGGCGGCATCGGACCGCAAGATCAGGGTGCTGGTCCGGCTCGATACCGATCTGGAGTCGGCGCGGATCCAGGTCGGGGGAACTGTGACTTCCGATAACCTGCGCGCGCTCTATGCGGTGGCGCGGCGCACCAACGCGCTCGCTCCGGGGATCGAGATCCTGGTGGACCTCTCCGGGGCCCGGGTCACTGGCAACGCGCTGGACGACCTCAAGGCCGTGGAGCGGCAGGAGCACCTGCCGGAGGCCTCGGATCCGCTGCATCTGGCATGCCGGCTTCGCATCCTGGACCCCGTAGCGGCCTAGCAGCGTTGCGGCATGGCCGCCTAGGAGGGCATCGATGAAAGCGCTGGTGTACGGCGGGCCGGGCAAGAAGGACTGGACGGAGGTGCCGGATCCACAGCTGCTGGAACCGACCGACGCGATTGTCCGGGTCGACACGACGACGATCTGCGGCACCGACCTGCACATCCTGAAGGGCGATGTTCCCGCCGTCGAAAACGGCCGGATCCTGGGCCACGAGGGGGTGGGTACCGTCACCGAGGTTGGCTCCGCCGTGACCGGCCTCGCCCCCGGCGACCGGGTGATCATCTCCTGCATCAAGTCGTGCGGCCAATGTCCCAATTGCAAGACGGGACTGTACTCGCACT
Organism: Arthrobacter sp. USHLN218; assembly: GCF_037144715.1. Taxonomy (NCBI): domain Bacteria; kingdom Bacillati; phylum Actinomycetota; class Actinomycetes; order Micrococcales; family Micrococcaceae; genus Arthrobacter; species Arthrobacter sp. USHLN218. Next base: position 519,198 of record NZ_JBBCYT010000001.1, read on the forward strand.
GCCTCGGCAGCGAAGGGGCCTCCGGGATCGGCTGGGTCTTCGGCCACCTGATCAACGGCACGCAGGCCGAGTACGTAAGGGTGCCGTACGCGGCGAACTCGCTCTACAAGCTGCCCGAAGGCGTCAGCGACGAGCAGGCGGTGATGCTCTCGGACATCCTGCCCACTGGCTTCGAGATCGGCGTGCAGTACGGCAGGGTCAAGCCGGGCGATACCGTCGCGGTCATCGGGGCGGGGCCGGTCGGACTGGCCGTGGTTGCCACCGCCGGACTGTACGGGGCGGCGGCGGTGGTCGCCGTCGACCTGGACGAAAACCGGCTGGAGCGGGCCCTCGAGTTCGGCGCCACGCACACGGTGGCCTCGTCGGCGCCGGACTGGAAGGACCAGGTCCTGGCCGTGACGGACGGCGCCGGCGTGGACGTCGCCGTGGAAGCCGTGGGCATCCCGGAGACGTTCCAGATGGCGGTGGACCTGGTCCGGCCCGGAGGCAACGTGGCCAACGTCGGCGTGCACGGCAGGCCGGTGGAACTGCACCTGGAAGACCTGTGGATCCGGAACATCAACATCAGCATGGGGCTGGTGAACGCCAACACCACGCCGATGCTGCTGCGCCTGGTCGAGCAGCAGAAGATCGCCGCCGAGATGTTCGCGACGCACCACTTCACGCTCGACAACATCCTCGAGGCCTACGATACGTTCGGCCGCGCGGCGGAAACCAAGGCGCTCAAAGTGGTGATCACGAGGGAATGAGTGCGGAGGTCACGCCGAAATAAGCGCGTCCTCGATCGGCGTGTTTCCCTTGTTGAACGCGATGAACCTGCCCGCCGTCTCCGGCCGGTCCAGCACAGCGGCCGCCACGCGCGCCACGTCCTCGCGGCTGACGTCCCCCTTCTCCGCCGCCGGACCGACTTCGATCCGTCCGGTGGCCGGTTCCAGCGTGAGCCGGCCGGGTCCGAGGATGGTCCACTGCAGCGAGGTGCCGCGCAGGTACTCGTCCGCGGCCGCCTTTGCCTCGGCGTACGGGCGGAACGGGTTGTCTTCCGGGACCTCGTCCGTGCCCGAGGTGAAGTAGGAGACCATGACGTACCGGCCGACGCCGGCCTGCGCCGCAGCGTCCATGGACCGGATGGCGGCGTCACGGTCCACGGCGTAGGTGCGCGCCGGGTTGCCGCCGCCGGCCCCGGCGGACCAGACCACGGCGTCATGGCCGCGGAGCGCCTCGGTTAGTTCCTCCGCGGTGAGATGTTCGACGTCGGCAAGCACCGCCGTCGCGCCCGTCGCCTCGACGTCGGCGCGGTCTTCGGGCTTTCGGATCAGAGAGCTGACCTCGTGGCCCCGGCCGGCGAGGATGCGGGCGAGGTGCAGGGCGACTTTTCCATGTCCTCCGATGATGGCGATCCGTGGCATGCTGGCGGCTCCTAGGGTAGCTGGGACGGTGTCACAGCCACCCTAGGACGGGCGGCGCCCGGAAGGCCAGCCGGTGGGGATCACTCGGCGAGGGTGACTTCGCCCGCCTCGATGACCTGCTCGCAGGTCTGGGTGTCGCAGGAAATCAGTACGACCCGGATGGCTGCTGTGCCCTCCTCGAACGCCACGAAGTTACCCGCGGCGAGGAAGGTCACGTCGAGGGAGTCGGTCCCGCCGGTGCAGTCGGCGGTGCTGGAGAAACCGGTGCCTGTGGCGACGCGGTTGCCCCCGACGGTCTGGGCGGCATCCAGGAAGATGCTGACGGTCGAGCCGCTGCTGCATGTGTAACTGACCGAGACTGTGGCTCCCGCGCCGTCGGCCAGGAGCTTGCCTGTAGTAGGAACAGTGACGGTGGCGGCGTTGGCCGCGGCCATTCCGGCGAACGCCAGCAGGGCGGCAAAGCCGGCAGCAGAACAGGTGCGTGACAGGGTTTTCATGATGGGTCCCAAGAGGTGAGCCGTGGATAGAATCCGGTGCCTCGAAAGGCATGCCGCGCCGGCCAGCCTGGAGCCCGCCGACGCGGGTGCTCGTCACTATATGGATAGCGACATCTTAGACCCGCGCATTCCCGCGCCGACACGGCGGAAAGCGCCAAATCCTGCCCCCGATCCTTGGGGTCGGACGCGGCCGGGGTCGGACGCGGCCGGGGTCAGGCGCCCAGCAGGAGCCAGGCCAGCACGCCTACAACGACGACGGCCAGCGCCCCCGCGGCCAGCCAGGTCCCGCGGCGCCGCGGCTGAGGCAGGTCCTTGGCGACGGCTTTCTGCGGTGCCTCCCCGGGGGCGGGAACGATTTGGATCATGCCCGTCCGCAGTTCCTTCCGCGTCGGCATAGGGGCGCCGGCCGGCGCCTCGACGATCGGTACGACCGGGATCATGCCGGTCGGCGGCACCGGGTCGGCCGCGCCTGTGCGGATGTCGCGGCGGCGCGGGTAAGGGTCGATATCGCCCGTGTTCATCAACTCAACTTTCGGCCGGCCGCCAAGGCCGGACCAAGCAGGGAACGGTTACCAGGATCCGGCGCGGCACGCAGGGCGGCGTCCGGGTCCTCGGTCATTTTAGACCTGATGAACCGATTCACTCCGAAGCCGGCCGTCGAAGAGCGGTGAGATCCCTGCCACGCCGGTCTCGTGTACCGCCCGGCCGGCGGGTAGCTGGCAGCTTGTGGGCCCGTAGCTTCCCGGGCCGCGGCCGCGGTCAGTCGATCTCCTCGCCGGCCAGCGCCTTGGCTGCCAGGCGCTCTTCTTCGGCGGTCTCCCAGACTTCCTTGGCGGCGCCCGCGTTGAGGATGACGATGATCAGGCCGAGGACGATATCCGGCCAGCCGGAGCCGACCCAGACGGTTAGCAGCGCCATCGCGATGATGGCAAGGTTCACGAGCACGTCGTTCCGGGCCGACAGGAACGCCGCGGCGGACAGCGAACTGCCGTGGTGCCGGAACCGCGCGAGAATCAGCGAGCACACCAGGTTGATCACGGCGGCGCCTCCGGCGGTCAGTGCCAGGGAGAGCGGATCCGGCGGCTCGGGGGAGGCGACTTTGGCGAAGGCCTGCCACGCGGCGGCGAGGGCGGGCAGGAGGATGATCAGGGCCATGGCCTTGCCCGCCAGGGCCCGGCGGTGCAGTGTCCAGCCGAGCGCAGCGAAGATCAGCAGGTTGATGGCGGTGTCTTCGAGGAAGTCGACGCTGTCCGCGAAGAGCGAGACGGAGCCGATCGCGATGGCGACGGTGAACTCGACGAAGAAGTAGGCCAGGTTCAGCCCCGCAACCCACAGCACGGCACGCCGCAGCCTGCGTTCGAGTTCGTGCCCCGCTGCTGCCGGTGTCTCCACGTACGGCTGACCTCCTGCGGGCCCGGCAATCCACGGACCCCTTGGCTGCGCTTACCCCTGCAGGATACCGGCCGGACAGACCCGTGCGCCGCCGTCGTCCGGGCCGGACGGGTGCCGGCTAGTGGCGGATGAATGCCGGATTGGCGGCCTAAGGCACTGGGCAGGCTCGGAAGGCCCGGCTACGCTGATGTTGCCGGGCGGTGCGGGTGCTTTGGGAGGCGCTTCATGCGGATATTGGTGGCTTTTGCCAGCCGGAACGGGTCGACGGCGGAGATCGCAGAGCGGGTGGCGGGCCGGCTGCGGGGAGCTGGCCGGGACGTCGACGTGGCGGAAATGAAGGACGGGCCGGAGGTGTCCGGGTACGACGCCGTGGTGTTGGGGAGCGCTGTGCACAACCAGGCGTGGCTGCCGGAGGCCGCGGACTTCGTATCGCGGCATGTGTCGGCGCTGTCGGGCCTTCCCCTGTGGCTGTTCGGCGTGGGGATGTCCGACGGGCTGCCCAGGCTGCTACAGGCGAAAGGGAAGGAAATGCAGGAGAAGCGGATCCTGGGCCTGCTCGGCGCCGATGTCCTGCAGCCGCAAGGGCACCGGCTCTTCTCCGGGGTCTACCGCGAGGGCCAGCTGAAGGGCACGGCGCACTTCATGTTCAGGCTGATCGGCGGGCGCTTCGGGGACTTCCGGGACTGGCCCGCGATCGAGTCCTGGGCGGACGGGATTTCGCAGGAGCTGGCGGCGCGCGCCGGCAGGCTGCCCGGCCAGGGACCGGCCGGGAGCAACGGACGGGAGGACGCTTGACGCTGATCGGCCGCTACCCGCTGGTGGCAGCCACGCTGCTTTGTGCCGCGGTGGTGGCCGGGTTGCTGCTGTTCGGCTATCCGGAAGCGGCGCAGTGGACGGCCAGCGTCTACGCGCTGCTGGTGGCTGCGCGCCTGGCCTGGGACATGGTCCGCCAGCTGCTCCGGGGCCACTGGGGAATCGACCTGCTGGCCGTGACGGCGGTGGTGAGCACCGTCGTCGTCGGCGAATACATTGCGTCGCTGATCATTGTGCTGATGCTCTCCGGCGGACGCGCGCTGGAGGACTTCGCCCAGGGCCGTGCGCAGCGCGAGCTGAGCGCGCTGCTGGAGCGGGCGCCGATGACGGCGCACCGGGAGCGGGCGGGCGAGCCGCCCGAGGAGATCAGCGTGGACGAGGTCCGCCTCGGTGACGTGCTGCTGGTGCGCCCGGCGGAGGTGGTGCCGGTGGACGGGACCCTGCTCTCCGGCTTCGGTTCCTTCGACGAGTCGGCGCTGACCGGAGAGAGCCTGCCGGTGGAGCGCACGGCCGGGCAGGACGTGATGAGCGGAGCGCTCAACGGGCAGGCGGCGGTGCGGATCCGCGCCGCGGCCACCGCGGAGGACTCGCAGTACAGCCGGATCGTGGCGCTGGTCCGGGAGGCCTCCGCCAGCCGGGCACCGGTGGTCAGGCTGGCCGACCGGTACGCGGTGCCGTTCACCGCGTTCGCCTTCCTGCTGGCCGGGGCGGCATGGCTGTTCAGCGGCGACCCGGCACGGTTCGCCGAGGTGCTGGTGGTGGCGACGCCGTGTCCGCTGCTGATTGCGGCGCCGGTGGCTTTTGTGGGCGGGATGGGGCGCGCGGCGAAGGCCGGGATCATCATCAAGAACGGCGGCACCCTGGAGAAGCTCAGCCGGGTCAAGGTGGCGGCGTTCGACAAGACCGGCACGCTGACCGGGGGCCGCCCGGTGCTGCTGGAGATTCGCCCGGCCGGTACCGCGGGTGCACGGCTGGGGCCGGACGGGCTGCTGCGGCTGGCCGCGTCCGCCGAACAGTACTCCTCCCACGTGCTGGCCGCCTCGGTGATGGAAGCCGCGGCGGACCGGGGACTCCAGCTGCAGGCGGCCGCCGAGGCGGAGGAGGCCGCCACCCACGGCGTCGCCGCGCAGATCGGCGGGCACGCCGTCGTCGTCGGAAAACCTGCCTTCGTCGCAGACCGGTCGCGCGGGGTGGAGCGGACGCCGCTGGCCAGCGGCGAGATGGCCGTGTACGTGGCGGTCGACGGGGACTTCGCGGGGACGCTCGTGATGAGTGACGCCGTGCGCCCGAACGCCGCGTCGGTGCTGGAGCAGCTGCGCGCGCTCGGCGTGGAGGAGACCCTGATGCTCACCGGCGATGCCCGCGAGACGGCCGCGCACATCGCCGCGGAGGTGGGGCTGACCCGGGTGCAGGCCGAATGCCTGCCCGCCGACAAGGTGCAGACGGTGCGGTCGCTGCGGCAGCGGCCGGTCATGATGGTCGGCGACGGCGTCAATGACGCGCCGGTGCTGGCGGCGGCCGACGTCGGCGTGGCGATGGGCGCGAAGGGGTCGACCGCGGCGAGCGAGTCCGCCGACGTGGTGATCATGCTCGATGACCTGTCCAAGGTGGCGCGGGCGGTGGAGATCGGCCGCCGCAGCGTCAAGGTGGCGCTGGAGAGCATCTGGATCGGGATCGCGCTGAGCATCGGGCTGATGGTCCTCGCGGCGCTGGGCTTCGTGCCGGCGGTGGCCGGGGCGCTGTTCCAGGAACTGGTGGACCTGGCCACCATCCTCAACGCGCTGCGGGCGCTCGGACCGGGTCGTACGACGGCGGCGGCGGCGGTTCCGGCGGAGCGGGAACCGCGGTATTCGGGTTCCGTCCCGTAGCCATGGACGCCATGCTCGGCCTGAGCACCGACCAGGCCCGGGAGCAACTCGTCCGGCAGGGGCCCAACCTGCTGCCGCGGGTGCGGCCGGTGCCGCGCTGGCGCCGGGTGGCGGCGGAGTTCACGCACTTCTTCGCGCTGATGCTCTGGGTGGCGGCGGCGCTGGCCTTCGTGGCCGGGATGCCGGAGCTGGGCGTGGCGGTGCTGGTCGTGGTGGTGGTCAACGGCCTGTTCTCGTACGCGCAGGAGGCGCGGGCCGAACATGCCGCGGCGACGCTGCGGGCGCTGCTGCCGAGCCAGGTGCTGGCGGTACGGGACGGCAGGCCGGTGAAGATCCATGTCTCCGAGCTGGTGGCCGGAGACGCGGTGCTGCTGGCGGCGGGGGACCGGATCCCGGCGGACGTGCGGTTTGTCCGGACGAACAGCTGCACGGTGGACGAATCCATGCTCTCCGGCGAGAGCGAGCCGGTGGCGAAGGGTCCGGACGACACGGGTTTCGGCGGAACGTTCCTGGCCAACGGCGACGCCGAGGCTCTGGTCATCGCGACCGGCGGCCGCACGCGGCTGGCGGACATCGCGGCGCTGACCACGCAGACCAAGCCGCCGCCCAGCCCGCTCAACCGGGAGCTGCGGCGGATCGTGCGGGTCATCGCGCTGGTGGCGCTGGCGCTCGGCGGCCTGTTCTTCCTGGTGTCGCTGCTGACCGGGACGTCCTGGCGGGACGCGTTCCTGTTCGCGATCGGGGTGTCGGTGGCGCTGATTCCCGAGGGCCTGCTGCCGACCGTCACGCTGTCGCTGGCCATGGGAGCGCAGCGGATGGCGGGGCGGAACGCGCTGGTGCGGCACCTGCAGGCCGTCGAGACCCTGGGCTCCACGACTTTCATCTGCACCGACAAGACCGGGACGCTGACGCAGAACCGGATGAGCGCCGTCGAACTCTGGACCCCCGAGGGCAGCGTTGCCGTGGAGGGGACCGGGTACGAGCCGGTGGCCAGGCTGGACGGCAGCCCGGCGGCCGTGGCGGCGGGCCGGCGGCTGGCCCGGGCGGCCCGGGCGGCGTCCCGCGGCCGGATCGTGCAGCGGGAAAAGGGCTGGGCGGCCGAGGGCGATCCGATGGAAGCGGCGCTGGATGCGCTGGCGCACCGGATGTCCGGCGGGGCGGAGCCGGTCGAGGAGCGGGCCTCGGTCCGCTGGGCCTTCGACGCCGTCCGCCGCCGGGAGTCCGTGGTGGTCGACGGTGAGCTGCTGCTCAAGGGCGCTCCGGAGGGGGTCCTGCCGCTGTGCATAGACGGCGCGGACGGGTCAGGGAGCGAGGACGCCCACCGGGCGCTGGCCGAACTCGCGGCGCGCGGGCTGCGGGTGCTCGCCGTCGCCCGGCGCGGCCTCGCCCCCGGGGCCATCCCGGAGGGGCCGCAGGAGGCGGAGACCCGGCTCGAGCTGCTGGGCCTGGTCGGCCTGCACGACCCGCCGCGGCCCTCGGTGCCCGAGGCGCTGGCGAGGGCCCGCGGCGCCGGGATCAAAGTGGCCATGGTGACCGGCGACCATCCCGCCACGGCCGCGGCAATCGCGCGCGAAATCGGACTGCAGGGACCCGGCGGGCTGGTCCTGGAGGGGCACGGGCTGCCGGCGGACGACCAGGTGCTCGGCGCCCTGCTGGACCGGGACGGCGTGGTGGTCAGCCGGGTCTCGCCGGAGCAGAAGCTGCGGGTGGCCAGGTGCCTGCAGCAGCGCGGGCACGTGCTGGCGATGACCGGCGACGGCGTCAACGACGGCCCGGCGCTGCAGGAGGCGGACATCGGGGTCGCCATGGGCGCGAGCGGCACGGACGTCGCCCGCGAAGCCGCGGACCTGGTGCTGCTGGACGATGACTTCGCCACCATCATTGCCGCCGTCGAACAGGGCCGGGCCACCTACGCCAACATCCGGCGCTTCCTGACCTACCACCTGACGGACAACGTAGCCGAGCTGACCCCGTTCGTCATCTGGGCCCTCTCCGGCGGCAGCTTCCCGCTGGCGCTGGGCGTGCTGCAGATCCTGTTCCTGGACATCGGCACCGACCTGCTGCCCGCGCTCGCGCTGGGCAGCGAACCGCCGGGCAAGCGCGTGCTGAACCGGCCGCCGGAACGCCGCCACCTGATGGACGGGGCGCTGATGCGCCGGGTCTTCGGCGTGCTCGGGCCGGTCGAGGCGCTCTTCGAAATGGCTGGCTTCACCCTGCTCCTCTGGCTCGCGGGCTGGCGGCCGGGCGGCGAGCTGCCCGGGCCGGGCGTGATTGCCGCCGCCTCGGGGACCGCATTCACCGTGGTGGTGCTGGCCCAGCTGGCCAATGCCTTCGCCTGCCGCAGCGAAACGGTCCCGCCGTGGCGGCTCGGCTGGCGCAGCAACCCGCTGCTGCTCTGGGCGGTCGCGGCCGAACTGCTCGCGCTCGCCGCCTTCCTGTTCGTGGAGCCCATCGCGCGGATGCTCGGCCAGGCTCCGCCGACCCTGCCCGGCCTGCTGGTGGCGTTGCTCGCCATCCCGGGCCTGCTCGCCGCCGACTACGCGTACAAGGCGTTCAGGCACCGCCGGTCCGCGGCGGCCGCGCGGCAGGCAGTGGCAGCACCACGGTAGCGCCGGGGGCCAGGACGGCCGTCCTGGCGCCGACGCGGACCCGCACCGGCGGCGCGGAGCTGCGCGCAGCGGAGACCTGCAGCACGGCGTGGTCGAGCGCGATGTCCAGGAGGTTGTCCCGGTAGCGCAGCCGGAAGGACACCTGCTCCAGCTCGGCCGGCAGCCGCGGCGCGAACACCAGTTCGTCGCCGGCCAGCCGCAGCCCGGCGAAGCTGCGCTGGATGACGTCGACGGAGCCGGCCATCGCACCGAGGTGGATGCCGGTGCGGGTGGTGCCGCCCTGCGTGTCGTCCAGGTCCGCGTCCAGCGCCTCGCGGAAGGTCGACCAGGCGCGCTCCGGGTCGGACGCGGCCAGCACCGAGGCGTGCGCCACCCGGCTCAGCGTGGAGCCGTGCACGGTCCGGGCCAGGTAGAAGTCGACGGTCCTGTCCAGCTGGGCCTGCGTGACCGGGTAGCCCAGCCGCTGCAGCAGCCGGCGCAGCTGGTCTTCGCCGAGGACGTAGAAGAGCATCAGCACGTCGGCCTGCTTGGACAGCCGGTAGTGGTTGGGCGAATCGCCTTCGGCGGCGAGGATCAGGTCCAGCCGCTCGATCTTGCCGTAGCGGCGCCGCAGCCGGGCCCAGTCGAGTTCCCGCAGGTCGCCGTACCCTTCGAACTGGCTGATGATCCCGTCATGGAAGGGGACGTAGAGCCGCCGCGACAGCTGCCGCCAGCGGTCCAGCTCCGCCGTGCCGATGGAGAGGCGTTCCCGCAGGTCGCGGCCGTCGCGGCCCTGCAGCAGGCGCATGATCCGGGCCACCCGCGTGCAAACCCAGGCGGCCATGACATTGGTGTAGGCGTTGTCGTCCAGCCCGCTGCCGGGCGTCCCCGGGTAGCCGTCGTGGTACTCGTCCGGACCCATGACGCCGCGCAGGTGGTACCGGCCCCCGTCGTCGCTGGTGGCCATCGCGGAGAACAGCCGCGCCACCTCCACGATGATCTCCGCCCCGTGCAGCAGCAGCCAGTCCCGGTCCTGGGTGGCCTCGAAATACTGCCAGGCGTTGTACGCCACCGCCAGGCCGCCGTGGCGCTGCAGCCGGGAGTTGTCCGCCATCCACCGTCCGCTGTAGCGGTTGAACAACGACGACGGGGTCTGCTCTGTGCCGTCGCTGCCGCTGCGCCACGGGAACATGGCCCCCGGCAGTCCGGCCGCGCGCGCCGCATCCCGCGCCGCATCGAGGCGGCGCCAGCGGTAGTCCAGCACCGAGCGGCTCACCGCCGGCAGCCGCGAGGTGAGCAGCGGCAGGACGAACAGATCGTCCCAGAAGACGTGGCCGCGGTAGCCCTCGCCGTGCAGCCCGCGCGCCGGCACCCCCGCGTCCAGTCCGGCCGTGTGCGGGGTGAGCGTCTGCAGCAGATGGAAGACGTGCAGGTTCAGGATCAGCTGGGCCTGCGGGTCGGCATGCAGGTCGATGGTGAACAGCCGCAGCAGCCGCCGCCACGCCGCCTCGTGCTCGGCGAAGGGCTCGGCAAAGCCCGCTGGCGTGCGCGCCAGCATCGCCTTGGCGCCGTCGAGCGGCGAGGCGATCGCGGGGTCCCGGGACGTCACCACGGCGGCGGTGCGGCAGACGCTGAGCGGCACGCCATCGGACAGGTGCACGGTCCAGGCATGCCGCCACGGACCCTCGGTGGTGCCAGCGGACCGGTCTTGCTCTTCCGGGGACGGAGGGGGCGCCGGGAGGACGGGCGGCCGGTTGCCGGCGGCGGGACAGCCGAATCCGGTACGGACGGCGGTGGCGATCCGGATGCGGCTGTGGTTGGTTTCGACCTCCAGGGTCTCCAGGTCCTCCGGATCCCGCGGCCCGGCCGGCTCCTCCGGCAGCCAGCGCAAGTGCCGGTTGCCCAGCGCGGCGTCCTCCGGCACATTCCGGTTGAGGACCTCGCCGTCGATTCCGGTGCGCAGGCCGAGGGGGCCGCTCCAGCCGCGGGCCGTCAGCGTCGTCTCCAGCAGGGCCAGGTGGGGCCGGGCCATGGACACGACGCGCCGCTGCCTCACGTCCAGCCGCCGGCCGTCCGCGTCCTGCAGCAGCACGTGGCGGACCAGCAGGGCACGCTTCAGGTCGAGGTCGCGGCGCTCGCGGAGCATCGCCAGGCCGCCCTCGGACCACCAGCGCGTGCCCAGCCGGAGATCGAAGGGCAGCCAGTTGGGCGCGTTGACCATGTGTTCGCCGACGGTCCACACGCCGTCCACCAGGTAGGGCAGGCTGTTGTACACGCCGGCCAGGTAGGTGCCTGGGTAATGGACGCCGTCGGCCGCGCGTTCCGGCGCGGCACCGCGCGTGGCCAGGTAGCCGTTGCCCAGCGCGGTGAGCGCTTCCCGGTGGCCCTCGTGCTGGGGGTCGAAGCCGTCGTAGACCAGGTGCCACGGGTCGGCGAGGACCAGGCCGATGTCGAACTCGGCGACGTCCTCGAGCACCTGTTGGGCGCCGGCGCGTTCCAGGTCGCGGCGCCGGCCGGCGCGGTCGATCCCGACGGCCAGGCCGAAGCCGCCGGCGCGTGCGGCGGCGATGCCCGCCGCGGAATCCTCCAGGACCGCGATCCGCTGCGGCGGTACGTGCAGCCGGCGCGCGGCCTCCAGGAACATCGCCGGGTCCGGCTTTCCGGCCAGGTGCTGCTGTGCTGCGGCGTAGCCATCGACGACGGCGTCGAACGCGTCCTCGAGTCCGGCAGCGGTGAGCACCGGGACGGCATTGCGGCTGGCGGTGACCAGTCCCACCGGGACGCGGCCGGCCCGCAGCCGGTCCACGAAATCCACGGTTCCGGGGAAGGTTTTGACCCCGTGCCGCCGCAGCCAATCGCGGAAGAGCAGGTTCTTGGCGTTCCCCAGACCGTTCAGCGTCCAGGCCTCAGGCGGGTCGGCCGGGTCGCCCTCCGGCAGCCCGGTGTGCCGCGAAGCGAGCAGGGCGGCGATGCCCTCGAGCCTCGCCCGGCCGTCAAGGTACCGGAAGTAGTCCTCCTCGGTATAGGGCTGCCCGCGGGCGGCCGGCGGCATCCTGGCGTCCCCGAAGACCCGCTCGAAGAGTTCCTTCCACGCGGCCCGGTGCACGCTGGCGGTGTCCGTGACGACGCCGTCCAGGTCGAGGATGACGGCCGAGAACGGCGAGAGTGTGCCCGCGGCGGTGGGAGAGGCGCTGTGCCGGCCGGCGGGCAGCATCACCCCGTCGGGCAGCCCGGGCGTGTTCACCGGGCCCGGGCGGCCGAGACCCGGAGGACGGCCGCGCCGGTGATCCGGTCGGCGGCCAGGTCCCGCAGGGCCCGCCCCGCCTGTTCCAGCGGATAGCTGACCGTGGTCGGGCGGAGCGGAATCCGGGCGGCCAGCTCCAGCAGTTCCTCGCCGTCCCGCCGGGTATTGGCGGTCACGCTGCGCAGCTGGCGTTCCTGGAAGAGGTCGGCCGCGTAGTCCAGCGGCGGAATGGCGCTGAGGTAGATGCCCGCAACGGCCAGGGTTCCGCCGCGGTCGAGCGCACGCAGCGCCGCCGGCACCAGGTTGCCCGCCGGGGCGAAGAGGATCGCGGCGTCCAGCAGTTCGGGCGGCTCCTCCTGGGCGCCACCCACGAAAGCGGCGCCCAGCCGTGCGGCCAGTTCCCGGGCCTTGCCGGAGCGCGTCATGACGTAGACCTCGGCACCCTCGTACATTGCCACCTGCGCGGCCAGGTGCGCGGAGGCGCCGAAACCGTAGATGCCCAGCCGGCCGCCCGGGCGCAGTGCTGAGCGGCGCAGGGCCCGGTAGCCGATGATGCCGGCGCAGAGCAGGGGAGCGGCCTGCTCGTCGGTGAACTCGTCCGGAATCCGGTACGCGAAATCCTCCGGGACGGTCGCACGCTCGGCGTACCCGCCGTCGTCGTCCCAGCCGGTAAACCGCGGCGCCAGGCACAGGTTCTCCGCGCCCCGCCGGCAGAACCGGCAGGTACCGCAGGTGCTGCGCAGCCACGCAATGCCCACGCGCTCGCCGGCCCGGAATCGCGTGCAGCCCGCGCCGGCCTCCAGCACGGTGCCGACCACCTCGTGCCCGGGCACGGCGTGCCGGCGGTGCGGCGGCAGGTCTCCCTCGGCCAGGTGCAGGTCCGTGCGGCAGACGCCGCACACCCTCACCTGTACCAGCAGCTCGCCGGCACCGGGCACCGGATCGGGAAGGTGGCCAAAGCGCAGCGGCCCGTCGCGGACCGGGCCCGTCAGCGGGGCAGTATGGTCGATCCACCAGGCCTTCATGACCCCTCGGCTCCCTCGGCGGATGGGAATTCCTCCAGTATCCCCGCGGCGGGCCGCTTTGGGCAGGGGCGGGCGTACCTGTTGCGACGGCCTCGGGCCGTCCGATAATGGAAGCAGCCACGGGGAATGAGCGAGGGCGCTTTCTCCCGCCCTGCGCTACATACGCCAACAACGCGGTCCGCTGATCAATCATCGGCTCATCAAGGCAGGCCGATCGCAACCAGCCGTTCCGCAATCGCCTTAGTGATTCGCGATTTGAAAGATCCATCGCCATGAAAAAACTGCACGCGCTGCTCGCTGCCGTTCTGCTGGTGCTCGGGCTCGGACTTATAGCCCCCGGCCCGGCCTCGGCAGCGCCTTACTGCGGCATCACCTGGGGATCCCAGGCCAAGACCTCGTCCTCGAAGTACATGCCGGTACTCACCAACGTCCGCGCCGGAAGGCACACCTGCTTCGACCGACTGGTGGTCGATCTCAAGGGCAAACGACCGGGCTACAACGTCCGTTACGGCGCTGTCTACAGTGAGGGCAAGGGAGACCGCATCCCGCTGCGGGGCTACGACATGCGCATCGTCGTCAAGGCGCCGGCCTACGACAGCAAGGGCCGGGCCACCTACAACCCGCGCAACCAGTCCAACATTGTCAACGTCAAGGACTTCCGGACCTTCCGCCAGGTGGCCTGGGCGGGAAGCTTCGAAGGGCAGTCCACCATCGGGCTCGGTGTCCGTACCCGTCTGCCGTTCCGGGTCTTCACGCTCCCGGGTCCGGAAAGGAACCAGACCATGCTGGTTATCGATGTAGCCCACCGCTGGTAAAAGCCTGCCCCAAATGGCAGATGCGGCGCGCAGCATCGAGGGGTACCCTGCAACCATTACGCCGCGGGTGCCGCCTGGCGGGGGAGCCGGACCCGCGGCCCGCATGGCTGACAGGGAGACGCGATGAGCAGTACGCAGCACGTGCTGGCCGTGCATCCGACGGCACCGGAAACCGCCCCCGAGCACCGGCTGGCCCGCGGCGTGTGCATCGACGCCTGCTTCGACTGCGCCCAGGCTTGCCGCTCCGGGGCGGATGCGTGGCTGGACGAACAGGGCGCGGCGAACGTCCGTACCTGCCAGCGCGCCCAGGAGAACTGCGCGGACATCTGCCTCGCCGCCGTCTCGATCCTGCCGCGGCTGGGATCGCCCGGAACGGACAGCGGGAAGGCGTTCCTGGGGGCGCTGATCGAGGCCTGCAGGGCCGCGTGCCAGGCATGCCAGGAGCAGTGCGAACCGCATCTGGGCTTCCCGCACTGCCGGCTCTGCCTTCAGGCCTGCGTCCGCTGCGAGCAGGCCTGCACCGAACTGCTGGACTCGCTGCGCCTGACCAGGCCGTAGCGGGGAGAGGAACGTAGCGGGGGAGGAACACCGTGGAGCAGCAAGTCCCGGCGGACATGGCGTACATCGTGTGGTTCGAAGACACGGGGATGGCAGATGTGCCCCTGGTGGGCGGCAAGAACGCGTCGTTGGGCGAGATGGTCCGGACGCTGGCCGGGGCGGGAGTCCGGGTGCCGGAAGGGTTCGCCGTGACGGCGCAGGGCTACCGCGAGTTCGTACGGGCCAACAATATGGAGCCACAACTGCGCGGCTGGCTGGAGCGCTACCGGTCCGGCGGCGTCAGCCTGTCCGAGGCCGGGCACGCGGTGCGGAACCTGTTCCTGGCAGCGGAGTTTCCGCCGCATCTGGCCGCGGCCATCCTCCAGGCGTACCGGCAGCTCTCGGAGCGTTCCGGCCTGGCCGCCCCCGCCGCGGCGGTGGCGGTGCGCAGCAGTGCGACCGCGGAAGACCTGCCGGACGCGAGTTTCGCCGGCCAGCAGGAGACATTCCTGAACGTGGCCGGCGACCAGGCGGTGCTCGGGGCCTGCCGGCGCTGTTTCGCCTCGCTGTTCACGGACCGCGCGATCAGCTACCGGGCCATCAAAGGCTTCGACGACCTGCAGGTGGCCCTGTCCGTCGGCGTGCAGCGGATGGTCCGGTCCGACGTCGGGGCCTCCGGAGTGATGTTCACGCTCGACACGGAGACGGGCTTCCCGGACGCCGTGGTGATCAGCGCGGCCTGGGGCCTGGGCGAGACGGTGGTGCAGGGCAGCATCAACCCGGACAAGTACCTGGTCTACAAGCCCCTGCTGGGCCGCGACGGTTTCGCCCCGATCATCGAGCGCACGCGCGGCGAGAAGGAACGCAAGATGGTGTACGGCCGGGGCGGCAGCCTGCGCACGCGGCTCGTTGACACCAGCGAGCGGGAGCGCAGGGCCCTGGTGCTTGCCGACGGCGAGGTCCTGCAGCTGGCGCGCTGGGCCGTGGCCATCGAGGACCACTACCGCACGCCGATGGACATGGAATGGGCCAAGGACGGCACCACGGGCGAGCTGTTCCTGGTCCAGGCCCGGCCGGAGACGGTCCAGGCCGGGCGCAGCGGCAGCCGCTTCAGCGTCCACCGCCTGCTCGGCGATGGCCGGCTGCTGGCGAAGGGCGCCGCCATCGGGGACTCCATCGCGGTCGGCGAAGCCTGCGTTGTCCGCAGCGTGGCGGACATCGACCGGTTCCGCGAGGGCGCCGTGCTGGTCACCGAGATGACGGATCCGGACTGGGTTCCGGTGATGCAGCGGGCCGCCGGCATCATCACCGAACACGGCGGCACCACCAGCCACGCGGCGATCGTGAGCCGCGAACTCGGCGTCCCCGCCGTCGTCGGCACCGGCAACGCGACCGACGTGATCGGCGACGGGGAGCAGATCACGCTTTCCTGTGCCGAGGGGGATGAGGGCCATATCTACGCCGGCGCGCTGGAGTTCGAGACCGAGGAGATCGACCTCGCCGAGCTGCCCCGGACCGCCACCGGCGTCATGGTCAACGTGGCGAGCCCGGCCGCCGCCTTCAGCTGGTGGCGACTGCCGGCGGCCGGGGTGGGGCTGGCCCGGATGGAGTTCATCATCAACGACGTCATCCGGATCCACCCGATGGCCCTGGTGCATCCGGAGCGCGTGGCGGACCAGCAGGTGGCCGCACGGATCCGCGAGCTCACCGCCGGCTTCGCGGACCCGGGGGAGTACTTTGTCCAGACGCTCGCCACCGGCCTGGGCAAGCTGGCCGCCCCGTACTTCCCGCGCCCGGTGATCGTGCGGCTCAGCGACTTCAAGACCAACGAGTACGCCCACCTGCTCGGCGGCAGCGCCTTCGAACCGGCCGAAGAGAACCCGATGCTGGGCTTCCGCGGCGCCTCGCGGTACTACGACGAGCGCTACCGGGAGGGCTTCGCGCTCGAATGCCGGGCGCTGAAGCGGGTGCGCGAGGAACTGGGCTTCGGCAACGTCGTCGTCATGATTCCCTTCTGCCGCACGCCCGCGGAGGCGGACCGGGTGCTGGAGGTGATGGCGGCCAACGGGCTGGTCCGCGGGGAGAACGGGCTCCAGGCCTACATGATGTGCGAGATCCCCTCCAACGTGGTGCTCGCCGCGGAGTTCGCCGCGCGATTCGACGGCTTCTCCATCGGCTCCAACGACCTGACCCAGCTGGTGCTCGGCGTGGACCGGGACTCGGAGCTGCTGGCGCCGCTGTTCGACGAGCGGGACGAGGCGGTCAAGCGGATGATCAGCCAGGTCATCCGCGCCGCGCACGCGGCCGGCATCAAGATCGGCATCTGCGGGCAGGGACCCAGCAACCACGCGGACTTCGCCGCCTTCCTGGTGGACGAGGGCATCGACACGATCTCGCTGAACCCGGACACGTTCGTGCGGACCGTGCCCCGGATCGCCGAGGCGGAACGGCAGCGCAAGGAGAGGAAAGCATGAATAACGATGGCGCCGGCAGCCGCCGGCTGGTCCTCGTGGGCGTGGATGGATCCCCGCACGCGCACCACGCCCTGCGGGAAGCCCGGCGTTTCGCGGGCCTGCTCGGCTGCGACATCGAAGTCCTTACGGCCTGGCAGTTCCCCCTGATGGTAGAGCCGAGCGCGGTCTACCAGTGGGATCCTTCGGACGACGCCCGCCAGATGCAGGAGGCCAGCGTGCGCGACGTGTTCGGCACCGAGGAACCCACCGGCGTGGCGCGGACCGTCCAGCAGGGCCAGCCTGCCCACCTGCTGATCGAAGCCAGCCGGCATGCGGAACTGCTGGTCGTGGGATGCCGCGGGCACGGGGGATTCGCCGGCCTGCTGCTTGGGTCGGTCAGCTCGGCGGTGGCTGCGCACGCGCACTGCTCGGTGCTGATAACCCATATCGAGCACGTCGCCTAACACGGCCCGCAAGATAACGAAACGGTTTCGAATTCCCCTAGACGGGAACTGCGGGCAGGGCCATACTGATTTCCAACCGCGCGCTTGGGGGCGGGTGTGACGGACGGTAAGGCAATCGGGGGATTGGCATCTAGGTCCGTGCTTGGGAGGACATCATGGGAAGAATGCGTTCGGGGGCCGGCCGGCTTCTGGCTCTGGGAGCCGCGCTGGGAATGGCCGTGGGCGGGTGGGGCCTGGCCCCGGCCTCGGCCGCGCAGCCGGTTGATGAATACATTGTGGTCTTGAAAGACAACGTGGATGCAGAAGCCGTTGCACACGTGCACGACAAGCAGTACGCAATGACCGAAACCGGAACCTACAGCCACGCCGTGCCGGCCTATTCGGCGGAGATGACGGCGGCGGAGGCATCGGACGTCGCGGTCGACCCGAGCGTAGCCTATGTAGCCCCGAACCGGATCTTCGCGCTCGCGGAACAGTCCGTCCCGCGCAGCGTGACCCGCACCGGCGCGGACGAGTCGAGCGCCAAGGCCGGTGACGGCAGCGGCTCGGTGGACGTCAACATCGCCATCATCGACACCGGCATCGACGGCAGCCATCCGGACCTGAATGTCCAGGCCGGCGTGGACTGTAGCAGCGGCAGCGCCACGGACGAATCTCCGGTCATCGATGTCTACGGCCACGGCACCGCGGTCGCCGGCGTGGCCGCGGCCAAGGACAACGACACGGGTGTGGTCGGCATGGCGCCCGGTGCCCCGCTGTGGTCCGTCCGGGTAATGGACAGCGCCGGGGCGATCTCCGAGGCCGCCCTGCTGTGCGCCTTCGACTGGGTGACCGCGACCCGCACCGACGATGACCCGGACAACGACATCGCCGTTGCCAACGTCAGCATCGGCGGCGGCGGCACGGACGACGGCGACTGCGGCAGCAGCGGTGACCCGATGCACGCGGCGATCTGCCGCTCGGTCGAGGCCGGCGTGACCTACGCGGTCGCCGCGGGCAACAGCGGCACCGACTTCGCCACCACCGTTCCGGCCGCCTATGACGAGGTACTCACGGCCACCGCCATCGGCGACTTCGACGGCAAGCCCGGCGGCGCCGGCTCCTCGACGTGCGACGGCGAAGACCTGACCCGGTACGCCCAGGATGACGGTCCGGCGACGTTCTCCAATTTCGCCACCAGCTCCGGCGACGACGGCCATACCGTGGCCGGCCCCGGCGTCTGCGTCCAGTCCACCGCTCCCGGCGGCTACGGGAACAACCACGGCACCAGCTTCGCCAGCCCGGCCGTCGCCGGCACCGTGGCGCTCTGCCTGAGCAGCGGCACCTGCAGCGGCGATCCCTCGTCCGTGATGCAGAGCTTCCTGGATGCCACCGCCGAGTACGCCAATTCCAACCCTGACCAGGGCTTCACCGGCGATGCCTCCAACGGGGACGGCGCCCGCTACTACGGCTACCTCATCCGGGGCTCCATCTTCTAGCCGGGTCCCGCGCCCGGGGCGCCTGACGTATGAAGGACAACGACGACGGCGGCACCCGCCGCGGCAGGAACCCTCCGGAGCCTCCGGGCCCGGAGGGTTCCCGCGCGGAAGGGATCGTCCGGCGCCACCGGGAACTGTTCGACTCCGGTACCTCGGTGGAGCGCACCGTCTTCTTCAGCGATGCGGTGTTCGCGATAGCGATGACGCTGTTAGTGCTGGAGCTGATTATTCCGGAGGGGCTGGACCAGGAGCACCTGGGCGAGGCGCTCGCCGAGGCGGTGCCGGAGTTCATCGCCTACACGATCAGTTTCACGGTGCTGGCCATTGCGTGGCTGAGCCACCACCGCAAATTCACGGTGATCCACCGTTACGATGCACCGCTGCAGGGGCTGAACCTGCTGCTGCTGTTCTTCATTGCTGTGCTGCCGATGCCCACGAGCTTCCTCAGCGACTACGGCGGCGAGCTGTCGCCGTGGCCTGCCGTGCTCTACGCCGTGGTGACGTCGGCGGTGTTCCTGGTGCTGGACCTGATCTGGTGGCACGCCTGGCGCGCCGGCCTGATCGCGCCGGTGGTGGACGCGCCCATGTACCGCTACATGCTCTGGGCGATGCTGCCGGTGCCGGTGGTGTTCCTGCTGAGCATTCCGGTGGCCTTCGTCAGCGCGGATTGGGCGATGTTCATCTGGGTGCTGATCATCCCCGCGCTGTTCCTGACGCGGCGAAGACCGCATCCGCGACGCCCATGATGATCCGGTCGCCCGGAACCGCAGTTCGCAGGAAGGCCGTGACCGTGGCCAGGTCGGTGGAGACGCAGCCCCAGGATTCCTCCATCCCCGCGTGGAGGAAGATCGCGTGCGACAGGCCGGGCTGCGGATCCATGTCCGGGGGCCGGTTGTAGTTGATGACGGCGGCCTGCTCGTAGAGCCCGTCCTCCATGAGCTCCCAGAGGTTTTCGTCCGGCCATGCCCCGGCGCCCTCGAAGTACTGCTGGTAGTGGTTGCCCGGACGGGCGCCCCAGCGCGAGGACGGGCTGAGTTCGTGGTATTCGAGCGCGGTGCCCGGGTCTTCGCGGCCGAAGGCCTCGGTGACCGTGTAGGAGCCCGACGGGGTCAGCAGAGAGTTCACCCGTACCGTCCCGGGCTTGCCGAAACCCTCGCTGCCGGTGAAGCCGGCGGCCTCCCATTCCTCGGCGTAGCCGCCGGGAACCCGGAGGCAGGCGGTCAGCTTCACCGCGGTTTTGCCGTAGGCGTCGCCGATGGCGAAGGTGACGCGGTCGGCGCCGCCGGCTTCGAAGGCGACCCGTCCCTCGGCCAGCAGCCGGCACGGCCCCTCGGCGGCCGGCGCGGGGGCAAGGCTCGCCGCCGGGGCGGTGGAGTCGGGCGCCGGCGCGGAGCACCCGGTGACGGCGGCGAAGGCCAGCGCGAGGGCGGCGGCGCGGTGCTTGGCTGGTGTCATCGGCAATATCCTGCCAGCCGCGGGCGGTTACGCGCGGCATCCGCCGCCCCATTCGAGTAGTGCGAATGGCAGGACCGGTAGTTGAAACGGTCAATCGAGTAGTTGCTTATGGCAACTCCCGTAGGCGCTACGCATCACAGCCCCGGCTTCGGCTTCATAGGGTTCAGGTGTGGGGGTAACGGCGGGACGCACCGTCCGCCGGCCTAACCGGTTCTTTAACCAGCTTTACGAGACCTAGCTTTACGGCGCAGCCGGCAGCCAACGCCGCCGGCGGTGCCGCGTTGCCCTGCCATGCCTCGGTGTCACTCGCACCATCCGGACGGCAGGGATGATCCGGACTTCTGTGGGGGAAATTTTGGAATCGTTGAAGAGTGCTGCACTGCCGCACGCCGTGGCGCCGACCGGCCTGCTGGAGGGGCCTGTCCGCGGGGATGAGGCCCCGCTTTCAGGACCCGCGCTGTATCCCAGCCGGCCGCCGGCGGAGGAACGGACGCTGGTGGACATCATCCGGCAGACCATCGCCGGCTACCCGGAGGCTCCGGCCATCGACGACGGCACCACCTGCCTGAGCTACCGTGAGCTGGGCGCGCGCATCGACGAGCTGGCGCGCCGCCTGTGGGCCTCGGACATTGGGGCCGGGGACAGGGTCGGCGTGCGGGTGCCTTCGGGATCGGTGGACCTGTACGTGGCGATCCTGGGCGTGCTGGTGGCCGGCGCGGCCTACGTCCCGGTGGACGCCGACGAGCCGGATGAGCGGGCTGAAACCGTCTGGGCCGAGGCGCAGGTCTGCGCGGTGATCGGCGCAGGGCTGGTGGTGGCGACGATTCCCGGCGTCCAGCGGCTGGGACACAGCCCGCAGCCGCACCCGGACGACGATGCCTGGATCATCTTCACCTCAGGTTCGACCGGAAAGCCCAAGGGCGTGGCCATCCGGCACCGTTCCGCGGCGGCGTGGGCGGATGCGGAGGCGGAGATGTTCCTGCAGGAGCGTCCGCTCACCCGCGGCGACCGGGTCCTG
The DNA here is from genome assembly GCF_037144715.1 of Arthrobacter sp. USHLN218. NCBI lineage: Bacteria > Bacillati > Actinomycetota > Actinomycetes > Micrococcales > Micrococcaceae > Arthrobacter > Arthrobacter sp. USHLN218. The sequence goes on from NZ_JBBCYT010000001.1 coordinate 540,251, forward strand.
GCCGGGCTGTCCGTCGCCTTCGACGCGTCCTGCGAGGAGATGTGGCTGGCCTGGCGGAACGGGGCCTGCCTGGTGCCCGCGCCGAGGTCCCTGGTGCGATCCGGCGCGGACCTCGGCCCGTGGCTGGCCCAGCGCAGCGTCACCGTGGTCTCCACCGTCCCCACCTTGGCCGCGCTCTGGCCCAAGGAGGCGCTGGAGGACATCCGGCTGCTGATCTTCGGCGGCGAGGCCTGCCCGGCCGAGCTGGTGGCCCGGCTCGCCGGCCCGGAGCGCGAAGTCTGGAACACCTACGGGCCGACGGAAGCGACGGTGATCGCGTGCGGCGCGGCCCTTGACGGCTCCGGGCCGGTGCGGATCGGGCTCCCGCTTCGCGGCTGGGACCTGGCCGTGGTGGATCCGGAGGGCCAGCCCGTTGCGTGGGGCGAGGAAGGCGAACTCATCATCGGCGGCGTGGGCCTGGGCCGCTACCTGGACCCGGCCAAGGACGCGGAGAAGTACGCGCCTATGCCCGCTTTGGGCTGGGAGCGCGCCTACCGCAGCGGCGACCTGGTCCGTGCGGATCCCGAGGGCCTGCTCTTCGTGGGCCGCGCCGACGAGCAGGTCAAGCTCGGCGGCCGGCGGGTGGAGCTTGGCGAAATCGATGAGGCATTGGCACAGCTGGCCGGCGTGGCCGCGGCCGCCGCGGCAGTGCAGACGACGCCCAGCGGCAACAAGGTGCTGGCCGGCTACCTGGTGGCCGAGGACGGTCCCGAGCTGGACCTGGCCTCCTGCCGGAAGCGGCTCGGCGAAGTCCTGCCCGCGCAGCTGGTGCCGGCCCTCGGCGTGGTGCCGGAGCTGCCGGTGAAGACCTCCGGCAAGGTGGACCGCAAGGCGCTGCCCTGGCCGCTCGCGGCCGCGGACGGCGCGGGCCACCGGCTGACCGGCACCGAGGGCTGGCTGGCCGACAGCTGGACCGATTTGCTGGGACCCGTCCCGCTGGACGGCGACAGCGACTTCTTCGCCCTGGGCGGGGCCAGTGTGGCCGCCGCCCAGCTGGTGGCCAAGCTCAGGAGCCGCCATCCCGCGGTTTCGATCGCCGACCTCTATGCCCGCCCGGTGCTCGGCGACCTGGCGGCATACCTGGACGGACTCGGCACCACCACCGGGGAGCAGCGCGAGGTCCGGTCCACGCCCTGGTGGACGGGGCTGGTGCAGGCACCGCTGATCGCCGGGCTCTACGGCGTCTCCGGCCTGCGGTACGTGACCGGCATGGCGATCGTCTGCCTGCTGCTCTTCAACTTCACGGATACGCCGTGGGTGCCCAATCCGCCGCTGCTGCCGACCGTGGCGGCCTGGGTGGTGCTCTTCAGCCTGCCGTCGCGGGCGATCTTCGCGGTGCTCTCGGCGCGGGTGCTGCTCTGGCGCGTCGGGCCCGGCGTGTATCCGCGGGGCGGCTCGACGCACCTGCGGCTGTGGGCCGCGGAACGCATCGCCACTTTCGGCAAGCTGGAGCCGCTGATGGGAACGCCGATGGCCGCCTGGTACGCCCGGGCGCTTGGCTGCAGGATCGGCAGGGGTGTGCACCTCGACGCGCTGCCGCCGGTCACGGGCCTGGCGGAGATCGGCGACGGCGCGACCATCGAATACGAGGCGGACCTGGCGGGCCATTGGCTGGAAGGGGACCGGCTGCACATCGGACGGGTCCGGATCGGCAGGAACGCCCGCGTGGGCACCCGCTCCATCGTGATGAACGAGGCGCGCATCGGGGCCGGGGCTGAAGTGGAGCCGGGCAGCTGCGTGAACGGCATCGTCCCGGACGGCGAACGCTGGGCAGGATCGCAGCTGGAGCGGGTCGGCATGGCGGGCGACGAATGGCCGGCCGAAACCGGCGAGGCGCCGCGCCGGCGGCCGGTCGCCCTCCTGTACCCGCTGGGAACGCTGCTGCTGACGCTGATGCCCATGGTCGCCGTCGTACCGGGTGCCCTGCTGATGGTCGCGGTGACCCGCGGGATCTCCAACCTGGCGACGGCGCTGCTGACGCTGGCCGCGTGGAGCCCGGTGTTCCTGGCGATGACCGTGGTGCTTTACCTGGCTGTGACCGCCGGCCTGGTGCGGCTGCTGGCGCTGCTGATCGTGCCGGGCTTCCACAGCCTCCACTCGGCCGCGGCGTGGGCCGCCTGGCTCTCCAACCTCCTGCTGGCCAAGTCCCTGGTGTCCGCCTACCCGATCTACGCCAGTCTGCTCACCCCGCTGTGGTTCCGGCTGCTCGGTGCCCGGGTGGGTAAGCACGTTGAGCTTTCGACCATGGAGACCATCCCGCATCTGAGCAGCTTCGGGGACCGCTCCTTCATGGCGGACCACTCGCTGGCCACCGCGCCGCGCGCCCGTGCCGGGTGGCTGCACATCGGTACGGCCAGCGTCGGCGCCAAGTCTTTCGTGGGCAACTCCGGGATCGTCGGCGCGGACAATAAGGTGCCGGACAACTCGCTGATCGCCGTGCTCTCCTCGGCGCCGCGGGACATGCCGGCGTCCTCGAACTGGTTCGGCCGCCCGGCGGTGGAGTTGCCCCGCCCGGTGGACCAGTCGGACTCGGCGCGCACCTACAACCCGCCGCGCCGCCTGATGGTGGCGCGCGCCGCCGTCGAAAGCTGCCGCTTCCTGCCCGTGGTGATCACCGCCTGGCTGGCGCTGGCGACCGTATGGATCCTGGCGCAGATCTACCTGCAGGCCGGGCTCCTGGCGGCCGCGCTGCTCGCCGGACCGGTGCTGCTGGCCAGCGGTTTCGCGGCCTGCCTGGTGGCGCTGACGGCGAAGTGGGCGCTGGTGGGCAGGTTCCGCCCCTCGCAACATCCGCTCTGGACCTCTTTCATCTGGCGCAACGAGCTGGCCGATGTGTTCTCCGAGTCGCTCGCCGTGCCCGGCCTGGTCCGGATGAGCCTGGGCACGCCCATGTTCAACTTCTGGCTGCGGCTGATGGGGGCGAAGATCGGCCGCAGGGTGTGGTGCGAGACGTGGTGGCTGCCGGAGTTCGACCTGATCAGCATCGGCGACGGGGTGAGCATCAACCGCGGAACCGTGCTGCAGACGCATCTCTTCCACGACCGCATCATGCGGATGGAGCAGGTCGACCTGGAGGACTACTCCACGCTGGGGCCGAACAGCATCGTGCTGCCAGGCAGCCGGCTCCAGTCCCACACCATTGTGGGGCCCGGCTCGCTGGTCATGCGCTCGGAATCCGTTCCGGCCGGCAGCCACTGGGCCGGCAACCCGATCCGCAGCTGGTCGCCGGGGGTCCGCCGCCAGCAGCAGCTCGCCGAAAGCACCAACTGACCGCACTGCAACTTGACCGCACGGCAACATCTTCCGGGGGGAACCGACCATGACAACTATCCACGGCGTTGAGCTAACGACGACGGCGGCCACCACGTTCGGGAACGTGCTCACCGCCATGGTCACGCCTTTCGACCAGTGCGACCGCGTGGACCTGCCCGCGGCGGAGCGGCTCGCGGCCTGGCTGACCCGCGACGGCTGGAACGACGGCATCGTCGTGAACGGCACGACGGGCGAGTCCATCGCCACCAGCGACCACGAAAAGTCCAAGATGGTCGGTGCCGCCCGGCGCGCGGTCGCCGGCAGCGGCAAGCGCGTGATCGCCGGCGTGGGCGCGGGCGACACCAGGCACAGCATCCGGCTGGCGCAGGCGGCGGAGCAGTGGGGAGCGGACGGGCTGCTGCTCGTGGCGCCCTACTATTCCCGGCCGTCGCAGCGCGGGCTGCTGCGCCACTTCCTCGCCGTGGCCGACAGTACGTCCCTGCCGGTGATGCTCTACGACATCCCGCAGCGCACCGGCGTCGCCATCGAACCGGAGACGTTCGCCGCGGCTGCCAAGCACCCGAGCATCGTCGCGGTCAAGGACGCCAAGGGCGATCTGGAGAGCAGCTCCTGGGTCATGCGGGAGACCGCGCTGGAGTACTACTCGGGAGACGATGCCCTGAACCTTCCGCTGCTGGCGATCGGCGCCGTCGGCTTCGTCTCCGTGGTCGGCCATGTCGTGGGGGACAAGCTGGCGGACCTGTTCCACCTCTACTCGCAGGGCCGGGTGGACCAGGCGCTCGCCGTGCACCGGGAACTGCTGCCGGTCTACCGGGGAATGTTCCGCGCTCCGGCCGCCGCGTCGGTCAAGGCCGCGCTCGCCGCGCTGGGGATGCCGGCCGGGAACCTGCGCACGCCGCTGGCCGAACTGACCGCCGAAGAACACACCGCGCTGCTGGAGGACCTGGCCGGCCTGGCCAACGCGGCCGCCGCCGGCGTCTCCCAGCCCGCCTGATGGCAGACCGGCCCGCCGACCGACCCGTGAAGGAACCACGCACCATGAGCAGAACCACCGCTTCGGCCGGCCCGGCCAGGCCACGCATCGCCGCCCTCGATGCCGCCCGGGGGATGGCGCTGATCGCCATGATGGCCATCCATGTCCTGCCGGGCTGGAACGCGGACTTCGAACCGACGATGACCTGGCAGCTGCTCTCGGGAACCTCGGCGGCGCTGTTCGCGTTCCTGGCCGGGATATCGCTCTCCCTCTCGGCGGCCAAGGCGCGGGCTGTTGGGGGCCGCGCCTTGGCCGCCGCGAAGGGTGCGCTGGCGGTCAGGGCGGCGCTCATCCTGGCTCTGGGGTTCCTGATCGCCCTGCTGGATCCGCCCGCGGCCATCATCCTGGCCTATTACGGGGCGATGTTCCTGCTGGCCATTCCGCTGCTGGGGCTCAGCGCCCGCTCGCTGGGCATCGCCGCGGTGTGCTTCGCGGTGCTCGGGCCGCTCCTGATGCAGGGGCTGCGCCCGGATCTCCATGGCCTCGGCGGCTACGATCCCTCCTTGAGCATGCTCTTCGACGATCCGGGCGCGGTCGTCGGGGCGCTCCTGCTGACGGGCTCGTATCCGGCCATCCCCTGGATGACCTATATCTGCGCGGGCATGGCCGTGGGCCAGCTGGACCTGGCCAGCCGGGACACCCAGGTCCGGCTCGTGGTTTCGGGGGCCATCGTCGGTGCGGTGACCTGGCTGTTCGCCCTGGTCATGACGGGCCCGCTCGGCGGACGGGAACAGCTGATTGCCAACAGTCCCCGGCTGGGCGCCGAGGGAGTGGATGACATCCTCACCTGGGGCCCGACGGACGGCCTGCCGACCTCCACCGGGTGGTGGCTGACGGTGCTTTCGCCCTATTCCTCCACGCCCGTGGAACTGCTGAACACCCTGGGGATCGCCGCCGTCGTACTCGGCGTTGTCCTCTTCGCAGGCACCGCGCTTCGTTCACTGCTAACCCCGCTGGCCATGGCCGGCACCATGAGCCTGACGCTGTACTCGGCCCACCTGGTCCTGCTGGCGACCGGTTTCCTCAGCGGGCGGCCGCATCTGGCGTTCGTCCTGCACGCCGTCGCCGCGGTGCTCTTCGCGGTGCTCTGGCACAACGTCACGGGAAAGTCGCAGGGTCCGCTGGAGCGGATGGTCTCGGCCGCGACGGGGTGGACCAAGGAGCGGGTGCTGGCTGGCGGGAACGGCGTCGCCAGCGCGGAGAGCACGGGAAGCACGGCGGCCACGGAGACGGATCATGACGCCGGAAAGTTTTAGCCAACGGCCCCGCATGGGCGATACTCGGAGGCGTGGGAGCAAGTGACCGGGATGCAGCCGGCAAGGCGCTGTATGAAGAGCGCATGAAACTGCTGGACGGATTGGGAATGCCGGATGCCCCGCCGTGGGAAGACCTGGCGGAGGACGTCAAGGAACGCTGGCGCGCCTACACGGACTGAGCAGTCCGGGCCGGGGCATTCGCCGCCGGCCCGGACCACTATCAGCGGTTTGGCTTCGGTTCAGCCGACCAGGCCGCGCACCCCGATGACCGCCGTGGCCAGGCCCAGGATCATCGACGTGGACGCCAGCATGAACCGGTTGGTGAAGTAGCGCGTCAGCGCGCCGTTCTCGTCCTTTGCACGCGGGTCCTTCCACGCGGCCAGGAGGATCGGCATCCAGGCAATCAGCGACCAGAGGCCGGCGAAGACCAGGATCCAGGCCAGCACTGCGGGCATCGTCATGAGCTGCGTTCCCTGCGTCAGGCGCGGCCGGCGATCCAGGCTTCGGCCTGCGTCGCCTGGATCTTCAGCGCCTTGCCCAGCATCGGCTCGGCCGCGGAAGCGACCTTGCCGCCGAGGAACGGGATGCTGGAGGAGACCGTGCCCTCGAGGTCCACGCGGGTGGTGCCGCCGACGGCCACGAGCTTCTGTACCGCGTCGACGTCCACCGGGGCGCCGGCGATCTTGACGTCGATGTTAACGGTCCGGGAGCCGTCCGTCTCGGGAGCCTGCCAGTTCTCGGTCTGCGTCACGGACAGGAACTCGCCCAGCATCTTGCGGGCGATCTCCGGCAGGCGCGTGGTCGGAATGTTGCGCACCACCTTGAGGGTGAACGCGCCGGCCGTCTCGCCGTCCTGCTCGACGGACACCAGGCTGCCGCCGACCATCTCGCTGATGTGGCGCAGGAAGTCTTCGCTGGTGAAGGTGTCGATGACCTCGGTAACGGGGTGGGACAGGTCGGTGGAGGCAGACAGTGCCATGGAAAAACTCCCGGGGAATCGGTTCGGATCGGACCAGATTCCATCCTACTGGTTCCCGCTGGCCGGCCCCTCCGTCATCACGCAATCGGTCCGGCGGGGCAGCGTGAAAGTGAAGACGCTGCCCTCACCGGGAGCGCTGGCGCACCAGATGCTGCCCCCGTGCCGTTCAACGATGTCCTTGGACAGCGGCAGGCCCAGCCCCACGCCGGGGATGGAACTCCTGCGGGCCGTCGAGGTGCGGAAGAACCTCGTGAAGATCGAGCCGGATTCTTCCGGATCCATCCCCATACCCGTGTCCGCGACCTCCCCGTACACCATGCCGTCCCGCACGCCTCCGCGCACGGTGACCGTGCCGCCGTCGGGGGAGTATTTGACGGCGTTGGAGAGCAGATTGTCCAGCACCTGCCGGATCCTCGCCGGATCGCATTCGACCATCAGCGGTCCCTGAGCATCCAGGGAAAGGACGACGCCGGAGGCCGCGGCCCGCGGTTCGGCTGCGGAGGCTGCCTGCTTCAGCAGGTCCGCAAGGTCGGACTCCACCGGCCGCAGGTCGGCGAATCCGGTCGCCGTCCCGAGCAGGTCGGTCACCAGCTTGAACAGCTGGTCGGCGTTGCGGTCGATGACGGTCAGGCCGGCGGTCACCTGGGGCGGCAGGCCGGTGTCCAGCAGGAGCAGCTCCGTGTAGCCGCGGATGGAGGTCAGGGGAGTGCGCAGCTCGTGGGAAACGCTGGAGAGGAAGTCGTCCTTCGCGTTGAGTGCCTCCGCCAGTTCGGTGACGTCGCTGAAGGCCAGAACCGAGCCCTCGCGCTTTCCGTTGTTGTCCTTCATGGTCCGGGCCGAGGTGGAGAGCACGCGCTGGTGGCCGGTCCGGCCGGCCCTGACGAGGTATTCGGAGAAGGTCTCGCCGCGGGCGGCTCGGGCGGTAGGAAGGTCCGGCTCCGCGATCGGCGTGACGCCGTCCATGCGGTAGAGAAGCAGCTCCTTCAGCGGCGCCTCGTCCACGCCTTCCGGCGTGGCAACCCGGCGCATTTGTTCCAGCGGCCGGTTCGCCAGCACCCTGCGGCCCGCCGGATCCAGGGCCAGGACCCCGACGTCCACCGTGTTGACGACGGTCCGCAGCAGCCGCTCGCGGCGGCCGCTTGCCTCGAGGAGTTCGCGAAGCTCGGCGTCCTTCGCCTCCAGGACCGCCTGCTGCGCCATCATGCTGGCGGTCATGACCCGGATGGTGATCCCGATGGCCAGCATCATGAAGGGCACCAGCAGCGGCTGGGTCAGCGTGTCCACGGTGACGGGCTTCCCTGAGGCCAGGACCGGGATCCACACCATGGCCAGCGATGCCAGGGCGCCGGCGATAACGGAGAACCGGGGCAGCTGGCCGGAGGCCGCCAGCCAGATCACGGGAAACGCGGCCAGCAGCCCCAGCCCGGTCAGGTGCGTCCCGGCACCCTCGCGAAGGAGTCCGATCGGGATGAAGTCGAGCAGCGGGATGGCCAGGAAGGACGGATACGGCAGCTTTTCCCACGGGACCACGAAGCAGGCCAGCAGGAGCACGGCATTGCACGCCATGCTGAGCAAGAAGAGGGGGTCCTGGAGCAGCGGCGCATGCAGGACGATGCTGCCGCCCAGCAGGAACAGCATGGTGATGGATAGCGGCAGCTGGCTGAGCACCACCCGCATCCGCAGCGAGAGGGCATCGAACCTGACGCGGTTGAGCGTCAGGTAATCGAGGACTTTATCCACAACGGCGGCTCCGGTTACCGGTGATGACGGCGGTTTCAGTGGGACAGATGTGACAAATGGGGTGATTCCCGACTTAATGAGAACATGCCTGAGCCGCAAAGCACCCGCCGCGCCGTCATTGTGGAGGACAACGACGATATACGCGGCCTCCTGGTCCAGATTGTCTCGGGCCAGGGCTTCGAGACGGTCGAGGCAGCCACCGGCAGCGAAGGACTCGACCTGGTGCGGGCCGGCGGGGCGGACCTGATTACATTGGACCTGAACCTGCCGGACATGGACGGCATCGAGGTCTGCCGCCGGGTTCGGGAATTCTCGGACGCCTACCTGCTCATGATCACCGCGCGGGCCGATGAACTCCACCGCCTGGAGGGACTGGAGACCGGAGCGGACGACTACATCAGCAAGCCGTTCAGCCCGCGGGAACTTGCCGCCCGCATCACCGCCCTGTTCCGCCGCCCGCGCACCCAGCCGTCCGCCGTCGTTCCCGGCGAAGCCGAACAGCGGCGCGCGGCCGAGGTGCAGCGCAGCCTGCTGCCCTCGGAGCCGCTGCTGCTGGACGGGTACGAGATCGGCGGAAACTGCCGGCCGGCCCGCAGCGTGGGCGGGGACTTCTTCGACTGGTACCCCACCCGGGACGGCCTGCAGTTGACGCTCGCGGACGCGATGGGGAAGGGGATGGGCGCGGCCCTGATCGCGGCCACGGTCCGGGCCGTGCTGCGGTCGTCCGCCGGCCAGGCGGATCTGGATGCCGCCTTCCGGGCCGCCGGCCGGGAACTCGAGCGGGACCTGGAACAGTCCGCGTCCTTCGTCACCGTCTTCCACGCGCGGCTCGATGCACGGCACGGGCGCCTGGACTACGTGGATGCCGGCCACGGGCTCGGCCTCTATCTTGCCGGCGGCAACGTGAGCCGGCTGCCCTCCGGCGGACCGCCGGTGGGGGCACTGCCGGGGAGCACCTGGCGCTCCCACAGCGTGGAGCTTTCCCCGGGGGAGGCAGTCCTGGTGGCCAGCGACGGTTTGCTGGATGCCTTCGGTTCCGTGCCGGAGGCCATCGCGGCGGTCCGGGAGGCCGCGGCGCAGGAGGCGACGGCGCAGGGCGCCTGCGATGCCGTGCTGCGGCTGGCAGGCCCGGATGCCGCGGCAGACGACGTCACCGCCGTCATGGTGCGCCGGGGCGCTGACGGGCAGGCGCCGGAATGAACCGGTTCCTGGTCCGCCTCGTTGTGGTGCTCACGATCATCCTGGGCGTCAACTACGTGGCCTGGCGCTGGCTCGAATCGCTGAACTGGTCCGCCTGGTGGATCGCCGTGCCGCTGGTGCTGGCCGAGACGTACAGCCTCATCGACGTGTGCCTGTTCGGCGTCACAGTGTGGCGGCTCAAACGGCGCCCGGAGCCACCGGAGCCGGACCCCGGCGCCACGGTGGACGTCTTCATCACTACTTACAACGAGCCGCTGGACCTGGTCATGGAAACGGCGCTGGCCGCCCAGCGCATCAGGTTCCCGCACAACACCTGGATCCTCGACGACGGCGCCCGGGACGAACTGCGCGGGCTTGCCGAGGAGCACGGGCTCGGCTACCTGACCCGCAGCGCGGACTGGGCGGACCGGCCGCGCCACGCCAAGGCCGGCAACCTGAACAACGCGCTGATGACGACGTCCGGCGAATTCCTGCTGATCCTGGATGCGGACCAGATTCCGGAGCCCGAGATCCTGGACCGGACGCTCGGGTACTTCCGCAACCCCAAGGTCGCGCTAGTGCAGACCCCGCAGTACTTCAGCAATGTGCCCGTCGATGACCCGCTGGGCAGCCAGGCGCCGCTCTTCTACGGGCCGATCCAGCAGGGCAAGGACGGCTGGAACGCCGCCTTCTTCTGCGGATCCAACGCGATCCTGCGGCGCGAGGCCCTGATGCAGCTGGGCCTGGCCGGCTACGTCCGGGAGGTGGATCGCGGGGTCCGGCAGGCCCTCGCCGGCGCCCGCCGCGCCGTGCGCCAGGCCCGCCGTTCCCCGCAGGCCAGCGATCCGCTGGTCTCCGCACTGCTGGACGAGGTAGCCGAGGCCGCGGACCAGGCGTCCCGCGAGCTGAAGGACGGCGCCTCGCTGAGCGAAATCACCTACCGGGTGCGCCGCAAGGTGGACGCGGCGGTGCAGACCCTCGTGGCCGCCGACTTCTCCGCGCTGGAGGCGGACCTCGCTGAAATCGCGGCCATGGACCTGGCCCAGGGCGAGGGGCTGGAGGTGCCGGACGAGCTGGACAGCGCCGTGGAGCGGATGGCGAAGCGCGACTGGTCGCCGCTGGGCGCGCTCGAATCCGTGCAGGCGATCCTGGACGCGGTCTCGGTGGAGCGCTCGGACGAGGCCCAGCCGATCATGCCGCTGGCCACCATCTCGGTCACCGAAGACATGGCGACGGCCATGCGCATGCACGGCATGGGCTGGGAAAGCGTCTACCACCACGAGATCCTGGCTTACGGCCTGGCGCCCGAGGACGTGCAGACCATGCTGACCCAGCGGCTGCGCTGGGCCCAGGGCACCATCCAGGTGCTGCTGCGCGAGAACCCCCTAGTGCAGCGCGGGCTCAAGCCCGGCCAGCGGCTGATGTATTTCGCCACCATGTGGAGCTACCTGAGCGGGTTCGCCGCCGTCGTCTATATCGCCGCGCCGATCGTCTACCTGACGCTGGGCATCCTGCCGGTGAGCAGCCTCAGCTTCGACTTCTTCATCCGGTTCATTCCGTTCATGGTGGTCAACCAGCTGCTCTTCGCCGTGATCGGCCGCGGGGTCAGCACCTGGCGCGGGCAGCAGTACAGCCTGGCGCTCTTCCCCACGTGGATCAAGGCGTGTACGACGGCGGCACGCAACGTCTGGTTCGGCCGTCCCCTCGGGTTCGCTGTCACGCCGAAGGCGAGGCAGTCGGGCGCTCCCGGCTGGAGCCTGATCCGGCCGCAGCTCGTCGCCATGGTGCTGCTGGTCGTGGCTTTGGTCGCGGGGCTGGGCCGGCTGGCCGCCGGGATGAACGAGCCGATCGGAACTTTGGTCAATGTCGCCTGGGTGGTCTTCGATCTGGTCGTGATGAGCGTCCTGATCAAGGCGGTCCGGTACAAAGGGTTTAACCCGCTGGAAAGGAACGCAGATGCAATTCACCGTTGAACGGTTGCCGGACTACGCCGAGGTCAACGGCGTCGGCAAGCTCAACATGGTCGCCGCCCCCAAACTGCGCGAGGTTGTCGCGGACATCGTCGCGCACGGCAGCAACCACGTCGTGGTCAACATGGCCGGCACGGAGTTCATGGACTCGTCCGGGCTCGGCGCCCTGATCGGCTGCCTCAAACTGGCGCGGCAGGCCGGCGGAGACCTGCGGATCGCCAACGTCCAGCCGCAGGTCCAGATGGTGCTCGAGCTGACCAGCATGCACCGGGTCCTGACCCCGTACCAGAGCGTTGAGGCCGCCTTTTCCAATGGCTGAGATCGTAGCGGGGTTCTCACGCCGCGGTCCGGCCTCCGAGGAAACCCTGGAGGCCGTGCATGCCGCCCTGGACGAGCTCTGGACGGACGCGGAGTTCCTGTCCGACCTGGACCGGATGGCCTTCACCACCGCCGTCATCGAGGCCTCCACGAACGTCATCCGGCATGCGCAGCCGGACGACGGCGCCCAACTCCAGCTGGGCGTGGACGTGACCGTGTCGGCGGAGCGGCTGGAGGCACGCATCAGCGAGATCGGGGCCCGACGCTCGGAACCCGCCGCGGACGACGCCGCGATGCCGGAAGCCGGCGCGGAGAACGAGTCCGGGTGGGGGCTGGCGCTGATCCAGGCCCTCGTCACGACGGTCACGTTCGAGCGCGAGGACGGCAGCAACGTGTGGGTGCTGCGCCGCAACGCCTCGAACTGACGGTTCCGGTCCTCAGGGGACGGGGTCGGCCTCCACCGCGGCGTGCGCCAGGTAGTCCGAAACGGCGTCTTCGCTGATCCGGAATGAGCGGCTGATGTGCACGGCGGGAAGCTCGCCGGAGTGCACCAGCCGGTAGACGGTCATTTTGGAAACATTCAGCCGTGCCGCGACGTCCGAGACGGTCAGGAAGTTGCTGGTTCCGGTTGCTTGCTCACTTTGCATTTTTCCTCCCCAGGAAATGTACAGCCACTGTAGGCCTCAGCCGCCGCATCGGCCCCAAGAGACACGGCCGGAACCGGCGATTCTCAGGATGTCTTCAGGCTTCCCGGCTTGCCCGGGGTGAAAAGCCACTGGTCAAACAATTCATCCAGGTCGCGGCCGGAATATGCCTCGGCAAATCGCGTGAACTCCTTGGTTTCCACCGCCTTCCCGGACTGCGCGGCGGTCCAGCTGCGCAGCAGGCCGAAGAACTCCTTGTCGCCGAGTTCCTTGCGCAGGGCCTGCAGCACCATCGCGCCGCGGGCCTGCAGCGCCGGATCGAAGAGATGGTCCGCCTTCGGGTCGGTCAGCCGCAGTTTCCAGAACTGCTCGCCGGCGTCGATGCCGGCATAGAAGTCGAAGGTTTCCTGCGTGGTGCCCAGGTCCTGCTCCTCGTTCCACAGCCACTGGGCGTAGGTGGCGAAGCCGTCGGCGAGCCACGCGTCCTTCCACGAGGCCAGCGAGAGGTCGGCGCCGAACCACTGGTGGGCCAGTTCGTGGACCATGTAGGAGTCGGCGCTGGCCGGGTCGTAGAACCAGTCCTTGGCGTAGATTGGCCGGCTCTGGCTCTCCAACGCGAAGCCCAGGCCATCCTGGTCCGTCACCACTGCGCCCGCCGAGGCGTACGGGTAGGCGCCGAACTTCTTGGCCAGGAAGGACAGGATCTTTGGCTGCCGGTCGAGGCCCTTCTGCGCCTTCGCGCCGATGGACGTGGGGGTGGACACGCCGGCCTCCCAGTTGTTGGTGTTGGCCGGGCTGCCCTCCGGCGCCTCCGCCACCTTCCAGCCCTCCAGCCGGTCCCGGTTGCGGTCGTTCTCGAAGGAAGTAGATCCCTCGCCGGTGGAGACATCGATGTCCTCGACCAGTACGCCGTCGTGCTGGCCGGTGATGTCGCTCGCGTAGGTGATGGACAGTTCGACGTCCTTGCCCTTGTAGGCCTCGAGGTTGAACTCCCACTTCTCCCAGCCGTCGCTGGCGCCGCTGGCCGCCCACCACTCGCCCGAGGTGCCGGACGCGGTGCAGCCCCCCTCGCCGTCGTCCGACTGGTAGTGCCTCAGGAAGGGATGCACCTCATGCCAGGCGGGACAGGACTGGCCGGTGTCGTTGCTGGCGTGGCCGGTGGTGTCCTTCAGCGTGGTCCAGTCGCCGCCGCCCGCCGTCCGGGCCTCCACGAAGGCGAAATCCCAGCCCGGCTCGGTGTCCCGGTGCATCCAGAAGGAGAACTCCGCGCCGCCGTCGGGGACGCTGATGGTGCGGGTCAGCCGCTTGTAGGACGAATCCGCCGCGTGCGACCAGGCGAGCCCGTGGCCGTTGCGCGGGGTGACCACGTCCTTCAGCTTCGGATCCAGCGCGTTCCAGTAGTCCGTGCCCTTCTTGGTGTAGGACTCTATATCGAAATCGCCGATGTTGATCGAGGCGAGGTAGGTCGGCAGCTCCTCCTTGGCCTCCCAGGACCAGGTGGTCCGGCCGGACTTGCTGGACTTGCCCTTGAGCGCCCCGTTGGCCAGGGCCTCCCAGCCGTCGGGCACGGAGATGTTGTAGCTGAACGTTGCCTTGTCGCTCGGGTGGTTGTTGGACGGGAACCAGGTGGCCGCCCCCAGCGGATGGCCAGTGACGACGGCGCCTTCCTCGGTGTGGATGAATCCGGCGGTGCCCGGCTTCGTGATCGTCTTCGGCACACCGCTGTACTTGACGACGGCGGTGAATACCTTGCCGCGGCGGATTCCCTGCGGCGCGGTCACGGTCAGCTCCCCGCCTGGTTCATCGTCCACGACGAACCAGGCGGCGGTCAGGCCGTTTACCTGGACGGACTCGACGCTGAGCCCGTCCAGGTCAAGGTTGAAGGAGCTGAGGTCCTGGGTTGCCCGCGCCGTGATCGTGGCGGTGACGGCGAGCGTGTCCGTCGGCGGGTGGTAGTCAAGGTCCAACCGGTAATGCCGGACGTCGTAGCCGCCGTTGCCGGCGTTGGGATAGTAGGAATCGCCCAATCCGGAGGCGCCCGGCGCGAACTCGACCGCACCCGGATCCGGGGCCGCGAAGGCGGACGACGAGGGCAGCAGGAACGCTCCGGCGGCCAGGCCCAGCGCCGCGCCAGCCGCTGTCCCGCGGCGCGCCCAGACGCGGACGCACCGGTTGCCCCCGGTGCCCGGGACCGATGTGCCGACTGCTGACCAGGACCTGAAGCTCATGCTGTTCTCCCATGCAGCGGGGCGTCCAACCCATGCCTGCCCCACTCGATCTCTCCAAATCCGGTGGTGTCTACCTTGCTCTGCCGCTCCGGACGTGTCAATGAATGCCGTGGCACGGTGGTCCGTGCCGTGTCCATTCTTGGTGCCGCCCGTTGGGGAAACCTTGGATCAGCGGGAACGGAAGGTCCGGCTTCCGGCCCCTGTCTGCCGGTGCCGGGGAAGCGTATCCTAGGCACCAAGGGAGCCCGGCAAGGCCCCGCTTGCGGCGTCAAAGGGGATGATGGCAATGATGAACGGGAACTGGTTTTTCATGGGCTTCGTCTGGATTTTCGGCCTGGTCCTGGTGGCCGTCGTCGTGCTGCTGGCGGTGCTGGTGGTCCGTGCGCTGGTCACTTTCACGCAAAACGAAGCCGTGGCTGAGCCGCCCCTGAGCAGTCCCCAGCTCGGGGCTATGCCGCGGAGCAGGGCACGGCAGATCCTGGACGAGAGGCTGGCGCACGGGCACATCACGCCGGACGACTACAACGAGCGCCTGCGCGTCCTGGGCGAAACCCCCGGGCGCTGATCCTGCGGGGCCGGCTGCTCCCTCTCGCAGACCTCGGGCACCCGGCCGCATCTCCGGCCGCGGACACCATCCTTATGGCGCCGCGTTCGGCGTCGGCAAGCCCCCCGCGTCCGCATACGGCAATCCACCCGCGTCCGCACGCGACGGCCGAACGGTCCCGGTGACGGGCCGTTCCGCACGTGCGGCTGCGGACGCGGGTGGCTCTGTCCGGTTCCCGGTTAGGGGCGGCCGATGCCTTTGTAGGTGAAGCCGGCTTCGCGCCAGGCGGCGGGGTCGAGGACGTTGCGGCCGTCGAGGATGTTTTTCTCGTCGACGAGGTTTCCGACGGCGGCGGGGTCCAGTTCCCGGTATTCCTTCCACTCGGTCAGCAGGACCAGGGCGTGCGCGCGGGCCAGGGCGGTCTTGGTGTCCGGTTCGTAGGAGAGCTCGGGGAAGCGGATCTTGGCGCCGGCCAGGGCTTCCGGGTCGGTGACGGTGACGGTCGCGCCCTGGAGCTGGAGCTGGGCGGCGACGGAGAGGGCGGGGGAGTCGCGGACGTCGTCGGATTCGGGTTTGAACGCGGCTCCGAGGACGGTGATGCGCTTGCCGATGAGCGAGCCGCCGCAGAGGTCGCGGGTGAGTTCGACGACGCGGGAGCGGCGGCGCATGTTGATGGCGTCGACCTCGCGCAGGAAGGTCAGGGCCTGGTCGGCGCCGAGTTCGCCGGCGCGGGCCATGAAGGCGCGGATGTCCTTGGGCAGGCAGCCGCCGCCGAAGCCGACGCCGGCGTTGAGGAACTTGCGGCCGATGCGTTCGTCCATGCCGATCGCGTCGGCGAGGGCGGTCACGTCGGCGCCGGTGGCTTCGCAGACCTCGGCCATCGCGTTGATGAAGGAGATCTTGGTGGCGAGGAAGGAGTTGGCGGCGGTCTTGACCAGCTCGGCGGTGGCGTAGTCCACGACCAGGCGCGGGGTGCCGGTGGCCAGCGGGGTGGCGTAGACCTCGTCGAGGGCCGCGGTGGCGGCGTCGCCGGCGGGCCCGGCGGGGATGCCGTAGACGAAGCGGTCCGGGGTCAGGGTGTCCTTGACCGCGTGGCCCTCGCGCAGGAACTCGGGGTTCCAGGCCAGTACGGCGCCGGGGGTCTTGTCCGCGGCGAGGCCGGCGAGCCGGGCGGCGGTGCCGACCGGGACGGTGGATTTGCCGACGGCGATGTCGCCCTCGCGCAGGTAGGGGAAGAGCTCGTTGAAGGCCGAGTCGACGTAGGTCAGGTCTGCGGCGTTTTCGCCCTTGCGCTGCGGGGTGCCGACGCACACGAAATGGACCCGGGCGCCTTCCGCATCGGCCATGCTGGTGGAGAAGGACAGCCGCCCGGTCTCCTGCACCTCGGTCAGCAGTTCGGGCAGGCCGGGCTCGAAGAACGGCGCGCGGCCGGCCTGCAGGTCGCTGATCTTGCGCTCGTCCACGTCGATACCGATGACCTCGTGGCCGAGCTTGGCCATCGAGGCCGCATGCACGGCGCCGAGATAGCCACAGCCGATAACGGAAATACGCATACTGATCCTTCAACAATGATGAGACTGGTTCCGCGCCGGAGTCCCGGCGCCGCTATTGACAGTATCCCGCAATCGTAACGAGAAGATTAAAACCGAGGGTCGCTGCAGGGTTCGGCGCGGCGTACCTTGGCTTTCTCCTTGGACACAAAGTCGGGACGTTATGCATCTTGACTTTCTGCGCTAGAGTGCAGTCAGGTCCATGAAGGCCGTGCTGGGGAGCACGGTTGACGGACATCAGTTGGGGGATCCGATTCATATGTCAGCAATACAAGTAATCCGAAAACGCAGACCGATCCTGAGCGGGGTAATTCCGGACAGACGGTAGGCGAGGCGATGGAATCATTCGTCGGCATCCTGGACGAAGCCGGAATTCGAATAGTCATTGTTTTGTGCCTCGCGCTGCTGCTGCTTTTCATCGCCTTGCAGCGCCAGCCGCCGGCCGGGCTGGAACGAGACGCCGGACTGACGGGCACTGTCCTCGTCACCGGATCCGCCGTGACCGCGGTCGTGGCGGGAACCGTCGGGGGCGAGGCCGGCCGGCTGGCCCTGGTAGGCCTCGGCATCGGGGGTGCGTACGCGCTCTTCGCGAGCCTCGCCCGGCGATGGCAGGACTCGGCCCGCAATATGCACGTCGGCCGCTCCTTCGGGGAGTTCGTCCTCGGCGGCATCGCGTTCGTGCATGCGTCGGCCGGCTACTTCGAGCTCGCCTCGGCCGCCTCGGCTTCGGTGCTGCCGCGGCCGTTCTGGACGGCGGTCTACATCGCCCTGCTGGTCGCTGCCGCGCTGGCTGTGCTGCCCAACCACCACCAAGTGGGCGGACAAGGAACCGCCCTGGGGATTGGACTGTGCGCCTATGGCGGACTGCAGCTGCTGCTGTTCGCCATGGACGCCGGCCGGATGGGGGTGCTGGAGCTGCCGGGCAGCGATTGGGTGTGGACGCTGGCCGTCGCTGCGCTTGTCCTCATCGGTTGTGTGGCCGCCCCGCGGATCGTGACGGCGGCCGGCGCGCTGCTGGTGCTCCTGTCGCCCGTGGCGATGGAGGCCGAAGCCGGCAGCGCGTTTTCGCCCGGGGCCGTGGCCCTCGCGGTGGCGCTGGCCATGTTCGGCGCCGGATTCGCGGCCGTCTCCACCGTAGCCAGCCGCACTCTTTTACACGCAGGGGTGCTGCGCTAGATTCTTCGCAGGGGGACACCATGAAAACGCATCAACCGAGATACGCGGCAGCTGCATCTGCCGTCGCGATCGCCGCCATCGTGGTGACGGGCTGCAGCGCGCCTCCTCCGCCGTTGGTGGTGGTCGATGCAGAGGTGCCGGAGGCAGAGGTGCTCCGCGCGGAAGTGAATCACGGCGAAGTCATGGCACACCTGGAGGCGTTCCAGCGGATAGCGGATGACAACGGCGGCAACCGGGCCGCCGGGACGTCGGGCTACGAGGCCTCTGCCCGCTATGTCGAGGAGCAGTTGCGGGCCGCCGGCTACAAGACAGAGCGCCAGGAGTTTTCCTATGAGGGCCGGAGGGATCGGGAGGTAGACACCTTCAACATCCTCGCGGACAGCCGCGGCGACCCCGAACACACCATCGTCCTCGGTGCACACCTGGACTCGGTCCGCAGGGGCCCCGGCATCAATGACAACGCCAGCGGCGTGGCCGCGGTCCTGGAAACGGCGGTCCGGTTGGCCGAGTCGGGGATCGTGCCCGCGAACCGCGTTCGTTTCGCTTTCTGGGGCGGCGAGGAGGACGATCTCGTCGGTTCGCAGTACTACGTGGATGAACTCAGCAGCGATGAACGGCGGCAGACCGCGCTGAACCTTAACTTGGACATGGTCGCCTCGCCCAACGCCGTGCGTTTTGTCCACGACGGCGACGGGTCCGACCTTGGCAGCGCCGGGCCGCACGGCTCGGACGAGATCGAACGCGTCTTCATGGACTATTTCAGGGCGAACTCGCTCGAGGCCGAGCCGACACTATTGTTCGACGATTCCGACTACTTCCCCTTCATGGAGGCCGGGATTCCGGTCGGCGGCCTGTTTACCGGAGACGAAGGAACCAAGAGCAGCTCCGAGGCAAGCGTCTTCGGTGGGACCGCGGGACGCCAGTACGACTCGTGCTACCACCAAGCGTGCGACACGGTCGCGAACGTGGACGTCCAGGTGCTTGAGGAGATGACCGACGCCATCGCCCACGTGACCATGTCCTTTGCCATGGCGAAACCGGCGGCCAGCTGAAGCTTAACTTCCTCATCACAGTCCGGATTCCCGCCGCGGTCAAGAGCTCAAGGCGGTAGGAAGCACCGGGCCTGCAAGATCGGCCAGATCTGAAACAAAGTCTTCCAATCTCCGCCCGCGGTTACTAGTCTCTGGGCCACTGGCCGGAGT
Organism: Arthrobacter sp. USHLN218; assembly: GCF_037144715.1. NCBI lineage: Bacteria > Bacillati > Actinomycetota > Actinomycetes > Micrococcales > Micrococcaceae > Arthrobacter > Arthrobacter sp. USHLN218. Next base: position 559,382 of record NZ_JBBCYT010000001.1, read on the forward strand.
TGGGGAACATCGGGATCCGGCTGCTCGCAGATGAAGGGGAATCGCACCTGATGAAGCATCAACGCACCACTCGCACGGTGGCCGTGTCCGCCGTCGTCCTTCTGGCGCTGGGCCTGGGCGGTACAGCCCAGGCAGCCCCAAATAGCGCGGAGAAGCTGCAGAAAGCAGTCAAAACCGACAACGTCGTCGAACACCTCGAGGAACTGCAGGATATCGCCGAGGCCAATGGGGGAAACCGGGCCTCCGGCAGCCCGGGCTATGAAGCCGCGGCACAGTACGTCGAGAAGCAGCTGCGCAAGGCCGGTTATGACCCGCAGCGCCAGTACTTCGACTACCAGCAGTTCGTCGAGCACAGCCCGTCCGAACTGCAGCAGACATCACCCGTGGCGACCACGTACGAGCACGGCACGGACTTCCTCACCATGGAGTACTCCGGTACCGGCGACGTGACCGCTGCGGTGACGGCAGTCGACGTGAACTTCACCGATCCGGCCGCCTCCACCAGTGGATGCGAAGCTGCCGACTTCGCCGGCTTCCCGGTCGGGAACATCGCCCTCATCCAGCGCGGCACCTGCACCTTTGGCGAGAAGGCGCAGGAGGCTGCCGCGGCTGGCGCGGCCGGCGTCATCATCTTCAACCAGGGCAACGGCGAGGACCGCAGCGGCCTGCTGAACGGAACGCTCGCGGCCGTTCCGAACCCTGCCGTGCCGGTTGTCGGCGGCACCTACGCCCTGGGCCAGGAGCTGGCCGCGGATCCGGCCACCGAGGTGCGCGTCGCGGTGGATGCGGAAGTCGTCGACTCGACCACGTTCAACATCCTGGCGGACACCAAGGGCAATGCGGATGAAACCGTCGTCGTCGGCGCGCACTTCGACAGTGTCGCCGAAGGCGCCGGAATCAACGACAACGGTTCCGGCACCGCGGCAACCCTGGAGACGGCCATCCAGCTGGCGAAGACCAAGGCCAAGCCGGCGAACCGCGTCCGTTTCGCATTCTGGGGCGCCGAGGAAAGCGGCCTGCTGGGCTCCGAGTACTACGTCTCGCAGCTCAGCGACGAAGAGATCGCCCAGCACGCGCTCAACCTGAACTTCGACATGGTCGGCTCGCCCAACGGCGGCCGGTTCGTGTATGACGGTGACGGATCGGCGTTCGGCCAGGCCGGCCCGGAAGGTTCGGCTGAGATCGAGAAGGTCTTCGCCGACTACTTTGCGTCCGAAGGCCTGGCCTCGGCGGAGACGGACTTCAGCGGCCGCTCGGACTATGCGCCCTTCATCGCCGCGGGCATCCCGGCCGGCGGCCTGTTCACCGGTGCGGAGGGGATCAAGACCAAGGAGGAGGCAGCGATCTTCGGCGGCACCGCCGGCAAGGCCTACGACCCGTGCTACCACACGGCCTGCGACGACCTGACCAACATCGACGAGAAGCTGCTGGGCCAGATGTCGGACGCGGTCGCACACGCCACGGCCACGTTCGCTGACCTGCAGCCGCACAAGGGCAACGGCAAGGGACACCACAAGGGCAAGGGCAAAGGCCACCACAAGGGCAATCACGATCAGTGGGAGCATAAGGGCCACGGCGAGCAGCGGTAACCTGCACCGCTAACCCGGCACGGCGCCGTCGTTCATCTCTTCGGGATGTCCGGCGGCGCCGTTCTCCGTGTCCTGTGGTGCTCGAGGACCGCGTAGAGGATCACCAGTCCGACCGCGGCGCCGTGCGTGTTCGCCAACACGTCCTGCATCGTGCCGAAGCGGCCGGGCAGGAAGCAGTCCTGGAAAAGCTCGATCAGGAACGAGACCACGAACGCCCCCGGCAGGGCCAGCCACCGCAGGCCGTCGCGCAGTTGGATCCCGGCGAGCACGCCGATCGGCACGAACATGGCCACGTTGGCGCTGGCCTCCACCAGGTTGTAGTCGATCCAGTCCGGTGCCCCGAAAGCCCGCAGCCGGATGAGCATGCGCGCGATGGCCCCCTGGGCCTGCTGGTCCACCGGGGACGGCCATAGCACGATGAACGCCACGGTGAGCAGGTACAGGGCCAGGAGGCAGGCGGCCAGATGGCCGCGGCCGTACGGGGCGTGCGAGGGAGCGGCCGTCACCGGACACCCGCGGGAGCCTGCCGGCGCTCCCCGTCCTGTGCCTTGTCCAAGGGCAGCGTGACAGTGAACGTGGTGCCGGCGCCGAGCGTGCTCCTGCACTCGATCGTGCCGCCATGGGCCTCCACGATGGACTTGCTGATGACGAGTCCGAGCCCGACGCCCGGAATCGCTGTCCGGCGGACCGCGGCGGTGCGGAAGAACTTGGTGAAGACCTCCCGCTGGTCCTCCTCCGAGATGCCCAGGCCGTAGTCCCGGACCTCGAGGACGGCCTTGCCGCCCGCTGCCCAGGCCCGGACCTCCACCTCGCCGCCGCCGGGGGAGTACTTGATGGCGTTGGAGAGAAGGTTGTCCACGACCTGGCCGATCCGGTCCGGGTCGATAAAGGCCTGCAGTGCCTCCGGACAGTCGTCGCGGAGTACGACGCCGGCCGCGGCCGCCTTGGGTGCCGCTGAGTCCACGCTGGAGCGGATCACCTCGGCGAGCGGCGTGCGTTTGGGCGCGATGCTCATGGGCCCGGACGCAGAGGACAGCAGGTCGGAGACGAGCTGGAACAGCCGCTCCGCATTGCGCTGCGCTACACGCAGCGAGCCGGCCAGCCGCCCCGTCCCGTCGGTCTCCTCCACTTCTTCCAGGGCCAGGTCCAGGTAGCCGATGATCGAGGTCAGGGGAGTCCGGAGTTCGTGGGACACACTGGCGACGAAGTCGTCCTTGGCAGCCAATGCACGGACCAGCTCCGTCACGTCGGCAAACGCGATCACGGAGCCGTCGAACTCCCCGTCGTCGTCAATCATGGGACGCGCGGTGACTGCCATGGCCCGCTGCTGCTTGCCCGCGCCGATCCACAGCAGCTCGTCGCTGAAGGTCTCGCCGCGGATGGCCCGGAGTACGGGCCGCTCCTCCAGGGGAATGGGGGTGGTGCCGTCCGGCTGGAAGACCAGCAGCTGCGACTCGTTCGGGTCCTGGTTGCCGCTGGGGGCCGCCAGCAGGTGGTTATTGCGCTGGTGCCGGTTCATCAGGATGTCGTGGCCGCCCCGGTCCACGGCGACCAGCCCCACGCTCACGGTGTCCATCATCGTTTCCAGCAGCCGCTGGCGGTCCCGGGTCTCGCGCAGGACCTGCTGCAGCTCCCGGTCCTTTGCCTCGAACTCGAGCTGCCGCGCCGTTTCGCTCTCGCTGGCCACCGAGATAGTCACCCCAAAGGCCAGCATCAGCACCGGGACAATCAGCGTCGAGGCCAGGTCCGGCAGGGCTACCGGTCCTGATGACGTGAAGGCCGGCAGCCAGACGATGGCGAGCGGGAGCACAAAGCTGATGATCCTGGCGCCAATCGGGGCTATGCCGGACCAGGCCAGCCAGAAAACCGGGAAGAGCATGAGCAGGCCGAGTCCGGTGATGGCGTCCTGCCCGCTGTGCCGGAGCGCGCCGATCGCGATGAAGTCCGCCAGCGGGATGACCCAGTAGGACCCGCGCGGCAGGTTGTCCCACGGCACGGCGAAGGCCAGCAGGGTCAGGACAGCGAGCTGCCCTAGGCCAATAAGGAAGGAAGGATGCCGGAAGGTCTCGGGGAAGAAGCAGGCGACGAGCACGGTTACCAGTGCCACGGTCAACACGAGCGGCAGCTGGCTTAGGCCCACCCGGAGGCGAAGGCTGAGCTCGTAGAACGGCTTGCGCACGCCGATCAGTCCCAGGGTTCTTCTGACGACCGTGGACATGGCGGACGAATCCTGTTCCTGTTGACGACGGGGACGCCTGCGCAGGAGGCAGGCCCCCACCGGCGACATCAGTATAAGTCGGGTTTCTGACACTTAGCTGGAGCAGCCCTCAGTGCTCTGGTAAATCGATCTGACAAGGGGCTACAATGCAGGTCAGGGAGCGTAAGTTGGGGAATAAATGCGAAGCGGGGCAGAGTGGTTCCAGCACGGGTAGCAGTAATAATCGAGGACGACGGCGACATACGTGAGCTTATACGTGCTGTCCTGACGCAGGCCGGCTTCGAGGTCTATGCAGCAGCCAGCGGTGTCGAAGGTGTCTCCACTGTCCGCGAAAGCAACCCGACGGTGGTGACTCTCGACCTCGGACTTCCAGATATCGACGGCTTCGAAACCGCCCGCCAGATCCGCCAGTTCAGCGACGCCTACATCATCATGCTGACGGCCCGGGCCGAGGAGCTGGATACGCTGCTCGGGCTGGAATCCGGCGCGGACGACTACATCACCAAGCCCTTCCGGCCGCGCGAATTGCGTGCCCGGATCACCGCCATGCTTCGCCGGCCGCGGAACGGGCAAGTGCCGGTAGTGGCCGAGGAGACTGAGGCATTCGATCGGGAGCCTGACCTCGAACCGGCAACGCCATCGGTGCCCGCTTCCTCGTCTCCCGAATCGGCCCCCAGGCAATCAGTGGTCGCCGCGCCCGTCGAAGAGGACAGCGCGTACTGCCACAACGGACTCGTGCTGAACCACAGGACGCGCACCACAGAGGTCGATGGCGCCCCGATCGAACTCACACGCACGGAGTTTGACCTGCTGCATGCGCTGCTGGAAAGCGGCCGCGTAGTCCGCAGCAAGGCGGACCTGGTCCGCCGGCTGCGGTACGAAGAATATGACACGGGGTCCTTCATCAGCGACGCTGACGAACGCGCCATCGAAGTCCATGTCGGCAACCTGCGGCGCAAACTTGGAGACGACTCCCGTTCGCCCAAGTATCTGGAGACCGTTCGCGGAGTCGGTTACCGGCTGGCCCCCAACGCCCTCCGCTAACCGACCCCGCTACCCGGTCACCAGCTACCTGCCGCCAGATCCCGCTGAGCTCAAATACCAGAGCCTCAGCTGGACGATCGTCGCTTCGCCGCAGGACTTGATTTCCTCAAGGAGCGCGAGCGTACGCGACGTCCGCATCTCCTCTCCCAGGCACTGGATGAGCTGCTGAAGCTTCGCAGCCAGCGCCGACAACGGCTTAGCGCCCGCCATGGCACTGGCGGTCTTTACGCTGAGCACCGCATCCATCGCAGCCTTCACATCGCATGCCAGGACAGCCTCCCGAAGACGGGCGTGCCGTGCCTCCCACATGCTGATGAAGTTACCCACGAAGGACCGGCATACACGGTCGTCATCGAACTCATCCGCCAGCTCACGCAGCGCCTCGAAGGAAACCAGCTGGTCGTCGACCCTCATGGTTCCTCCGTCCGCGTGATCCGACCTGATGCAGCCATTGTCGCCACACATGCTCAAGCTCCAGCGCAGAAACACCTCAAGATCTGCTCAAGATTCAGCTGGCCAGAAGGGCCCAAATCTTGAGGAGATCTTGCATCTTCCTTTTGTTAACCCAGCGTCGATTCTTGAGAATCGGCCGCAAGGGTGGCACTTGTCAGCAATTAGTTTGAACAGTTGGGGCTACAAATGAACACGATGACGAAAGGTGCCATCGCCACCGGTATTGGCGTAGCACTGCTCCTAGGCGGCGGTGGGACGTTGGCCTGGTGGAGTGTGGACTTGCCTGGAGGGGACCCGGGCAGTATTACCGCCGGCGATCTCAACCTAAAGGCCGGTGAGGCTTCCTGGACCTCAAACAAGACAGGACACATCTCGAATATTGAGGCCTACCGAATCGTCCCGGGCGAGAAGATTACTTATTCGCAGGACCTTACGGTCACTCTTGAGGGCAAAGCGATGGCTGCGACCGTGAGCGCCGAGGGCATCGGCCGAGGTGAGTTCGGGGAAACGGCAAAGCAGACGCCCGTGCAGCTAACGCTAGATGGAGAGCGTATCGTTGGCCCGCTCAAGGCGAGCATGACCGATTCCGAGACCCACACTATGGAAGTCAAAGCTGCCACGACTTTCGAGTTCTTTGCTTCGACAGGCGCGCGCGACAGAGTAGGAGCCGCATACGATTTCGGTGAGGTCGCATACAAGCTGGAGCAGATTAAGCCTCAGGCGGTCGCCGCTCCTTAAGGCAGGTTACGAGCAGCGCAACACGCCTCAGCGGCATTCGCCCGTTGACCGACCCAGAGAAACACGATGCGGATCAAGACGTTACTGAAGGCCAGCGCTCTCCTCGCTGCCGCCGTCGTTCTTGGTTTGCTGACTGTACAGGGGACGTACGCGCTGTGGAGCAGGGTGGTGCCGGTGGAAGCCGGCACCATCCAGGCGGCGAATTTTCGTGTCACGCTCACGGACGTGGGAACCGGTGCAGAGATGGAAATGGTGGATGCTTCGGGCAAGGCGGCGTTGCTGCCGCTGCGGCCAAGCGGCCCCGTTTCGAGCACGGTGCCGGCCTACGCCGGCGTGAAGGTCTCGAACGTCACGAATGCGGGCTCGGATTTCGCGGTCCGGGCCCGCATCGGACAGGCTTCCGCCAGCTACCTCGTGATCAAGACAAGGGCGCTTCCTGCGGATACGAGCAATTGCGGCGCCGTCGATTTCACCGCCGCCGGCGGCTCGGCCGAGGCGACCCTTGCCAAGAATGCGTCGGCCGTCTTCTGCTTTCAGTTGGCGTTGGTTTCGACCGCGCCTCAGGCACTCTCCGGCACGCAGACGAAGATCACCGTGCCGATTACCGCTGACCAGCTTTGAACGGATAGCTATGACTGCTGCTGGCGTTGAAACCAGCCTTGTAACCAAGCCGCGGGGGATGCGGCGCGCCGCCGGCCGGGTACTGGGTTTCGTGGCGTTGTGCACGGCCCTTTTTGCCGCTGTAATCCTAATCGTCATTCCTGCCGTCACGGGTTCGCAGCCTTACACGGTGCTGACCAATTCGATGGCGCCGAAGTATCCGCCGGGGACCCTGCTGATCGTCAAGCCAACGGATTTCGCCGGGCTGAGGATCGGCGACGTCATCACGTACCAGCTCAAGTCCGGAGAACCGGAGGTGGTGACGCACCGTATCGTGTCGATCGGCGTGAACCAGGAGGGCGACCGCACGCTGATCACCAAGGGCGACAACAATTCGCTGGAGGACGAGGTCCCCGTGCAGGAGGTGCAGGTCCGCGGGAAGTTGCTGTACTCCGTGCCAAAGGTGGGGTGGGCGGCCAACTGGATGGAGAACAACAACCGCGAGGGCGTGGCCAAGTGGGTCGCCGTCGGCCTGATCGGCTATGGAGTGGTCACTATCCTCCGAGGGGCACGGGAGTCACGCCGAAAGAAGGCCGAGGCATGACTGAGCAGGGCACGAGGTTTCGGCAGTCCAAACAACTTCGTGTTGCCGCTGCAGCCTTCACGGCTACGGTGCTGATGGGCGCCGGCGCGGGAACGGCGGCGGCCAAGTGGTCCCAGTCGGCGGCCGTCGAGGTGTCCGTCGCCGTGGGAATCGTCGGTTCCGGCTGTTCGGTTTCCGCGGATGGCAAGACCTTCACCATCCGGTGGATGCAGACCCCGGGGACTGGCTTCACGCTTTCTGCGGTTCGCCTGAACAAGGGCGGCCAGGAACCGGGCAAAGACCCGATCACGTTGGTCGCCCCGCGGCCGGACGCATCAGGGCTGGCGATACTTACTATCTCGCTGGACCAGTTGGGCCTCAACAACAGCAACTGGGAGGTTGTCGTGACGAAGACCGACTCAGCCGGGGGAACGCAGCCCCTGACATGGACACTCAGTGAGTTGAGCCAAAAGGGAGTCTGTTCCTAACCGCGCTGTGGCTGCCGACGACCGTTGCGGCGCATCAGGCGCGGTTGCCCTCTTCGTAGACGTCGGGAATGCCGTCGTGGTTGGCGTCCACCTGTTCCTCAGCCTCGACACGGCGGTAGTGGCTGTTGCGGGCGCGCAGGACGCCAGCGGCGACGAGGGCGGACACCAGCGAGCCGGTGAGGACGGCGACCTTGGCATGGTCGTGATGCTGGCTGCCGAGGAGGAAGCTGAGGTCGTTGACCAGCAGCGACACGGTGAAGCCAACGCCGGCGAGGATGGCGACGCCCAGCACGTCGACCCACTTCAGCGAGGGGTCCAGGTGCGCCTTCGTGGCCTTGGTGAGGACCCACGTGGTCAGCAGGATGCCGATGGGCTTGCCCAGGAAGAGGCCCAGGATGATGCCCATCGCGACGGCGTCCGTGACGGCTGACTCGAAGCCCGCCCATCCTCCGAGCGCCACGCCCGCGGAGAAGAAGGCGAAGACCGGAACGGCGAAGCCCGTGGACAACGGACGGAAGCGGTGCTCGAGCAGCTCGGCGAGGCCAGGCCCGGCATCCGGGCCGCCGTCCTTCGCGCGGCGCTGGACGGGGACCACGAAGCCGAGCAGGACGCCGGCAACGGTGGCGTGGACGCCGGAGGAATGCATCAGGGCCCAGGTGATGACGCCCAGCGGGAGCAGGACGATCCATGCGGCGGCATGGTGCCGGGCGAAGAAGCGGGTGTACTTCTGCGTCAGGAAGGCAAAAAGCCCGAGCGGCAGCAACATCCACAGCAGGAACGGGACATGGACTTCTTCGGTGTAGAAGAACGCGATGATGGCGATCGCGATCAGGTCATCGACTACCGCGAGGGTCAGGATGAAGATGCGCAGGGCGCTCGGCAGATGCGAGCTGATGACGGCCAGCACGGCGACGGCGAAGGCGATGTCGGTAGCGGTGGGGATGGCCCACCCGCGCAGCGCTTCGGGGCCGGCGCTGAGGTTGATGGCGACGTAGATCAGGGCCGGGACTGCCACACCGCCGAATGCCGCCGCGATGGGAACGATAGCGCGGCTGGGCGAACGCAGGTCGCCCGCGACGAACTCGCGCTTGAGTTCCAGACCGGTGAGGAAGAAGAAGATGGCCAGCAGGCCGTCGGAGGCCCACTTGCCGATGCTCAGGTCCAGGTGCCACGGCTCGTAGCCGATGGTGAAGTCCCGGATGGCGAAGTAGCTGTCCGCGGCGGGGGAGTTCGCCCAGACCAGGGCGGCGACGGCGGCGATCAGCAGCAGGATCCCGCCGACGGTTTCCTTGCGCAAGAGGTCGCTGATCCGCAGATACTCGGGATAGCTGCCGCGTCCGAGGACGGTTTTGGATTGGCCGGGAGCGGGCTGGGTCATGGCTCTCCTTGGGGTCAGGACGTCACGAATTGCTCGACGACCAGACTTCCCGTCACACCGTTTGCCAGTCTACATGCGCATCGACCGGCAGCGGAACGCCGACGACGGCGGGCCGCCCCGCCGTCGTTGTGGCGCCTTGCCCAGCGGGCAGCGTGCCGCCGCCGTTAACGGGCTGAGCGCACAGCCGGTTGCAGGTGCCACCGGGTTTTCGGCCAGGGCCGAGCACCGGAGTTCTCCTGCAACCGAGGCTGTGCGCCCAGGTGTTGGGGGGCTTGTCGCCCGTTGGTGGGATTAGCTAGCGAGGTCTTTGTGGGAATCCGAGCGGCCGATGATCTGCTGCGGGATGAAGAACGCCAGGGCGAACAGGGTCAGGCCGATGGCGAAGGCAGGGATGGCCCCGATCTGCGGCTCGAAACCGAAGGCGACGATCGCGCCGAGGAACAGCACCATCATGAGGACGAAGATCACGATGTTGCTGACAAGGTGGCCTTCGCCGGAGTGGGAGCGCTGCTTAGGGGTTGCCATGGGGGATTTTCTCTCCTCGAAATGCGGGTGGTGGTCCGGACGTCAGTATCCGGAAGAAGTTGTCTCGCCGTTAACAATAGCTACTGACGAGCTGGCGCCGATCCGTGTTGCGCCGGCTTCAAGCATGGACTTGGCGTCCTCGATCGAGCGCACTCCGCCCGAGGCCTTGACGCCCAACGCGGATCCGACGGTGCCGCGCATCAGCTTGATGTCCTCGACCGTGGCGCCGCCGCCGGTGAATCCGGTGGAGGTCTTGACGAAGTCGGCACCGGCTTCGGCAGCCACCTCGCAGACAAGCACTTTCTGCTCGTCCGTGAGGAAGTGGGTCTCCAGGATGACTTTCAGCAGCGCACCCCCTGCGTGGACCGCGTCGGCCACGGCCGCGATGTCCGTGAAGAGCGAGCTGCGGTCACCGGCGCGCGCGGCGGCGACGTTGATGACCATGTCCACTTCGTCCGCGCCGTCCAGGTTCGCGCCGCGGGCTTCGTAGACCTTTACGTCCGTCGGCGTCGCTCCAAAGGGGAATCCGACGACGGCGCAGGTCTTGACGCCCGAGCCCTTCAGCGTGTTGTGCACGAGCGCCGTCCAGACCGGGTTCGTGCAGACCGAGGCGAACTTGTACTTGACCGCCTCCTCGCAGACTTTCAGGATGTCCTCGCGCGATGCCTCCGGCTTGAGCAATGTGTGGTCAATATAGGCGGCGATCCCGGACATTGGCATCCTTTCGACTACGTGCTCTGGAGCCTCCATCTTTGCATAGAAGGGTGCGGGCTTGCATTGGGCCTAGTCGCCCCGCGCGGCGCAGCCGGACCGGGTTGGGCAGGATGCTGGCGCAGCGGCGGCCGCGATGGTGAAATGATTGATTGTGGGGCTCGCCCTTGCAAATGACGACGCCCGCAGCAGCGCAGGCGCCGGGAAAAGGATTCATGGAAACAGCCACGGTGCCGGCGGCGCAAGCGCCCGTCGCGGTCGCGGGGGACAGGCCCGAAGAACGGGCGGAGGCCTGTTCGGTGCTGCGTGCCGCGGGGTTCCCGATCAGGGAGGCTGCGGACGGGGAATCGCTGGTCAAGCTGCTGGCCCCGGACGCCCCGAATGCTCCGGAGCAGCCCGGTGCCGTCATCATCCTGGCCGCTTGCGAGTCGGAGGGCGACCACTGGCTGGAGCAGTTGGCGCGGACCGGCCTCCGCGGACGGCTGCCGGTGGTCCTGGTGACGGGCGGCCGCGTCCCGCCCGAGCGGATCGCCCAGTGGGACCCGTCGGAATTCCTGCTGCGGCCCCTGCAGCCGGAGGAACTGGTGCTGCGGGTCCGAGCCGCGCTGGCCCGCAGCAGCCAACGGGCCGAGCGCCGCGAAAAAACCGAAGCTTTGCGCAGCCGCACCCGGCGGATATCGGAAGCCATCCGGGGCTCGCACGATCCGCAGGCGATGTCCCGCAACGTGATTGCCGGCCTCGGGGAAGTCTTCGGGGTCGAGCACAGCTGGATCCTGACCTTCGGGGACGAGAGGGTGCCGGAGCAGGCCCTGGGCTGGAGCGCGGACGGGATCCGCGGCACGGCGCCGGCCCTGGCCGAGGAGGATGCGCGGCCGCTGGCGGCGCAGCTGTGGGAAGACGCCACCGTGCTCGCCGTGCCGGACCACCACGACCCGGCCCTGGCGCCGTCGTGCGATCCGCTGGCGAAGTCCGCGGCCCGGGACGGACTGGGTTCCTCGCTGATCGTGCCGCTGGGCCACGGGGCGAGTGCCTTCGGCCTGCTCTGGCTGGGCGCCCACGCCCCGCGCACGTGGACGCCGGTGGAGGCCTCGCTGGTCCAGCACGTGGCCGGCAACCTGGCGCACGGGCTGGTGCAGGGCCAGCTGATCACGGCGCAGCGGCAGGTCCTGGAGCGGCTGCGGGACCTGGACCGGGCCAAGAATGAGTTCGTCGCCACCGTTAACCATGAGCTGCGGACACCGTTGAGCTCCATCATCGGCTATCTGGACCTGATTATTGACGACGGCGAGGGGCGCCTCTCGGAGGAAACGTCCCGCATGCTGCAGGTCGTCGCGCGCAACGCCCACCGCCTGCACCAGCTCATCGAGGACGTCCTGATGCTTTCGCGCAGCGATGCGCAGCAGATCCGGCAGTCGATCGAAAAGTTCAACCTCAATACGGTGCTCCGGTCCGTGGTGGCGACGATGGCTCCGGCCGCGGCGGCCGGAGACCTGAGGCTCCAGCTTGAGGATCGGGAGCCGGTCCAGGTCGAGGGTGACCGCGCGCAGCTGGAGCAGGTCTTCACGAACATCATTTCCAACGCCGTCAAGTTCACGCCGTCCGGCGGCAGCGTCACGGTGACGCTGTCCAGCACGGACGGCGACGGCGTGGAGCGGGCCTGCGTCAGGGTTGCCGATACCGGGATCGGGATACCGGAGGACGAGGTGCCCAAGCTGTACCAGCGCTTCTTCCGCGGATCCAACGCCACGGCCGCCGCCATCCAGGGGACCGGCCTTGGCCTGGCCATCGTGCAGGACCTGGTGCATCAGCACGGCGGGGAGCTCTTGGTGCAGTCCCGCCTGGGCGAGGGCACGACAGTCTCCGTTGAACTTCCGGTGCAGCGGTGACCGCGGCCGGGCCGAAGGACCCCCGCCTGCAGCAACTCGTCGAGGGAGTTGTGAAGCTGGCGTCCGGCGACCTCTCGGCGCGGATCCCGCCCTCGGAGGCCCGGGACGAGATCGACGCCGTCATCACCGGCGTCAACCTGCTGGCCGAGGAACTGCACTACATCTACTCCGACCTTGAGCAGCGGGTCGCGGAACGGACGGCGGAGCTGATCCAGGCCCAGGCCGAGCTGCGCCGGATGGCGATGACCGACGCGCTCACCGGGCTGGCCAACCGGTCCCGCCTGCGGGAACGCATCATCGAGGCCCTCGAAGCGGTGCAGCATGGAGGCCGCCCGCCAGCGCTGATGATGCTGGACCTGGACAGTTTCAAGACCATTAACGACAACCTGGGCCATGGCGCCGGAGACGAAGTGCTGGTCGAGGTGGCCGGCAGGCTGCGGGCCTCGGTCCGTGAGACGGACACTGTGGCCCGGCTCGGCGGCGACGAATTCGCGATCCTCGTTCCCAACGCGAACGAAGACGACGTGCGTGCGATCGCACACCGCGTGCTGCGCTCCCTGCAGCGAAGCATCACCGTGGGCTCGGCCTCCGTATGGGCCATGGGCAGCATCGGTGTGAGCATCGGTTCCGAAGAGGACACCGCGGCCGCCCTGCAGCGCGACGCCGACGTGGCCATGTATGTGGCCAAGTCCCGTGGCCGGAACAATGTGCAGCTCTTCGTCCCGTCCATGCTCGAGGCCACCCAGGAGCGTTCCCGGACGGCCGCGGAGCTGCGCAGCGGCCTGGAAACGGGTCAGCTGTCGCTTTATTACCAGCCCGTCGTCGCCCTTGCGACCGGCAGGATCATTGGCCTGGAGGCCCTGGTTCGGTGGCGGCACCCGGAACGCGGCATGGTCCTGCCGGACACCTTCATCCCGCTTGCCGAGGAAACCGGGCTGATCGTGGACATCGGCAGGTGGGCACTGGCGGAGGCGCTGCCGCAGCTGAAGGCGTGGAACGCCGTCGTGCCGGGCATGCAGGACGTCAAGCTGCATGTAAACCTGTCCGCCGCCGAGCTGCTGCGGAAGGATCTGCTGGACGACGTCGCCGGAACCCTGACGCGCTGCGGCATCGCGCCGGCGCAGCTGGTCTTCGAAATTACCGAGACCGTCCTGATGACCCGTGAGACCGAAGAGGCCCAGGTGCTGGCTAAGCTCAGCGGGCTGGGCGTGGGCCTGCAGATCGACGATTTTGGCACCGGCTACTCCTCGATCAGCTACCTGCGCTCGCTGCCGGCGGACACCGTGAAAGTGGACCAGTCGCTGATCAAGGGCATCGACGCGGACCAGGGCCAGCGCGACTTCGTGGCCGCAGTCCTGCAGCTGATCAGGTCGGCCGGGCTGCAGGCCATTGTCGAGGGCATCGAGACGTCCGGAGAGGCCGCGCGGCTGCGGGAACTCGACTGTCTCTACGGCCAGGGTTTCCATTTCAGCCGCCCGGTGCCGGCCGACGCCGTCGTGTTCTTGTTCAATGCGGACTTTCCGCCTGCCTAAGGTTGGTTTATGCGTAACCTCTGGGATTCCCTTGTCTTGCTGCCGACCCTGGCCAAGCTCTCGTCCCGCGTGCCGAAGAATCCGCACACGGCGTGGGAGCGGTACTGGGCCGGGATCAGCCATACCGGGCGGGGAGGCCAGGTGCTCTGGGACGCCGGCGCTGCATCCGAGCGGGAGCGGTACGAGGAGCAGATCCGCGCCCAGCTGGATCCAGCGCTGCCGGTGATCGACGTCGGCTGCGGCAACGGCACCTTCACGCGGTGGCTGGCCGGGATGTTTCCCGAGGCGATCGGCGTGGACGTGTCCGGCAGCGCCGTGGCACGGGCGGGCGCCGAAAGCGGTGCGGCGACCAATGCCAGGTTCCTCGCCGTGGACGCCACGGCCGACGGCGCTGCCGGACTGCTGCGCGAGGAGGCCGGCGGCGACGCGAACGTGTTCCTGCGCGGCGTGCTGCATGTGCTGGACCCGGCGGAGCAGGCCCGGCTGGCGGCGAATCTGCACGCCCTGGTGGGCCGGCGCGGCCGCGTGTTCCTGGCGGAGACGGATTTCCAGGGCAACAGGTTCCAGTACGTGGCGCACCTCGGCGCGGACCGGCGGGGCATCCCGGGACCGCTGCGGCGCGCGATCGAGGGGCTGCCGATGCCGGGGCACTTCGGGCGCCGCGAATGCCGGCGCGTCTTCGACCCGGCGGCCTGGGAGCTGCTCGCAGAAGGCCCGGCAGTCATCGAGGCGGTGCCGATGAAGTCCGGCGGCTCGACCGAACGGATCCCGGGCTACTTCGCGGCGCTGCGCGCGCTCGGCTAACCCGGCCCGCGGCCAGCCAGAGTGCGGGGCCGGCCGGACCCGCGGACCTCCGGTCCAAGGCCGGACAGACCCGCAACGTTCAGGCCCGGAACCGGCCAGGACCAGAGCCGGCCGGGCCCTAAGGCTCAGGCCTTCGGATGCTCGTGGGCTTCCTTCTCGCGGGCCTCTTTCTGGTGCTGCTCCAGCTTCTCCTCCGCTTCCCGGCGGCGTTCGGCAATGGCCCGGGGATCGCTCGCCGGCAGGTCCTCGTCCTCGTGGTGGCCGTGGCTGTATCCGTGCCTCATGAGGGCATCGTCGCACAATCGCGGGTGGCGGAAAAGGGGGCCGCGGCGCCCTGTGGACGGCTCAGAGCTTCCGCCCGGCCAGCAGTTTCGCGGCCGCCGTTCCCCGTGCGCCGGCGCAGTTCTTGGTGTACGTGCCGAAGATGAGCTTGCTGTCCACACCCATGCGGAAGGCCATGCAGTCCGCGGCCATTTCCACGCCTCGGGTGGTCTTGTAGATGGCATTCAGCTTCTTGTGCAGCGTCGGCTGCTGGGACGGTGCGTAGAGGCTGAACTGCCGCACGTGCGCGCACTCGTGCAGGGCCGCATACTTCAGCAGCTGGCCCGCCGGGCGGCGTGCCACGTTCATCCGCAGCGAGGTGCTGTACGTGTAGCTGCGCGTGCGGCTTTCCTCCAGGATGATGACGTTGGGGCAGTACTTCTTGATCGTGTTGTACACCGTCCGCTTGTAGCCGGTGTAGTGCCGCGGATTCTGGTGGCGCAGCGTGGCCGTCGCCGAAACCCACTGCTTCTCCAGCTTCGTGGCGTTGACGACCAGCCGGTACTTCTTGACCACGGTGGCCGTGGTCTTGGTGGTCCGGACGGTCACCGCCGTGGAATTGACCGAGCCGGCCTGCTTGCGCCAGCTGAGACTTCGCAGCGTGACCCACTTGCCCCCACGGCTTTCCTGCAGCACGCCGGTCCGGTTGGACTTGATGTTCTTCAGGTAGTAGCTCTGGCCGAAGCTCTTGTTCGAGGCGACGTAGCCGCCGGCGTTGCTGAAGAGGGCCTTGGCGTTGGTGCTGCCGGCGGCGACGACGGTGGTGGCGGTGGCTGCCGTCGCCGGCTGGGCAGCCGGGAGGAGGGCGCCGAGCGCCAGGACGCAGGTGAGCAGGGCGGCTGGAATTTTCCTCATGTCGAGTGTCCTCTCGAGGAACGGGCATGGACCAGCGCCCCACACCAGCCATGCCCGCGAAACTATGGATGGACTTCAATCGTCGCCGGAGGGCGGAAGCGGGGCAACGCCGAAATCAAGGGAGTGGCCGGACCGGATTTTGAGGGGCCGGACGGCGAATTTTGGGGGTCCGGGCGGCGGACTCCACGGTTTGCGCGGCCCTAGTTCCCTGCGCGGTGCAAGCGCGGCGCCGGCCAACGACGGCGGTCCCTTCCCTATCTTTCGGCGCTGGTCGGTGGTAGCAAAGGAGTGTCAAGACGGGCCCTCCGCCCGAGGCGGGGAGCCGCCGGACCTAGGAGGCTTCAGTGGCAATCACGCGTGACCTGATCATCGGCGGCAAGCATGTCCCGGCCGCCTCCGGCAAGACCACCGAGGACATCAATCCCTACACCGGCGAGGCCTTCGCGACCGTGGCAGCCGCCGGGGCGGAGGACATGACGAAGGCGGTGGACGCCGCGGCCGCCGCCTTCGACGACTGGGTGGCCATGGCCCCGAGCGCCCGCCGGAAGATCTTCCTGAAGGCCGCGGACCTGCTGGAGGAACGGGCGGAACGGGGCGCCGAACTGATGGCCGGTGAAGTGGGCGGCGTCAAGCCGTGGTCGCTGTTCAACACCGGGCTGGCCGCCAACATGCTGCGCGAGGCGGCCGCGGCCACGACCGCCACCCGCGGTGACGTGCTGGCCTCCGACATGCCCGGCGCCTACTCGCTCTCCATCCGCCAGCCGTTCGGCGTGGTGGGGGCCATGTCGCCCTGGAACGCGCCGTTTATCCTGGGCATCCGCGCGATCGCCGTCCCACTGGCCGTCGGCAATACGGCGGTGCTCAAGCCGAGCGAGGACGCGCCGCTGGCCTGCGGGCTCTACCTTGCGGATGCACTGCTGGACGCCGGGCTGCCGCCGGGAGTGCTCAACGTGGTGACGAACGCGCCCGAGGACGCCGCCGCCGTCGTTAGCGCCATGATCACTGACGAACGCGTCCGGATCGTCAACTTCACCGGGTCCACCGCAGTGGGCCGGAAGATCGGCGTCATGGCGGCCGAAAACCTCAAACCGGCCGTGCTGGAGCTCGGCGGCAAGAACAGCCTGGTGGTGCTCAAGGACGCGGACCTGGACTACGCGGTGGATGCTGCCGTCTTCGGCTCCTTCATGAACGCCGGGCAGATCTGCATGTCGGTGGACCGCGTGGTGGTGGACCAGAGCCTGGCCGAGGAGTTCACCGAGAAGTTCGCGCGGAGGGTCTCCGTGCTGCCGACCGGCGACCCGGCGGATCCGGCCACGGTGATCGGCCCGGCGGTGAACGCGAAGTCCGCTCACCGGCAGTATGAGCTCATTGACGATGCTGTGCGGAAGGGCGCGACGGCGGTGGCCGGCGGGCACAAGCTGGACCATTCGATCGTGCCGGCGACGGTGCTGACCGGAACCACGCCCGAGATGAGGATCTTCCACGAGGAGATCTTCGGGTCGGCGACCACCGTGCTCCCGGCTCGAAGTGCTGAGCATGCGGTGGAGCTGGCCAACGACACGAAGTACGGCCTGACCGCCGGCGTGATCAGCGAGAATATCCACGAAGGACTGAAGGTGGCGCAGCGGCTGCGGACCGGGATCGTGCACGTGAACGACCAGCCGGTGGCGGACGAGCCCATGGCCCCGTTCGGCGGAATCCAGAACTCCGGCTATGGCAAATTCGGCGGCCAGGCCGGCATTGATTCCTTCACCGAGCAGCGGTGGGTGACGATCCAGCAGTACGGCCACGCGCAGTACCCGATCTGACGCAGCGACCCGTCCGGGCATATTGTGACCTACTTCACCGGTGTGTGCGCCGGGACACGCCGACGGGGTCTGTTGGCCGCGGGGATGAAACGTTACGATGTGCCTGTTGCCATCGGAAGACGGTGGCGCACTCCTCCCCGGAAAGGCCGACCCATGCCGCACGAGCCCTCGACGCTGCGCCGTTTTGAACCCGTATCCGCTGCCGCGGACGCCTCCGCCGTGGCCGGGCAGCAGTCGGCCGTGCTGGAGGCCGAGATCCAGGCCCTCCTCGGTGAGTTGGAGGGCAAGCTCACCCGCTTCACCTGGCTCAATTCCTCCACCGGGGTCAGCGCGCGCCAGCGCGAAGAGAACCTGCTCTCGCTGACCTTCATGCAGGTTGCGCTGGAAGACGTCGGGGCCACCGTGCTCGGCATCTCGGCAGCGGCGCCGGCGGGCGGGGAATGCGCCCCGGCCGCAGTGCGCCTGCCCACCTGCAGCTAGGGCCCGTCCGGAACCGGCCGCCCGCCTGGGGCCGGCCTGCCGCTGCGGCGTTCCCTCCGGTTCCCGCCGGGAGTATCTTGAGGAGATGGTCCTGCCCGCCGCCGATGCGGCCAAGCCCCGCTGGCCCGGCTGGCTGGCGCTTGGACTCTGCGCGGCCGCCGTCGCGCTGATCGTCGTCGGCTTCCCGCTGCTCCTGCAGGGACTGTGCGCGCTGGACAACGCCTGCACCGCGGCCGAGGCACGGGCGTCCGCCGCCGGGGCGATGCTGGCCCAGATCGGCCTGCTCGGGGTGCTGCCGGGCATGGTGCTGGGAGCCGTCGCCGTCTTTACCGGACGCGGCCGGGGCGCCGGAGTCTGCTCCCTGCTGCTGCCGCTCGCCCTGCTGGCCCTGTTCTGGCTGTATGCCGCCGCGGTGCCGGCCGGCGGCGCAATCGTCGCCTGACCCTTGCCGACGGGGCAGCCCGCCCCGTCTCCGGGACGGCCGCTACACGTTGAGGCGGTATCCGCGCTTGATCACGGTCGCGACGAGCGACGCATCCGGCAGGGCCTGGCGGAGCCGGCTCACGGCCATGTCCAGCGCGTGTTCGCCGGGGGCGTCCGGCAGGCACTGCTGGAGTGATTCGCGCGGCAGCACCGCCCCGCCGGCCGTGGCGAGGGCTCGGAAGATGGCCATGGGCGTGGGGGAGAGGTCCGTCCGCCGTCCGCCGAGGATGACCGAGCGGCCGCGGATCTGGACTTCGCCGAGCGCCGTGCCAACGCGCTGGATCCGGTTTTCGGACAGGTGCTCGACGACCAGCCGGATGAGGGCGCCCATCCGGTAGCGCTCGGGCATGAGGGGACGGATTCCCGCATCCTCCAGCGGGCGCGAGGTGACCGGCCCGACGGCGGCCGCGACGACGTCGTTCCCGAACGCCTCCACCAGGGCGTCATACCGGCCCATCTCATGCGCGGTGCTGAGCAGCGCGTCGACCGCCGGAGCGCTGGTGAAAGTGACCACGTCCAGCTGCCGCGCGACGACCGCCTCGATAAGCCGGCCGACCTTCTCTTCCGACCCTTCAGGCTTGACCCAGCGGTACGGCGTGACGGTCAGGACCCGGGCCCCGGCGTCGCGGAGCCTCGCGAGCTGCGTCGTGTCGGTGTAACCGTGCAGCTGGACCGCGACGGTGGCGCCGGACACGCCCTCGGCCAGGAGCAGGTCCACGAGGCTGGAGGTGCGTTCGTCGTGGCTGATGCCGGCATCGTTGAGGCCGGCGGCACGGACGGCCCCTCGGGCCTTCGGGCCCCGCACGAAGATCCGGGACGCCTCGAGGGCATCCATCAGCTCTTCGCCGAGGCCGTGGACGTCCGCAGCCTCGGTCCAGCGGCGCATGCCGTAGGCGGTGGTGATCATGGTGGCATCCGGACGGGCATGCAGGACGGCGGCGGTGTCCTGCAGCAGCGCCCGGTCCTCGGCCACCGGGGCGATCCTCAGCGCCGGGGCATGCAGGACCTGGGCGCCGCGCCGTTCCAGCGCGGAGATCAGGTCGTCGGAGCGCCGGTCCGAGGTGACCCCGATGCGGAAGCCGGCGAGGGCCTCCGCATTGGTTGCCTCGACCAGGGCCCGCACTTCCTCCAGGGATTCGGCCGTGCCGTGGCCGGGCGGCCGGCCCGTGGCGGTCCCGGCCATCAGGCTCCCACCGTTTCGGCCAGGCTGGCGAGCTGCCCGGCGCCGTTCCCGTCGGCGAGCCGTACTACTTCGCCGATCACGAGGATGGCGGGGGACTTGACCCGGGCCGCGCCCGCCGCGGTGACGATGCCGGCCAGGGTGGAGACCGTGGTCCGCTGGGAGTCGCTGAAGCCGCGCTCCACCACGGCCACCGGCATGTCCGGGCGCATCCCCGCGCGGCGCAGTCCGGCGGTGAGCTGGGGCAGCGTGCCGACGCCCATCAGCACCACGACGGTGCCGCCGAGGCCGGCGAGGTGCTCGTGCTCGGCCTCGGTCAGCGGCTGATGCCCGGAGACCACGGTGAACATGTGGCTGATGCCGCGGTGCGTCACCGGGATGCCCGCCGCCGCCGGGACGGAGATCGCGCTGGTCACGCCGGAGATCACGCTGACGGGGATGCCGGCTTCCGCGCAGGCTGCGGCTTCCTCCCCGCCGCGGCCGAACACGAACGGGTCGCCGCCCTTGAGCCGCACCACATTGTTGCCGGCCTTGGCCGACTCGATCATCAGCCGCTCGATGTCCCGCTGGGTGACCTTGTGGTGGCCGGGTTGCTTGCCCACGTCGACCAGTTCCGCCCCGGGGGCGAGCCGGGGCAGGTCGTCGTGCGGGGCGAGCCGGTCGAAGAAAACGACGTCGGCCTCCCGCAGTGCCTCCTGGGCGCCCACCGTGAGCAGGTCTTGCGTCCCGGGCCCGCCGCCGACCAGCGTCACGCGCCCGCCGGAAAGCGCGGGAGCCTCGCGCACCAGCAGCACCCCGCGATCACCGCAGGCCTTTGACAAATCCGGCCATCCGCCGTCGTCCGCGGAGACCACCGCGGCCAGCACGGCGCCGTCGAGCATTTCCGGGGTGAAGTGTTCCGGACGGGACACCGGACGGACGATGGCCCCGGCGGCGGCGAAGCGGCGGACCGCGCGGCGGGCCTCGTCATGGGCGCCGGCGACGAGGACGTGCCGGCCGGTCAGGTCTGCGGTGAGCTGCATGTCAGGCTCCTTCGGAGGACTGTCGGACGGGAATGGTGGCGCCGAGCAGGACGGGTCCTTCGCCGGCGGCAGCGGCGGCCTTCTCGGCCTCGGTGGCAGGGCGGATCATGCCGCGCTCGGCCACGTTGGCGATCGAGTCGTCCCGCTGGTCCGGGGCGTTGACGAAGGATCGGAAGCGGCGCAGCCGCTCCGGGTCCTTGAGCGTGGCCGCCCACTCGTCCTCGTAGTTCTCGATGTGGCGGGCCATCGCGGCCTCGAGGTCTGCGGCGATGCCGAGGGAGTCGTCGACGACGACGTCCCGCACGTGGCCGATGCCGCCGTCCAGGTCCTCCATCCAGCGGGCGGTGCGCTGCAGCCGGTCGGCGGTGCGGATGTAGTACATCAGGTACCGGTCCACGTAACGGACGAGCGTCTCGTCATCCAGGTCCTTGGCGAGCAGCTGGGCGTGCGCCGGGTTGGCGCCGCCGTTGCCGCCGACGTAGAGGTTCCAACCGTCCGCGGTGGCGATGACGCCGACGTCCTTGCCCCGGGCCTCGGCGCATTCGCGGGCGCAGCCGGAGACACCCATCTTGAACTTGTGCGGCGCGCGCAGGCCCCGGTAGCGCAGCTCCATGCTGATGGCCATCGCCACGGAATCCTGCACGCCGTAGCGGCACCAGGTGGAGCCGACGCAGCTCTTCACGTTGCGCAGCGCCTTGCCGTAGGCCTGTCCGGATTCGAAGCCGGCGTCCACCAGCTCCTTCCAGATGTCCGGCAGCTGCTCGAGGCGGGCCCCGAACATGTCGATTCGCAGGGCTCCGGTGATCTTCGTGTACAGGCCGTACTTCTGCGCGACCTGGGCGATCACGGCCAGCTTGTCCGGGGTGATCTCGCCGCCCGGGATGCGCGGGACCACGGAGTAGGTGCCGTTCTTCTGCATGTTGGCCAGGGCGCGGTCATTGGTGTCCTGCAGCGTTCCGCGGCCGCCGTCCAGCGGGTACTCGGCGTGCTGCGAGGACAGGATGGAGCCCAGGGCCGGCTTGCAGATGTCGCAGCCGAGCGGCGGGACCGCTTCCACCGTGCCGTCGTCGTGCTCCAGCTCCACCGGAACGCCGAACCGGGCGAAGACCTCGCCGGCGCTGCGCAGCCCGGTGGCCCGAACCGCTTCGAAGAGCTCGGCGCGCGAGAGGGCGAAGTGTTCGCAGAGCGCCTTGGAGACGGCGATGCCGTTGTTGGCCAGCTCGGTTTCCAGCAGCTTCTTGAGCATCGGGACGCAGGAGCCGCACTGGGTGCCGGCGCGGGTGCACGCCTTGAGTCCGGCGAGCTCCTGGACGGGATCCTGGCCTTCGCAGCTGCCGCAGCCGTTGACCGCGTCGCGGATGGATCCGGCGGCGACGTTGTTGCAGGAGCACAGGATCGCGTCGTCCGGCAGGTCCGAGTCCGGGGCCTCCGCACCGCCCGCGGCCGACAGGTACGCCCCGGGTTCGGCCGGCAGCTCCCGGCCGAGCAGCGGGCGCAGGCTCTGGTACGGTGCGGCGTCGCCGACGAAGATGCCGCCCAGCAGGGTCTTCGCGTCGTTGCTGGTGACCACCTTCTGGTAGACACCGCGGGCCGGGTCGGCGTACACGATCTCCAGCGCGCCGGCGGTCTTGGCAAAGCCGTCGCCGAAGCTGGCCACGTCCACGCCGGAAAGCTTGAGCTTGGTGGCGGTGTCGAACCCGGCGAAGGCCGCGCTGCCGCCGTGCAGCCGGTCAGCGACGATCTCCGCCATCGTGTTGGCGGGGGCCACCAGCCCCACGCAGAGGCCGCCGAAATTGGCCACCTCGCCGACCGCCCAGACGTTCTCCACGTCCGTGGCACAGGACTCGTCAATGACGATGCCGCCGCGGGCGCCCATCCGGAAGACCGGGACGAAGTCCTCGTCGCCCAGCTCTTCCGGTGCCTTCCCGGCGGCCGCCGCGGCCTCCTCCTTGGCCCGGCCGTTCAGCGTGCGGGCCAGCTCGTCGCGCGGCCGGACGCCGATCGAGACGACCACCATGTCCGCCTCGATGATCCGCCCGTCCGCCATTTCGACGCCGGTGACCGTCGCCGCGCCGTCCGGTCCTTCTTCGGTGAGCACGGCCGCCGGATACACGCCGCCGTGGACCTCCAGCCCTTTGGCCGCGATGAGCCGGCCCATTGCCTGGCCCGCGCCCTCGTCCAGCTGCGTGCCCATCAGCCAGGGGCCGCCGTCGATCACCACCGGGTTGGCCCCGAGCTGCTGCAGCCCGGCGGCGGCTTCCAGCCCGAGCAGCCCGCCGCCGATCGTGACGGCGTTGACCGGCCGCCCGAGCCGTTCGCCCAGTTCGGCGACGCGCCGGTTGATCTCCCACACGTCCTCCAGGGTCCGGTAGACGTGGGTGTGCTCGTTGCCCGGAATCGGCAGCCGGGCGGCGTTCGAACCGGTCGCCAGGACCAGCTCGTCGTAGCCGAACCGCCCGCCGTCGGCGGTGATCACTTCCTTGGTGGCCAGGTCCAGATCCACCGCACGCGCGCCGGTAACCAGGCTGACGGCGTCGTTGTTCCACAGTTCCCGGTCACCCAGGGTCAGGTCCACACCGGTTTCGGTGAGGGCCCGGCTCAGGGCCACCCGGTCGTAGGGGAGGTGCGTTTCCTCGGTCAGGACGGTGATGGCCAGGCCGGCGGTGCCGCGGGCGCACATCGCTTCCGTGAAACGGTGCGCCGCGGGCCCGCCGCCGACGACGACAATCCGGCGTGCGGCTGGGGAACTGTTCTGGTTCATGGGCCTACCTCGGGTTCAAAATGGCTTCCGCCGGCAAGGACCGGCGCTGCATGGGTTCCACGCTAGGCGGGCGCCGTTGCACGGCAATTTCCCTTCTGTTTCCCGCAGTTGACGTTTCCTCCGGGTTTTGGGGGGTCGGGGGTGAGGGTTTGGAAACCTGCCGGAAACAACGACGGCGGACGGCGCGTTTTCGGGTCCAGTGGCCTTTTTTCGGGGCCTGGCGCAGCATCACAGCGCGGTTCCCCGGCCGGTGAGGAGCGTTTTACGCGGCCGAAACCGGGCAGGAGCGAAGCCCGAAACATCGGCTCCGTAGCGTGGGAGCCATCCTTATCCGACCGACACCGAACGGGGTTCACGATGACCGTACTGACCGCTGAGGAGACCCGACTGGACGGCCTCGCGCTGCGCTGGCACGCTGTCTGCCACGTGGATGAGCTGGAAGTTGCCTGGGGCGAGGCCGCCCTGGTGCAGGGGGAGCAGGTGGCGCTGTTCAAGGTCTCGGCCACCGAGGTGTATGCGGCCGCGCACCGGGATCCGGCCACCGGCTCCTGCGTGATGGCCCGCGGCATCCTGGGCAGCACGGGGTGGCGCCGGACCATCGCCTCGCCGCTGCACAAGCAGGTGTACGACCTGGGCACGGGCGAGTGCTACACGGATCCCGAGCTGGTGCTGCCGGTGTTCCCGGTGCGGATCGAGGACGGCCTGGTTTCCGTCGGAATACCTGCGGCAGCCGCGGGGGAGGCGGCAGCATGAGCACCCCGACGGGGCTGCTGATGCCGCGGCGGCCGGTCCGCGCGCGTCTGCCGGAACCGGAGCTGGACACGACGCCCGACGGCTTCGCTTGCGAACCGTGGGGCGGCATGGTCCCGGCACAGACTGCCACAGCACTGGTCGCTGCCTCGCACGGCACCGCTTCGCCCGCAGGACAGGCGGCGATCGGCGGCCTGGTCGGGGCCGTGGCGCGGCGCCGGCCGGACCTGGCCGTGCGGGAAGCCTTCGTCGATGTGCAGCAGCCGGACGTGCCGACGGTCCTGGCCGGCCTGCGCGAGGAGACCCGCGTGGTTCCGCTGCTGCTCTCGGCGGGCTACCACGTCCACGTGGATTTGGCCGAAGCCGCTGCATCATCGGACCGGGTCTCGGTGACCCGCGCGCTCGGGCCGGACCAGCGGCTGGTGAAGGTGCTGGCGAAGCGGCTGCAGCAGACCGGGCTGCGCCGCGGCGACCGGGTGGTCCTGGCCTGCGCCGGCTCCACCGATGCCCGCGCTGTGTCCGACTGCGAGACCACCGCCCGCATGCTGTCCGGGTTCCTGGGCATGGACGTGGCCGCCGGCTACATCTCCGCGGCCCAGCCCGAACTCAAGACCGCCGTCGCCGCCGAGCGGGCGCGCATCGCCCGACGCCGTCTGGCGGGACGGCATGCCCGCGTGGTCGTGGCCAGCTACCTGCTGGCACCGGGCTACTTCGCCTCGCTCGCCGCCGGTTCCGGAGCGGACCTCGTTTCCCGTCCGCTGCTGGTGCCGGACGAGGAACCGCCGAAGGAACTGGTCGACCTGGTGCTGGACCGGTTCGCGCGCGGCTGATCCCCTCGGCTGATCCGTTGGGCGCCGGCAACTGGTCCCTTCCGGGCCCGGACGGTGACGGAAACGGTGCAGCTCTTGTGGACGCCGCGGACAAAGCCGCAGGTCAGCAGGGCAGCTGCTTCCAAAAACTGCACGGTTTCCGCCAAAACTGCACCGTTTCCGTCGCTGCCGCGGGAGCTGGAGCCGGAATGCGGCGGTGTGGGAGCTGGAACGGGGCGACTGGCCGACCGCCTGCTATAGCCGGGCGGTGACCGCGCCGAGCTTGGGCCCTGGACCGGCCAGTATTTCAGGCCGGAGGCCGTGGGCGCGCAGGGCGGAGGCGGCGCCTTCGAGCTGGCGGTCCGGCCGGCCGGGCGTTTCATAGACCAGCAACAGCAGCCCGCCGGGCCGCAGGACGCGGCGGAGGACCAGCAGCTCGGCGTCGGCCGGCCCGGTCCAGAACGTGTTGATGTTCACCGCAAATGCCTTATCGAATGATGACGGCGGTGCCTCCAGTGCGGCAAGGGCTGTGGTCGCCAGGGCTGCTTTGCCTGCGGCCAGTTCGCCGGCGAGCCGGGCCGAGGCCCGGTCAACCGCCGTAGCGGACCGGTCGATCCCGGTGATGTGTCCGCCGTCCAGAATCCGGCAGGCCAGCTGCAGCGCGGCGCCGGGGCCACAGCCGATTTCCAGCACCTCGTCATCCGGCTGCAGATCGAGCCGCTCCATGGCCCAGCTGATCCTGGCGGGTACCGGTCCTGCCATCGCTACCTCCCTTGAGCGGCCGCACCGGGCGCGCCGGACGAGCCCGCGGCATTGGCGAGCGGTTCGGGCCCGTGCCGGCCGGCGGCTCTTGGGCCCGGGGCGGCTAGAGGCCCAGTGCGTCGTTGATGTCTTCGAGCACCTGGTCCAGCCGCTCCCTTGCCGCGGCGTACTTGGACGGCAGTTCGTCGGCCCCGTCGACCGGCTGGATCACCTCCAGGTAGCACTTGAGCTTCGGTTCGGTGCCGCTGGGCCGGATGATCACGCGGGAGCCGTCGCGGGTCAGGTACTGCAGGCCCTCGGTAGGGGGCAGCTCCGCGCTGCCGTGGGCAAGGTCCAGGCTGGACTCCACGGGGGAACCGCCGAAGGATGCCGGCGGGTTTTCGCGCAGCCGCTGCATCATGGCGTCGAGCAGGTCGAGGCTGCCCACGCGGACGGCCAGCTGGTCGGTGGCATGGATGCCGTGGGCCAGCTGAAGCTCGTCGAGCTCGTCCTGCAGCGTCCGTCCCTTGGCCAGCAGATCCGCGGCGAGTTCGGCGATCAGCAGCGCTGCGGAGATGCCGTCCTTGTCTTTGACCAGGTCCGGCGCCACGCAGTATCCGAGGGCCTCTTCGTACCCGTAGCTCAGGCCGGGAACCCGGGAAATCCATTTGAAGCCGGTCAAGGTCTGCCGGTGGGCGATCCCGTGCCATTCGGCGATCTTGCCGAGCAGCCGCGAGGACACGATCGAGTTGGCGAAGACCGCCGAGCCGGCCCCCGGGGCAGGCGAGGCGCCCTCATGTGCCCTCGCGCCGCCGTCGTTCACGGACGTCCGTGCGGCGTGCGCTGCGACCCTCGCGGCCAGGTGTGCGCCGAGGAGCGCGCCCACCTCGTCGCCGCGGAGCATTTCCCACTTGCCGCCAGCCGGACGCCGGACCGCGACGGCGGCCCGGTCGGCGTCCGGATCGTTGGCCAGCACGATGTCCGCGCCGATCCGCTCCGCCAGTTCCAGGGCCAGGTCGAGGGCACCGGCTTCCTCCGGGTTGGGGAAGGCCACGGTGGGGAAAGCGGGGTCCGGCTCCGCCTGCGGTTCCACCAGCGTGACATCCGCGAAGCCGGCACGCTGCAGCACCGACAGCGCCGTCCGTCCGCCGACCCCGTGCAGCGGCGTGAGCACGATCTTCAGGCGCCGGGAGGGAAACAGCCGCGGATCCGCCAGCGCCGTGACGGCGTCCACGTACGCGTCCTCGATGGAGCCGGGCTCGCCGGTGGGCGGCAGCACGGTCCAGCCGCCTTCGGCCAGCGCGATGCCCTCGATCCCGTCGAAGGCAGCGATTTCCGCCGCAATCTGAGCGTCCGACGGCGACACGATCTGGGCCCCGCGGCCCGCATCGTCCGTAGCGCGACCACCGAGGTAGACCTTGTAGCCGTTGTCCTGCGGCGGGTTGTGGCTGGCGGTGACCATCACTCCGCCGTCGCAGTCCAGCGCCCGGACCGCATAGGCGAGCACCGGCGTCGGCAGCGCCGAGGGGAGCAGGAACGTCTCGATGCCGGCGGCGGTGAAAATGGCCGCGGTTTCCTGCGCGAAGACCTCCGAGTTGCGGCGGGCGTCATAACCGACGACGGCGCGGGGCCGGCTGCTGGTGCCGACCTTCGCCACGAGGAACCTGGCCAGGCCGGCCGCCGCACGGCGCACGACCACGCGGTTCATCCGGTTGGGTCCGGGCCCCAGCGCCGCGCGCAGCCCGGCGGTGCCGAACTGCAGCGGGCCGCTGAAGCTGTCCGCCAGCTCCTGCCGGGCTCCGGCAGCGGCCTGTCCCTCGGTGCGGGCCGAGGCAAGCAGGTCCTGCAGTTCGCGCACGGTCTGCGGATCAGGGTCCTGGGCCATCCACTCCTCGGCGGAGGCGAACAGCGAAGCGGGGTTGGCGGTGTCAGTCAATTCCGGTACCTGTCTGGTCGGCGGCAACTGCGGCCGCGGGGCGGCTGGGCGTCAGAGCTTGGCGATGATGTCGGCCAGCAGGCGGGAAATACGGGGGCCGGCGGCCCGGCCGGCCTCGATGACTTCCTGGTGGCTGAGCGGTGCCGCGCTGATGCCGGCCGCCAGGTTGGTGACCAGCGAGATGCCGAACACCTCCAGGCCGGCGTGGCGGGCGGCGATTGCCTCCAGCGCCGTGGACATGCCGACCAGGTCCGCGCCGATCCGCTTGGCGTACTGCACCTCGGCCGGCGTCTCGTAATGCGGGCCGGTGAACTGCGCGTAGACGCCCTCGTCCAGATCCGGATCGACTTCCTTGGCCAGGGCACGGATCCGGGAGGAATACAGGTCCGTCAGGTCGACGAAGGTGGCGCCCTCCAGGGGCGAGGTGGCCGTGAGGTTGATGTGGTCGCTGATCAGGACCGGCGTGCCCGGCTTCCAATCCGGGTTGAGGCCGCCGCAGCCGTTGGTCAGCACCAGGGTCTTCGCGCCTGCCGCCGCCGCCGTCCGGACGCCGTGCACCACGGCCCGCACGCCGCGGCCCTCGTAGTAGTGCGTGCGCGCTCCCAGCACCAGCGCGCGCTTGCCGTCAGGCGTGAGCACGGAGCGGACTGTGCCGACGTGCCCCTCGACCGCAGGAGCGGAGAAGCCGGGGATGGCGGAGGCTTCCATGGTGTGCGTGGTTTCGCCGATCAGATCGGCCGCCGCGCCCCACCCGGATCCGAGCACCAGGGCCACCTCGTGGTTGCGCACTCCGGTCTGTTCGGCGATGTAGGCCGCTGCCTCCGCGGCCAGTTCAAAGGGATCTGTAGTCACACAGCTAACCTACCCGTTGCCCTGCCGCCTCTCCAGAGCGCACGCCGCGCGCCGCCGTCGTACGCTTCACACGTGCCCGCCGCGCGTTGCTCCTGCGCGAGGTCGGCCAGGGCGCGGGATCGCTGCGGCGCCCGGACCCCGCCGTTCGGGTTGAGCAGGTCCGGGGCGTACGACAGAATGGCCTTGTGTCGACCCAAATAGATTTCAGTGCTCCGCGTCTTGCCATCCTCGGCGGCGGCCCCGGCGGTTACGAAGCCGCCATGGTGGCCGCGTCCCTCGGGGCGAAGGTGACCGTCATCGAACGCAAAGGCCTCGGCGGCTCCGCCGTGCTGACCGACGTTGTTCCCTCCAAGACCCTGATTGCGACGGCGGACGCCATGCGCCGGGTGGCCGGCGCGCACGACCTCGGCGTGCGTTTCGACGAGCAGGCGCACGCGGCCTACGCGGACCTGAAGACCGTCAATGCCCGCCTGCTCAAGCTGGCCGAGAGCCAGTCCTCGGACATCCACCGCGGGCTGGAACGGATGGGTGTGAAGGTCATCATCGGCGAGGGCCGCCTGACCGATCCGAACTCCATCGCCGTGACCACCGAATCCGGCATCCAGACGGTGGACGCCGACGCGATCCTGCTCGCGACCGGAGCCACGCCCCGCGAACTGCCGACGGCGAAGCCGGACGGCGAGCGGATCTTCAACTGGACCCAGATCTACAACCTGACCGAGGTGCCCAAGCACCTGATCGTGATCGGCTCCGGCGTGACCGGCGCGGAGTTCGCCTCGGCCTACCGGCTGCTGGGCACCCGGGTCACGCTCGTGTCCTCGCGGGACCGCGTGCTCCCGGGCGAGGACGCGGACGCCGCCGGTGTCCTGGAGGACGTGTTCGCCAACAATGGCCTCGAGGTCCTGTCCAAATCCCGCGCCTCCGCGGTGGACCGGACCGAGGACGGCGTGCGGGTCACGCTGGCGGACGGGCGCACCGTGGACGGATCGCACTGCCTGGTCGCCGTCGGATCCGTGCCGAACACGGCCGGCATCGGCCTGGAAGAAGCCGGCGTGGCGCTGGCTGAGAGCGGCCACATCAAGGTCGACGGCGTGTCCCGCACCACCGCGCCGAACATCTATGCGGCGGGAGACTGCACCGGCGTGCTCGCGCTGGCCTCGGTGGCCGCCATGCAGGGCCGCATCGCCGTGGCACACCTGCTCGGCGACGTGGTCAAGCCGTTGAAGCTCAAGCAGGTGGCCTCCAACATCTTCACCAGCCCGGAGATCGCCACCGTCGGCGTCACCGAAGAGGACGTGGCCGCCGGCAAGTACCAGGGCGACGTCATCAAGCTCTCGCTCAGCACGAACCCGCGGGCGAAGATGATGAACGTGACGGAGGGCTTCGTCAAGATCATCGCGCGCCGGGGGTCCGGAACGGTGATCGGCGGCGTCGTGGTGGCCCCGCGGGCGTCCGAGCTGATCTTCCCGATCGCCCTGGCCGTGTCGCAGAAGATGCACGTGGACGACGTTGCCAGCACTTTCACCGTGTACCCGTCGCTCACTGGGTCGATTTCGGAGGCGGCGCGCCGCCTGCACGTGCATCTCTAGGCGTTCCGCCCATAGGGTAGAGCCGGTAGAGCTACCTGGTCCGAGACCGCAGGGGGGACGAGTAAGTGCCGCGCGAGCGCTTTTATCAGAAGAAGGTCTGGCAAAACATCGGGGTCGCCGTGCTGGCGCTGCTGACGCTGGGCGCGATTGTGTATGCCTTCGTGCCGAAGCCGCCGCCGGTGGCGCCGGGCTCGGCGCCCGCGCCGTCCGTCCGGGCGAACCAGAACGCACAGCAGGTTTCGGGGACGCCTAAGGCGGCCGCCGCGGCCACGGTTGCGGCGAAGGAGGAGAAGGAGCCGCCGGTCGCCGTCTTCCTCGGCGACTCCTACACCGAAGGCATCGGGGCGTCCGTGCCGGAGCGGCGCTGGAGCACGCTCGTGGCGGGGGAGCTCGGGTGGGAAGAGGCCAACCGCGGCGTTTCGGGCACCGGCTACCACACCAGCGCCGGTGACGCGGAGTACCAGGGCCGGGTGGGCCAGGTGCTCGACGACGAACCGCAGATCGTCGTCGTGTCCGGCGGACAGAACGATTTCGGTACCTTCGCCGTCGATCCGGGCGGGACGGTGCAGGCGATCGCCGGGCTGTACGAGGCGCTGCGGGAGGAACTGCCGCAGGCGGAAATCGTCGCGGTCGGCCCCTCGACACCCGGCAGCGTGGACCAAACCGTGCTGGCGATTGACGCGGCCGTCAGGGAAGCGGCCGCCGCCGCCGACGCGACCTATGTGAGCCTGCTGGAACCGGACGTGCTGAACCCGGACATGGTGATCGCTGACCAGATCCACGTGGATGACCGCGGGCACCGGGCCATCGCGGACCGCGTCATCGCTGCGCTCGAATAGCCCGGGATAGCAGCCCGGTTGGAAGTGCGAGCATAGCCGTTGCCGCTCCCGTCAAGCCTTAGCCGGCCGCGATGCTGTTGCCCTGGCCGGTGTCCTCCACGTCCGGGCCGCCCGATTCGAAGGTGATGGTGTTGGCGCTGCCCGCCGCGTCGACCTCGCCGACGGTACCGAGCGTGACCGAGTTGGCGTCGCCCTCGACCTTCAGCTCGGCGGCCTCCGCGGCGTGGACGGTGTTGCCGTTGCCCGAGATGTCGAGCTCGTCGAGGACCTCTGCTTTGACGGTGACGTTGGCACCCATGATTTCGATCTCCTGGCAGTGGCCGGTCACCACGAGGATGACGTGGCTGGCCTCGATATCGATGCTGCCGCCGTCGTCGCAGTGCAGCCGGACGTCCTGACCCTCGAGCACGATGTTGCGTTCCATGCCGCGGGTCACCACGGGGCCCGGGACGGCCCTGGCCGCGGGCGCCGCCTCCGCGCGCTCCGGCGTGGCCGGCGGGGGAGATGCCGCGCCGGTGGCTTCGAGGCGCGTGGCGGCAGGTGGAGCGGCGCCGGCAGCGGGTGGAGCAGCGGCATCAGTGTCGCCGCGCACCGCCGTGACGGGGCCGGTCGCCGGGTCCTGCGGCGCCACACCGCCGGCACAGCCCGACAGAAGCAGGACCAGGGCCGCGCCGCCCAATGCTCCGCGTAGTCCGCACAGGATCCGATGCATCGGCCCGAGCCCCCTCCACTGCCGCCGGGTCCGGCGGACCCGCTATGGCCGCAAACGTAGCCCCGGAAGGATGGAAAATGGCTGGGCTCCTACTTGCCCAGGCCGGCCCGGCGGAGCGCCTCGGCCATCGCGGTGTCGGCGGTATTGCCGCTGTTGCCGCCTGCCTGCTGCCGCTGCTGGCGGCCGCCGTTGCCGCGCCGCCCCTGCTGCGGCTCGCCTCCGCGGTTCCGGCCCCGGTCGCCCCCGCGGCTCCGCCCCGCGTCATCCCCGCGGTTCCGGCCCGAATCGGCCCCGGGCCGGGCGCCGCTGCGCTGGCCCTGCCGGGCTCCGCCCTCGGCGGGGGCTTCGTCATCGAGGCGCAGGCTAAGCGAGATGCGCTTGCGGTCCGGGTCCGCTTCCAGCACCTTGACCTTGACCACCTGGCCGGACTTGACCACCTCGTGCGGGTTGGACACGAATTTGCTGGACATGGCGGAAATGTGCACCAGACCGTCCTGGTGGACTCCGATGTCCACGAAGGCGCCGAAGGCGGCCACGTTCGTCACGGTCCCTTCCAGGATCATCCCGGGCTTCAGGTCGGAGATCTTTTCGACGCCTTCGGAGAAGCTTGCGGTGGTGAAGACGGGCCGCGGGTCGCGCCCGGGCTTCTCCAGCTCGGCCATGATGTCCCTGACCGTGGGCAGGCCGAACGTCTCGTCGACGAACTGGAGCGGATCCAGGGTGGCCAGAGAGCCCAGGCCGCGGGGCACATCGGCCGCTGCGGCGCCAGCAGCGGCCAGCACCTTGCGCGCGACGCCGTAGGCCTCCGGGTGGACGCTGGAGGAATCCAGCGGTTCGGCGCCGCCGGTGATCCGCAGGAAGCCGGCACACTGCTCGAAGGCCTTGGCGCCCAGCCGCGGCACCTTCTTCAGGTCCGCGCGCTTGGCGAACGGCCCGTTCTCGTCGCGGTACGCAACGATGTTCCCGCTGAGCAGCGGGCCAACACCCGCCACCCGGGCCAGCAGCGCCGGCGATGCGGTGTTCACGTCCACGCCCACGGCGTTCACGCAGTCTTCGACGACGGCGTCCAGCGACCGCTCCAGCTTGTTCGCCGTGACGTCGTGCTGGTACTGGCCCACGCCGATGGACTTCGGGTCGATCTTGACCAGCTCGGCCAGCGGGTCCTGCAGCCGCCTGGCGATCGATACCGCTCCGCGCAGCGAGACATCCAGCTCCGGCAGTTCGGCCGAGGCCAAAGCGGAGGCTGAGTACACCGAGGCCCCGGCCTCGGACACCACGAGCTTCTGCAGCTTCTGCGTCGGCGCCAGTAGCTTGATCAGTTCGGTGGCCAGCTTGTCCGTCTCGCGCGACGCCGTGCCGTTGCCGATCGCCACGAGGTCCACATGGTGCTGTTCGCACAACCGCGCGAGCGTGGCCAGTGCGTCGTCCCACTTCTTCGCCGGGGCGTGGGGGTAGATGGTGCTGGTGGCCACCACCTTTCCCGTGCCATTGACGACGGCGACCTTCACGCCCGTGCGCAGGCCCGGGTCGAGGCCCAGGGTAGCCCGGTTGCCGGCCGGTGCGGCCAGCAGCACGTCGCGCAGGTTGGCCGCGAAGATCCGCACGGCCTCGTCCTCGGCGTCGGTAAAGAGCCGCACGCGCAGGTCGATGGCCAGCTTCACAAGGATGCGGCGCCAGCCCAGCTGGGCGGTCTGCATGAGCCACTTGTCCGCCGGCCGGCCGCGGTCGGCGACTCCAAGGGCCCGGGCGACGCTGCCCTCGAACCGGGCGCGGGCCGCGGCGTACTCCTCCTGGTCGGAGGCATCCGCTTCGGCGATGTTCAGTTCGAGCACGCCCTCCTTTTCGCCGCGCAGCAGCGCCAGCACCCGGTGCGACGGCAGCCCGGAGGGCAGCTGGGCGAAGTCGAAGTAGTCGGCGAACTTCTGCCCCTCGGCCTCCATGCCTCCACGGACCTGCGCGCGGACCCGGCCCTGAGTCCAGACCCGCTCGCGCAGTTCGCTGACCAGGTCGGCGTCCTGGCTGACGCGCTCGACCAGAATGGCGCGCGCCCCGGCCAGCGCTTCGGCCGGATCGTTAACGGCATGCTCGGCATTCAGGTAGCCGCCGGCAGCGGCCTCCGGGTCGAGACCCGGGTCGGCCAGCAGCGCGTCGGCCAGCGGTTCGAGGCCGGCCTCGCGCGCGATCTGGGCCTTGGTCCGCCGCTTGGACTTGAAGGGCAGGTAGATGTCTTCCAGCCGGGCCTTCGTGTCGGCGGCGTTGATGCTGGCTTCCAGCTCGGCGGTCAGCTTGCCCTGCTGCGCAATGCTCTCCAGCACGCTCTGCCGGCGGTCCTCGAGCTCGCGCAGGTAGCGCAGGCGCTCTTCAAGGTCGCGCAGCTGGGCATCGTCCAGCGTCCCCGTGACCTCTTTGCGGTAACGGGCGATGAACGGAACGGTGGAGCCGCCGTCGAGCAGTTCCACGGCCGCCTTCACCTGCCACGGCTTGACGCCGAGTTCCTCCGCGATCTGTGCGTAGATGCGGGCGGCCAGGCGGGCCGGATCGAGGGCGGGGGATCCGGAAGCGGCGGCGGGCTGGGCGTCGGGTGCGGCAGGGCGGGGCAAGTCAGTCACTGAACCTATTGTGCCGCATCCGGCGGTTCCGCCGGCGGTGCGGCGGGGCGCGGGGGAGGGTTACCGGGCTCGGGGTAATAGAAGCCGTAGTCGTCGTACGGGTCCCGCCAGGCGGACTCGTCCCGGCTGATCCGCCGCACCGCCGACGCCGGGACCCATCCGGTCCGCGTCGAGCCGCCGGCGTCCACCCACTTGAGCTGGACGTCGGTCCGGGTCCACGAGATGGCCTTGGCGTCCACAGTTTCGCCGCCGACGGTCGCGCGGACGTACGGTTCCTGCCCGTAGCGGGCACGACCCACCCCGGCACGCTGCCCCGGCCACCCGCCGTCGTTCTGCGCCGCTTCTCCTGCCGCCACACCCCCAACTCTAGGCACCGTCTCCGGGCTGCGGGCACAGTAGTCCCCTGGCACGATGGACAGGGCGCGGGAGGGCAACTTAGGCGGACCACGGCTGCACGCGCCAACGCCGTCCATATTTCGAGACAGAAATCCGGATGCTGGACGCGCCGGAGTAGCATTATGGGCGATATTCATACTTTTCCATCGAAAGCAACCCTTTATGTCCACTCCAGCAACCGCTGCATCGAATGCAGCCACCGCCCCCGCGAACTCGCGCGGCCGGGTCATCGTTGCGAGCCTCATCGGCACATCCGTCGAGTTCTACGACTTCTATGTCTACGCCACGGCGGCGGTCCTCGTGTTCCCCGCCCTGTTCTTCCCGAACTCGGAGGGCATCTATGCGCTCCTGAGCTCCTTCGCCGTCTTCGGCGTGGCCTTCGTTGCCCGCCCGTTGGGATCCATCCTCTTCGGCCACTTCGGTGACCGGCACGGCCGCAAGGGGACGCTGGTTGCCTCCCTGTTGACGATGGGTATTGCCACCTTCCTGATCGGCTGCCTGCCGTCGGCCCAGGTGACCGGCTGGGCCTTCTGGGCCCCGGCCCTCCTGGTCCTGATGCGGTTTGCCCAGGGACTCGCGCTCGGCGGGGAATGGAGCGGCGCCGCGCTGCTGGCCACGGAGAACGCGCCGGCCAACAAGCGCGCCATCTACGGAACCTTCCCGCAGCTCGGGGCCCCGATTGGCTTCATCATCGCCAACAGCCTGTTCCTGGTGCTGAGCATCAACCTGACGAATGAGCAGTTCATGGCGTGGGGCTGGCGCATTCCGTTCCTGGCCAGCGCCATCATGGTCATCATCGGCCTGTGGGTCCGGTTGAAGCTGGTGGAGACGCCGGCGTTCCAGAAGGTCATGGACAAGGGCGAGGTCACCAAGCTCCCGCTCGGCCGCGTCTTCAAGGTCAGCTGGCGCCAGCTCATCCTGGGCACCTTCATCATGCTGGCCACCTACGTGCTCTTCTACCTGATGACCACCTTCACGCTGTCCTACGGCACCGCCGCACGGACCGCCGAGGAAGCGGCCGCGAAGGCCGAGGCCGCGGGCAAGGCGTTCGACCCGTCCACCTTCACCGAAGGCCTGGGCTACGCCCGCAACGACTTCCTGCTGATGCTGATCGTCGGCGTGGTGTTCTTCGGCATCTTCACGCTGGTGGCCGGTCCGCTGGCGGAGAAGTTCGGCCGGAAAAAGACCCTGATCGCGGTCACACTGGGCATCTTCGTCTTCGGCTTCCTGTGGGTTCCGCTGTTCAACGCCGGATTCGCGGGCACCATGTTCCATCTGATCCTGGGCTTCACCCTCATGGGCCTGACCTTCGGCCCGATGGGTGCGATCCTGCCGGAGCTGTTCCCGACCAACGTCCGGTACACCGGTTCGGCCGTCGCCTACAACTTCTCCTCGATCCTGGGTGCCGCGCTGGCACCGTTCGTCGCCGTGGCACTCTGGCAGGCCGCCGGCGGCAGCACCCTGCTGGTGGGCCTTTACCTCAGCGGCGCCGCTGTCCTCACGCTGGTGGCCCTGCTCCTGAGCAAGGAGACCAAGGACATGGACTACGAGGGCGTCAGCAGCTGATTCCCGCCTAGCCCAGCGCCAGAACAGACCAAGGCCCGCAGTTCCGGTAAGGAACTGCGGGCCTTGATCTGTTAAGCCGCGGCCGTAGCAACGGCTCTGGATTCGAGGGTTAGGTTGCCCGGCGCTTGGTGATGAAGCCCCAGATGACCAGGACGATCAGCGAGCCGATGATGGCCCAGAGCCAGGTGGTAAGGCTGAAGAACTCGTTCATCTCGGCGCCTGCAACTGCGCCTCCGATCCAGCCGCCCAGCAGTGCTCCGATGACACCCAGTACCAGAGTGGCGATCCAGCCACCGCCCTGGTCACCGGGCAGGATCAGCTTCGCAATGGCTCCGGCGATCAGCCCGAGGATAAGAAAAGCAAGAAATCCCATGGTGCATATCTCCTTACGGTGATAATGGCCACCGGCGGGTGCCGGTTATTTCCCTTACCAAGACCAACGGTACAACAAAGCATGCTTATTGTATGGATTTATCCGGTTGGATTTTCTGCCCAAGGCGAACGCCGGGCGCGAATGCGGCGTGCCCGTCGTTAAGCGCCCGCAGCGGGTTTCCGGCCGGACGGAATCTCCACGGAATCTCCCGCGGCATGCAAACGAGGCCCGCCGCCGGGAGGGCGGCGGGCCTCGAAGGCACGGGCGGTAAGGCTCAGTCGGTGATCGCGGCCAGCACGGCTCCGGCGGACACCGTGTCGCCGGGCTTGGCACTCAAGCCGGAAATGGTGCCGGCCTTGTGCGCCGTGAGCGGCTGTTCCATCTTCATCGCTTCGAGTACGACGACGAGATCGCCTTCGGCGACCGTGTCGCCGTCGCTGACGGCGACTTTGACGATGGTGCCCTGCATGGGCGACGACAGGTCATCGCCGCTGGCCGCTCCGGCGGCCGACGCCGAGCGGCCCCGGGTGCGCCTGGGCTTGCCGTTGGCGCGGCTCGGCGAGGAAGCGGCGAGCCCTGCCGGGAGCACGACCTCCAGCCGCTTGCCGCCGACCTCGACCGTGACGCGCTGGCGGTCGTCGTCTTCCTGCGCCGCCGCTACGCCGGCAAACGCGGGGATGTCGTTGACGAACTCGGTTTCGATCCAGCGGGTGTGCACGCTGAACGGTTCTTCAGGGTCCGCAGGTGCGAAGTCCGGGTCTGCCACCACTGCGCGGTGGAACGGCAGCACGGTGGGCATGCCGCCGACCTCCATTTCGGCCAGCGCGCGCCGGGCCCGCTCCAGGGCCTGGGTCCGGTTCGCGCCGGTGACGATGAGCTTGGCCAGCATGGAGTCGAAGTTGCCGCCGACGACCTCGCCGGCCTCGATTCCGGAGTCCACGCGCACGCCCGGACCGGTCGGAAGCTTCAGGGTCTCCACGGTGCCCGGTGCCGGCATGAAGTTGCGGCCGGGGTCCTCGCCGTTGATGCGGAACTCGAAGGAGTGGCCGCGGATTTCCGGGTCGTCGTAGCCGAGCTCCTCGCCGCGCGCCACCCGGAACTGCTCGCGGACCAGGTCCACTCCGGCGACTTCCTCGCTGACCGTGTGCTCGACCTGCAGGCGCGTGTTGACCTCGAGGAAGGAGATGGTGCCGTCCTGGCCGACCAGGAACTCGCAGGTGCCGGCGCCCTGGTAGTGGGCCTCGAGCAGGATGGCCTTGGACGCCTCGTAGAGGTTGTATTCCTGTTCCGGGCTCAGGAACGGCGCCGGGGCCTCTTCGACCAGTTTCTGGTTGCGCCGCTGCAGCGAGCAGTCGCGCGTGGAGATGACCACGACGTTGCCGTGGGCATCGGCCAGGCACTGGGTTTCGACGTGGCGCGGGGCGTCGAGGAAGCGCTCCACGAAGCATTCGCCGCGGCCGAACGCCGCGGTGGCCTCGCGGACGGCGGACTCATAGGCCTCGGGGATGTCTTCGCGGTCGCGGACCACCTTGATGCCGCGCCCGCCGCCGCCGTAGGCCGCCTTGATGGCCAGCGGAAGGCCGTAGGCGTCGGCGAATTCCAGCACCTCGGCAACGTCCTTGACCGGATCGGCGGTGCCGGCGACCAGCGGCGCGCCGACCTTCTCGGCGATGTGGCGGGCCCGCACCTTGTCGCCGAGCTTGGCGATCGCTTCGGGGGAGGGGCCGATCCAGACCAGTCCGGCATCGATGACCCGGCGCGCGAATTCGGCGTTCTCGGAGAGGAATCCGTAGCCGGGGTGTACGGCGTCGGCGCCGGAGGACCGGGCGGCGTCGAGCAGCTTCTCCATCACCAGGTAGGAGTCGGCAGCGGTTTCGCCGCCGAGGGCAAACGCCTCGTCCGCGAGCCTGACATGCAGCGCATCGCGGTCCGGCTCGGCGTAGACGGCTACCGAGGCAATTCCTTCATCCCGTGCCGCCCGGATTACCCGGACGGCGATTTCACCGCGGTTGGCGATCAGTACCTTGGTGATGCGCTGGGTCATTCATAGCTCCTTCTATCCTTGAGGAGCCTAGCCTGCGTTAGCGGGTATCGCCCAATAACCTCGCGGATTCTGCGCGTTGGTGCCGCATTCTTTGTAGGAGTCCTACAAATCAGCCCGCCGGCCGCGGCAGCCACAGGTCCGTGATGGCGACCTCCGCGTCCGACAGCAGCCGGCGCAGGGTGGAGACGGACAGGCCGACGACGGCATGCGGGTCGCCGTCCACCTTCTCGATGAATGCCCCGCCGAGCGAATCTATGGTGAAGGAGCCGGCCACCTGGAGCGGCTCGCCGGTGGCGATGTAGGCATCGATCTCCGCTTCGCTGAGCTGCGCGAAGTAGACCCCCGCCGAGGCGATGGCACCCACTGTCGCGCCGGTGCCGCCGTCGTTGGTGTCCTCGCCGTCCTCCGCGTCCTCTTCTCCCGCGTCGGCGGGAACGTCGCGGCAGTCGATCAGCCAGTGGCCGGTATGCAGGACGCCGTGCCGGCCGCTCATGCGCTGCCAGCGCTGGCGCGCGACGTCCGCCTCGTAGGGCTTGCCGTACGGCTCGCCGTCCAGCTCGAAGACCGAGTCGCAGCCGAGCACCAGGGCTCCCTCGGCGTCCGGGAGCGAGGCGACGGCCTCGGCCTTGGCCCGGGCCAGCAGTAGGGCGGTGTCGGCCGGATCCGTCACACCGTAGCGGGCCGTCACGGCGTCTTCGTCTACGTCGGAGACCAGGACGGAGTGCGCGATGCCGGCGTCGGTCAGCAGTTTGGTTCGGGCGGGCGAGGCGGAGGCGAGGATGAGGTGCAGTTCAGTCACGGACCAAGCCTAACGGGCGGATGCGCGGCCCCTGGGGGAGCCGCTCTTGGCAGCCTATGGCAGCCCGCGCGCTGCCGGAACGGATCGGGGCCCGGCTAGCGGGGAGAAAATGTGCCCCGAAACGCTTAGTTGATCTATCAACATTCAGGTATTCTGGGCGGAACAGTACCCGCCTCGCACTTCAGGGGCGGGTGCGGCCCAGGCCGCGGGCCGGTCCGACGTTGGGGGTCGTGCCGTACCGCCTAGACGCAGGCCCGGCCGGATGGATCCGGCCGGGCCTGT
Source organism: Arthrobacter sp. USHLN218 (assembly GCF_037144715.1). Lineage (NCBI taxonomy): Bacteria > Bacillati > Actinomycetota > Actinomycetes > Micrococcales > Micrococcaceae > Arthrobacter > Arthrobacter sp. USHLN218. The sequence continues at coordinate 599,138 of NZ_JBBCYT010000001.1, forward strand.
GTGCTACGTGCGGCTGCCTTCGGCAGCGGGATGCCCGTGCTGCGGATTGCCCGCGCGCCGGGAACGGCGTCAGACCGTGGCGGCCGGTTCCGGGCGCCGCTCCATTGACTCCGCTCCGGAGGCAGTCCCGGCTTCCGGAGCCTCGGTGTCGTCGCTGAACGGATCGCCGGTGCGGCGAGCGTTGAACAGCGCCTCGTCCAGGATCCCCTGGCGCTTGGCCACGATGGTCGGAACCAGGGTCTGCCCGGCGACATTGACGGCCGTGCGGCCCATGTCCACGATTGGATCGACGGCGAGCAGCAGGCCGACGCCTTCCAGCGGCAGGCCCAGCGTGGACAGGGTCAGCGTGAGCATCACGGTGGCGCCCGTGGTTCCCGCCGTGGCGGCGGAGCCGAGGACGGAGACGACGGCGATCAGCACGTAGTGCACGAACCCGAGTTCCACGCCGAAGAACTGCGCCACGAAGATGGCGGCGACGGCGGGGTAGATCGAGGCGCAGCCGTCCATCTTGGTGGTGGAGCCCAGCGGCACCGCGAAGGAGGCGTAGGCGCGCGGCACGCCGAGGTTGCGCTCCGTCACGCGCTGGGTCAGCGGCAGGGTGCCCATCGAGGAGCGGGAGACGAAAGCCAGCTGGATGGCGGGCCAAGCGCCGGAGAACCACTGCTTGACGGACAGGCCGTGGGCGCGGACCAGCACCGGGTAGACCACGAAGAGCACCAGTACCAGGCCGATGTAGATGGAGAGCGTGAACAGGCCCAGTGAGCCCATCGTGTCCCAGCCGTAGGTCGCCACGGCCTTGCCGATCAGGCCCACCGTACCGATGGGGGCCAGCCGGATGATCCACCAGAGCACCTTCTGGATCACGGCCAGCGCGGAGGCGTTCAGGTGCAGGAAGGGCTCGGCGGCCTTGCCGACCTTCAGCGCCGCGACGCCGACGGCGATCGAGATGACCAGGATCTGCAGCACGTTGAAACCGAGGCTGGTGGTCAGGTCGCCCGTCTCGCCGGCCTTCGTGGTGGCCTCGAGGCCGAGGAAGTTGGTCGGGAACAGGCCCGTCAGGAATGCCCACCAGTCGCCCGTGCGGCCGGTGTACTCGCCGGGCACGTCGCCGGCGGCGCTGGCGCCGGGCTGCATGATGGTGCCCAGGCCCATGCCGATGACAACGGCGATGAAGGCGGTGATGGCGAACCACAGCAGGGTGTTCCAGGCGAGCTTGGCGGCGTCGGAGACCGCGCGCAGGTTGGCGATCGAGCTGACCACGGCGGTGAAGATCAGCGGGACGACGGCCGCCTTCAGCAGCGAGATGTAGCTCGAACCGATCGTGGTCAGGGTCTCGGTGAGCCAGTTCGGCTCGCCCGGGGCCGGCTCGCCCAGGTTCTTGGCGGCGAGGCCCAGGGCCAGGCCGGCGATGAGGGCGGCGATGATCTGGGGGCCGAACGATGTGGCCCAGCGGGGCAGCCTGCGCCCGCTCTTCTCAGTGCTGGTTGCGGTAGTCACCCGAAGACTGTAGGAGGCGGAAAGTTAGCAGGCCAAAAGCATTGTTGCGTATTATTACGCCGCGAACGACGGCGGTGTGCGGCCCCTGCGCCCGTGCCCGGTATCGGCGCGGGGTGCGGAAAGTTATTCCCGCCCCGGATGTGACCAATCCCGCAGCCGGGGCGGATTCCGAGGGCTCGGTCCCAAGCTGGCCGCCGGGCGCGGCCGTCCGTTGATCCGCGGCCTGAAATGGCTGGATAGGCGGCCCATTCCAGCCATTTCAGGCCAACCGTTTGGCGCGCCCCGGCCGGTCAGGCTTGGGCCGCCGGCTCCCCGCCGAGCAGGGCGCGGCGCAGCGTGTCGAGGCCGACGGAGCCGATGTTCAGCGCCTGCGTGTGGAACGCCTTGATGTCGAAGGCGGTGCCCTCGCGGCGGCGCCGCTCATCCCGGATCTGCTCCCACAGGCGCTGGCCCAGTTTGTACGAGGGGGCCTGGCCCGGCCAGCCGAGGTAGCGGGTGAACTCGAAGTTCAGCTGCCCCTCGCTGATGGCGATGTTCTTCTTCAGGAACTCGTAGCCCTTCTCCGGAGTCCAGGTACCCGAGCCCCAGCGTTCCGGAACCTCGAGTTCGAGATGGACGCCGATGTCGAAGACCACGCGGGCCGCGCGCATCCGCTGGCCGTCCAGCATGCCCATCCGGTCGCCCGGGTCGGCAAGGTAGCCCAGCTCGTCCATGAGCCGCTCGGCGTAAAGCGCCCAGCCTTCGCCGTGCCCGGAGACCCAGCAGATGTTGCGCCGCCAGGTGTTGAGCAGCTCCCGGCGGTAGGTCGCCGTCGCTATCTGCAGGTGGTGGCCGGGGACGCCCTCGTGGTAGACGGTGGTGGTTTCCTTCCACGTGCTGAAGCTGTCTTCGCCCTCCGGTACGGACCACCACATCCGGCCGGGCCGGGCGAAGTCGTCCGACGGTCCGGTGTAGTAGATGCCGCCCTCGCGGGTCGGGGCGATCATGCACTCGAGCCGCCGCATCGTCTCCGGAATCTCGAAGTGGGTGCCGGACAGGTCGGCGACGGCCTTGTCGGACAGCCGCTGCATCCAGGCCTGGAGCGCCTCGGTCCCGTGCAGCTGGCGGGACTCATCCGCATCCAGCAGCGCCATCGCCTCCTCGATGGAGGCGCCGGGCTTGATCAGCGCTGCAACCGCCTCCTGCTCCGCGATGATCCGGTCAAGCTCCTCGACGCCCCAGCGGTAGGTCTCCTCCAGGTCGACGGCGGAGCCCAGGAAGCGCCGGGACATCAGGGCGTAGTGCTCGCGCCCCACGGCGTCCTTTTCGGGGGCTTCCGGGAGCAGCTCGCCTTCGAGCATGGCGGCGAGCTTGCGGTAGGCGTCGCGGGCCGCGCCGGCACCCTCGGCGAGCCGCTCGCGCAGTTCCTGCGGAAGATCGCCGTCGTTCGTGGAAGCGGAGGCGGCGGTGGCCTGGAAGAAACCGTCCTCGGCCGCGTAGGCGGTGGCCTGCTCGATCACGGTCTTCAGCTGGCGGCGGGGCGCGATCCGGCCGCGCTTCCTGGCCTCGCGCAGCGAGCTGGCGTAGCCGGCGAGGGCGTCCGGAACGTGGGCCATGCGGCCGGCGATGTGGTTCCAGTCCTCGATGGTGGCCTGCGGCATCAGGTCGAAGATGGCACGGATGTCCTGCACCGGCGAGGCGAGGTTGTTGACTTCGGCGAGATCGAGGCCTGCCTCGTGGATCTCCAGGTCTAGCCCCAGCCGCTCACGCATCGCGTCGAGGGTGACGCGGTCGGTGTCGTCCGTGGGTTCCAGGTCTTCGAGCCGGCGCAGCGCCTCGCGGGCGCATTCGGCCAGGGCCTCTACGCCGGCGGGGGAGTAGTCCGGGTACTCCGTTTCGTGCCCCGGGATGCCGAGCGACGTTGCCAGCGAGGGGTTCAGCTCCAGCAGGGTTTCCGTGTAAGCGTCGGCGACGGCGTCGATGGCCGACGGGACACGGGCGGGGATGTCCGTGGTGGGTTCTGTTGTCTGGTGAGTCACAGGCAGAGCCTACCGGCATTCGGCGGCCTCCCCGAAAGCGGCACCCTTTCCGGGCCGCCGCCGGCGGCACATCAGGTGCCGCGGCGTTGGGACGCGGCCGGCCTGCCCGAATCAATGGCCTCGCCCCAGTCTTCGCCGATCAGGCTGGTGCCGATCGCGGCGAGCTGGCCCACCTGTTCCGGGCTGAGCCGGTCGAAGACGGCGGCGCGGACGGTCCGGACGTGGCCGGCGGAGGCGGCCTGGACCTTGGCCAGCCCGGCGTCGGTGAGCCGCGCCAGCACGGCCCTGCCGTCCCGGGGGTCGACGCTGCGCGCCAGGAAGCCGGACCGTTCCAGGCCGCCGGCGACACGGGAGATCCGCGACTGCGACGTGCTGGTGGCGGCCGCCAGTTCGCTCATCCGCATGGTGCGGCTGGGCAGCTCGGCCAGCATGGCCAGGACCATGTAGCTGGCGAACGTCAGGCCCTCGTCCCGCTGCAGCTGGGAGTCGAACGCCGAGGGCAGCCGGAACAGCAGGGCCGCCAGGGGAACCCAGGCACGCTGTTCTTCGGGGCTGAGCCACTGCGGATCGGGCATACGAGCCACTCTAGCGAGCACTTGACCGCGATAGTGGTTCGGCTTACTTTATTTGCAGCTGCAAATATTCCGGGGCCATCGGGGGCTCTCCGTCCTCCGCCGGCCGCAGTCCGGAACCGCAGCGCTGGGACTTCGTTCCGCCGGCCTTGGGGAGGGCCGTTCCAGGCGGCGCGGACGACCTTTCGAGGAGGCCGGCAGCACGTTGGGGGCTGCCGGCTCTCCGCGTTAAGCGCCCGTCCGGCGGGCCCTAGCGGAAGGTGTGCCGCCAAGCGCCGGGGCCGTGCGCGACGACGGGGCGCAGCAGTTCGCGCCGCCGCGGGCTGCGCCGGCGGGGCTGCTCCGCCGCGGCGGCAGGCTCCGGGGAAGGCTGCAGGGCCAGTACGACGGCGGTGAGTGCGGCGAGTTCCTCGGGGGTCGGATTCCCCTTGGCGACGGTGAACAGCGGCGCCGCCTCGGCGGCGGTCCGGGCTTCGGCCTGGGCCTGGGTCTTGGTCATAGCGGGATGTTTCCGTGCTTCTTGTGCGGCATCGTGGCCCGCTTGTCGCGCAGCGCGCGCAGGCCGCGGACAATCTGGACCCGGGTGTCGGAGGGGGCGATGACGGCGTCGAGGTAGCCCAGTTCGGCCGCCTGGTACGGGTTGAGCAGTTCGTCCTCGTACTGCGTGATGATCTCCTGCCGGCGCGCTTCGACGTCGCCGCCTTCGGCCTGGACGGCGGCGAGGTCGCGGCGGTACAGGATGTTCACCGCGCCCTGCGCACCCATGACGCCGATCTGGGCGGTGGGCCAGGCGAGGTTGAGGTCGGCGCCGAGCTTCTTCGAACCCATGACGATGTATGCCCCGCCGTACGCCTTGCGCGTGATCACGGTGAGCTTCGGGACCGTGGCCTCGGCGTAGGCGTAGAGCAGCTTGGCGCCGCGCCGGATGATGCCGTTGAATTCCTGGTCCTTGCCGGGCAGGAAGCCGGGGACATCCACCAGCGTCAGGATCGGGATGTTGAACGCATCGCAGTGGCGGACGAACCGGGCGGCCTTTTCCGAGGCGGCGATGTCCAGCGTGCCGGCAAACTGCATCGGCTGGTTGGCCACGATGCCGACGGTGTGGCCCTCTACCCGGCTGTAGCCGATGATGACGTTCGGCGCGTAAAGGGCCTGCAGCTCCAGGAACTGGCCGTCGTCGACGATGTGCTCGATCACGCTGCGCATGTCGTAGGGCTGGTTGGCCGAGTCGGGAATGAGCGTGTCCAGCTCGAGGTCCGCTTCCGTGGGCTCGAGTTCCTCGTCGAATGCGGTGGCCGGGGCCTCGGTGAGGTTGTTGGAGGGCAGCACGTCGAGCAGCTCGCGGACGAATTCGATGGCGTCGGCTTCGTCCACCCCGAGGTAGGCGGCCGTGCCCGTCGTCGAGTTGTGCTGGCGCGCGCCGCCGAGGGTTTCCATGTCCACCTCCTCGCCGGTGACGGTCTTGATGACGTCCGGGCCGGTGATGAACATGTGCGAGGTCTTGTCCACCATGACCACGAAGTCGGTCAGGGCGGGGGAGTAGGCGGCGCCGCCGGCACACGGTCCCATGATCAGCGAGATTTGCGGGACCACGCCGGAAGCTGCCACGTTGTTGCGGAAGATGTCCGCGAACATGGCCAGCGAGGCCACGCCCTCCTGGATGCGGGCGCCGCCGCCGTCGTTGATCCCGATGACCGGGCAGCCGTTGCGCAGCGCGAACTCCTGGACCTTGACGATCTTCTCGCCGTTGACCTGGCTGAGCGAACCGCCGTAGACGGAGAAGTCCTGGCTGTAGACGGCCACCAGGCGCCCGTCCACGGTGCCGTAGCCGGAGACGACGCCGTCGCCGAGCGGTTTCTTCTTCTCCATGCCGAACGCCGTGGACCGGTGGGTCGCCAGCGCGTCGAATTCGACGAAGGAGCCCTCGTCGACCAGCAGGTCGATGCGCTCGCGGGCGGTGTGCTTTCCCCGGGCGTGCTGCTTGTCCACCGCGTCCTGACCGGACGGCATCATCGCCTCCGCCTGGCGCCGGCGGAACTCCGCAATCTTGCCGGCGGTAGTCGAGCGGTCAAGATCGGTGTCGAGGCTCATGGGTTCTCCGGATTCTCGGGCGGGTTCTGCATTACCGGCGCAGCCGGGCGGTGGAGGACCTGCCCTTTAAGTAGGTTTCGCACAAAAAGCAGGGCGCCGGCGGCGTCATTCCACCAAGTCTAGTGAGGAGGACGGCGGCACCGGCTGTAGCAATCCTACAATTTCGGCTGCCGACATTTTCCGCAAGCCGTCCCGGATTCTGCCGCGTCGTCCCGGTGGAGAATGCGCCGGCTCTGCGTAGGATGGATGACATGAGCCAGAGCTTTTCCGATGTTGACCGCCCGGCGCTGGATTATGAGGGTCTCACCGATGCGCTCTGTGCCCCGCTGGGTCCGTACCGCCGCCTCGAACTGGTGGAGTCCACGGGCTCGACCAACAGCGACCTCGGGCAGAAGGCTGCCGCGGACAAGGTGGGTTGGTCGGACCTGAGCGTCCTGGCGGCCGAGGAGCAAACCGCCGGCAAGGGCCGGCTGGACCGCCAGTGGACCGCCCCGCCCCGCTCCTCGGTGATCGTGAGCGTGCTGCTGCGCCCGTTCAACCACGCCGGAAACCCGGTCCCGACCCAGAGCTACGCCTGGTTCTCGCTGCTGGCGGCGATGTCGCTGGCCGAGGCGCTGGGCGAGTACGCCAAGCTGGACGCCGCGGTGAAATGGCCCAACGACGTGATGGTCGGCGGCAAGAAGATCTCCGGCATCCTCGCACAGATCGCGAGCTACGGGGATGCCTCGCCGCCCGCCGTCGTTATTGGGACTGGACTCAACGTGACGATGAGCGCCGAGGACCTGCCCGTGCCTACGGCCACGTCGGTGGCGCTGGAGAAGGGCGCGACGACGGACCGCAACATCCTGCTCATGTCCTACCTGCGGATTTTCGCCCAGCGGTACCGCCAGTTCTGCGACGTGAACGGGGACCCCAAGGCTCAGTGGAATGACGGAACCAGCCTGCTCAGCCGGCTGCAGCGGGTGATGTCGACGCTGGGGCAGCAGGTGCGCGCGCAGTTGCCGCAGGGCCGGGAGATCGTCGGTGAGGCCTTCGGCCTGGACAGCTTCGGCGCCCTGAAGGTACGGGAAGCGGACGGCACCGAACACGTGGTGGCAGCGGGCGACGTCGTCCACCTGCGGCCGCTCGAAGGGTCTTGATTTGCCCCCAATCACCAACCGGCTCCGGGGGCCGCGGTGCGGCTGAAGCTGGATCCGGGAGAGCGCGTCATAGTGCTGGCCCGGCCGCAGGCGCGCCGCTTGTTCTGGCCGTTCGTGCTGATGCTGGCGTTGCTCGGCGCCGCAGGCTTCGGGCTCGGCTGGCTCAGCCGCGAGAGCCTGCCGGAGTGGATCACGCCTTGGCAGGCGGTGCTGCGCGCCGCGGTGCTGGTGGCGGCTTCGCTGCTGGTGCTGCGGGCCTGCGTTGTGCCGCTGCTGCGCTGGTTATCCACCCGCTACCTGCTGACCAGCCGGCGGCTGATGGTCCGGCGCGGCTGGGGGCGGCGGAGCGAGCAGCAGGTGATGCTGGCGGCCATCTATTCGGTGCGCATCGAGCAGGACCTGCTCCAGCGCATGCTGCGCAGCGGCCGGCTGGACGCGGACCTGGGCTACGGCCGGTTCTGGCGGCTGCCGGACGTGCCCGAGGTGGCGCGCTTCCGGGCGCTGGTGGTGCGGGCGATCGAAGACCTGCCGCGCACGGAATTTCCTGACGGGTTCGATGGAGTAGACATGGAAAAATGGCAGCAGTCCGAGTACGGCGAGGAAGGAAAAGCGGGATGACCAGTAGCGAGCACCACGAGCCGGAGCCGCTGACCCTGTCCATGCCGCGCATCGTGCCGCAGGCGGAGGTCGAGGCGGCCCAGGACGCGGTCCGCGAGGATTCGAACCCGGCCAAGGTGGACCGCGAGGCCATCCGCGCCCTGGAGCGCCGCCTGCTCGGCTCGGAACGGACGCTGCGGCGCCGCGAGGTGGCGGCCGGCGCCGGCGTGTCGCTGCTCTCGGCGCGCAAGCTCTGGCGTGCGCTGGGCTTCCCGAACCTCGGCGACGAGGACGTGGCCTTCACCCAGGCGGACCTGGAGGCGCTGACCACCATCATCGACCTGGTCCGCGACGAGCGGCTGACCGAGGAAGCGGCCATCTCCATCACCCGGTCCATCGGCCAGATGACGGACCGGATGGTGGTCTGGCAGGTCGAGGCGCTGGTGGAGGAAATGGTGCACCAGCTCGGCATCACGGACGCCGAGGCCCGCAAGCGGCTGGTCACCGAGCTGCCGGACCTGATCGAGCCGCTGGAGAAGGTGCTGCTGTATTCGTGGCGGCGGCAGCTGAACGCCGGCGTGGCGCGGCTGACCGTGCGCGCGGAGGCGGGGCTGGGCGCGGCGGGGGAGCACGACGACGATTCCCTGCCGTTGCTGCGCGCCGTGGGTTTCGCGGACCTCGTCTCCTACACGAGCCTGTCCCGCCAGATGAACGAGAAGACGCTGGCCCAGCTGGTGCAGCGTTTCGAGAACCGCTGCGCCGAGATCATCTCGGTCGGCGGCGGCCGCCTGGTCAAGACCGTCGGCGACGAAGTCCTGTACCTCGCCTCGACCCCGCACGCCGGAGCGGAGATCTCGCTGGCGCTGGCCAAGGCGATGGCGGATGACGACCTGCTGCCGTCGGCGCGCGTCGGCATGGTGTGGGGCGGGATCGTCTCCCGCCTCGGGGACATCTACGGACCCACCGTCAACCTCGCGTCGCGGCTGACCTCGCTGGCCGAGCCGGGCACCGTGCTGGTGGATTCCACCACGGCCGCCACGCTCGCGGGGGACGAGCGCTTTGTCCTGATGCCGCAGAAGGTGCGCACTATCCGCGGCTTCGGCGAAATCCATCCGGTGACCGTGGCGCACGGCCGGGGCACCGGCCTCATAGTGGACTGATTCCGGCACTGCATGGGCCGGGCGGCTGCATCCGCTGGCGCCCGATCCAGGCGCCGGAGATGGGCAGTTGTCCCCATCCCCGGCGGTTTACCGGCGCAGGTGAAACGTGGAATAGTCGTAGGCGGATCACTCACCACCATCGCGCCGTGCGGGCCCAGCGGGCAGCCGGGCGACAAGGCAGCACACAGGGAAATATATGGCTTGGGGCAGCGGACTCTTTGGGCAAGGCCGGCGGAAGCGGGCATTGGTTTCGACGACGACGTTTTCCGTGGCCAGCGCCCTGGTGGTGGGCGGGGCGCTCTTCTACGAGGGCTTCCCGACGGCGGATGTGGACCTCAACGACGGCGGCGTCTGGGTCACGAACAACGGCGCCGGCCTGGTGGGCCACCTCAACTACCAGTCGAAGACGCTCGACGGCGGCTTCGTGGCGAACAGCGCCGGCTTCGACGTCCTCCAGGATAAGTCCACCGTATTCATGGAAAACCTGGACCAGGCCATGCTCTCCCCGGTGGACGTGGCGGGGATGTCCAGGGAAGCCGAGCAGCAGCTTCCCGGCAGCGCCGACGTGGCGTTCGGCGAGGAACAGATTGCGATTACGGACAAGGTCAAGGGCCAGGTCTTCGTCAGCGCCGCAGCCGACCTCGGGTCCTTCAGCGAGGAAACCGCTGAACCCGTGCTGACCGGCGCCAAGGGCGCGGTGGCCACGGTCGCGCCGGACGATACGGTCGTCGTCGCAAACCCGCAGGCCAATGCGGTCTACACCTACCGCGTGAATGAAGAGGGCGTGCCCGAGCAGGTGGGTAAGGACGGTACCGAAAACCTGGATCAGGCCGGCGACCTGCAGATCGCCGCGGTGGGCGACAAGGCCGTGGTGCTGGACGCCGAGTCCGGCACGGTGTTCCTGCCCGGCGGCAAGACGGCCAAGCTGGGCGACGTGCGCGGTGGGAAGCTGCAGCAGTCCGGCGAGGCCAGCGGATTCGCGGCCATCGCCACCGAGACGGAACTGATCACGCAGCCGCTCGACGGGTCCGACGCGACCCGGACGCGCCTGGAGGCTCCCGGCGTGCCCGCTGCACCGGTCCAGCTGGACGGCTGCCTGCACGCGGCCTGGGCCGGCTCGGCGCACTACATCCGCGACTGCGAACTGCCGTCGGATGACCTGGCGCAGGAGATCAAGGGGATCGGCTCGAACGCCGAGCTGGTGTTCCGGGTGAACCGCGACGTGGTCGTCCTCAATGACGTGAATGCCGGCAATGTCTGGCTGGTGCTGGAGAACATGCAGCTGGTGGACAACTGGAGCGACCTGATTCCGCCGGAGCAGGAAAGCGAAGAAGAGGACGAGGATTCGGCGGACGAGAATCCGATCAACACGCTCCCTGACCGCACCAAGGAGAACCGGCCGCCGGTGGCGCAGGACGACACGTTCGGCGTGCGGGCCGGGCGGACCACGACGCTGCCGATCCTGGACAATGATTCCGATCCCGACGGCGATGTGCTCACCGCCTCGCTGGCCGGAGACCAGCCGCCGGTGGGCGAGGTACAAAGCATTTACGACAAGACCGGCCTGCAGATCGTGGTGGATGCCGGGGCGTCGCCGGGCCGGCACAGCTTCAAGTACGAGGTCAACGACGGCCGCGGCGGCAAGGACACCGCCACCGCCACCATCACCGTGCGCGCGGACGGGAGCAACGAGCCGCCGCAGGCCAAGCGCAAGACCACGATCCTGCTGGAGCAGGGCAAGGAAATCAGCCAGAACATCCTCACCGACTGGCAGGACCCGGACGGCGACGACCTGTTCCTGGTCGGCGCGGAGAACACGGCGGACGGGGACCTGGTGCGGACCCGTCCGGACGGTCTCCTGACCTTCCAGGACGTGGGGAAGACCGCCGGCAAGAAGAAGGTGGCCGTCCAGGTCTCGGACGGCACGGACACGGTGGACGGCGAAATCACGGTGGACGTCCGCCCGCCCGGGGCGCTGGCGCCGGTGGCCAACGCGGACCACTTCTTCACGACCGCGGGCCAGCAGATCCAGATCACTCCGCTGAAGAACGACCTCGACCCCAACGGCGGCCGGCTGCGCCTCGCGAAGGCTGACGGCGTGGGCAAGGCCGAGGTGGTACCGGACTACGACGCCGGAACCATCAAGTTCACCTCCGATACGCCGGGCACCTACTACCTCACCTATGTGGTGACCAACGGCCCGGCCAGCTCGACGGGCCTGGCGCGGGTCGACGTCGGCGCTTCCGCCAGCGAGGGCGCGCCGGTGGCGGTGCGGGACGTGGCCATGCTGCCGCAGAACGGCCAGGTGCTGGTGGACGTGCTGGCCAACGACGCCGACCCGGCCGGCGGCGTGCTCGTGGTGCAGGGCGTGGAGACCGGCTCCGGCGGCGCCGTGAGCGTCGAGGTGCTCAACCACAACATCCTGCGGATCACGGACGTCAAGGGGCTGAACCAGCAGCTCAGCATCAAGTACACGGTCTCCAACGGCTTTGCCTCGGCGACCGGTGAGGTCAGCGTCGTGTCAGTCAAGGGCCCGGACAAACTGCTGCCGCCGCAGGCCGAGAACGACACGGCGACGGTCCGGGCCGGAGACGTGGTGACCGTGGACGTGCTGGGCAACGACACCCATCCCAACGGCGATGACATCACCCTGGTGCCGGAGCTGGCCGAGACCGTGGATCAGGCCGACGGCGAAATCTTCACGTCCGAGAACGCCGTGCGATTCATCGCGGGACCGACGGCGAAGACCGTCTACGCGGTGTACGAGGTGGTGGATTCCGCCGGCCAGAAGGATTCCGCCGAGCTCCGGATCAACATCCTGCCGCGCGACGACGAATCGAACTCCCAGCCGGCGCCGAAGAACGTGGAGGCACGGGTTATCGCAGGGTCCACGGTGCGGATTCCCGTGCCGCTGGACGGCATCGACCCGGACGGGGACTCGGTCTTCCTGCACGGGATCGGCCGGGCGCCGGAACAGGGCGCGGCGGTAGCCGGACCCAACTACATCGACTACACCGCGTCGGCGACGGGCGCCGGCACGGACTCGTTCACCTACGTGGTGAAGGACCGCCTGGGGGCCGAGAACACCGGCACCGTCCTGGTCGGGATCGCCCCGAAGGCGGAAAAGAACCAGAACCCCGTGGCGCTGGATGACGGCGTCGTCATCCGGCCGGGCCGATCCGTCGCCGTAGACGTCCTGAAGAACGACTCGGATCCCGACGGGGACTTGCTGAGGCTGGACGGCAACCGCGTGGTCGGGGAGCCGGAGTCGCTGGAAGCATCAGCGGACAAGGGCAGGATCCGTTTCACCGCGCCGGATGAGGACGGCACCGTCAACGTGCGCTACACCGTCGGTGACGGCCGCGGCGGCACGGCCGTGGGAACGGTTACCGCGGAGGTGCGCCGGAATGCGCCGCTGCTGGCGCCGGTGGCCCGGGACGACCGGGTGGAGCCGGCGGAGACGAAGGGCCGGACCGCGGTCGACGTGCCGGTGCTGGAGAACGACGAGGACCCGGACGGTGTGGCCGAGGAAATGGACGTGCTGGTCAACGGCAACTACCCGACGGCGTCCGTCACGGCAGGCGGGGAGCTGCGGGTTGAGCTGACGGAGAGCGCGCAGCTGATTCCCTACACCGTACGGGACGTGGACGGGCTGCAGGCAACGGCCGTGGCATGGGTCCCGGCCCTGGGCGAGCAGTACCCGACGTTGTCGGACACGACTCCGGTGGACGTCGTGGCGGGAGAGGAAGTCACCATCGACCTCGACGACCGGGTCGAGGTCCGGGACGGCCGCACGCCCCGGATCACCGAGGTGGAGAAGGTCCGCGCGATCGGCACCGCCGACCGTGAGTGGGTGGCGGGCGATTCGACGCTGCGGTATGCGGCGGCCGAGGACTACGCCGGGCGCGGTTCCATCACGTTCGAGGTGACGGACGGCTCCGGACCGGACGATCCGGAGGGCCTGAAGTCGACGCTGACCGTGATGACCAACGTGATTCCCGGGCCCGAGAAGAACATCGCGCCGGAGTTCACCACCGGTGCGGTGGAGGTGGCCAAGGGCGAGGACGCGGTGTCGTACGACCTGCGGCCGCTGGCGACGGACGCCAACCCGGAGGATGCCGGGATGCTGGAGTTCGCGCTGGAGGGCGGGGCGCCCCAGGGGTTCGACGTCAGCCTGGACGGCAGCGTGCTGCGGGTGTCGGCGGACGCCGAGGTGGAAACCGGAGCCTCCGGAGCGGTCAACGTCTCCGTCACCGACGGGCGGTCGGACAAGGTGATGAGCCGGGTGGCCGTCTCGGCCCTGGCGTCGACCAGGCCGCTGCCGGTGGCGAACGACGACGAGGTGCCCGAGGCCGTGCAGGGCGAGCCCGTCACGGTGCCGGTGCTGGCGAACGACGTGAACCCGTTCCCGGACACCCCGCTGGAGATCGTGAGCGCCACTGCAGGCGCGGGAGGTACCGCCCGCGTGGAGGGGGACGCCGTCGTCGTTACTCCCGGCGCGGACTTCTCCGGCACGATGACCGTGGAGTACACAGTGCAGGACAAGACGGGCGAAAGCTCACGGCAGGCTACCGGCACCGTGTCGCTGGTGGTGAGGGGCCGGCCCGAGGCACCGACCACTCCGCTGGTGGATTCGGTCCGCGACGAGACCGTGGTGCTCTCCTGGGGTGCACCGCCGGATAACGGCGAGCCGATCACCGCCTACCGCGTCACTGGGACCGGCGGGTTCAGCCAGGAATGCCGCAGCACCACCTGCACGCTGACCGGGCTGGTCAACGACCGCGAATACACCTTCAGCGTCGTCGCCGTGAACGGCGTGGGGGAGTCCGACCCGTCGGCCGAATCCGCGGTCGCGCGGCCGGACGTGCGGCCGGAGACACCGGGGGCCCCGCAGCTGAAGTTCGGCGACAAGTCGCTGGACGTCTCGTGGAAGCCGCCGGTGAACAACGGGTCCGCCATCGAGTCCTACACCCTGGAGATTTCGCCGGCGCCGCAGAGCGGGCAGCTGCAGAAGACCGGGCTGACCGGCACCTCCTATAAGTGGGAGGGGCTGGAGAACGGGCAGGCCTACACGGTGAGGGTACAGGCGCACAACAAGGCGCCGGAGCCCAGCGAATTCAGCGCATACTCGGCTGCCGAGGTTCCGGCCGGGCCGCCCGCCGCGGCCGCCGCGCCGACCACCGAGCGGGTGGAGTCCGTCGGGAACCAGAGCCAGCTCAAGGTCAGTTGGGCCGCCCCGGACAACAACGGCGGCGAGATCAACGACTACACCGTGCGGGAGTACCAGGACGGAAACTTGAAGCGCACCCTTCCGCCCGTCAACGGGACCTCGCAGACCATCACGGCGCCGAACTCGGAGACGGACTACACCTACACAGTCACTGCCCGGAACAAGGCCGGGGACGGGGAAACCAGTCCCCAGTCCAACGCACGCCGGGCCGTCGGAGCACCGGAGGCCCCGTCGTCGGTCTCGCTGAAGGAAGCGGACACCGGCGGCGCCGGACGCTCCGTGACGATCAGCTTCAACCAGCTCACGGCCGCGCAACGCAATGGCGCCCGTGCCGGCGAAGTCAGCTACCGCGCCACATTCAGCGACGGCCGCTCGATGGCGATCAACAGCGGCCAGACCGTCTCCGGCTTCGCCAACGGCACCAACGTCACCGCACAGGTCACGGCAGTGGCGAACAGCGACGGGGCGTCCTACAACAGCGCCCCCAGCGCGCGCTCCAATGCGGCCAAGCCGTACGGCGCACCGGGGACCCCCAACGTGTCGGGCCAGAACGGCGCCGCGGAGCAGAAGCGGCTGACCTTCAGCTGGTCCGCTCCGAACACCGGCACCCACGACGTGAAGCAGATCCAGATCCGGATCGACGGCGGCGGCTGGCAGAACGTCGCCAACAGCGGCAGCCGCACCGTCAACACCAACGGCTACAGCGAGCAGCATAAAATCGAGGCCCGCTCGATCAACTCGCGCGGCGATGAAGGGGCTATCGCGTCCGCCACGGCCCGCAGCGGTACAAAACCGCCGCCCCCGCCACCAGAGAAGACGGAATGGACGGTTACCGTGGGCGGCGGCAACACCGACCTGCAGACCAATCACCGCACCTGCATGGAGAGCGCGGATGGAAGCAGCAATAACTTCAGCGGCGGCACCTGCCGGAACGATCACTGGGCCGACTGGAACAGCAAGATCACGGTCCAGTGCTACGTCGTGTGGCCGAGCGGCAACTGGTACAAGCAGATTGGCGGTGGCCGTCCGAAGAACAACGGCATGGTCGTCAAGGGTCTGCACGTCCGCGAAGGCAGCACGCACTTGGCCAACCAGGCTCCCGACGGCATGAAGCGATGCTGACCTCCGTACCCGGAGGCGCAACATCGGCGGCGTGCCAGCCTGGTCCGCGTCAGGTGAGGGGCAGGCCGGGGTCTACCGGAGTTGCACGCCGGGCTCGGACTGGTCGTGGCCACGCAGCCGGCGGGTCGACGGAAACGGCGCAGATTTTCAATCGGGCCGTGGGACATTTCCGCTGGTCAGCGGCCTGCGGCCCTTCCGAAAACTGCCCGTTTTCCGCCAAAACTGCACGATTTCCGTCGCAGCGAATCCTGACGGCGCCTCGTGGGCGGCACGCCCGGCCGGGTCCGCGCCAAACGAGGGGCGGCCCGGCTCGCCGGATGGGTAGCTCTCCCCGTCGCAACGATTAAGTACACCGTTTAGACTTATCCCGGGCGGCAAGCGGGCCGCCGGCAAACCAACCAGTCGAAGGTCCCGTGTGAAATTGAGTCTGTCCAGCCGGATGCGCCGCGGCGCCACACGCCGCCGAGCCGCGCCCGCAGCGGCGTTCTCCGTTGCGCTGGCCGTGGTCGCCGCGGGCATCCTGCTCCACCCGGGAACCGACACCGCCGACGTGGACCTGAACGACGGCGGGGTGTGGGTCACCAACAAGGCCCAGGGCCTGGTCGGCCACCTCAACTACCAGTCCCAGCTGCTCGACGGCGGATTCCAGCCCGCCAGCGCTGGTTTCGATGTACAGCAGGACGCAGCCACCGTGCTCCTGCAAAACCTGGACCAGAACGCGGTGAGCCGGGTCAGCGTCGCCGATATGGTCCACGGCGCGGAAAACCAGCTGCCGGGGTCGGCCCGGTTGTCGCTCGGCACGGCCGTGGCTGCCGTCAGCGATCCGGCCGCGGGGCAGGTCTGGGCGGTCGACGCGGCTTCCCTCGATTCGTTCTCCCCGGAGGGTGCCCAGCCGCTGGCCGAGGACCAGCCGGGTGCGGTCGCCGTCGTCAGCGATGAAGATACGGTCTATGTGGCGACGCCCGGCACCGGCATGCTCACCGGGTACCGCGCGGACGGCGGCGCCTTCGAGGAGGTCTCGGCGCAGGAGCTGCCGGGCATGGAAGGTGCCGCGGAACTGCAGCTGGCCACGGTCGGCGACGAGCCCGTGGTCCTGGTCCCGGACACCGGCACCGTCTACTTGCCCGGCGGGAAGGCCGTCGAGCTGGACGGCGGCGGCGACGCGAAGCTGCAGCAGCCCGGGGACGCGGGGGACCGGGTCGGCATCGCCACCCCGGCGGGCCTCCTCAGCCAGCCCCTGGAGGGCGGCGAGGCGCAACTAACCCGGGTCCCGAATCCGGCCCCGCCCATCGCGCCGGTGCAGGTGGACGGCTGCCTCCACGCCGCCTGGCCCGGCAACGGAACGTACCTGCGCGACTGCGCTGACGATGCCTTCGACCTGTCGCTGCCCATTCCGTCGCTCGGCGCGGATTCCGAACTGGTGTTCCGGACTAACCGGGACGTCGTTGTGCTCAACGACATCAACGCGGGCAACGTCTGGCTGGTCAACAAGAACCTGCAGCTGGTCAACAACTGGGCGGACCTGATCCCGCCGAAGGGCGAGGACGAGAACGACACGACCGAGTCGGCGGACATCACCGCGGCGACCCGGCTGCCGGAGCGCCTTGAAGAAAACCAGCGGCCCACCGCCACGGATGACGAGTTCGGCGTGCGGGCCGGCCGGACCACCGTGCTGCCGGTGCTGTTCAATGACTCGGACCCGGACGGGGACCTGCTGACGGTGAAAGTCACCGGCGACCAGCCCGCCACGGGAACCGTCCAGCGGATCTACGAGAACACCGGGCTCCAGGCCGTGGTGCCGGCATCCGCCGCCGGCAGCTCGACGTTCAGCTACGAGGTCGATGACGGACGCGGCGGCACGGACTCCGCGCGGGTCCGGCTGCGGGTAGTGCCCCCGGGGTCCAACCAGGCGCCGGAGCAGAAGCGCGAGACCATCCTGGCCGTCGAGTCGGGGCGGAGCCTCAGCCAGAACGTCCTGACGGACTGGCTGGACCCGGACGGCGATGACCTGCTGTTGGTCGGCGCGGTCGCGGAGGACCCTGGGGACATCGTGCGGACCCGCGCGGACGGGCTGCTCACCTACCAGGACGTGGGGGTGTCCGACGGCGAGAAGAAGGTCACCATCACGGTGTCCGACGGCCGGACCACCGCCACCGGGGAGGTAACCGTGCAGGTCAAGCCGCGCGGCGAGCTGCCGCCGATCACCAACCCGGACCACATCCGCGTGGCCGCCGGCGAGGACGCGGCCATCTTCCCGCTGCGCAACGATGTGGATCCTACCGGCGGTTCGCTGCGGCTGGCGAACGTGGGCGAGGTGCCCAACGCCGAGGTCCAGGGGAATTACGACGCCGGCACCGTCACCTTCAGTTCCGGGACTCCCGGCACGTACTACCTGGAGTACCTGGCGACGACCGGGCCCACCAGCGCTCCCGGGCTGATCCGCGTGGACGTAGTCGGGGCGGACCAGGACGCCGGCCTGCCCACGGCGGTGCGGGACACGGTGCTGCTGCCGGCCCGCGGCGAGGCGCTCGTGGATGTGCTGGCCAACGACTCGGATCCGGCCGGGGGAGTGCTGGTAGTGCAGTCGGTCTCCGCTCCGCGCGACGCGGCCGTGAAGGTCGCGGTGCTGAACCACTCGATCCTCCGGGTCGAGGACGCCCGCGGACTGAACGCGCCGCTGACCATTACCTACACCGTCTCCAACGGCTCCGGCAGCGCGACGGGCGAGGTGGGGATCTATCCTGTACCGGCGCCCGAGAAGCTGCTCCCGCCGCGGGCCAATGACGACGAGGCGGTGGTCCGCGCCGGCGACGTGGTCACGATTCCGGTCCTGGACAACGATGAGCATCCCAACGGCGCGGCGCTTACCTTGGACGCGGAGCTCGCCGAAAGCCCTGATCCTGCCGACGGCGCGGTGGCCATCTCCGGTAACCAGCTGCGTTTCAAGGCCGGCCCGGACGCCACTGCGGGCAAGACGGTGGCCCTGGTCTACCGGATCAGCGGCCCGGACGGGCAGACGGCCAGCGCCCAGGTTCGGATCCGCGTCAACCCCCTGGACAGCGGCAACTCGGCTCCCGTTCCGGAGGACCTCACGGCACGGGTGCTGGCGGGCAAGACCGTCCGCATCCCGGTCCCGCTCGAGGGCATCGATCCGGACGGCGATTCCGTGGGCCTGGCCGGCCTGGACCGCGCGCCCTCCCTCGGCACTGCGGTGATCAAGGCTGACGCCATCGAATACAGCGCCGGCGCCGCCTCGTCCGGCACCGACACCATTACCTACGTGGTCCAGGACCGGCTCGGCGCCCGCGCCACCGCTACGGTGTCGATCGGCATCGCGCCGACGTCCGACGCCAACCAGCCGCCCTATGCCGTCGACGACGAGGCCGCCGTCCGCCCGGGCCGAAGCCTTTCGATCGACGTGCTGAAGAACGACTCGGACCCGGACGGGGACCGGCTTGCCTTCGCGGAGGGCGGCCTCACCACCGAGGCCGAACTGGATCTCGGCATCCGCGAGGGACGCCTCAGGATCCAGGCTCCGGAAACGGAAGGCACCGCCGTCGTCCGCTACACCATCACGGACGGCCGCGGCGGCAGCGCGACCGGCACGGTGACGGTCACCGTGGACGCCGACGCGCCGCTGCTGCCGCCGGTGGCGCGGGACGACCGGGTCGCGGTGGCCGAGACCACCGGCCGCGACGAGGTCAGCGTGCCGATCCTGAACAACGACGAGGATCCGGACGGCGACCTGGCCGCGCTGGCCATCAGCGTCGACGACCCGGCGGGCGGGGCAAGGGTGGCCGACGACCGGACGCTGGCCGTCCCGGTGCGCGCGGATACGCAGATCATTCCCTACACGCTCGAGGACATGGACGGGCTCTCGTCCACCGCCTTCGTGGTGGTGCCCGGCAACGGGGACCAGCGGCCGGCGCTGTCGAACCAGACGCCGCTCGAGGTCCGCTCCGGCGAGCCACTGGCGCTGGACCTGCGCGAGCTCGTCACGGTGCGCGACGGCAAGACGCCGCGGCTGACCCAGGACAACAAGGTCGCGGCCGTGGCCGGCACGGCACGGATCACCGGCGCCGACGGCGTCACCTTCACCTCCAACGACGGCTATGCGGGCCCTGCCTCGGTGTCCTTCGAGGTGACCGACGGAACCGGCCCGGACGACCCGGACGGGCTCAAGGCCGTGCTGACCGTGCCCGTCACCGTTCTGCCCGGCCCCGAGCAGAACTCCCCGCCGGTCCTGAGCGCCAACTCGCTGCAGGTGGCGCAGGGCGGCGAGCCCGTCACCCTCGACCTCGCCGGGGCCGCCAGCGATCCGGACCCGAAGGACACGCTGGAGTTCGGCCTCGACGGCGGCGTGGACGGGGTGGACGTCTCCCTGGACGGCAGCGTGCTGACCGCCCGCGCCGACGACAGCACCGCGAAGGGCACCGAGGGGACCGTTACCGTCAGCGTGTCCGACGGCAACCATGACCCGGTCTCCGCCGCGGTGACCATCAGCGTGGTCGCGACGGACCGGCAGCCGGCCGTCGCCGTGGACGATGCCGTGCCGAACGCGCATCAGGGCGAGACCGTGACGGTGCCGGTGCTCGACAACGACTCCAACCCTTTCCCGGAGACGCCGCTGAAGATCCTCAGCGCCCGTCCGTTGGAGCGCGGGCAGGGCACCGCGGCGGTCAGCGGCGAGTCGCTGGAGATCACGCCGGCCAAGGACTTCGTCGGCACGATGCTGGTCCTGTACCGGATCCAGGACGCCACCGGGGACCCGGACCGCGAGGCCGAGGGACAGGTCACGCTGACCGTGAAGGGCAAGCCGGATGCGCCGACTACGCCCCGCATGGTCAGCGAGGGCAACCGCACGGCGGTCCTGACCTGGGATGTCCCGGCGGACAACGGCGAACCGGTCACTTCCTACACCGTCAGCGGCGGCGGCTTCAGCCAGGAATGCGCCGCCAACACGTGCACGCTGGATAACCTGACGAACAACCAGGAGTACAACTTCACCGTCACCGCGACCAACGCCGTTGGCACCTCGGAGCCGTCGCCGGCCTCGGGCACCGTCCGTCCGGATGTCAAGCCCGAGGCCCCCGCCGCGCCGCAGCTGGAGTTCGGCGACGGCTCGCTGACGGTGACCTGGCAGACGCCCGCCTCGGAGGGGTCCCCGGTGGAGTCCTTCAATCTGGAGATCTCCCCGGCGCCGCCGGCCGGAGAGCTGCAGAAGTCCAAGGTCACCGGGAACTCGCTGGTCTGGAACGGCCTGGACAACGGCACCGCCTACAAGGTCCGGGTCCAGGCCAACAACCGTGCGACGACGCCGTCGGACTTCAGCGGCTACTCGGCGCCCGAGATCCCGGCCGGGCCGCCCGGCGCCCCGTCCACACCGACGGCGACCCGGACCACCAGCCAGGTCAACGAGGGCTCCATCGATGTTGCCTGGTCCGTCCCGGCCAACACGAACGGCGCCGCGGTGGAGTCCTACGACCTGCGGATTTTCGAGAACGGCGCCCTGGCGGGTACCCGCAATGGACTGTCGGCGGGCACCACCGGGATTTCGCTCACCGGGCTGAAGACCTCCAGCAGCTACACGTTCGACGTCCTGGCCCGGAACAAGGCCGGTGCCGGCGAGCTCAGCGGCCGCTCCGCCGCCGTCGTACCGTATGGCGTCCCGCACCAGGTGGCGTCCGTCCGCGCGGCGGCCACCGGAACCAATGAGCAGGTCCGCCTCGACTTCAGCCCGCCCAACAACAACGGCAGCGCCATCTCCGGCTACGAGTATTCGTTCGACGGCGGGGGCTGGCTGCCGCTGTCCGGTCCGGGTGCGACGGCGGCCTCGCCGACCAATGGGCAGAACCACACGTGGCGGGTCCGGGCGCTGAATGCGGGCGGACCGGGCGCGGCCAGCGCCGCGTCCAATGCCACCAGCGCCTACGGGCCGATCACGGATGCGTCCAACATCGGCGCCTCGGTCAACGGGCCGAAGGTGACCTTTACCTGGAACACCAACTGGCAGCAGTACGGCAACGGCCGCGAGGTCACGGGATCCTCGGTCACGGTGAACGGCCAGGCCGTCAACGCGGGCAGCGGAAGCTGGACCAGCGGCGAGGAGCCGGGGAAGACCCACACGATCGTGGTGACGGTCACGCGGGCGGACGGCAGCAAGAGCTTCAGCCGCTCGCAGTCGACCTCCCCGGCGGCCGTGACCGGCCTCTACCGGGGCGAGGAGGTGATCGTCCGCGGCGAGAGGAACTGGTACCGGGTGAAGGTCGGCTACCGGAACTTCCCGCTCGGCTCCGTGACCATGACCTGCCGCGGCACGGATGAGAACCTGGATCCGAACAACGGGCGCACCACGCTGCGGATCACCAGCTATAGCGGCATCACCGGCGAAACCAACTGCATCTCCAACATGTCGCCGCCCTACACGGACGACCTGCTCGTCACGATCGAGGGCTACGGCACCTTCCACATGCACGGGTGGAGCGGGTGAGCGCCTTTGCAGGACCGGCGCGATGGGGAGATCTCCCCTTCGCGCCGGTCGGCGGGAGTCCGTAGAATGATCCCCGGCGGCCGCCGCCCCGACGACTTAATCGTTTGCGCGCCGCCTCACGCAGCACGCGGCCACCGGCGCGACCAAGCATCAGTTCCGAAGCCAACATCAGCCAGAAAGAGACAGCTACCACGATGACGATGACTGCAGAGCAAGCCGAATGGTTCGCCGGGACCTTTGAGAAACTCGTCGGCAACGTGGGCCAGGCGGTGCTCGGCAAGTCGCACGTGGTCAAGCTGATCCTGACTTCCATGCTGGCCGAAGGGCACGTCCTGCTCGAGGACGCCCCGGGCACCGGCAAGACCATGCTGGCCCGCTCGCTGGCAGCCACCGTGCAGGGCACCAACTCACGCATCCAGTTCACTCCGGACCTGCTGCCCTCGGACGTCACGGGCATCACGATCTACGACCAGAAGACGCAGAACTTCGAGTTCCACAAGGGCCCGATCTTCGCCAACGTCGTGCTGGCGGACGAGATCAACCGAGCGTCGCCGAAGACCCAGTCCGCCCTGCTGGAGGTCATGGAGGAATCCCGCGTGACGGTGGACGGCGTGACCTACCAGGCCGGCCGGCCGTTCATGGTGATCGCCACCCAGAACCCGATCGAGCAGGCCGGCACCTACCGGCTGCCGGAGGCGCAGCTGGACCGCTTCCTGGTCAAGACGTCCATCGGCTACCCGGACCTGGCCTCCACTGTGGAACTGCTCGGCGGTGCCACCACGCGTGACCGTTCGGCCGCGCTGTCGCCGATCATCACCACCCAGGCCGTCACGGACATGGCCGATCTGGCCGCGAGCAACCACGTAGACACGGCGGTGCTGGAGTACGTCTCGCACCTGTGCGAGGCCACGCGCTCCGTGGACGAGACCCGCCTGGGCGTCAGCGTCCGCGGCGCCCTGGCCATGGTCCGCGCGGCGAAGGTGTGGGCTGCCTCGGAGGGGCGGAATTACGTGCTGCCGGACGACATCAAGGAGCTGGCGCCCGTGGTCTGGACGCACCGGCTGGTCATGGACCCCGAGGCCGAGTTCGCGGGGGCGACGCCCGAAGCCGTGATCAGCCGCGTGCTGGCGGACGTCGCCGCGCCGCAGCAGCGCGCCGCGGCCGTTTAGTCCCGGCAGCAGAGGCGAGCATGTCGAGAACCAAAACCGTCCGGGGCCGGCTGGCGGCGGCGCAAGGCACGCTGACGCGCGTCGCCCACAAGGCTCTCCCTCGTGCCTTCCCGCCGGCGAGCAGCCGGCTGCATCCGCGGTCCCTCCTGGCGGAGGCCGCCGGGCTGGGCCGCGAGTACGTGGCGCCCTGGTGGAAGAAAGCGGGAGCGCTGCTGGAGCGCTACGTACGGCCCGTCCTCGCCGTCGTTTCGCCGCTGGGCTGGATGGTGCTGGGCACGTGCGTGCTGTTGTTCGGCCTGGGCGCCGCCTTCGGATGGGCGGAAGCCCGGACCGCGGGGTTCATGGCCGCCCTGCTGCTGCTGATCGCGGTCGGTTTCGTGCTCGGCCGGTCCTCCTACGGAGTTGAACTGGACCTCGCCCGCACGCGAGTCGCCGTGGGGGACCACGCCGTCGGAAGTATCGCCGTCACCAACATCGCCGCCAAGCCCCTGCTGCCCGCCGCGATGGAGCTTCCGGTGGGCGCAGGCACGGCAGTGTTCCAGCTGCCGCGCATGCAGCCGGGCCAGGTCCACGAGGACCTGTTCACAATCCCCACCCAACGCCGCGCGGTGATCGTGGTGGGGCCCGTGCGTTCGGTCCGTGCCGACCCCCTGGGCCTGCTGCGCCGGCAGATGATGTGGACCGAACCGACGGACCTCTACGTCCACCCGAGGACCACCGCGCTGGTGGGCACCGCCTCCGGTTTCATCCGTGACCTGGAAGGCCTGCCCACCAAGGACCTCTCCAGCGCCGATGTGTCCTTCCACGCACTCCGCGACTACGTGCCCGGCGATGACCGGCGGCACATCCATTGGAAGACCACGGCCAGGACCGGCCAGCTCATGGTCCGCCAGTTCGAGGAAACCCGCCGCGCCCACCTAGCCATCGCCGTTTCCACGAATACCGAGGAATACGCCTCCGAAGCCGAATTCGAGTTGGCCGTGTCCGCCGGTGCTTCCATCGGCCTCCAGGCCATCCGCGAGCAGCGGAACCTGAGCGTGATGACCCAGCAGGGGCCGCTGCGCAGCGAAACCGGCCGGAACCTGCTGGACGAAATGACGCGGATCGAAGGCCGGCCGCAGCGGGCGACCGCCGTGGAGCTGGCGCGGTCGACGGCCGACGCAGTACCCAACGCCTCCGTTTTCTTCCTGGTCACCGGGGCACACACCACGCCGACCCAGTTGCGCCGCGCGGCGTCCACCATCCCGCCCGGCATCCGCGCCTTCGCGATCCGCTGTTCCTTCGGCACCGAGGCCTCGCGCGCCACGATCGGCGACCTGACCGTGCTGTCGCTCGGCAACCTGGAAGACCTTGGCATTGTTTTGAGGAAGGCTGCCGCATGAGCACCACCGACAGCCCGGACAGCCCGGACAGCGAACCTACCCGCGCGCGGCGCCGCGCCGAGGGCCAGCGCAAGGCCCGGAAGCGGGAAGTGGACCGGCCCGCCACGCAACCCGGACCGGCCTCGGGCGGGTCAGCACGAACGCTCGGGTGGGCCGCATTGGCCGCCGCCCCGCGGCTCGCGATCCCGCGCTCCTGGCGCAGCATCGGCATCGACGCTGCGGTCCTTACCCTGCTGCTGACCCTCGGCGTCCTCGGTTTCCACAACGTCTTCGGCGGGGATCCCCGCTACCTGGTCGCCGGCATCGGCGGAGTCCTGCTAGGCCTCGCGCTGGCGTTGGGCTGCGCCTGGTACCGGTTGGGTCTGCTGGCGACGGCGACGGCGGGCCTGGTCGCTTACCTCGTCCTGGGCAGTACATTCGCCGCCCCGGCCGAGGCGATCGCCGGGTTCCTTCCGTCGCTCGAGTCGCTGCGCACGGTGCTGACCGGCTTCATCTTCGCCTGGAAGGACATCCTGACGGTGGCCGCGCCCGTCGGCGTCGGCGGCGGGATGCTCGTGGTTCCCTTCCTCGGTTCGCTGGCCGCGGCGCTGCTGGCGGGGACGCTCGCCTGGCGGACCAGGGGCCTCTACTGGGCGGCGCTGCCGGTGACCGCCCTGTTCATCCTGGGCATCGCGTTCGGCACCAACGCCCCGACGCTGCCGCTCCTGCGCGGCGTGCTGCTGGTGGCGGCGGCTGTCGCCTGGCTGGCGTGGCGGCACCACGCTGCCCGCACCGGCGGCCTGGCCGGGGGAGCGGGGCTCAATCCGGCCGAGCCGGCCGCCCGCCGCGCCTCCACCATGCGCCGCGCCGGCTTGGCAGCCGGCGTGCTGGCCGTTGCGACGGCGGCGACCGCCCTCGCGTCTCCGGCACTCACCGCGGGCGAGGACCGCAAGGTGCTGCGCGACGTCGTCGTTCCCCCGGTTGACCTGTACGACTACCCGTCGCCGCTGATGAACTTCCGCCAGTACGTGAAGGACAAGTCGGAGGACACCCTCTTCACCGTGCGCGGACTGCCGGCGGGAGAACGGGTGCGGCTGGCCGCGCTGGATACCTACGACGGCGTGGTCTACAACGTGAATCCCGAAAGCGGCGGAAACTACACTCCGGTGGGGGACGCGAGCTCGCTGGGCACGCTCGCCGGTGACCGGGAGTCGGCCGAGCTGGACTTCAGCGTCGGCGACTACACCGGCGTGTGGCTGCCGGCCGGCGGCCAGCTCAACGGGGTGGCGATGGATGGGCCGCGCGCCAAGGAACTCGGCGGGTCGCTCTACTACAACGAGGACTCGGAGACCGCTCTCGCCACGTCCTACATCCGCCCTGAGGACACATACTCGGTCAACGTGACCTTCCCGGAGAAGCCGGAAGACGGCCGGCTGGCCCAGGACGGCTTCGCACGGCTGTCCCTGCCCGAGCCGGACCAGGTCCCGCCCGTCATCGCGACCAAGGCGAACGAGCTGGTCGGCGATGCCACCGAACCCATCGAACAGGCCCGGCAGCTGGAACGGGCGCTGCACGAGAACGGCTTCTTCTCGAACGGCAAGGAGGACGAGGCCCGCAGCCTCTCCGGCCATGGCGCCGGCCGCATCACCGCCCTGCTGGACGCCGAACAGATGATCGGCGACGACGAGCAGTACGCCGTCGCGATGGCGCTGATGGCCCGGCAGCTGGGCATGCCCGCCCGGGTGGTCATGGGCTTCTACCCGGACCCGGCGAAGGAACGCACCGCCGCCGACCCGGTGGAGATCAAGGGCAAGGACGTCCACGCCTGGGTGGAAGTGGCGTTCGAAAATGCCGGCTGGGTGGCCTTCGACCCGACGCCGGACAAAGACAACGAACCGACGCCCCCGCAGCAGCAGCCGAAGTCCACGCCCAAGCCGCAGGTGCTGCAGCCGCCGCCCCCGCCGCAGGAGCCGGCCGAGCTTCCGCCGGATTCGGCCCCGGAACCGCAGGACGCGGAGCAGAACGACAAAGGCTTCTGGGAGCAGTGGGGCTGGCTGTTCACCGTCGTCGGCGTGGCACTGATTCCGGTTGTCATCCTGATGATTCCGCTACTGCTGATTGCCTGGCTCAAACTGCGCCGGCGCAAGCGGCGCGCGTCGGAAGGCCTGCCCAGCACACGCGTCAGCGGCGGCTGGAGCGAGGTCGTCTCCCTGGCTATGGACATGGGTGCCGCGGCCACTCCGCGTGCCACCCGCCGGGAACACGCCGCCGAGCTGGCCGAGGCCTTTCCATCCGCCTCCGGCACCACCACGCTGCTGGCGCGGCGGGCCGACGCCGCGGTCTTCGGCCACGGCGAACCCACGGAAGTCCAGGTCCGGCAGTACTGGGAGACCGTGGACAAGTCGCTGGAGGAGATGTCGGCCGGCGCAGGCTTCTGGAAGCGGCAGCGGGCCAGGTACTCGCTGCGGTCCCTGCTGGCCGATGTGCGGTCCCGCATGGCAAAACGGCGCGCCGCAGCACCCGGTATGTTGCGCGCGGGCGGCGGGGAACCGCCCCGTACAGTAGAGTCACCGGGCAGGCAACAAGACGAGGGAGTGGACGGTACGTGGCGGCAAGACTGAACCTCGTCAGCGCGTCGGCGGGCAAGCGACTCGGCGCATGGCTGGTCGACAGGATTCCTCCGGCCATCGTGGCGGGCATCGCCTACGGCATTAGCCTCCCGTCGGTGGTCTCGGCGGCCTCGACCGGCAGCGAAACCGCGACGGCGGCCGCGCTGGGCGGCTTCTTCCTCGCCGCAGGCATTGCCTCCGTGCTGATCCTTGCCTACACCATCTGGAAATGGCTGTGGGAAGCCCGCTCGGGCAAGACCCCGGGCAATGTCCTGCTCGGTCTGCGCACCGCCAGCGAGGACGGCGAGGCCCCGGGCCCGGCCGCGATCTTCATCCGCGGGCTCATCCTTGCGGTCAGCAACACCGTGCCGGTAGTCGGCCCGATCGTCGTAGTCATCTCCAACCTCTGGGACCCCAACCACAAGCGCCAGGGCTGGCATGACAAGGTGGCCAAGACCCTGGTGCTGGACGTCAACGCCGGCCGGGATCCGCTGACCACCGGCGGGCTCTACGGCGCCGTCCCCACCGGCCAGCCCGTCGCCCCCACCGGCCAGCCGGTCGCCCCCGTTGCCGAACCGGTTTTCGCCGGCCAGCAATGGCCCGCCTTCGACGCCAACGCGGCCGAGGCCGGCTCCTCCGGCATTATTTCGGGCATCCCCGGTTTCAGCGCGCCTGCGGCACCGGCCCCGCGCGCGGCGTCCGGACAAAGCACGACGGCGGGCGGCACCTCGGTGGCATCCGCACCGCAGGAGGCACCGGCGTCGTACGTTTCCCGCCCCGCGGGACCCGACGCGCAGGCGGAGGACGAGCTGGCCTTCACCCGGCTTCGCACCGATCCTGCCACGGCAGCGCCCGCCCAGGCGGACCGCGCCCAGGCGCCGCAGCCGCGGAGACTAGCCATCCGCTTCGATGACGGACGCGAAGTCCCGGTCGACGGCACCGTGCTGATCGGCCGGAACCCCGCCGCTGCCGAGGGCGAGGACGTCGAGCACCTGATCGATTTCGCCGACATGGGACGTTCCGTCTCCAAGACGCACCTGCAGCTCCGCGTGGACGGCGGAACCGTGTGGGTCGCGGACCGCAACTCGACCAACGGCACGGCGGTCACGGGCGCGGACGGCTTCCGCAACCAGCTCACCCCGGGCAGCCCCGTCGCCGCCCGGATCGGGGACACGGTGCACTTCGGGGACCGCAGCTTCACCATTGGGCAGGCATGACCGGGGACCAGGAGCGGCAGGGCGACCAGGATCTCCGCCTCGACTCCATGCAGCTGACCATCGGAGCCGGCACCGACCGCGGGCTGCGCCGGGAACTGAACGAGGACTCCTTCGTCGCGGCGACCCCGCTGTTCGCGGTGGCGGACGGGATGGGCGGCCACGAGGCTGGCGAGGTTGCGAGCCGCATCTGCGTCGAGACGCTGGCCGAGTATGCCCGCGAACGTCCGCTGGGCGCGGCGCAGATGCAGCAGCTGCTGGCGGACGCCGACCGCCGGATCCGCATCGCCGCGGCCTCCCGCGCCGGCACCACGGTCACCGGGGCAGCGCTCGTCGAGGAACGCGGAGTCGCCTACTGGCTGGTGTTCAACGTCGGCGACTCCCGGACCTACCGGCTCAGCCAGGGAAAGCTCGAACAGATCAGCATCGACCACTCCGAGGTCCAGGAGCTGCTGGAGTCCGGCCGGATCACGGCGCAGGAGGCGCTGGTGCATCCCCGCCGCCACGTGGTGACGCGGGCGCTGGGCACCGGGGA
The DNA here is from genome assembly GCF_037144715.1 of Arthrobacter sp. USHLN218. Classification (NCBI taxonomy): domain Bacteria; kingdom Bacillati; phylum Actinomycetota; class Actinomycetes; order Micrococcales; family Micrococcaceae; genus Arthrobacter; species Arthrobacter sp. USHLN218. The sequence goes on from NZ_JBBCYT010000001.1 coordinate 627,942, forward strand.
CGACGCCGAACCGGACTTCTGGATGCTGCCCGTGGAATCGGGGGACCGGCTGCTGATCTGCTCCGACGGCCTCACCTCCGAGGTCAGCGACGCGCACATCTACGCCATCCTGAATTCGAACGAGCGCCCCCAGGACGCGGTGCAGGGCCTGATCCAGGCGGCGCTGCGCTCGGGCGGCCGGGACAACATCACCGTGCTGGTGGTCGACGCCGCCCTGGCCTGCCAGGCCGAGCAGGAAGCCACGGCCCCGCGGCACGAGCCCGAAGAAACGAATACGCTGCCCCGGCCCGCCGCCGGCCAACCCGGCGCAGCTCCGACCGAGGGGGAACCCTAATGCCAGCGATTTCCTACCGCCCCGGCCCGTGGCTGGGGCTGGTCCGCGGTGGCACGATCGTGCTGCTGGACGGCGGGACAAGGGAAGACGTCGCGCATGATCTCTGGGCAGTCCTCGCAGGCCGCCCGACGCTGCAGTCCGTGCTCGGCGCCGTCGTCAGCGGCTACGGGACGGACCTCGCGGCCCTGCCCGAGTTCGCCATCATCTCCTTCGACGGCAAGATGCACACCATCCTGCGCGGCGACGTCGTGGTCAACACCGACGGCAGCGAAGGAGCCGCCGAACTCTCCGGCCAGGGCGTGACCACCTGGACCGAGCGACTGCTGCCCGAACAGGAGGCCTTCGACGTCGTGATCAACGCCGGCAAGGACGGCGCCTGCCGCTGGCTGCCCCTGGCCGAAGGCGTGGTCCAGCTCGGCGGCATCAGGGTGGGGAACGACGACGGCGGAACCGCCTCGAGCGGTACGTCGAAGGAGGATGCGGCGGACCTCGTGCGCGCAGCCCGCGCGGAAGCCGCGGCAGCGCAAGAGCCAACCGCGGCCTCGCAGCCGCAACCACACGTGCAGGACAAGGCCCCGGCCAGGCCCGCGAACCCCGCGGCGTCGCAGCCGCAGCCACACGTGCAGGACCAGGCCCCGGCCGGGCCCGCGAACCCCGCGGCGTCGCAGCCGCAGGACCAGGTCACCGCCGGACGAGTCCTGCCGCCCGCATTCGCGCCCGAGTCCGTCGTCGCGGAATCCTGCGTTGAAGGACCCCGCGTTGAAGAACCCTGTGCCGAAGAGCCGGACGCCCTCGACGCCCCGGCCTCCGACGACACCCTCCTGACGCCCGGCGATGCCGAGGACCTCGATGCCGAGGACCTCGATGCCGAGGACCTCGATGCCGAGGACTCCCGCGCTGCGGAAACCGACGCTGCTCACATTGACGCTGCTCACTCTGACGGGGAGGGCGACATCGAGGAGACCGTCGTCCACGCCAAGGCCCAGCGCGCCAACCTGCCGGCGAACCCGCCTGCCGGCGATGCCGCCTACTCGGCGCCTCCGGCGCAGACCCCGCCACCCGCCGTCGTTACCCGTGCCCCCGCCGGCCCGCCCGTTCAGGCCCTCGCCCCGGCGAAGCAAACGGCGAGCCTGATCGACTCGGTGCCATGGCTGACGCCGTCGGCCTCCGCCCGCGCCCGCGCCGCCGAATCGCAGGCCGCCGAGGCCGCTGGACGGATCCAGCCCAGCCCCGCGCAGCCCACCCCCGCGCAGCCCGCGGTGCCGACCGCCCCCGCGCAGCCGGCCGCTCCTGCTGCATCCAGGCCCCCGCTCGAGGGCGACCATGACGGCCAGACCCTGGTGCGGAGCGACCTGAAGAACCTGCCCGGCGGAAGTGCGGCGCCGGGTACGCCGGCCGAGCCCCCGGCGACGACCGGCCCCATGGTGCTGGCCCGGGTCTGCCCGCAGGGCCATGCCAATCCGCCGACGCGTTCGGCCTGTTCCCGCTGTGCCGCGCCGCTGGCCAGCGACGCGAGCGAGGTGAAGCGCCCCAGCCTCGGCAAGATGCGGCTGTCCTCGGGGGAGGTCATCGAGCTCGACCGGCCGGTGATCGTCGGCCGGCAGCCGGCGGCCTCCCGGGTGCAGGGTAACGTCATGCCCCAGCTGGTGCAGGTCCGCAGCGTCAGCGGCGACATTTCGCGTTCGCACCTTGAGGTACGGCTGGAGGGCTGGCACGTGATCCTGGGCGACCTGAAAGCGACCAACGGCACCATGCTGATCCGTGAGGGGCAGCCCCCGCGCCGGCTGGGCCAGGGCGAGTCCATGATCCTGTTCGACGGCGACATCGCGGACCTGGGCGACGGCGTCTCGCTGCGCTTCGAGGACCTTCTGTGAGCTCGAAGCGTCCGCCCGCGCCGCCGCCCGCCATCGACGGCTACCGCTACGTCAGCCTGCTCGGCTCCGGCGGCTTCTCCGACGTCTACCTCTACCAACAGGACCGGCCGACGCGGAAAGTCGCCGTCAAGGTGCTGGTCGCCGACCTGAAGACGGAGGGCGCACGCCGCCGCTTCGAGTCCGAAGCCAACCTCATGGCGCAGCTGTCCACGCACCCGTTCATCGTCACGATCTACGAGGCGGACATCACCGCGGATGGCCACTCCTACCTGGCGATGGAGTACTGCTCGCGGCCGAGCCTGGACGTCCGGTACCGCCGCGGGCCGCTCGGCGTCGACGAGGTCCTCTCGCTCGGAATCCAGGTCGCCTCCGCTGTCGAGACCGCCCACCGGGCCGGCATCGTGCACCGGGACATCAAGCCTGCCAACATCCTGGTCACCGACTACAACCGGCCGGCGCTGACGGACTTCGGAATCTCCGGCACCACGGACAGCATGGACGACGACGCCGGCATGTCGATTCCGTGGTCCCCGCCGGAGGTATTCCACAGCTCGAACGCGGACGGCATCAAGGTCGACATCTGGGCGCTCGGCGCGACGCTCTACACACTGCTCGCCGGACGGTCTCCCTTCGTGCGGCCGGGCGGGGACAACTCCCAGCGCGAACTGATGAACCGCATCGCCACCGCCCCGTTGCCCTCGCTGCGTCGGGCCGATGTGCCGGAGTCGTTGGAGCAGGCTCTGGCCACCGCGATGGCGAAGTCGCCGGCGTCGCGATTCCGCTCCGCCCATGCCTTCGCGCTGGCACTGCAGCGGATCCAGGCGGAGCACAACCTCTCCGTCACGCCGTTCGAGGTGCTCGAAGAGGCGAACCCCGGCGACGACCTGCCCGCCGACGAGGGCGGAGACGCCACCCGGGTGCGCCAGATCGTGGCGATCGATCCGGACGGCACCACCCGCTCGCCCACGCTGGGTCGGCCGGTCTTTCCCGACAGGAACACCACCCGGACGGTGCCGGCCGCCGGCGCCGGCACCACCGCCGCGCTGCCCGCGGGGGAGACTGCGCTGGGAGCCGACGACGCAACGGTGCTGCGCTCCGGAACCCGCGCTCCGGAGGAGTCTGCGGACCCGCGGACCGGGGACCACGCCGTCGTACGTGGAAAGAAGCGGCCGCTGCTGGTGGCCGGCGCCATAGGCGCGGCCGTGCTGGTGGCCGCCGGCGCGGTTGCCATCCTCAACCTCCCCGCTCCCGAGAAGGAAGCGGCCCCGCCGCCGGTCAGCCAGCCGCCGGCCAACGCCATCGACGGCCTGGCCGGCAACATCGTCCCGCCGGAGGACCTGACCGGCAAGATCGACGGCGCCAAGGCCACCTTCAGCTGGACCAATCCGGACGAACGTGACGGGGACATGTACATCTGGACGCCGGTGACGGCGCTCGGCAAGGGCGAGCCGGAACGCACGCGCGAGGACAAGGTCACGGTGCCGGTCGCGGGGAACGACCGCACATGCATCGAGGTCGTGGTCCTGCGGACCAATGGAAAGTCGTCGGACCCGGTCCGCGGGTGCGCGGATTGACCAGGCAACAATTTTTGCGGCATGCCAGCCGCACCACCGGCTGTCTCAGCGGCCGGAACGATGACACGGAAGGAAGTCACGAAGATGGGGGACACCGCCGGAGCCGAACTCAGCATTGAGTTCTGCGGCGAATGGTTCGAGGCCAAGGATGAGGGGGTCTTCAGCATCGGCCGCGAGGGCGATCTGGAGATCGACGAGAATCCCTACCTGCACCGGAAATTCCTGGAGCTGGCACGGTACGACGGCATCTGGTGGATGACGAACGTCGGAACGATGATCTCGGCGACGATCGCGGACAGCAGCGGGGGGATGCAGGCCTGGCTGGCCCCGGGGGCCCGGATCCCCATGGTCTTCAGCCATACCAACGTGGTGTTCACGGCCGGGCCGACAACCTACGAGCTGTCCGTCCATGTCAAGACGCCGGCATTCCGGCAGCAGGCGCGGGAGCAGGATTCGGTGGGGGACACCACCATCGGCCCCGTGGTCTTCACGGACTCGCAGAAGGCGCTCATTGTGGCGCTGGCCGAGCCGATGCTGCGGCGCGATGGAACCGGGCTAAGCTCCATCCCGTCCTCGACCCAGGCCGCCGCGCGGCTGGGCTGGCCGATGACCAAGTTCAACCGGAAGCTGGACAACGTCTGCGACAAGCTGGACCGGGTCGGCGTCGCCGGCCTGCGCGGGGGCGGCGGCAGGCTGGCGACCAACCGGCGTGCCCGGCTGGTGGAACACGCGGTCTCCTCGCACCTGGTCACCGCGGCGGACCTGCCCCTGCTGGACTCGCAGCGCGACCCGGAGGACTGACGGCTCCGGCACGATTTCCGCCGGGTTCTCGGGGGCAGCGGCGCTGTTAGGGCAAGATAGAACCCGTGAGCAGAGTCGAACCGCAGACGGACGAAATCCCCGCCCAGGGCATCCGGAATGAGTATGAGCAGCTGACCGAGGACGTGCGCCGCTACCGGTACGCGTACTACAACGAGGACTCACCGCTCATCTCGGACGCCGAGTTCGACCAGCTCTACCGTCGGCTCGAGGAAATCGAGGCGCTGCACCCCGAACTGGTGGCCAACGACTCGCCGACCCAGGAAGTCGGCGGCGAGGTGTCCGCGGCGTTCGCCCCCGTGGAGCACCTGCAGCGGATGTACTCGCTGGAGGATGTCTTTTCCCTCGAGGAGCTGCAGGTCTGGATCGGCCGCGCGACGGCGTCCGTGGAGAAGCAGGGCCGCGTCGACGAGCTGACGTGGCTTAGCGAGGTCAAGATCGACGGCCTGGCGGTGAACCTGCTGTACCGGAACGGCGAGCTGGTCCGCGCCGCCACCCGAGGCGACGGCCACACCGGCGAAGACATCACGCACAATGCGCTGACCATCAAGGACATCCCGCGCACGCTGAAGGGCTCGGGCCACCCGGCGGAGGTGGAGATCCGCGGCGAGGTCTTCATCCCCTCGAAGGCGTTCCTCGAACTCAACGAGCAGATGGTGGAGGCCGGCAAAGCGCCGTTCGCGAACCCGCGCAATGCCGCCGCCGGCTCGTTGCGGCAGAAGGATCCCGCCCTGACGGCCCAGCGTCCGCTGAGCATGTTCGTGCACGGCATCGGTGCGCGGGAGGGCCTCGCGGCGTCCAGCCAGTCGGAGACCTACGCGCTGCTGCAGGACTGGGGGCTGCCGACCAGCCCGTACTACAAGGTGCTGGACAGCTACGACGAAGTGCTGAAGTTCATCGAGCACTTCGGCGACCACCGGCACGACCTGCTCCACGAGATCGACGGCATCGTCATCAAGGTGGACGACTTCGCCCTGCAGCGGGCCCTCGGCCACACCTCGCGCGTCCCGCGCTGGGCCGTTGCCTACAAGTACCCGCCGGAGGAGGTCCACACCAAGCTGCTGGATATCCAGGTCAATGTCGGGCGCACCGGTCGGGTGACGCCCTACGGCGTGATGGAGCCGGTCAAGGTGGCGGGCTCCACGGTGGAGATGGCGACCCTGCACAACCAGGACGTCGTGAAGGCCAAGGGCGTGCTGATCGGAGACACCGTCGTGCTCCGCAAGGCCGGCGACGTGATCCCGGAAATCGTCGGTCCCGTGGTGGCCTTGCGCGACGGCTCCGAGCGGGAATTCGTCATGCCGACCGAGTGCCCCTCCTGCGGGACGCCACTGAAGCCGGCGAAGGAGGGCGACGTCGACATCCGCTGCCCGAACGCCAAGTCCTGCCCGTCGCAGCTGCGTGAGCGCGTCTTCCATGTGGCCGGCCGCGGCGCCTTCGACATCGAGGCCCTCGGCTGGGAAGCCGCCATCGCGCTGACCTCGGGACCCGGCCCGGACCCCGCGACGATCGGCGGCCGCCCTGCTCCTGAAGGCCCCGGCGTCCTGACCAACGAGGCGCGCATCTTCGAGCTCGCGGAGGACTACGAAGACCCGGCACTGCGCGACGCGCTGGCCGACGTCAAAGTCTGGCGGGAAAAGCGGTCCAAGGGCGTCGGCACCGGCGAGTGGGAGCTCATCCCGTATTTCTGGACCAAGCCGACCGCGAAGACCCCGTCGAAGCCCTCGGCCACCACGCAGAAGCTGTTCAAGGAAGTCCAGAAGGCACGGAGCCAGCCGCTGTGGCGGGTCCTCGTGGCCCTCTCCATCCGGCACGTCGGCCCCACCGCATCCCGCGCCCTTGCCACAGCCTTCGGTTCCATGGACGCCATCCGGGCGGCCAGCGAAGAGCAGCTCGCGGACGTCGACGGCGTCGGCCCGATCATTGCCGCAGCGCTCACCGAGTGGTTCGCCGTCGACTGGCACCGCGAGATCGTCGACACCTGGGCCAAGCACGGTGTCCGGATGGCCGACGAGGTGGATGAAAGCAAGCCGCGGACGCTGGAGGGCCTGACCGTAGTGGTCACCGGATCGCTGGAGAACTTCAGCCGCGACGAGGCAAAGGAAGCCATCATCACCCGCGGCGGCAAGGCCTCGGGCTCCGTGTCCAAGAAGACTGACTACGTCGTGGCCGGCGAGAGCGCCGGCACCAAGCTGGACAAGGCCGAGCAATTGGGCCTGCGCATCCTGGACGAAGAAGGCTTCGTCCGCCTGCTGGAGACAGGGGAAGCCTGAACGGAGGCCAGTAATGCCCGCAAGTACGACGCCGGAACCGGGCGAGGCGGGGCATGCCGCCTCGCCCGCGGGCTGGCAGCAGTTGTTGTCGGCACTCGCGAGCCACCGCCTGCGCGAGCTATACGCGGCGGTGGTTCTTGGCCAGCAGCCGGAGCTCACACCGAAGGAACGCAGCCGGCTGGTCGGCTCCGGCCTCGTCCGCGAGGAAGACGGACGGCTCGTCGCGAATGAGGACGTCTTCAAAGCCGCGCTGGCCAATGCGCGGCGGCCCCAACCCTCAGGGCCGGAGCGGTTCCTCGTCGACGGCCGGATCGAATCGCTGCCCCGCCGCGCCTCAGACCGGCTGAAGGTCCTGCACTACGTGCGCGACCGGATAATCGGCCCCGGCCAGACGCTGACTGAAAAGGAAGTGAACAGCCGCCTCGCCGACTTCACCGACGACATCCCGATGCTCCGCCGCGCCCTCGTCGATTACCGCTGCCTGGCGCGCGAAGCGGACGGCAGCGCCTACCGCCGCGCCCAGCCGAAGTAAGTACCCGCGGTCTCCGGTGGAGTGTGGGTGCCGGGGGTGTCCGAAAAGTGTAGGTGCCGGCGGCGTGCGTCTGGCGTAGGTGCCGGGGGTGTCCGGCGGGTGTAATCGCCGGCGGTGTTCGGCATGCGTTGGTATCGGCGGTGTTCGGGCGGGGACGGTTCTTCCGCGGAGGACCAGTAGGGGAGCGTCATCCGTCATCCCTTAGTCATCCGTCGTCCCTTCACACATGGCCGGAACCGCCCAACTTCGGAGGCGTGTTGCGGCTCGGCCTGTTGGCGCCTCGCCTTCCGGACGGATCCGCCGGTGCATACTCGGTACCGGCCTGCCAACCTGGGAGTCGCACAGGCCGCTGAGGAGCGCGGCTTTTTCGCGCGGTTCGGCTGTTGGGTTTGCGCTCGGATGCGGTTCGGCTCGGTCTCCGGGGCGCGGGTCCCGCTGTTGTGGTGCGCCAGTGTAGGAGACCGCAGATCTTGCCCCCGCTTACCGGAGCTCCCGGCGTACCGGAGTTCCAGGCGCGCTTAGAAGGGTGGTGGTGTGGTGTCGTTGAGGGGGTCGGGTGGTGGGGGTGGGGGTGGTGTGATGCCGTGGCTGATCCAGGAGCCGTCGGGGTAGCTGGTGTAGGTCTGGCCGGTTTTGGTTTGGTGGCGGATCAGGCCGTGGGGGTGCTGGGTGGTGTGCCAGCCGTCGTTGTGTTTGGCCAGGTGGTCGGGTTTGCAGCGCAGGACGAGGTTATCGAGTTCGGTTTTGCCGCCGTGTTCCCACGCCTGGGTGTGGTCAAGTTCGCAGTGCTTCCAATGGGTACGGCAGCCGAGCCCGCGGCAGGTTTCGTCGCGTAACCGGACTTGGCGTTTGAGCCATTCGGGCGGGTGGCGCATCTCGCGGGCCACGATGACGGCCTGGTCGTGTTCGTCGGTGATGACCGGCAGCCAGGATTTCGCCAGGCCGGCCAGCCGGCGGGCCATGCCGGGCGGGATCGGCCCGTACCCGGCCAGCTCGCCCGGCTCGTCCCCGCCCGCCGCGGTGGCCAGCGGGATTGTCACCGCGACGAACGCCTTCACGTTCCCGCCGCCCCACACCTCACCGACACTGCGTTCCACCGCCGCACCCGCTGCCCCGTCGGCCGTGCCGGCGGTACCGCTGGCGGCGGACCCGGTCCCGGCGGCCGCCGGACCGTAGAGCCCGCCCTGCCCGGCCGCGGCAGCACCGGCCGACGCCGGCCCAGAAGCCTGGCTCCCGCCATTGACGGCAGAGCCGACGGCGTGGGCAGCAGCCTCGACAGGGGCGCCGATGCTGCCTTCACCGTGGCTGCTGTCACCGGTACCCGCGGTAGCGGCGGTGGCCGGGGGTTGGAGGCAGAGATCGGTGAAGACGTCGGCGCGCAGCTGGGCCAGGGTGCGGGTTTCGCCGTCGAGGGTTTTGAGGTGTTTCGCGTGCTCCTGCACCAGGTTATAGACACTCATCGCGGTGTCGGCGCCGGTCTGCACGCTCAGTTCGGCCATCCCGTCCTCCTGCGGCCGGAACCACAGGCCGCGGTGCTCCATCGCCCGGGCATGCCGCTCCTGAAGGGTCTGCGGGTGCAGCCGGTGCCGGGCAGCGCGGGCGCGGTCCTGCACGGTCTCGCGGACCACGTGCTCGGCGCCGGGCAGAACCGCCTGCTCATACTCGCCCAATACCGCGGCGGGCAGGTCGCGGGAGCCGCGCACGATCGCGGTCGCCCGGCCCAGGTCCACCCGCCCCTCACCCATCGCCGCCATCGTGTCCGGGAAGTGCGCGCAGAGCTGGACCGCGTCGGCGAGTTCCGGGACCAGGGTTTTCTGGGATTGGTGCAGGTGCGCGGCCAGTTCCCGCACCGTGCCCCGGTCATGGCCCTCCGCACCCATCAGCGGGGATCCGTGTTCGGTGCGGCGGGAGGCGAACTCGCCCAGCCCGCACACCCGCAGCCCCTGCCAGGACGCGGTCACCTTTTCCACCGCGGCCAGGTACTCCAGCAGCACCCCGTCCGCCAGCCCCGCCGGGTCCTGCCGGGCCAGCACCACGGCCAGGTCCGCGGGTGCGATGTCCCGCCAGGCCTGGAACCACTCCACCGGCCCGTGCTCCACCAACGCCGGCGGCTTCGGCTTAGCTGCTTCCCTGGCCTGCTCCCGTTTGGCCCGCTGCGCTGGCGACAACGCCCAATCCGGTACCCCGTCCGCATCCGCATCCGCATCCGCCGGCGGCCCGAAGACAGTCTCGGGATCAGCGGAAACGGGCTCCGCCGCATCCAGATCGTGGGGCTCGTCAACGGGTTTTGGATTCGGCTCAGCTTCGCCAGGGGACTCTATGGCTGGGGGTTCGGTTCCTTTAGCAGGCGGAGAAGGAACAGGGATTGCGGCCGAATCTGCCTCGGCGCCAGTTCGAGGTAGAACAGGGTCGACTTGGGATCCTTCTGCAGATGTAGTGGAATCCGTTGCGACCTCGGGGTCCTCATCATTGGGCCCGTCGATGGGGACAGTAATTCCGCCGTCGTTTCGACGTGCCGCGATGGCGCGTGTGCTTCGGTGCGGCGAAGAGCCTTGTGAATTCGTTGGGTGGGCGTCACTGCTCGGGTACACGCTGCGCAGCCACTGCTCGAGCAGGGTTTTGTGCAGCTGATATTCGAAGACGGAGAAGCGGCCCTCGTGAGCGATCGCGGGCGCAGGACTGATCATCCACGCCTCAGGCTGCTCTTCAGGAACCTTTTCCATGTCCCAACGCTATAAGCGGGTACTGACAGAATCCGGTCGGATTCTTCGGATGTGGAGAAGTTGCAAATCGATGTCCACGTGGAGGGCAAAACGGGGCGGGCGGATGCGTGGGTGGCCGGGGAGGGCTAGGGACGTGGGGCGCGCGGATGTGTGGGGAGGCCGGGGTGGCTGCGGGAAACGGGGCGTGCGGGTGCGTGGGTGGCCGGGGAGGCTGCGGGAAACGGGGCGTGTGGGTGCGTGGGGTGGCCATGGAGGCTAGGGAAGCCATGTCGCGGGAGTAGGTCAGCTGAGTCCGGGGTGGTGGCAGGGTGGCGGTTGTCCGGGGGATGGATGAACTGCCGCGTGCGGGATTGAGCACCTGCCGGGTGCATGCCACCATGTAATGGTGAGCGGCGATGAATGAGCTCTTCTCGGATGGTTTTCCCTGGTGGATGATCTGGGTGGGCTTCGCCGTGTTCTCAGGCATGGGGCAGAAGTTCCACCGCACCCGCCGGAAGCACCTGAAGCACAAGGCGCGTCGGGAGGCGGAGGCGCGCGCGGAGCGTGAGCGCAGGGACAGCGCGGCGGCGTGGCTGGACCAGCTTCGCCGTGACACGGCAGCAGTCATGGTGGACCACGCTTCTGTGAACGCCCGCTGGCTGGAGTACGAGCTGGACGTGGCCAAGCTGATCGATTTTCCGATGATGTCCGACGTGCGGGAGCCTCTCACGGTCGGGTTCCTCCGGGCCAAGCGGGTCGCGGATGGGCTGAGGCCGGCGGTCGCCGAGGACATCTCGACGGCAGAACGGCTGCAGGAGTACCGCGATGCGGTGCGCGCCTACGAGGTTGCTTTCGAGATCGCCGAGCGCGAGGCTCGCCGGATCAAGGACCAGCATTTCAGCGGTCCGGAGCGCCAGAGGCTCAATACGGCCCGGCGTTTGCTGACCATTGCGGTGGATAGCGCGGGCACTTCGGCTGAGCGGCAGCTCGCCTATCGCCGGGCGAGGAAGGAACTGGACGGGCTGCTGGCCCTGCCGCCGGAGGCCGTGGCCGCGCTCGAGCGGCGGGTGGCTCCGGAGTTGGCGCCGCTGCGGGACGGGCCGGACGGCGCCCGCGCGTCTTAGCCGCCGCGCAGGCCGCGGCCTGGGGTGAGGCAGAATGGAACGGCGGCAGGCCGCCGTCGTACTTGCCCCGATTGCCGAAGGACCTTGCCGTTTCATGAGCATCACCATCCGTCCCGCTACTGCTGGCGATTACGACGACGTTGCCCGGATTACCCGGCAGGCGTACCTTTCCGGCGGGCATCTGCGCGAGGAAGACGAATACCTCGAGATCTTGGGTGACGTTGCCCACCGTGCCGAGCACGCGATTGTGTGGGTGGCCGAGGTGGACGGGCGGATTGCCGGCTCGGTCGCGCTGACGTTGGAGGGCCAGGAGTACTCGGATATCGCGCGTCCGGGGGAGCTGGAGTTCAGGATGCTTGCGGTGGATCCGCAGCTGCAGCGCGGCGGCGTGGGGAAGGCGATGGTGCAGGCCATCCTTGATTATGCGCAGACCCTCCCCGGCATCCACTCGGTGAGCCTGACCAGTGTGGACAATATGCGCGGGGCCCACCGGCTCTACGAATCGCTCGGGTTCGTCCGCGTGCCCGAGCGCGACTGGAAGGTGCCGGACGAGGATATTGCGCTGCTGGTGTTCGTGAAGCCGCTGGCCCGCTGAACCACGCGCCCGGCCCCTCCGGCGCGCAAGTAGACTGGTTGGTAGAAAACCCAATCAATCCGCGTAGGAGACTCATGTCTGAGATCAACCGTGAGGCCGTGGCGCATTTAGCGCGGCTGGCCCACATTGAGATGGCCGACGCTGAGCTGGACCGTATGGCCGGCGAGCTCGATGTCATCGTTGACTCGATCAAATCCGTCCAGGAAGCCGCCGGCGACGATGTGCCGGCCACATCCCACCCGATCCCGCTGACCAACGTCTTCCGCGAGGACGTTGTCGGCGAGACGCTGACCAACGAGCAGGCGCTGTCCGGTGCACCGGATTCGGCCGACGGCCGCTTCAAGGTCCCCGCCATCCTGGACGAGGAGTAAAGACATGACAGAACTTTTCCGCAGCAGCGCCGCCCGGCTGGCCGAACTGCTGGCCGCCAAGGAGGTTTCCTCCGTCGAGGTCACCCAGGCGCACCTGGACCGCATCGCCGAGGTGGATGGCAGCGTCAATGCCTTCCTGCACGTCAACACCGAGGAAGCGCTGGCCGTCGCGGCCGACGTGGACAAGGCCCGGGCCGCCGGCGAGGACCTGCCGGTGCTGGCCGGCGTGCCGATTGCCATCAAGGACCTGATTGTCACCGTCGGCCAGCCGACCACGGCCGGTTCGAAGATCCTCGAGGGCTGGATGAGCCCGTACGACGCGACGGTGATCAAGAAGATCCGCGCGGCGAAGATGCCGATGCTGGGCAAGACCAACCTGGACGAGTTCGCGATGGGCTCCTCCACCGAGCACTCCGCCTACGGCCCGACCCGCAACCCGTGGGACCTGGACCGGATCCCCGGCGGCTCCGGCGGCGGGTCCGCGGCGGCCGTCGCGGCCTTCGAAGCCCCGCTGGCGCTGGGCACCGACACCGGCGGCTCCATCCGGCAGCCCGCCTCGGTGACTGGTTCGGTGGGCGTCAAGCCGACCTACGGCGGGGTCTCGCGTTACGGTGCCATCGCTATGGCCTCCTCGCTGGACCAGATCGGCCCGGTTTCCCGTACGGTGCTGGACTCGGCGCTGCTGCACGAGGTCATCGGAGGACACGATCCGCACGACTCGACGTCCTTGACCGATCCCGTGGGCGCCCTCGCCGAGGCAGCGCGGAACGGCGACGTGCGAGGGCTGCGGATCGGTGTGGTCCGCGAGCTTCAGGGCGAGGGGTACGACGCCGGTGTCCAGGAGCGCTTCGACGAGTCCCTCGAGCTGCTGCGCGGCGCGGGGGCAGAGATCGTTGAGGTTTCCTGCCCGAACTTCCGTTACGCGCTGGGTGCCTACTACCTGATCATGCCGAGCGAGGCGTCCTCCAACCTGGCCAAGTTCGACGGCGTGCGGTACGGGCAGCGGGTGCTGCCGGCGGACGGCCCGCTGACGATTGAGCGGGTCATGGGCGCGACCCGTGCCGCTGGCTTCGGCGACGAGGTCAAGCGCCGCATCATCCTGGGCACCTACGCCCTCTCGGCCGGCTACTACGACGCCTACTACGGTTCGGCGCAGAAGGTCCGCACCCTCGTGCAGCGCGACTTTGACGCCGCCTTCGCCCAGGCGGACGTCCTGATCTCTCCGACGGCGCCGACTACCGCCTTCAAGCTGGGGGAGAAGCTCGACGATCCGCTGGCCATGTACCTGAACGATGTCGCGACCATCCCGGCGAACCTGGCCGGCGTGCCCGGTATCTCCGTGCCCGGCGGCCTGGCGGACGGGCTGCCGGTAGGCATCCAGTTCCTCGCCCCGGCGCGTGAGGACGCCCGGCTGTACCGGGTGGGCCACGTGCTCGAATCGCTGCTCGAGGAGAAGTGGGGCGGGCCGCTGCTGGCCAAGGTCCCCGACCTGAGCGCCAGCACCGCCGAAACCATGTCAGGAGCCAACTAATGACCGCTGTTACGGACGAAGTCCTGTCCTTCGATGAGGCCATGGAGAAGTACGACCCGGTGCTTGGTTTCGAGGTCCACGTGGAGCTCAACACCAAGACCAAGATGTTCTCCGCCGCCCCGAACATCTTCGGGGATGAGCCGAACACCGCCATCTCCCCGGTGGACCTCGGCCTTCCGGGCGTGCTGCCGGTGGTCAACAAGGCCGCGGTCGAATACTCGATCATGATCGGCCTGGCGCTGAACTGCAAGATCGCCGAATCCTGCTTCTTCGCCCGGAAGAACTACTTCTACCCGGACACCCCGAAGAACTTCCAGACCTCGCAGTACGAGGACCCGATCTGCTACGACGGCTACCTGGACATCGAACTCGAGGACGGCGAAGTTTTCCGCATCGAGATCGAGCGGGCGCACATGGAAGAGGACGCTGGCAAGCTCACCCACATGGGCGGAGCAACCGGCCGCATCCAGGGCGCCGAGTACTCGCTGGTGGACTACAACCGCGCCGGCGTGCCGCTGGTCGAGATCGTCACCAAGCCGATCGTCGGGGCCGGCTCCCGCGCACCCGAGCTGGCCAAGGCCTACGTCGCGGCCATCCGCGAGATCGTGAAGAACCTCGGCGTTTCCGATGCGCGCATGGAACGCGGCAACGTCCGCTGCGACGCCAACGTCTCGCTGATGCCGAAGGGCACCACCACGTTCGGCACCCGCTCGGAGACCAAGAACGTGAACTCGCTGCGCTCGGTCGAGCGCGCCGTCCGCTTCGAGATCCAGCGGCACGCCGCGGTCCTGGACTCCGGCGCCAAGGTCACGCAGGAAACCCGGCACTGGCACGAGGACACCCGCACCACCACCTCGGGCCGGCCCAAGTCGGACGCGGACGACTACCGCTACTTCCCGGAGCCGGATCTGGTCCCCGTCGTCACCACCCCGGAGTGGATCGAGGAGCTGCGCAGCCGGCTGCCCGAGCCGCCGGTCGAGCGGCGCAAGAAGCTCAAGGCCGCCTGGGGCTACTCGGACGCCGAGTTCCGCGACGTGCTCAATGCCGGTGTTATGGACGTGATCGAGGAGACCATCGCCGCCGGTGCCTCCGCCGCCGTCGCCCGCAAGTGGTGGATGGGCGAGATCTCCCGCCGGGCCAAGGAAGCCGAAGTTGATCCGGTGGACGTGGGCGTCAGCCCCGAGCTGATCGTGGAGCTGGACAAGCTCGTCCAGGCCGGCAAGATCAACGACAAGCTGGCCCGCCAGGTGCTCGACGGCGTCCTCGCCGGCGAAGGCACGCCCGAGGAAGTCATCGCCAAGCGCGGCCTGGCCGTCGTGTCGGATGACGGCCCCCTCCTCGAGGCCATCGACGCGGCCCTCGCCGCCCAGCCCGACGTGGCGGAGAAGATCCGCGGCGGCAAGGTCCAGGCGGCCGGCGCCATCGTAGGCGGGGTCATGAAGGCCACCCGCGGACAGGCCGACGCCGGCCGTGTCCGCGAGCTGATCTTCGAACGCCTCGGCGTCAAGGGCTAAGCAACCGGGATCCGCTGCGCAGGCGGTCCGGGAAGCCGCTCCGGTTTGGAAACAGTGCTCTGGTTTGAGCTGCGGCTCCGGATTGGGTTACCGCTCCGGTTTGGATTTCACGCTCCGCTTCGATGCGGAGCGGAAGAACCAAACCGGAGCGGTTCGCGTTAACCGCCGGGTTTAATAGGGTGCATGGCCCTGATGCCCGCAGCCGACCTGGAGATCGATGCCCCGCTGGTGCGCCGGTTGCTCGCCGAGCAGGCCCCGGACCTTGCCGGGCTGCCGCTCCGGCTGGCGGCGAACGGCTGGGACAACGCCGTCTTCCGCCTCGGCGAAGACCTCGCGGTGCGGCTGCCGCGCCGGGAAGCGGCCGTGCCGCTGCTGCGCCACGAGCAGCGTTGGCTGCCGGAACTGGCAGCGGGACTGGCCGTCGCAACGCCGACACCACTACGGTGCGGCGCCCCGTCGTCGTTCTTTCCCTGGCCGTGGTCCGTGGTCCCATGGATCGAAGGTACGACGGCGGCACGGGCCACCCCGGGACAGCGGCGCGGGGCGGCGGGCGGGCTGGCGGAGTTCGTGGCCGCCTTCCACCGTCCGGCCCCGCCTGAGGCGCCGCGCAATCCGGTGCGCGGCGTGCCGCTTCCGACGCGGGATCCGCAGGTTCGCCGGCGGCTCGCGGGCGGCTTGGTTCCGCACGCGGCCGAGGTTGGCCGGCTGTGGACCGAGCTCAGTGCGGCCCCGCCGTGGACCGGGGAGCCTCGATGGCTGCACGGGGACCTGCACCCGGCGAACCTGGTCCTGCGCGATGGCCGGCTCGCGGCCGTGATCGATTTCGGCGACCTGGCAGCGGGGGACCCGGCTACGGACCTCGCGGCGGCCTGGCTGGTCTTCGACGAGGCCGGACGGTGCGACTTCAGGGACAGGCTCGGCTCGGCGCAGACCGGCGTGCCGGGCATCGGCGCGGCGGCCGCCATCGACGCAGCGACGTGGATCCGTGCGCGCGGCTGGGCGCTGAACATGGCCACCGCAATGCTGGATGCCTCGGAAGATAATCCGGTGATCCGCAAGATCGGGGAAGAGGCACTGGAACAGGTCCTTGCGGGCTGAGCCGCGCAGAGGCTCGTGCGGACGGGCACCGGGACGAGGCCCGCGGAGGGGCCTGGACGCCTACAACCGCGGCGGACGTGCGAAGTTGTCAGGAGGCGGGGACGGGGCTGCCGCGGCGGCCCGGCTGATGGTCGATGACTTCGGCGAAGAGCCGCAGGTGTTCTTCCGCCATCCGCTCGGCGCTGAAGTAGGTCTCGGTCACCTTGCGGCACCGCGCCCTGTCCAAAGACTCCGCCTGCCGGAGCGCGGCGGCGAGCTGCCGGTTGCCGCTCCGGAGGAAACCGGTGCTGCCGTCTTCGATGATTTCGGGCGCGGCGCCCCGCAGCGTCGCGATGACGGGTGTACCGGCCGCCATCGCCTCGATCATCACCATGCCGAACGGTTCCGGCCATTGGATAGGGTTCAGCAGTGCGACTGCTCCGCCGAGGAGGTCGTACTTCTCGTGAGCCGTCAGCTCGCCGAGGAATTCGACCGGCGGCTGCAGCAACGGCTTGATTACCGATTCGAAGTACTCGCACTCGCAGCCGCCCTGCACTCGGGCAGCGATCCGCAACGGCACGTCGGCTTCGCGGGCTATTTCGATGGCCTGGTGCAGGCCTTTGTCCGGATGCATCCGGCCGAGGAAGCAGGCGTAGCCGCCGTCGCCGCTGCCAACCGGAACGGTGGCGGCGTCGATGCCGTGGTGGATGACTTGGCGGATCCGCACCTCCGGAGCCCCCACCGCCTGGTGGCGGGCGATGGCGATCAGCGGCGCATGCATGGCAATGGCGCGGTAGAGGGTGCGGAACGCTCCGGTAAGGGGACCATGGGCGGTGGTGACCAGCGGGATGCCGGGCGGACGGTGGAGCGATAAGGGGCCGGCGAGGGTGTGGTCGTGGATGATGTCCACGTCACCAAGCGCTTCGTGGGCCAGCACCGAGTGTGCCAGTTCGTCGATGTTGGCCCCCAGGCAGGTGAGCTCCTGTGCAGGAAGCCCCCGGACGTGGTCAACGGGGCAGGTGCTGCCCTCGGCGCCCGCCAGGAGGACGTCATGCCCGGCCGCGGCGAACTCCCGGGCCAGGGAATCGACCACGGATTCGATGCCGCCATAGCCGGACGGGGGAATCCGGAGCCATGGTGGGGCGATGATACCGATGCGCATGGTGTTGCTCCTGCCTAGAGACCGGCGTGGCCTGCGGCGTAGACGTCCAGCAGGTCCGCCAGCGGTTTTCGCGGTGCGTAGTGAAGTTCGATGGAATCGGGGACGCCCTCTACCTCGGTTTGCCCGTCGGCAACCGAGATCGAGATGCGGGCGCCGGCCAGCGGGACGTTCGAGACCTTCAGGTCGCCGATCTCCTCCGGAACGGTCGGCGCGAGCCACAGGCCGTTGTGGGTCATGCACGGGTCGAACCTGAGCATGACCCGCATCAGATGCACGGGGGCCGCGGCCGCCCATGCCTGCGGCGAGCAGGAGGTCGGGTACGGAACCGGCCTCGGGTAGGTGCGCCGGTCCAGGCCGCAGAACAGTTCCGGCAGCCGTCCGCCGAAAATGTTCGCTGCTGCGAAGAGCCCTCGAGTGATCTGGAGGGCCTCGTCCATGAAGCCGTAGCGCATGAGCCCGGCGGCGACCAAGGCGTTGTCGTGCGGCCATACGGAGCCGTTGTGGTAGCTGGCGGGATTGTAGGCGCCCATGTCCGTCGCCAGCGTACGCACGCCCCAACCGGAGAACATCTCGGGGGACAGCAGCCGCCTGGCCACCTGCGGCGCCTTCTCATTGTCCACGATGCCGCTCCACAGACAGTGCCCCATATTGGACGCGCAGGCGTCGACCGGGCGCTTGTCCCTGTCCAGGGCGATGGCGAAGTAGCCGCGGTCTTCCAGCCAGAACTTCTCGTTGAAGTCCTTCTTCAGCTCCGCGGCGCGGGCTCCCCAGTCGGCGGCGAGCCGGAGGTCCCCGGCGGCCTGGGCCATCAGGGCGCGGCTGATGTAGGCCGCGTAGACGTAACCCTGCACCTCGCAGAGTGCGATGGGTGCTTGGGCGAGGCTGCCGTCGGCAAAATTGACGCCGTCCCAGGAATCCTTCCAGCCTTGGTTCAGCAGGCCCTTCTCGGTGGCCCTGGCGTACTCCACGAAGCCGTCACCGTCAGCGTCGCCGTACTGGATGATCCAGTCCAAAGCGCGATCGACGGCGGGCATCAGGGAGGCCTGGACCTCGGACCAGAAGCCCCAGCGGGTCAGCTCGCCCGCTAGCGTGACGAAGAGGGGCGTCGCGTCGATGGAACCGTAGTAGGCGTTGTCTCCGCCGAGCAGGCGGCCAACGCTGGCGCCGAAACGCACCTCGTGCAGGATCTTGCCCGGCTGTTCCTCGCTGCGCGGATCCACCTCCGTGCCCTGCCGTTCCGCGAGGGTTTGCAGCGTTCCGAGAGCCAACGACGGGTCCAGAGGCAGGCACATGAACGACGTCAGCAGCGAGTCGCGGCCGAAGAGGGCCATGAACCAGGGCGATCCTGCGGCAACCACCACACGGCCGGGATGATCGGGATCGAAAATCCGCAGCGAGCCTAGGTCTGATTGGCTTTGCTCGAGAACCTTCTCAAAGTCCTGATTGTCGAAGCGGGCCAGCGGAGAGTTCCGGCGCCATTCCATCAGCCGCTCTTCGGGCAAGGACGAATGCACCTGCTGGTGGGGAATGGCGAGCTCATCGACAGGACTGCTGGTGTCCATGCCGGGGAGCGCCGTAATCGAGGCCGTCCAGCGCTGCTGGGCCGGGATCACCATGTCGTAGCAGATCCGGTTGCCATCGACGCGCGCATCCTCCGCCGCCACAACGGTGCGTGCCAGCATTGGCAGGCCCCTGGATTCCACCACCAGTTTGTCCGCCAGCAGCTCCGCGCCTTGGGCATGGGCCACCTGCGTCAGGCCAGCTTTCACCTCGAACAGGTCAGCGAAGTCCGCTCCCACCGTCAGCACGAGCTTGCAGGCCGCCGGCTCCCGGGAGTAGTTGGAGACCGTCACGTCCTCGTGGACACCCACATTGATGCTCCTGCGCCGCTCCACCAGCAGGTGGCTGTCGGCCAGGCCGTCGGTGCGTTGTGCGCGGCCGATGAACATTGCCCGGTAGGGCTCGAAGACAATGGCCTCTAGCGCCTCGACGGGACGGTCATTAATGGTCAGCAGCCAGTCCGAGATGAACCGGGTGTCGCGGTAGAAGAAGCCGTGCGGCCGTTGGGAATTGATGTCGCCGTTGGCGAAGGAAATGCAGAAGGACGTCCCTTCCAGCAGAGTCACCGCGCTTTCGCCGGCGGAACCGGCGGTGTTCTCCTCGCTCCAGCCGGTCATGCCCGGACCTTCCCGGGCCCGGGAGCGGAGCTGAAACGTCTACCCATGTGTGGCGGATCGTGGCGGCGAGCGGAACGAAAAATCCTGAACAGCTGACCGGCCACGTCGTGCTCCGATGTCTCGGGTTTAGGGCCCCCCTAACATAAAAGCACCAAAAGCAGCACAGCAAAAGATGCGCACCCGCCGTCGCCCGCGTGCCGCGAATGGGGGAAACAACGACGGCGGCGGCGCAAGGAATCAAGGGGGAAAAAACGACGACGGTGCTGACGGAATCGGGGGAGGCACCGGCAGGGCCCGTGGCGGTAGGCCGCGGAATCGGGGAAGGCAGCGCACCAAAAGGGCGGCCGGACCTTCCGGTCCGGCCGCCCTCCCTGCGCCCCGGTTCAGCTGCGGCTGTCGATCAGCGCGGAGCGGATCAGGAACCGCTTGCCCTCCGGCGCCTCCACCGAGAAGCCGCTGCCGCGTCCGTCCACCACGTCCACGGTCAGATGGGTGTGCTTCCAGTATTCGAACTGCTCGCGCGACATCCAGAAATCCAGGCTGTCACCGCCGGGCATCCCGAAGGTCCCCAGCAGCACGTCGGCCTCGGCCGTGATGAAGTCCCCGGCCGGGTAGCACATCGGCGAGGAGCCGTCGCAGCAGCCGCCGGACTGGTGGAACATCAGCGGCCCGTGGCGGTCCCGGAGCTGCTCCAGCAGCGCCACCGCGGCCGGGGTCAGCGAGACCCGGGAGAAGTTCTCGCCGGGGATGACCGCGGCGGCCCGCAGGCCGGCGTCGGAATTCGGCTCCATGTCCGTGCCCCGATCCTAGAAGAAGCCGAGCTTGTTCTCGTTGTAGCTGACCAGCAGGTTCTTGGTCTGCTGGTAGTGGTCCAGCATCATCGCGTGGTTCTCGCGGCCGATGCCCGAGGACTTGTAGCCGCCGAAGGCCGCTCCCGCCGGGTAGGCGTGGTAGTTGTTGACCCATACCCGGCCGGCCTGGATCTCGCGGCCGGCACGGTAGGCGACGTTGCCGTTGCGGCTCCAGACGCCGGCGCCGAGGCCGTAGAGCGTGTCATTGGCGATTTCCATGGCCTCCGCGTAGTCGCCGAACCGGGTCACCGAGACCACCGGCCCGAAGATCTCCTCCTGGAAGATGCGCATGTTGTTGGTGCCTTCGAAGACCGTCGGCTTGACGTAGTAGCCCTCGGCCAGGTCGCCGTCGAGGATGTTGCGCTCGCCGCCGATCAGGACCTTCGCGCCCTCCTGCTTGCCGATGTCCATGTAGCTGAGGATCTTCTCCAGCTGGTCGTTCGAGGCCTGCGCGCCGATCTGGGTGTCGGTGTCCAGCGGGTTGCCCTGGATGATCTTCCCTGTGCGGGCCAGCGCGTCAGCCATGAAGGAGTCATAGATTGAGTCCTGGACCAGCGCGCGCGACGGGCAGGTGCAGACCTCGCCCTGGTTGAAGGCGAAGAGCGCGAAGCCCTCCAGCGCCTTGTCGTAGAACGCGTCGTTCTCGGCCGCGACGTCGGAGAAGAAAATGTTGGGGCTCTTGCCGCCGAGCTCCAGCGTGACCGGGATGAGGTTCTGCGAGGCGTACTGGCTGATCAGGCGGCCCGTGGTGGTCTCGCCGGTGAACGCGATCTTGCGGATGCGCGGGCTGGACGCCAGCGGCTTGCCGGCCTCCACGCCGAAGCCGTTGACCACATTGACCACGCCGGCGGGCAG
The DNA here is from genome assembly GCF_037144715.1 of Arthrobacter sp. USHLN218. NCBI lineage: Bacteria > Bacillati > Actinomycetota > Actinomycetes > Micrococcales > Micrococcaceae > Arthrobacter > Arthrobacter sp. USHLN218. Next base: position 649,307 of record NZ_JBBCYT010000001.1, read on the forward strand.
GATGTCGGCGATGAGTTCCATCAGCACCAGGATGGACGCCGGGGTCTGTTCCGCGGGCTTGAGGACGACGGCGTTGCCCGCCGCCAGCGCGGGGGCCAGCTTCCAGACGGCCATCAGGATGGGGAAGTTCCAGGGGATGATCTGGCCGACGACGCCGAGCGGCTCGTGGTAGTGGTACGCGGTGGTGTCGTCATCCAGCTGGGACAGGCGGCCCTCCTGCGCCCGGACGGCGGAGGCGAAGTAGCGGAAGTGGTCGGCGGCCAGCGGGATGTCCGCCGCGAGGGTCTCGCGGACGGCCTTGCCGTTGTCCCAGGTCTCGGCGACGGCGAGCAGCTCGAGGTTCTCCTCGATCCGGTCGGCGATCCGGTTCAGCACTGCCGCGCGCTCGGCCACCGAGGTCTTGCCCCAGGCCGGCGCAGCCTTGTGCGCGGCGTCCAGGGCGAGGTCGATGTCCTCTGCGGTGCCGCGGGCGACCTCGCAGAACGGCTTGCCGGTCACGGGGGAGATGTTCTCGAAGTACTGGCCCTTGACCGGGGCCACCCATTCTCCGCCGATCCAGTTCTCGTAGCGGGGCTTGAAGCTGACCGGCGAACCGTCCTGACCGGGCTGTGCGTAAACAGTCATTGCTACTCCTTCAGCAGTCTCGAGCCGGGCATCGTTGACCTCGGACTCGTAGCAGAAGCCTAGGACCGGCAACGTTGCACAGACGTTGCAACCGTTGACCTCAGCGCCGCTTGGCCGCCCGTCCGGTGCCGGCTTCAGGGGAGGACGGCGGGTGCGCGGCACCGGGGGACGGGGACGACGCCGGGTGCGCGGCACCGGGGGACGAGGACGACGCCGGGTGCGCGGCTTGGGCGGCGCCGGTCGCTTCCTCCTGGTCCCAGCCGGAGACCGGCTGGGGCTTGGCGAAGAAGACCGTAATGAACGCCCCGGCAACTGCGACAACCGCTGGCAGCAGCAGGGACTGGCCCATCGCCGCGGCGAACCCGTCATGCAGGGCATCCGGCAGGACGGCCGAGCCGCCCTCGGCGGGGGCACCGGAGGCCGCGCCGGGCAGTTCCGCGCTGAGCCGGGCCTGCATGAGGGCGGCGATGGAGGCGCTGCCGAGCACGGCGCCGATCTGGCGGGTGGTGTTGTAGACGCCGGAGCCCGCACCGGCCAGGGCAGGCTTCAGGTTCCGGGTCGCCGTGGTGGACAGCGGGCCCCAGATGCAGGCGTTGGCCAGGCCCAGCACCGCGGCGGGGAGCAGGAGCAGCCAGATGGCGGTCTGCGGGGTCAGCAGGAACGCGTACCAGGTGAGTCCGCCGGCCATCAGCAGCAGGCCGGTGGTGGCGAAGTACTTGGGGTTGAACCGGTCGATCAGCCGGCCGACCACGGGCGCCAGCCCGGCGGAGATGACCGCGGTGGGGGCGAGCATCAGCGCGGACTGGGTCGGCGTGAGGCCGAGGACGCTCTGGTAGAAGAAGATCAGCGGCAGGGACATGCTAGTGACGGCGAACCCGACGGTGCTGATGCCGCCGTTGGCCAGGGAAAAGTTCCGGTCGCGGAAAATCTTCAGCGGCAGGAGCGGTTCCTTGCGGTTGCGGGACTGCCAGAACACGAACAGCGCCAGGATGATCAGTCCGCCGGCGATCAGGGTCCAGACGGTGATCGGTCCGGCGATGGTTCCCCAGTCGTAGGTCTCGCCCTGCTGGATGCCGAATACCAGCAGGAACATGCCCGCGGCGCTGAGCAGCACGCCGAGCACGTCGAATTGGTGGGCGTGCCGGGGAAGGGACGGCACGAAGCGCCAGGCCATCACGAAGGCCAGGAAACCCACGGGCACGTTGACGAAGAAGATCCATTCCCAGCCCAGCGAGTCGACGAGCAGGCCGCCCACGATCGGCCCCGTGAGCGCGGCCAGGCCTGCCACCGCGCCCCACAGGCCCATCGCCGCACCGCGGCGGTCCGGCGGGAAGATCCGCGTGATCACCGCCATGGTCTGCGGCGTCATGACTGAGGCGCCGAGTCCCTGGAAGACGCGGGCGAGGATCAGCATCCGGATGTCGCTGGCGAAACCGCACCAGGCCGACGCCAGCGTGAACATGACCAGGCCGGTCAGGTACAGGTTTTTCGGGCCGAGCCGGTCGCCGAGCCGCCCGGTGATCAACAGGGGCACGGCGTAGGCGAGCAGGTAGGCGCTGGTCACCCAGATCACCGAGTTGATGTCGGTCGACAGGCCGCGCATGATGGCGGGGTTGGCGACGGACACGATGGTGGTGTCGACGAGGATCATGAAGAAGCCGATGACCAGTGACCACATGGCCGGCCAGGGGCGTACGGGAGTAGCCACTGCAGGAACCTATCACGCGTTCCGGTGCTGCGGGTCAGGCGAGCTCGGCTTCGATCCGCTGCAGGTGTGCGACGACGGCGGACCGCCTGGGCGACCGGGGCGGAAGGAGGCGGAGCGCGGCACGCCACCCCTCGGCGTCGTACTCGGCTTCCGGGAGTTCGAGGTACCGCAGCAGAGTGTCCGGCGACGCGTCGCTGAGTACCGCTTCGCGCAGGTTGGCGCTCACGTCCCGGCGGAGGCGGACGATGCCGGGCGCCTCGGACGACGGCAGGACCGCGCCGCGGTAGTGGTTGAGCGCCAGCCGGTGCGCGCCGCGCCGCAGGTGGTCGAGCACCTGCCGCGCATCGAGGAGCGGCGGAACCGGCAGCCGGTAGGGCCGGGACTGCGGGATGGCCTGCGGATCCGCGGCGCCGAGTACCTTGCGCAGCCGCACCATTTCCGCCCGCAGGGTGGTGCTGCTGGCATCCGGGTAGAGCAGCGCCGCCAGCTCGCCGGCGCTCAGCCCGGCCGGATGGAGCGCCAGCAGGGCCAGGATCTCGGTATGCCGGAGCGACAGTTCGATGCTGCGGCCGCCGATGTCCAGGAGGCCCTGGTCCCGGCCGGTCAGCTGCAGCGTGGGTGAGGGCCGCCGCTGCTGGAGGCTGCCGGTGCCGGCGGCGCTGCGGGCGGGCCGGACTTCGGCTCGAGCAGGGCGCGCGCCCTGCTCGAGCCGGTGGATCCGCAGCTGTGCCTCGGCGGCGGCCACGGTGGCCTGCACCAGGGACAGGGTATGGGCGGCGACGGCCTGCTCCCGGCCGGTGATGTCCACGACGCCGATGACCGTGCCGGTGTCAGGGTCGCGCACAGGCACTGCGGTGCAGCTCCACGGGTGGACGATCCGGCTGAAGTGCTCGGCCCCGGAAATCTGGACGCCGCGGCCCACGGCCAGGGCAGTGCCGGGAGCACTGGTGCCGACGGTGCGTTCAGACCAGTCGGCGCCGGCGACGAAGCGCATCGCCTCGGCGTGGCGCTTCAGGGCCGTGTCGCCGTCCACCCAGAGCAGCCGCCCGTGCTCGTCGCCGACGGCCACCAGCATTCCCGATTCGTGGCTGGGCTCGACCAGGAGCTTGCGGACCACCGGCATGATGCCGGCCATCGGGTGGTTCAGCCGGTACTCCCGGAAATCGTCCTCGGCCAGGTCCATCCGGGCCAGCGCGGAATCCGGGTCGGCGAACGTCAGCGAGCGCTGCCAGGAATCGCGGACCACCTCGCGGACGCCGTTCAGCAAGGCGCCGGCCTCGTCACCGTCATAGCGGACCAGCCGGCGGGCGCTTCCGCCAACGGCCTGGTCCAGCACTTCATGGGCGGCGTCGGCCTGCCGCTGCGCAGGCCGCGCGCCGGGTTGCAGTTGAGAACGCACCTTCGCTCCACTCACACAGTTCCCCCGCACCATCGTTAAAGTGGCACGCCTCACAGTCTACCCGTGATGGCAAGGCCGCCGGCCGGCGTCGGCCGGGCACCGCGGAAGGCAGCAAGCCCCGGGCAGGGGGAGCCGGCGTCGAACGCCCATGCCGGGTGGCCTGCGCCGGATGCTCAGGCCGGAACCAGGCGCAGCGGCAGCGACTCCCAGCCCTTCAGGGTGTTGTGCAGGTAGGGGACCGGTGTGCCGGCGGGCTCGAGCCGTTCGACGTGCGCGGCGAGCCAGTTGAGCACCACTTCCATCTCGAGCCGCGTGATCGGCTGCCCGACGCAGCGGTGGATCCCGGTGCCGAACGCGATCATGCCCGAGGCGTCGCGCTCGACCCGGAACCGGTCCGCGTCCGGGCCGAACTGTGCCGGATCCCGGTTGGCGGCGCCGAGGAAGAGCACGATCTTGGTCCCGCCCGGGATGCGCATCCCGCGGAACTCGGTGTCCGCCGCGGTGGTGCGGAAGAAGGACTGGAACGGCGAATCGAAGCGGAGCACCTCGTCGATCGCGAACTTGGCGAGGCGGGGGTTCCCGCGGATCCGGGCCCATTCCTCCGGGTGCCCGGCCAGCAACTTCAGGGCGTTGCCGATCCCGATGACCGTGGTGTCCAACCCGGCGGAGAGCAGCGCGCGCACCAGCAGCGGCGCCTCGTCCTCGCCGATGCCGCCGGCGTCAGCGAGCTCCCACAGCCGGGCACCCAGCCCGCCCGGCGCCAGGTTGTGCCGGGCGGTGCGGTCCATCACCCATTCGAAGGTGCCGGCGCCCTGCTCCACGAAGCGCCGCTGACGTTCGTCCTCGGGCCCGAAGTAGCTGAAGCTCATCGCGCCCTGGCTGACCAGGTTCTCCGCCCGCCCCTCGCGCAGGATGCCGACGGCGTCGCCGAAGACCCGCAGCGGAAAGGCCTCGGCCAGGTCCTTGACCCCGTCGATCATGCCGCGGGCCAGCAGTTCCGGCAGCAGTTCCGCGGCGTACGCCTCGAACCCGTCCCGAAGCGCGCGCACGCCCTTCGGCGAGATGACCGAGGCCATCGCCCTGCGCAGCCGGGTGTGGACGGGCGGGTCGGAGTCCAGGATGCCCTGCGGCTTCCACGAGGGTTCCCGGTGCAGGTTCCGCGGCCCCACGCCGGCGCCGCTGATGAACGTCGCCGGGTCGGCCAGGATGTCGCGGCACTCGGCGTAGCGGGTGAACGCGAGGACGCGGTACTTCTCCAGGTAGACGGCGGGTCCCGCCGCCCGCATCCGGTCGAACAGCGGATACGGGTCCGCCAGGTTTGCATCCGAATACGGGTCCTCGCTGCAGGACACCGCTGCCTGGTAGTCCAGTACTTCCGCCATGTGGGCTCCTCCAGCCTTCGAAGAATGGCTCCACCCTAGCCCAGCCGCGTCGGCCCGGCCTCCAGGGGCCACGACGGCGCCGTCTTTACGTAGAGTGGGTACAGGGTGACCAGCCTCACGGCCAGACCTCCCGGGAGGAAATTGCGTGAAAGCGTTGTTCAAGTCCGGTCCGCAGCCAGGTTTCGAGCTCGTCGACCGGCCCGAGCCGGCGCCAGGTGACCGGGACGTGAAGATCCGCGTCATGACCACAGGCATCTGCGGCACCGACCTGCACATCCAGGCGTGGGACCCGTGGGCGCAGGCGAACGTGCCCACGCCGCTGGTTCCCGGCCACGAGTTCTACGGCGAGGTGGTGGAGGCCGGGCCGCTGGTGCAGGACATCAAGGTCGGGGACCGGGTCTCCGGCGAGGGCCACATCGTCTGCGGGACCTGCCGGAACTGCCGGGCCGGCCGGCGGCAGATGTGCATCCGCACCGTCAGCGTCGGCGTCCAGCGGGACGGGGCGTTCGCCGAGTACGTCGTCATTCCCGACACCAACGCCTGGGTCCACCATGACGAGTCGATCACGCCGGAACTGGGGGCGATCTTCGACCCGTTCGGCAATGCCGTCCACACCGCGCTGAGCTTTCCGCTGGTCGGCGAGGACGTGCTGATCACCGGGGCCGGGCCCATCGGGCTGATGGCGGTTGCGGTGGCCCGCCACGCCGGGGCCCGCAAGATCGCGATCACGGACGTGTCCGCCTCGCGGCTGGAGCTGGCCAAGCGGATGGGCGCGGACATGGCCGTGGACGTCAGCCGCATGCACCTGGACGAGGCCCAGGCTCAGCTGCACCTGGCCGAGGGGTTCGACATCGGCCTGGAAATGAGTGGCCGCGCGTCGGCGCTGCGCGAGATGATCGACAACATGACGCACGGGGGACGGATTGCGCTGCTCGGCCTGCCTACCGAGGAGATCGCCGTCGACTGGGGCAAGGTGGTCACGCACATGCTCACGCTCAAGGGCATCTACGGGCGGGAAATGTTCGAGACCTGGTATGCGATGAGCGCGATGCTCCAGTCCAACCCGCAGCTGCATGAGGCGGTCTCCGGCGTAATCACCGACGTGCTGCCGGCTTCCGACTGGGACGCGGGTTTCGAGACGGCGCGCGAAGGCAGCGGCGGCAAAGTCGTCCTGGACTGGACCCGGATCTGAAGGAGGACCAATGTACGCAGCCATGAAGGAGCAGCTCGCGGCCGAACTGCAGGTGATCCGGGACGCCGGGCTGTTCAAGGCGGAGCGGCCGATCACGTCCCCGCAGTCGAGCCACATCACCGCCGGCAGCCCCGACTCGCCGCCGGCGCCTGTGCTGAACTTCTGCGCCAACAACTATCTGGGCCTGGCCGACCACCCGGAGCTGATCGCGGCTGCGAAGACGGCGCTGGACGAGCGCGGCTTCGGCATGGCCAGTGTGCGCTTCATCTGCGGTACGCAGGACAGGCACCTCGAGCTGGAACGGCGGGTCTCGCAGTTCCTCGGCACCGAAGACACCATCCTCTTCTCCTCCTGCTTCGACGCCAACGGCGGCGTCTTCGAGGCGCTCTTCGGCCCGGAGGACGCCATCATCTCCGACGCGCTGAACCACGCATCGATCATCGACGGGATCCGGCTCTCGAAGGCGCAGCGGTACCGCTACGCCAACCAAGACATGGCGGAGCTGGAGGCACGGCTGCGGGAAACCGCGGAAATGAACGACGGCGGCGGGGCCAGGCGGCGGATCATCGTCACCGACGGCGTCTTCTCCATGGACGGCTACCTGGCCCCGCTGCGCGCCATCTGCGACCTGGCCGAGCAATACGACGCCCTCGTGATGGTGGACGATTCGCACGCCGTCGGGTTCATGGGGGACACGGGCGCGGGGACGCCGGAGCACGCCGGCGTCGCGGACCGGGTGGACATCTACACCGGGACGTTCGGCAAGGCACTGGGCGGTGCCTCCGGCGGCTACGTGTCCGGCCGGTCGGAGATCGTCGCGATGCTGCGCCAGCGCGCCCGGCCCTACCTGTTCTCGAACTCCGTGGCCCCGGCGATCGTCGCCGCCACGCTGCGGGCACTCGACCTGGTCGCCGGTTCCGGGGAGCTGCGCGGCCGGCTGCGGGAGAACGCCGCGCTGTTCCGGAGCCGGATGGCCGAGGAGGGGTTCGACCTGCTGCCGGGCGAGCACCCGATCGTCCCGGTCATGTTCGGCGACGCCGTGCTCGCGGCGAAGACCGCCGAGGAGATGCTCCGGCGCGGCGTCTACGTCACCGCTTTCAGTTTCCCCGTGGTGCCCCGCGACGCGGCCCGGATCCGCGTGCAGCTGTCCGCCGCGCACAGCAAGGACGACGTCGAGCAGTGCGTCGCTGCCTTCGTGGCGGCCCGTGCGGCGTTAGGCGGGGGCTGATGGGACTGCGGCACCGGCTCAAGAAGCCGCGGCCGTCGCAGGACGCGATGGTGCGGGCGTTCTGGCAATGGTGGGAGGCCGAGGCGGCGGAGAGAATCTGCACCGGCGGCGAGGGGTTCACCGACGCCTACGTCAAGCGGCTGAACCAGCGGATCTCGCGGATCAGCCGGGGCCTGGCCTGGGAACTGGGCGCCGGCACGGTGGCCGAGCACGAACTGGTCATTTTCGCGGAGCAACCGGCCCAGGCCGCGCTCGCGCGCCGCGTGCTGAAGGCGGCCCCGGCCCCGGACCTGCACTGGGAATACTCGGACCGGCGGCAGGCGGCCGCGGACTTCGAGGAGCTCACGCTGGGCATCTCCGGCCAGGACTTTGCGGCCGAAGACTTCCGGGTGCGGCTGTTGCTCAACCGCTACTCAGCCGACATCGCGGTCTACCACCCCAACCTCGCCGAGCTGCCCGAGGACAAGCGGATGCTGCCGGTCTCGGTGATGCTGGACCATGCCATCGGGCAGGCCGACGCCGCGGCCTGGATCGGCATCATCGAGCCGGTGCTGCAGCCCCATCCGGAGGACATCCCGCTGACCGCCCTGCGCGAGGTCGTCGACCGGCTGCGGGCCGGCGCCGTGGACGAGCACGGGCAGCCGATCTGGGAGGAACTGCATGGGGTGGCCGCGGACGGGGAGCGGATCACCGCCGTCGTCCAGGTTCCGTTGGTCTCCGCCTTCTGGCCGGACTTCGACCAGCACGTGGCCATCCGGCTGGCCTACCTGACGGAACTCGGCGGCGGCCAGCCCGGCGGCACCTCGGCGCAGCGCCTGCAGGAACTGGAGGAAGCCCTCTCCGCCGGCCTGGGCGCGGACGGCAGGCTGGTGGCGACGGAGACGACGCCCGGCCACCGGACCCTGCACTTCTACGTGGACTCCACCACCTCGGCCGCGTGGCAGCTGGAGGCCGGCAGCGTGGACTGGCCGGAGGGGCAGGTCGGCGTGGGCGCCGAAATGGATCCGTCCTGGTCCTCGGTGAAGCACTTGCGGCTTCGCTGAGTCCCGGCGCCTAACGCCCCGCCGGACGGTCGGCGCGGTCCCGCCCCGCACCGGCCGCACCGGCCCGGCCCCGGGCAGGCAGGCCTGCTAGCTCAGGCCGCCGGTCAGTTTGCCGTAGGCGCGGAAGTAGCGAAGGCCCAGCTCGCGGGCACCGGCGGCGTCGTAGTGGATGATGTCGCCGGCCGTCGCGGCCCCCTGCGGCCCCTCGACGAAGGCCGTCAGCGGCCGTTCCGAAGCGATCGAGCGGTGCACGCGGTCGATGCCGCGCGCCGACGGGCTGCCCGCGACCCACTCGGGCACCATCCCGCCGGCCAGGAACGGCACCGGGCCGAACTCCGTCCGGAACAGGTCGATCAGCTGCAGCAGCTTTCGCCGGTACCACCGCTCGTCGGCCCGGGCCATGGCATCCGCCTCGCCCTGGTGCCAGAGGATCGCCGCGAGCCGGTGGGCCGGGTTCAGCGCCAGCGCGCGGGCGCAGGCGTCCGCGGCGCGGCGGGCGAGGTTGACCGCCGCGGCCTTGTTGTCCGGGTCCCAGCTGTAGTCCGCGTTGCCCGTGAAGCCGGTGCCGCCGCGGGCGGCCGGCACGAGCAGGACCTTGCGGTCCGCCTCCTGGCGGAGCCAGAGCTGGCGGCCGAACTCCATCCCCGGCCCGACCGCGGGCGATCCACCGAACAGGTACTGGGTGACGTGGAAGAGCGAGTCCTCGGCCGGGAGCACCTTGCCTGCGTGCGGTCCCGAGCCGGCGAGCTGTTCGACGCCCTCGAACCTGGCGTCGAGTGCGGGATCGTAGGGCAGCCCGGCGCCCTGCATGTTGGACTGGCCGACCAGGAGCACGACGTCGGCCCCGGCCCTGCGCGGATCGGTGCGGCCGTTGTGCGGGGCGGGGAGGCCGGCAGCCTGGCTGCCCGAGGCCGCCGGGCGGAGGAGTTCCGCGAGGGCGCGGTGGGTGGCCGAGGAAGGATCGGCGACCAGCCGCGCGATGTCCTCGTCCGACGGGGCTGCGGCCAGTCCGCTGCCCGCGATCCCCGGGGCGCCCGTGGCGGCGTGGGTCGCGGCCGCGCCGGCGGTCCCGGCGCCCAGGCCGACGGCGATGATCGGCACGGCCCGCCGCAGCAGCGTGCGGCGGCTCGGAATCTGCCCGCCCTCGGCGGCCGGCTCGGACTGGTCTGGTTCCACGAAGCGCCCCTCCCGCGCAGCGACGGCCGGCGTTGGGGCGCCGGCCGGACACGGGAATCAGTTTAGCGGCGAATCCAGCTCCTGCTCGACGGCCTCGAGAATCGTGCCGCCCGAGACGAGAACGCGGACGGCTTCGATCTCCGGTGCCAGGTAGCGGTCCGGTCCCGGTCCCTCGACGGCCTTGCGGATCCGGCGCCGGGCCGCCGCGATGGCCGGCGAACTGAGGGAGGTGTCAACACCGCCGTCGCGCATGTCCAGCGCCCGGGCCGAGGTCAGCAGCTCGACGGCCAGCACGCGGGTGAGCCCGTCCACCGCCCGCCGCAGCTTCAGCCCGGCGGCCCAGCCCATGGAGACGTGGTCCTCCTGCATCGCCGAGGACGGGATGGAATCGGCCGAGGCGGGGTTGGCCAGCCGCTTGAGTTCGGAGACGATGCCGGCCTGGGTGTACTGGGCGATCATGTGGCCGGAGTCCACGCCGGGGTCGCCGGCCAGGAAGGCGTTCAGCCCGTGGCTGCGCGCGGCGTCCAGGAACCGGTCGGTGCGGCGTTCGCTCATTGAGGCCAGGTCCGCCACCGCGATGGCCAGGAAGTCCAGCACGTAGCCGACCGGGGCGCCGTGGAAGTTGCCGTTCGACTCGACGCGGCCGTCCACGGTGACCACCGGGTTGTCGATCGCCGAGGCCAGTTCGTAGCCGGCAACGGACTCGGCGTGCGCCAGCGTGGAGCGGGCCGCGCCGTGTACCTGCGGGGCGCAGCGCAGCGAGTAGGCATCCTGCACCCGGGTGAAGCGATGTCCCTCGCCGCCGGCTTCCTTCTGCCGCGCGATCAGGTCCGAGCCGGCCAGGATCCGGCGCATGTTCGACGCCGCGCTGATCTGTCCCGGGTGCGGGCGCAGTGCGTGCAGGTCCTCGGCCAGCACGTCGTCGGTGCCGAGCAGGCCCTCGATGCTCATGGCCGCCGCGAGGTCCGCGGTCTTCAGCAGCCGGTGCAAGTCCTCGGCCGCCATGAGCAGCATGCCGAGCATGCCGTCCGTGCCGTTGATCAGCGCGAGGCCCTCTTTTTCCCGCAGTTCCACCGGCTCGAGCCCCGCGGCCGCCAGCGCTTCCGCGGCCGGCGCCAGGCCGCCGTCGTGCGTGCGCACCTGGCCTTCACCCATCAGGGCGAGGGCGCAATGGGCCAGCGGCGCGAGGTCCCCGGAACAGCCCAGCGAACCGTATTCGCCGATGACGGGCGTGATGCCGGCGTTGAGGATGCCGGCATAGGCCTGCGCGACGGCGGGACGCACCCCGGTGCGGCCGGTCGCCATGGTGGCCAGCCGGTTGAGCATCAGCCCGCGGACCACCTCCCGGTCCACCTCGGCGCCGGAGCTGGCGGCGTGGCTGCGGATCAGGCTGCGCTGGAGCTGCGTCCGCTGCTCGATGGGAATCTGCCGGGTGGCGAGCGCGCCGAAGCCGGTGGAGACCCCGTAGTGCGGCTTGTCGTCCGTGACCAGGGCCTCGATCACGGCGCGGGAGGCCGCCATCGCCGCCAGCGCAGCGTCGCTGAGCTCGACCCGGGCGCCGTGGCGGGCGACGGAGACCACGTCGGCGGGGGCGAGCGGGCCGGTGGAGACGGTGACAGCGGCCGGAGCCGAAGGGGTGGCGGGGGCCGGAGGGGTAGCGGGGGTACTCATGGTGCCTTTCGGGTGCTGCTCGGATACTGCGTGCGGGGAAGTTGTCCAGGTCCCGGGTCGGGATGTTCAGTCGGCGATCAGGGCCTGGTAGTCGGGCTCCTTTTCGAGGACGCCGTACTTCTTGGCGGCGGTGCCCAGCTGCTGGAGGGCGTCCATGTTCACGTCCTCGTGCCACTTGGACATTTCCACCTTGCCGGCCAGCTCCGGCGTGATCTTTGCGTAGTCCTGGATGATGGTGCGGACCTCGTCGTCATTGGCATCGGCGAACTCGAAGGATTTGGCCAGCGCCCGCCGGAAACGTTCCACGAGTTCCGGGTTCTTCTGCAGGGTCTCCTGCGAGGCGAAGTAGAACGCGGAGTCGAAGTTGTCCGCCAGATCGGTCATCGGGCTGGCTACGATCGTGCCGCCGGCGTCGAGGATCTGTGTGCGGAATGGTTCGGTTGTCCATGCCGCGTCCACGTCGCCGCGCTCGAGGGCGGCCGGCATGTTCGGGTAGGGCATCTCGACGAAGTCGACGCTCTGCGGGTCGGCGCCGGCCTTCTCCATCGAGTTGCGGATGGTGACGTCGGCGAAGTTGTTGAGGGCGTTGACGGCCACCGTCTTTCCGGCGAGGTCCGCGGCGTCCTTGATGCCGCTGTCCGGCATGGCGGCGACCTCCGTGACGTCAGCCCCGGCTTCACTCGTGGAACTGGAGCCGTTGGAGACCACGGAAATCGGCAGCCCCTTGTCCTGGGCGACCAGCAGCGAGACGGCGTTCGAGTAGCCGAACTGGTATTCGCCGGTCATGACCGCCGGCACGATGGCGGCCCCGCCCTGCGCCAGCTGGACCTCAAGGTCGATCCCTTCATCCTCGAAGTAGCCCTCCTGGATGCCCAGATAGACGGGGGCGACGTCGGTGATGGGGATGAGTCCGACGCTGACCTGTTCCAGGTTCCCGGAGCCTTCGCCGCCCGCGGCCGGGGCCGAATCGCTGGAGGATGGACTGCCTGCGCCGCAGCCCGCCAGCACCAGCGTGGCTGCGGCGGCCGTTGCGGCGGCCACCGTGGTCCTGACGGGTTGGCGGCGGACGGACCCGAAGGCCGAGGACTGTGTCAACATGGGTGCTCCCGGTATGCCGAAGGGCGGTAAGGGTATTTCGTTCTGTAAAACGCCAAGACTGCTAACTGAAAGGTACAGAGGCAGCGGCGCTCCGTCAATGCTTTTGGATGCACAGTATTGCCGGACAGTGAAATGGATGTTTTACTGAGTGCAACGAAAACCTCGAGAATCCGGAGCGTGACCATGGCCGCCGCCAACGGGCCCGATGCCACCACCCGCGCAGCAGACCGTGCCCTCGGCCTGCTGCGCGTGGTCTGCGAGCGCGACGGCGTCAAACTCGCCGACGCCGCCAAGGAAGTCGACTTGTCGGCCAGCACGGCGCTGCGGCTGCTGCGCACCCTCGAGGCCAGCGGCTTCGTGGCGAAGCGAGGGGACGGGCTCTACCGGCCGGGATTCCGGATGGTGCAGCTGGGCGTGCAGGCCCTGAGCCACGAGTCGCTGGTCGCGACGAGCCGGGCCTCGCTGCGGGCCTTGGTCGAGCGCACCGGCGAATCGGCCTACCTGAGCGTTGCCACCGGACCCGCCCACGGCCTGTACCTGGCCATCGAAGAGGGCACGCACACGGTCCGGCACGTCAACTGGGTGGGCCGCACCTTCCCGCTGGACGGCAGCGCCGCCGGCCAGGCCCTGGCGGGCGGCGTGGAACCGGGTTCCTTCGCCATCGTGGCCAACGGGGTGGAGCCGGACATCACCGCGGTGGCCGCCCCGGTCCTGGCCGGATCCAAGGTCGTGGCAGCTTTGAGCATCGTCGCGCCCAGCTACCGCACCACCGCGGACGCGGCCCGGTCACTCGGCGAGCTCGTCGCCGCTGAAGCCGGCCGCCTGTTCGCCAACCCCACGGTGGTCGATCCGGCCGCCGCCACCGCACCGTTCGCCTCCTGACAGCCCCCACGGACAGAAAGAGTTCGACATCATGACGTTCACCCGGCACGATTCCTCCCGCTCCATCCGCGCACCCCGCGGCACCGACCTGACCGCCAAGAGCTGGCAGACCGAGGCGCCGCTGCGGATGCTGATGAACAACCTGGATCCCGAGGTCGCCGAGCGGCCGGAGGACCTGGTGGTTTACGGCGGCACCGGCCGTGCCGCGCGCAGCTGGGAAGCCTACGACGCCATCATCCGCACCCTCGAAACCCTGGAGAAGGACGAGACCCTGCTGGTGCAGTCCGGCAAACCGGTCGGCGTGCTGCGCACCCATGAGTGGGCCCCGCGGGTGCTGATCGCCAACTCGAACCTCGTGGGGGACTGGGCCAACTGGCCGGAGTTCCGCCGGCTCGAGGCCGAGGGCCTGATGATGTACGGCCAGATGACCGCCGGCTCCTGGATCTACATCGGCACCCAGGGCATCCTGCAGGGCACCTTCGAGACCTTCGCCGCCGTGGCGGCCAAGAAGTTCGGCTCGACGCTCGCCGGCACGCTGACCCTGACCGGCGGCTGCGGCGGCATGGGCGGGGCGCAGCCGCTCGCCGTGACGCTGAACGGCGGAGCCTGCCTGATTGTCGACGTCGACGAGTCGCGGCTGCGCCGCCGGGCCGGCAAGCGCTACCTGGACGAGGTAGAGACGGACCTGGACGCCGCCGTCGCAAAGGTCCTGAAAGCCAAGGAGGAGAAGCGTCCGCTCTCCGTGGGCTACGTGGGCAACGCCGCCGCGGTCTTCCCCGAGCTGCTGCGCCGGCACCAGGCGGGCGAGCTGACGATCGATATCGTGACGGACCAGACGTCCGCCCACGACCCGCTGAGCTACCTGCCCGAAGACGTCGCGTTCGAGGACTGGCGCGCCGAGGCCGAGGCGGACCCGGCCGGCTTCACCAAGAAGGCGCAGGCATCGATGGCCCGGCATGTGCAGGCCATGGTGGAGTTCCAGGACGCCGGCGCCGAGGTGTTCGACTACGGCAACTCGATCCGCGACGAGGCCCGCAAGGGCGGCTACGAGCGGGCCTTCGAGTTCCCCGGCTTCGTCCCCGCCTACATCCGCCCGCTGTTCTGCGAGGGCCTGGGCCCGTTCCGCTGGGTGGCGCTCTCCGGCGACCCGGAGGACATCCGGGTCACGGACCAGGCGATCAAGGAGCTCTTCCCGGAGAACGAGCACCTGCACCGCTGGATCGACGCGGCCGCCGAACACGTCGAGTTCGAGGGCCTGCCCGCGCGGATCTGCTGGCTCGGCTACGGCGAGCGGCACAAGGCGGGCCTGCTGTTCAACCGGCTCGTGGCCGAGGGCAAGGTCTCGGCGCCGATCGTAATCGGCCGGGACCACCTGGATTCGGGCTCGGTCGCCAGCCCGTACCGGGAGACCGAGGCGATGGCGGACGGCTCGGACGCGATCGCGGACTGGCCGCTGCTCAACGCGCTGGTCAACACGTCCTCCGGCGCCACCTGGGTCTCCATCCACCACGGCGGCGGTGTGGGCATCGGCCGCTCCATCCACGCCGGGCAGGTCTCCGTCGCCGACGGCACCGAGCTCGCCGCGCAGAAGCTGGAGCGCCTGCTGACCAACGACCCGGGCATGGGCGTCATCCGCCACGTCGACGCCGGCTACGGGCGCGCCGCGGAGGTTGCCGCCGAGCGCGGGGTGCGCATCCCGATGGGTGAGTAGGGTAGTGCCCATGGACACCGTGTCATCGTTGCTGGACTCCATTGCCGACGTCGGACGGGACCGGGTGCGCGGGGGCTACACCCGGCCGGTCTACTCCGCGGCCGAACTGGACTTGCGCGCGTGGTTCAGCGAGCAGGCCGGACGCCGCGGGCTGGCCGTCGACACCGACCGCAACGGCGTCCTCTGGGCCTGGTGGGGCGAACCCCAGCGGGGCGCCCTGGTCACCGGCAGCCACCTGGATTCGGTGCCCGGCGGCGGGGCCTTCGACGGGCCGCTTGGCGTCGCCTCGGCGCTGGTGGCCGTGGACGTGCTCAGGGCGCGCGGCGTGGAGCCGAACCGGTCGCTGGCCGTGACGGTCTTTCCCGAGGAAGAGGGCTCCAGGTTCGGCGTCGCCTGCCTCGGATCGAGGCTGCTCACCGGCGCCATCGATGCCGACAGGGCGAGGAACCTGAGGGACGATGACGGCAACACCCTGGCCGACGTGGCCCGCCGCAACGGACTGGACCCGCAGCTGCTGGGCCGGGACGAGGAAGCGCTCGGGCGGATCGGGGACTTCATCGAACTGCACGTCGAGCAGGGCCGCGGCCTCGGCGAGGACGGGCCCGCCATCGCCGTCGGAAGTTCCATCCTTGGCCACGGCCGCTGGAAGCTGAGCGTGCACGGCCAGGGCAACCATGCCGGCACCACCCTGATGGAGGACCGGCAGGATCCCATGGTCGCCGCGGCGCAGATCGTGCTGGCCGTGCGGCAGGTCGCCGCCGGCCGCAGGGACGCGCGGGCCACCGTGGGGCGGCTGCAGCCGGTGCCGGGCGGGACCAACGTCATCGCCTCCCGCGTGGACCTCTGGCTGGACGTCCGGCATCCCGAGGACGAGGTGACGGCCGGCCTGGTGGAGGCCATCCACGGCAAGGCGCAGAAGATCGCCGCCTTCGAGGGCTGCACGGCGACGCTGACCGAGGAGTCCTTCAGCGGGACGGTGCAGTTCGATGCGGCACTGCAGCGGCAGGTCGGCAACGCCCTGCCCGGAGCCCCGGCGCTGGCGACGGGGGCGGGACACGACGCCGGGGTGCTGGCGGGCTTTGCGCCGTCGGCCATGGTTTTTGTCCGCAACCCGACCGGCATCTCGCATTCCCCCGAGGAACACGTGGAGGACGCGGACGCCGATGCCGGGGCCGAGGCGCTCGCGGACGTGCTGGAGGCGCTGCTGTGAGCGGCGTCTGGTGCGAGGCCGGCTGGATCCGCGGACGCGGCGTGCTCGAGGGCGTCCGGCTGGAAGTCGACGAGACCGGGATCGTGACCCGGATGAGGACCGGCGCGGGGCCGGAGCCGGCCGACGTCCGGCTCTCCGGGGTGGTGTTTCCGGCCGCGGCGAATGCACACTCGCACGCCTTCCACCGGGTGCTGCGCGGCCGCACCCACGACATGGGTGTGGGCAGTTTCTGGAGCTGGCGCGAGCAGATGTACAAGGCCGCCGGGGCGCTGACGCCGGAGGTCTACGAGCAGCTGGCCACCGCGGTCTTCGCCGAGATGGTCGTCGCCGGCTTCACCAGCGTGGCCGAGTTCCACTACGTCCACCACCGGCCGGACGGCACCCCCTACGGCCCGGACCACGGCGGCGAACATGCCATGGAGCTCGCGCTGGCCCGCGCGGCGGTGAACGCGCGGATCCGGCTGACCCTGCTCGACACCTGCTACCTTGCCGGCGGCATCGGCCAGGCGCTGGCGCCGGAGCAGGCCAGGTTCGGGGACGCCGATGCGCAGGCATGGCTGACCCGGCTGCAGTCGCTGCGCGAGACGGTGGCACGGAAGTTCGGACCGAACCAGGTCACGGTCGGTGCGGCCCTGCACTCCGTCCGCGGGGTGCCGTCCGAGGCGCTGCCGGACATCGCCGAACAGCTGCCGGCGGACCTGCCGCTGCACATCCACCTGTCGGAGCAGCCCGCCGAGAACCAGGCGTGCCTGCAGGCCACCGGCATGACACCGACGGCCCTGCTGCACCGGCACGGACTGCTCACCGACCGGCTCAGCGCCGTGCACGCGACGCACCTGACCGAGGCGGACATCGCGCTGCTCGGCCGCGCCCACGCCACCATCGTGATGTGTCCGACGACCGAGGCGGACCTGGCTGACGGCATCGGCCCCGCCGCAAAGCTGCGCGACGCGGGCGCCCGGATCGCCCTGGGAACGGACCAGCACGCCGTCGTCGACCCCTGGCTGGAGATGCGCGCGCTGGAACACGGCGAACGGCTTCGCTCCGGCCAGCGCGGCTGGTTCCGCCCCGAGGACCTCCACCAGTCGGCCACGGACAGCGGCGCCCTGTCGCTCGGACGGAAATCGGCGGGCTTCCGGCCGGGCAGCTACGCGGACCTGATGGCGGTGGACCCGGCCAGCGTGCGCACCGTCGGCTCCCGGCCCGACCAGCTCGCCCTCACCGCCACCGCGCAGGACGTTACCGCCGTCGTCGTGAGCGGACGGCTGGCCGCGCGCCATGGAATACACGCCACGCTGGGCGACCCGGCACGGCTGCTCGCCGCGGCCATTGAGCGGGTGGATGCCGCCGGCGCGCGTGCCGTAGGCACCCACGGCGAGCCGTCGGTCTCCACGGCGGACGGGGTCTCCGCATGACCGGGACGTCGACGCTGATCATCAACATCGGCGAGCTCGCCACCGTGGACCCCGCCTGCGGCGCGGAGGGCGTGCTGCGGAATGCCGCCGTCGTGCTGGAGGGGGAGCGGATCAGCTGGATCGGCCCCGCCGCGGACGCACCGGACGCGGACTCGCGGTTGGACGCCGAGGGCCGCGCCCTGCTGCCGGGCTGGGTGGATTCACACACGCACCTGGTCTTCGCCGGGGACCGGACGGCCGAATTCGAGGCCCGGATGGCGGGGCAGGACTATGCCGCCGGCGGGATCGCGGTGACGGTGGCTGCCACCCGGGAGGCCAGCGACTACGACCTCACCCGGCTCCTGCTGGGCCGTGCCGCGGAGGCCGTCGCCGGCGGAACCACCTACCTGGAGACCAAGACGGGCTACGGGCTCTCCGTCGAGCAGGAGGCCCGCAGTGCCCGGATCGCCTCCACCGTGGCGGACCAGGTGACCTACCTGGGCGCCCATCTGGTGCCGGCCGGTATGGACGCGGACGAGTACGCGGACCTGGTCTGCGGCGGGATGCTGGCGGCGGTGCGCCCCTACGTGCAGTGGGCGGACGTCTTCTGCGAGCGCGGCGCGTTCACCGAAGCGCAGTCGCGCCGGGTGCTGGCGGCCTGCCGGGACGCCGGGCTGGGCCTGCGGGTGCACGGCAACCAGCTGGGCGAGGGGCCCGGCGTGCAGCTGGCGGTGGAGTTCGGCGCCGCCAGCGTCGACCACGTCAATTACCTGAACGACGACGACGTGGACGCGCTCGCGGGCACCTGGTCCGGCTGGGACGCCGGCGGCGGGACGGGGGAGCGCGGCACCGTGGCCACGTGCCTGCCGGCCTGCGACCTGTCGACCCGCCAGCCGCTGGCCCCCGGCCGCCGGCTACTCGACTCCGGCGTCGAGATCGCGCTGGCCTCCAACTGCAATCCCGGCACCTCGTACACGAGCTCGATGAACTACTGCGTGGCCACGGCCGTGCTGCAGATGGGGTTGAGCGTGCAGGAAGCCGTCCGCGCGGCAACCTACGGCGGCGCGCTCGCGCTGGGCCGGCACACGGGCCCGGACGAGGACGGGCTGCGCGCGGTGGGATCGATCGCCGTCGGACACCGCGCCGACCTGCACCTGCTCAACGCCCCATCCGCGACGCACCTGGCCTACCGGCCGGGCATGCCGCTTACCGCGGCCGTCTGGCGGGCGGGCGAACGGGCGGTCTGAGTTCCGGCCCGCCTACGGGGTCCAATCCGGGTCGCGGCCTGCCAGGCCCAAGGTGCGGTCCAGCAGCCGGGCATCCTCCGGCACCTCGATCACCGGCGCGAAGAGGCCCTCCCTGGCGGCCGGATCCTCCGCCGCCTGCAGGGCGAAACCGTGGACCGCCTTCAGGCTGACCGGATCGCAGCTGAACGGCTGGTCCGTGCCGCGGGAGAGATCCCACCCGTGGAGGACCAGCTCGTCCAGGGCGACCAGCCCCATCACATTTGCGGGCAAGGTGACGCCGCCGGCCCGCGCCATGCCCTCCCACGATGCAGGATCGGCCCATGCCGTCGTCAGCTCATCCAGCCGCAGCGGCAGCAGCCGGCGCCAATCCGGATCCAGCCGCTCGGCAAGACCCCACATTTCCGTAGGCGTCCCCTGCAGTTCGTCATCGTAGCCGGCTTCCAGGGAGGCCTTCGTCGCCGCGTCGCGGAAGGCGACGGTGAGTCCCATGAAATGGTCCAGCAGGTCCCCGACGGTCTTCCCTTCGCATGGCGTCGCGGCGCGCAGCTGCCGGTCCTGGATGCCGACGGCCAACATGGCAACCTCGCGCGCTGCAGGAACTAGGTCGATCATGTCGGGGCCTCCCTGGACGCTCGTGCCGTTGCTCCAGTGTGGCCGCGGGCCACGCGGGCCGCAAGTGCCTCCGCCCGGCCCGTGGGCGGAACAAGTTCGCCGTTCCCGGGTGCCCGTTCCGCCCGGGCGCCCGAACGGATCGCCGCGAGTGCCTCAACGCCCGGCCCGTGAGCGGAACGAGCGCGTTCCCGCCCGACTGTTCCGCCCGGGCGCCCGAACGGATCTCCGCGAGCATGCCCCACGGCCGGCGGCTTGGCAAGATAGACCCATGCAGAGCGAGACCGTGACAACCGAGGCGATGCCCCGCACCCGCAAGTACTACAGGTACGAGATCCTGATCGTGCTCGGTCTATCGCTGGGCCAGTCCGCCGTCTACTCCATTGTGAACCTGGCCGACAAAATGACCCGCGGCCCGCTGGCCTCGCAGACCACGTCCCTGAACCCGGTTCTCAACGAGCGCGAGTTCTTCGACCTGCTCTACCAGTTGCTCGGCATCTTCTTCGCCCTCATGCCGGTGGCGCTGGTGGTGCTCCTGATGACCTCGCCCGGCAAGTCAGCCTTCCGGAAGATCGGCTTCACCTTTTCCCGGCCGGGCATCGACTTCGGCCTCGGCTTCGGCCTGGCCGCCCTGATCGGCGCCGGCACCCTGGGCGTCTACGCTGCGGGCCGGGCCCTGGGAATTACGACGGCGGTGGTCCCGGCTGCCCTCGACCAGTACTGGTGGACGGTTCCCGTGCTCATCCTCTCCGCCCTCCGCCACGCCGTCCTGGAGGAAGTCGTCATGGTCGGCTACCTGTTCGACCGGCTGGCCAAGCTCGGCTGGGGAACCTGGACAGTGATCCTCACCAGCGCGGCGATCCGTGGCAGCTACCACCTCTACCAGGGGATCGGGCCCGGCATCGGCAACTTCCTGATGGGCCTCATCTTCGGATACGCCTACACCCGGACCAGCCGCGTTATGCCGCTCGTCGTCGCCCATGCCCTCCTCGACATCGCAGGCTTCGTCGGCTACGCCCTCCTCGGACCCGCCATCGGCATCGGCACCTGACCAGCCCGCCGACCCCGCACCGCACACCACCCAGCCCGCCGACCCCGCACCGCACACCCACCCAGCCCGCCCCCGCTCCACCCCCACCCAGCCCCCGGCCCAGCCCCCCCGTTCTGCTAGCCCACCCATTTCGCTGCGATTTGGAATTCTGCTCATGCTTCAGACCGGCGGTGGATTTCCAATTCGCAGCGGAATCAGGCGCGGTCGGTCCGGCCTGCTCGGGGCGCTCCTACACCCGGCCAACTGTGGTTCCACCGATCCTGTCGAAGCCCCGCGGCTCGGAGAAGCTGCACCAGGCCGCGGGGATGCTCGCACTCGGGATTCATTGCGGCCTGCCAAGTCCACCTGACGAACGTGACGTTTTCCGCGCGAATCCTGTCCTCTCGGGCCTTCTCCTTCTCGACTGCTTCAGCAGGGGAGCGTCCCTTCAGATACTCGCCGCGTGAGTACTTGACAGAGCCGTCGAATTCCCCGGCAACCCTTGCCTCTTTCCAAAAGAAATCGGTAACACCCAAAAGGCTGCCGTCGGCGGCGTAGAAGGGGTGCTGCAGTATCGGGGCAGGAAGGTTGAAGAGGTACATCTGCGCCCGTGAGAGCGACTCTCCCACGGATCCCGACTGTGGATCTCCGAAATCGATGATCCGGTGTGCGCGGGCTGCCTTCGTCTTCGTGGCAAGGCGCTCTGCGAGTGCATGCAGCTGGTCCTTGTCCAGCGCGGGCAGCCCCCGGTCCTTATCCCGCCGCAGGACATGATCCATGGCGGGAACCGCCTGTTCAAACGGGAGCCGCGCCGCGACATCCACCGCCGTCTGTGCCCGCGAGGTCACCGTTAAACCATCCAGGGATTGGAGCGGTTCGAGGATTTCCGACGCGATCCAATGCATGCCTGCTCGCCGCTGTCCGTGCTGGCCCAAAGAAGCCAGCAGGACAACTTCGGGGCTCCTTCCGATGACGGGCATGCCCCAAATAGCGGCCGCGGACTGGCACGCAAGGACTCGTTCGCTCCGCCCTTTGCCGACAGCAGCCTCGATATGGAACCTGTACTGCTCCCACCAAGCCAGTTGTCGCCAGACCTCTGAGGAAACGTAGACACCCTTGCGGATGCGGGTCAAGGTCCCGGCTCTGGCCTGGGTGGCCAAGTGGTGCCGTCCGACCCCGGAGTGATCGTAGTCGTGGGCGAAGATCAGTGGAGAAGCCATGCTTTGATCGTGGACTGCACGGCCCGTCGGCGGGGATCAGGCACCCGTCCTATGTGGATAGAACCAGCGCCCCTCTTGGGATAGAACCAACGCCGGTGAATAACGGTGGTGCTGGCTGGCATGTGGAGGACGGGAGAACGAAAATGCTGCGTTCCGGAATTACGCCGATGGATCGAATCCCCGGCGAATTTCCAGAACGCAGCAAAATCGAATACAGCAGAACCGCGAACTGATGAAGCGGCAGGTGAACAAAGGGCGCGGGGCGCCGGGAATCAGAGCTCGACGATGCCGTTGGGCGTCTCGAACCGCACGGACATGATGCCCGGCGTGCCGTTCGGCGCCGTCCAAGCGACCTTGACATCGTCCAGGAGCGCGTCCACCGGCGTGCCCAGCCAGTCCGCCACGCGGGCCGACGAGCCGGCGATCGTCAGGCCGATCAGCTTGGCGGTCGCCTCGTAAGCCTTGGAGGGGTGCAGGTCTTCGGTGCCCTCGTCCCAGCGCAGCATGTACGGCACCTGCGGGTCCGCGATCAGGCCCTTGATGCCGATCTGCTGCCAGGACAGCTCGCGGCCGTCCGGGAACTTACGGTTGCCCGGGACAGCATTGCGGCCCAGCCGCTCCTCGAAGGGCGTCAGATCGTCAACTTCGACGCACCAGCCCATCCAGCCGCCGCCGGCCTCGGACCGGGCGCGCACCGCTTGTCCAAAGGGTGCCTTGTCCGACGCCGGGTGGGCCAGGACCTCGACGACCTCGAGATAGTGGTGGTCCGTCAGGGGGAAAATCATGTTCCGGGTACCAAAGCGGGGGTGCACCCCGCCCTTGACTGCCTCGATGCCCAGGGCCGAGGCAATTCGCTCGGTGGTGGCAGCCAGGCCATCGGGTTCACATGCATAGGAAACGTGGTCGAAACGCATAACTCATCTTGACATTTTGTGATCTGCCTCTCGACTTAGGGTGTCCTAACAGACATTCATACACCGTCACATACTTGCCGATCCGAAGGCCTTCGCCGAACCTTGATACAGGTCATGAGCGCCAGCATCGAGCCCCGGCTTGCTGGCCGGCAACCCTCCAACCGCGGTGGGGTGCCCCGGGTGAAGACCTGGTTTCCGCCACCAGGCGCGAAGCAAGCGCGGGTCGCAACCTGCAGCCACGCCATCGGCGGCCGCAGTGCTGACCCCTTCATATCAGCGAGGGAGTTGCAGTTATGTCCAACAACTGGTCATTCGAAACCCGACAGATCCACGCCGGCCAGGAGCCGGATGCGGCAACCGGAGCCCGGGCGCTGCCGATCTACCAGACCACATCGTTCGTCTTCCCCAGCACCGACAGCGCGGCGGACCGCTTCGCGCTGCAGGAGCTGGCGCCCATCTACACCCGGATCGGCAACCCGACGCAGGAAGCGGTCGAAACCCGCATCGCCAGCCTCGAAGGCGGCGTCGGCGCGCTCCTGCTTTCCTCGGGGCAGGCCGCGTCCACGTTCTCCATCCTGAACCTGGCCGAGGCCGGGGACCACATCGTCGCGAGCCCGAGCCTCTATGGCGGCACCTACAACCTGCTCCAGAACACGCTGCCGAAGTTCGGTATCCAGGTGACCTTCGTGGAGGACCCGGACAACCTGGACCAGTGGCGCGCAGCCGTGCAGCCGAACACCAAGGCGTTCTTCGGCGAAGTCGTCGCGAACCCGCGCCAGGATGTCCTGGACATCGAGGGCGTCAGCGCCGTCGCGCACGAGGCCGGCGTGCCGCTGATCGTCGACAACACCTTGGCCACCCCGTACCTGATCCGCCCGATCGAATGGGGCGCGGACATCGTCGTGCACTCCGCCACCAAGTACCTGGGCGGCCACGGCAGCGCCATCGCCGGCGTCGTCGTGGACTCGGGGAACTTCGACTTCGCCAAGGATCCGGAAAGGTTCCCGGGCTTCAACACCCCGGACGAGAGCTACAACGGCCTGGTCTTCGCCCGCGACCTGGGCGTCGGCGGCGCGCTCGGCGCGAACCTGGCCTACATCCTCAAGGCCCGCGTCCAGCTGCTGCGCGACCTGGGCTCCTCCGTGGCGCCGTTCAACGCCTTCCTCATCGCCCAGGGCCTCGAGACCCTGAGCCTGCGCGTGGAGCGGCACGTTTCCAACGCGCAGCAGGTGGCGCAGTGGCTGGAAAAGAACGACGCCGTCGAGTCCGTTGCGTACGCGGGGTTGCCTTCCAGCCCGTGGTACGAGCGCGGCCGCAAGTACGGACCGAAGGGGACCGGGGCCATCATCGCCTTCGAGATCTCCGGCGGGCTCGAGGCCGGCAAGCGCTTCGTCGACGGACTGGAACTCCACTCGCATGTGGCCAACGTCGGCGACGTACGCTCGCTGGTGATCCACCCGGCGTCGACCACGCACGCTCAGCTGTCGCCGGAGGCCCAGGTCGCCGCCGGCGTCACCCCGGGCCTCGTCCGGCTCGCCGTCGGCATTGAACACATCGACGACATCATCGCGGACCTGGAAGCCGGTTTCCGCGCGGCCAAGGGCGCAGCCTAAGGCGCTTTGAGATGAAGGAACCACAGGCATCACTTTGACAACACTGCAACCACAGGAATTGCTGAACACGGCAGCGGACGGCATCTTGCGCCACGCGTCCATCGGAGCCCTGGAATTCGAGACCGGCGGCTACCTGCCGGAGGTCGTCCTCGGCTATGAGACCTGGGGCACCTTGAACGAGGATGCCTCCAATGCCGTGCTCATCCAGCATGCCCTGACCGGCAGCACGCATGTTGCCCGTGGAGATTCCGACGAGCCGGGCTGGTGGGATCCGCTGGTGGGCCCCGGGGCCACCATCGATACGGACAAGTACTTCGTGGTGGCCGCCAACATGGTTGGCGGCTGCTACGGATCCACCGGTCCGGCCTCGCCGGCTCCCGACGGGCGTCCCTGGGGCTCCCGCTTCCCGATGGTCACCATCCGCGATTCGGTCCATGCCGAAGCCCGTCTGGCGGACCTGCTGGGCATCTGCCGCTGGCACGCCGTCCTCGGCGGCTCCATGGGCGGGGCACGCGCGCTCGAATGGGCCGCGACCTACCCCGAGCGCACAGCCCGCTGCGCCGTGATTGCCTGCGGCGCCGCCAGCACGGCCGAGCAGATCGCCTTCGCCCAGGCGCAGGTCCTGGCCATCCGGCTCGACCCGAACTTCAACGACGGCGACTACTACGAGGGCCAGGCCCCGGTGGACGGCCTCGGCATTGCCCGCCGGATCGCGCACATCAACTACCGCTCCGAGCCGGAGTTCGAGTACCGCTTCGGCCGCAACGCCCAGGGCACCGAGGAGCCCTTCGGCAGCGTCACCGCCGCAGGCCGCGGCCGCTACGCGGTGGAAAGCTACCTGGACCACCAGGCCAGCAAGCTGGCGGACCGTTTCGACGCCAACAGCTACATCCACATGACCGAGGCCCTGATGAGCCACGACGTGGCGCGCGGACGCGGCTCGGTGGCCGAGGCCCTGGCGGGTGCGGACACTGAGTTCCTGGTCGCCGCCGTCGACTCGGACCGGCTGTACTTCCCGGAGCAGTCGCGGCAGCTCGCCGCAGCCCTGCCCAACCCCGTGAAGGTCCACATGATCCAGGTGCCGACCGGCCACGACGGCTTCCTGACGGACATCCACCAGCTGCACGACGAGCTCACCGCCAGCTTCTTCCCGCGCGCCTAGGTTCGCGCCACCGCCGGCAGCGCCGGCTGCGGCGGCCGCTACCTTGGGGCGGCGCGCACGGAGATGTCCGCACTCAGCGGCCTGGCGAGGAACGTCCGGTAGCGTTCCAGCGCGCTGTGCAGCGCCTGCTCTTCGCCATCCTCCAGCGTCCGGTGCAGCAGGAGAGTGACGACGGCGGCGCCCGGCTTGAGCGCGTGCTGCCAGTTCCCGATCATGCGCCCGTCCAAAAGCACCACGTGGCTGGGCACCTTGGCGTTGGCCGGGGCCGGAGCGGCGCCGCCGAGATAGCTGCGGGTCGGGGTGTAGCCCATGACGTACTCGTCGTAGCACTGGATCAGGTCCACCCGCGGGCTGCGCGGACTCCGCGCGGGTGGTCCGCCGCCGTCGCACCAGAGGAATTCGTGGCCGTCGATCGCGGCCGACTCAACAGCGGCGGCACCGTCGGTGCAGCTTGCCGCAACCGCGAGTCCGCGCCGGACGTCCGCCTGCGTCAGGCCGGACCACAGTGCGCAGTCCTTGACGGTGGCCGGGCCGTGGCCGGAAAAGTAGCGGCGGACCAGCATCGCGAGCGCCGCGTCCCGGTCGAAGCCGCAGGGCAGCCGGGGCACGCGCTCGTCGAAGGCGGCATAGGTCTGCCGCACGGTGCCGCCGGAGGCCGGCCGGGGCACGCCGCTGACCAGCACCTCGTCCAGCTCCGCGTGGTAGACCAGATGGGCCAGCCGCTGGTTGCGCAGCGGGGAGCCCATGAGTTTCTCTCCGGTGTCCGGCAGTAGTCCGGCCCGTTCCAAGGCGCCGGCGAGGCCCTCCCGGGTCGCGTGCCGGCCGCCCGCGACGACGGCGCCAACCACCTCGTTGCTGCGGCGCACCGTTTCGGCCTCGATCCCCAGCTGGCCGTCCCGCGACTTGTTGCCGGCGCGCAGCCGCGGGGCGGAAAGCATCATCAGCCAGCGCAGGTCCCCTCGGTGCACGAAGTGCCAGGTCGGTCGAAGCACATGGGTGCGCAGGATGGTTCCGTCCTCGATGGCCGAGTCGACGGCCCCGGCGTCGTCCTTCCCGGGACCGGCGCACCGCTGGGCCAGGGACCAGCGCGCATACGCGTACTCCTGGGCCTGGACGGCCAGCAGGGCCTTCACCGCGGCGGGTGCGTCGGCGGCTCCGGGGCCCCAGAGCCGCTGGGCCAGCAGCCGCCGGCGCGGAATCGCAGCGGAAGTCAGAGTGCCCGGCATCCGGCGCTACTCCGCCGCGCCCGGCGGCATGCCCGGACCGAAAATGGGGCCCGCCGTCGGACGTTTGGGCGAAATGCCGTCGCCGGAGGACCGGTGCCGCAGCCTGCGCAGCACCCACGGGACCAGATGCTGCCGAGCCCAGACCAGGTCCTCGGCCCTGGCCGTCCGCCAGTGCTTCGGCGGCAGCGGTTTTGGTGTCTCGGGGTGCAGCGTGTGCCGGACATTCAGGGCGTCGAGCACCATCGCAGCCACCGTGTGGTGGCCCAGCGGGGAGAAATGCAGCCGGTCCGGCGCCCACATCCGCGCATCCTTGAGCTGGCGCAGCGCCCACATATCGGCGATAACCGCGTCGTGCCGGGCGGCCACGGTGCGCAGGTTCTCGTTGTAGATGGCGGCCTTGCCGCGGACGCTGCCAATGACGGGCGTGTCGCCGATGTCCGGGGCAGTGAAGAGCACGATCGTGGCCCCCGAGTCGGCCAGCTTGGCAATGGCGACGTCCATCTTCTCGGCCAGCGCATCCGGGTCGCCGCTGCGCCGGATGACGTCGTTGCCGCCGGCACAGATGGAAATCAGGTCAGGCGACAGGTCCAGCGCCGGCTGCAACTGCTCGTCGATGATCTGCTGCAGCAGCCGGCCGCGGATGGCCAGGTTGGCGTAGGCGAAGTCGGCGTGGCCACGGCTGAGTTCTTCTGCCACCCGGTCCGCCCAGCCGCGGTGGCCGCCGGGGCTCCCAGGGTCGGGATCGCCGATGCCCTCGGTGAAGGAATCGCCGATCGCGACGAAGCGGCTCCACGGGTGGTCGGGAGCGGAGTCGGGAGACGATAACGCTTCGGCACGGCTCAGGTTGGTCACAAGCACCATGGTCTCTCCCGGCCGCCGACTTCGCCACCGAAACGGTTGGCCAAAAACCTGAATCGGCTTTCAGAAAGTGCTGGCGCGCGGGGCTGTGGCGGCGCTAATGTTGGGGTCCATGGCGGCCAACGGCGGTCGCCGCGGACCCCTCGGGAGGAACCATGACGCTGCTGGACGGCATCACTGCCCGCCGACTGCCCACGGACCGGCTGACCGTCAACGTGCTGGAGCGGCAGGGGGATAGTCCCGGGGGCATCCCGGTGGTCCTGGTCCACGG
Organism: Arthrobacter sp. USHLN218; assembly: GCF_037144715.1. Classification (NCBI taxonomy): domain Bacteria; kingdom Bacillati; phylum Actinomycetota; class Actinomycetes; order Micrococcales; family Micrococcaceae; genus Arthrobacter; species Arthrobacter sp. USHLN218. Next base: position 677,175 of record NZ_JBBCYT010000001.1, read on the forward strand.
CAACATCTCGTCAGCGCTCTTCTGGCAGGAGCTGATGCTCCGCCTGCCGGCGGATTACCGGGTCATCGCGGTCGACCTGCGCGGGTTCGGGGAGACCGACCCGGCACCCGTGGATGCCACGCGGGGGCTCGGCGACTTCAGCGATGATCTCGCCGCCACGCTCGATGTCCTGGGGCTGGCGGGGGTGCACTTGGTCGGCTGGAGCATGGGCGGTGGAGTCGTGATGCAGTATGCGCTGGAGCACCCGGTGCGCTCGCTCACGCTGCAGGCCCCGGTTCCGCCCTACGGCTTCGGCGGCACGGCCGGCCCCGAGGGCCGGCGGCTCACCGAGGACGATGCCGGGTGCGGCGGCGGGGGAGTGAACCCGGATTTTGTGGCGCGGCTGCGGGCCGGCGACCGGAGCGCCGAGGCGCCAACGTCGCCACTGAGCGTCTACCGCTCCGCCTACGTCCACGCCGGCTTCAGCTCCCCGCTCGAGGACATCTGGGTGGAATCGATGCTCAGCACCCGCACCGGCGACGACCATTACCCGGGCGACTCGGTGCCGTCGGACAACTGGCCCGGCTTCGCCGCCGGCAAGCGGGGCATCGCGAACGCGATGGCGCCCGGGTATTTCAATGTCGGCGCGCTCGCCGGACTGGCGGTGAAGCCGCCCATCCTCTGGATCCGCGGCGACTCGGATGCCATTGTCTCGGACGCGTCGTTCTTCGATGCCAACCAGCTGGGCAAGGCCGGCATCATTCCGGGCTGGCCCGGCGAAGACGTGGCCCCGCCCCAGCCGATGGTCGCCCAGACCCGTGCGCTGCTTGAGGAGTACGCGGCCGCCGGCGGCACTTCCCGGGAGGTGGTGCTGCCCAACTGCGGGCATTCCCCGCACCTTGAGTACCCGGCCGAATTCCAGGCCGAGCTGACCGCGCACATCGAAGCGGCCTCGGGGTCAAGCTGAGTGCCGCCGCGAAAGGCCGGGGCAACCCGGCGAGGCTAACTTGAAGCTTCAAGTAGTCGTGTGGGATGATGGCGGCATGACCGAAACTACTTACAAGCCCGTCGTTGTCTGGTCCAAGCCGGAGGCCGAGCGCGCAGGCACGCCGCTGCTCGTGCTCTTCCACGGCTACCTCTCCAACGAAGAGGACCTCATGGGCCTGGTTCCCGGCCTTCCCGAAGAGTTTACCGTCGCCGCCGTCCGCGCGCCGGTGGCGCTGGGCCCGGGCTTCAGCTGGTTCCCGCTGATGCATGAGCCCGACTTCTCCGTGGACAAGGTGACCAGCGCCGTGGCGGACGTGTGGAGCTGGCTGGACTCCGTCAAGGACCAGCATTCCAGCGTCTCGGTCCTCGGCTTCTCCATGGGTATGGCCGTGGCCACCTCCGTCATGCGCCACCGGCCGGACGAGATCGCCGCCGTCGTCGGGCTGTCCGGCTTCGTGATCCCGGCCGACGGCGATGTCTTCTTCCAGGACGAAGCGGTTAAGTCGCTCAAGCCCGCCGTGTTCTGGGGCCGCGACCAGGCGGATCAGGTCATCACGCCGGACAAGATCGAGTACACCCACGCCTGGCTCAACGAAAACGTCAACCTGACCAAGGTGCTCTACGCCGGCATCGGCCACGGCATCAATGCCCAGGAACTGGCTCACGTCAAGGAGTTCCTGACCTACAAGGTGCTCAACGCCAAGTAGCCGCGCGCCAACGCGAGGGGACGGTACAAACCGTCCCCTCGCCGTCGTTATTGACCGGCCTTGCGGGAATCCGCTGCAGCAGGCCAGTCAGGGCGGCGTCCGGACAGGCCCAGCAGCTTGTGCAGCGGCGAAGCTTCGCTCCCGACATCGATCCTTGGTCCGAAGGTCTTGCCCTCGCCCTGGAAATCCGGCGTCAGCATGGACGGCGCGAAGGCCAAGGACTGCTCCAGGCCGCCGGTTTCAGGCTGCCAGTCCTGGTCCGTGGCCCGGGCCAGGTCCCAGCCGTGCACCTGGTATTCCCACAGGATCATGCTCAGGGCCATCGGGCCGGGCATGGCGTCGGCACCGATGAACAGCGGGCGCTCCGCCGCATCGGGCAGGGCCTGCTCCAGCCGGCGGGACAGTTTCCGCACGTGGGCTGCGCCGTTGCCGGCCACGGCGGTGTCGGCCGGATCCGAACACCGACCGTCCGGATCTTCGAAGCCGGCGGTGAACGCACTCAGCCAGCCGACGACATGGCCGCGCAGCCCGGCGACGTCGAAGTCGGTGCAGGGCGTCGGATCGTGGTCCGCCGCCGCCGGGATGCGGCCGAGGACGTCGGCCAGCCGGGACACGGTCGAGATGAGGTAATCGTGGGTTTCCATGGATCAAGGCTAGGAACCGGCCCGCCGCCGGGGATTGAAGATCCGCGACAGTTTCCCTTGCTACTGTGTCGCTGTGGCGCATCGTCCGATTCCAGCCGACACGCGCGGAATCCTGTCCCCGCGCGAGATGATGCGGCATGTCGACTTCGTGCGCAGCGACCCGCCGGAACCGCTGGCAGGCTTGGCCGCATTCCTGTGGTCCGTGGCCTGGGAACTGCCCGACGGAACCACAAGGCGCCAGGACGTCCTTCCGCATCCGGCCGTCAACATCAGCATCGGCAACGCGCCGCCGGCCGGTGACGCGCCGCCCGAAGGACCGCACCAGGTCCGCATGGTTATCAACGGCGTGTCCACCGGGTTGACGACACGCATCCTGCGCAGCAGCGGGTGGAACCTTGCCATCAGGACGACGACGGGTGGTTTCGGCGCGTGGGTCGACGATGTCAGCGCCATCAACGACCGTGTTGCCGCCCCGTCCGGGCTGCTTGGCCTCGACGGGCCCGAGGTGGCCCGGCGGGTCGCCGAGGCCGGCCTGGCCGACGGCGGGCAGCTGCTCTGTGAGGCGATGATGGCCGCGCTTGAGTCCCGTCCGCGCCGCCGGATCGACCTCGCGCGCGAGGTCGCGGGGGTGGCCGCGGCGGCCGAGCGGTGCCGAACCATCGTCCGCGTCGAGCACCTTGCTTCGCTGGCCGGAGTGACGGTCCGCACCCTGCAGAGGGCGTTCCTGAGCTACGCCGGCGTGCCGCCCATGTGGGTGATCCGCAGGTACCGCCTGCTCGATGCTCTCGAGGAAGCCCGGGACGGGACGGCCGTCGACTGGGCCGGGCTGGCCCAGCGTCTCGGGTACTCCGACCAGGCCCACCTGACGAGGGACTTCACCAGGACCATCGGGGAATCACCGGCGGCCTACTGCGCGCGGCAGCAGATGCCCTTCTAGCCGCGGGCGACGCGCACCGTGCGCCCGCCGAAGCTCACCGTGTCCCCGGGGTGCAGCTGCCGGCCGCGGCGGGTCTCGGTCTCGCCGTTCACCTGGACCTGGGCGTCCTCGATGAACTCCTTGGCCTGCAAGCCGTCCTCGGCCAGGTTGGCCAGCTTCAGCAGCTGGCCCAGGCGGATCATCTCGTCGCGGATGTGGACATCTTCAATTCCGTCAATATCGTCGGCAGCCATGGTTCCATCATGCCGTGTCGGGCGCCGCCGGGGAGCCACGCGCCGGGCGATAGGGTGAATGTGTGCCGATGAACCCCAAAATGCCCCTGGCCGTCGGCCTGCCCTTGTCACTGTTCGCAGGCTTGTCGATGCCGGTCCAGGGGCGGATCAACGGTGCGCTCGGGGCGAGGCTCGACGACGGACTGGCGGCCGCCGTCGTCAGCTTCAGTACGGGACTGGTGCTGATGGTCCTGATCTGCGTCCTCGCGCCCGGCGCCCGCTCCGGGATGCGCCGCGTGCTGCCGGCGATCCGGGCCAGGAGTTTTCCATGGTGGTACCTGCTGGCCGGGGCCAGCGGAGCCATCCTGGTGCTGAGCCAGGGCGTCACCGTGGCGCTGATCGGCATTGCGCTCTTCACCGTCGCCGCCGTCACGGGACAGTCCGTCAGCGGCCTGCTCGTGGACCGCCTCGGCCTCGGGCCGGCGGGAAAGAAGAGCATCACGCCCCTCCGCGTCCTCAGCGCCCTGCTCACCGTGGCCGCGGTCGCCTGGGCGGTCTCGCCGAAGTTTTCTGCCGGCACGGACCAGGCCGGCTTGCTCGCTCTGGTGCTGCTGCCGCTGGTGGCCGGGTTCCTGCAAAGCTTCCAGCAGGCCTTCAACGGCACCCAGTCCGCGCACTACGGCTCGCCATTGCCGGCCACGATGGTCAACTTCATCGTGGGGACCGTACTGCTGTACATCGCCTGGCTGGTCAAGGTGGCCGTGGCCGGTCCGGGCAACCCGCTGCCGGACGAGTGGTGGTACTACCTCGGCGGTCCCATCGGCTGCCTCTTCATCAACTTCGCCACCGTGCTGGTCCGGTCCCTCGGCGTCCTGCTCACGGGCCTCGGCATGATCGCCGGGCAGGTGCTCGGCTCGCTGCTGCTGGACGTGCTTTTTCCCGCACCCGGCACCGTTATTACGACGGCGACCGTCCTGGGCACGGTACTGACCCTGGCTGCGGTGGTGCTCGCCACGCTGCCGTGGCCGCGCAACTCCTTTGCGGTCCTGCGGCGGCGGAAGGGGCAGCGGTGAGCGAACCGGTGGCGGATTTCGGCGCGCTGCGTCCGCATCTGGTGGACCTCAGCAACGGCAAGCTGTCTCCGGGCGGCCTGGTCTCGACCACGCCCGCGGACGTGGACCGGATCTTTGAGGAGCACCTGCCCCGGTTCATCTCCGGGCGGCCTGGTCCGGCTCCCGTGCTCTTCTGGGCGCACGGCGGCCTGGTGGATGAGCGGACCGGACTGGAGGCTGCGGCCAGCCAGGTGCAGTGGTGGCTGGCCAACGGGGTCTACCCGGTCTACTTCGTCTGGGAGACCGGACTGCTGCAGGTCCTGTCCGACCGGATCCGCCGGGGCGCCCAGCGATACCGGCTGTTTCCGGCGCTGAGCCTGATGAAGGCGGGCGGCACGGGCGCCGCCCCGCCGGTGCCCACCCTGGTGCCGCGGGCACTGCCGCCGCTAACGGAAGCCGCCGACACGTTCGTTGAATGGGTGGCCAGGCACGCCGGAGGCCCGGCGGTCTGGGCCGACATCAAGGCCAACGCCGCCCGGGCCGGGGCCAAGGCCGGCAGCCTCGCCGGCGAAGGCGGTGCGCGCTACGTCGCACGCCGGCTCGCGGCGTTCAACCGGGCCCATGCCGGGGACGTCGGGCTGCACGCAGTCGGCCACAGTGCCGGCGCCATCTTCCAGTCCAGCTTCCTGCGGGCGGCCTTCGAGGAGGGCGTCGGGGCCTTCGAATCCCTGGCGCTGCTGGACCCGGCACTGACCGTGGGAGATTTCAAGACCGGACTGCTGCCGCTGCTTGGGAGCCGGATCAGGGTCCTGTCCCAGTTCAGCCTGGGCCGGCAGCGGGCCCTCGACGACGTCTGCGAAGTCCGGGGAGTCAGGTTCTACAACAAGTCGCTGCTGTACCTGATCCACCGCGCCTTGGAGGAGCATCCGGATACCCCGCTGCTCGGCCTCGAGGAGAACGTGGCGGCCGATCCGGATCTTGCGGCGCTCTTCGCCGGCGGGACGCTGGCCGAAGCGGTCTGGTCGCCACAGCTGAGCGGACCGGACGCCAGCCGGAGCGACGCGCGCAGCCACACCGGGATCGACAGCGACACGCTGACCATGGAGAGCCTGGCCCACCGCGTGACCGGCCGCGGCGCCGTCGTGCCTTTCCCCGGGTAGGCCCGACCCCGTCCGGACGCGCCCGGCGCGTCATCCGGCGCCCGCCATACCTGCGCCGTGCCGCCGTTTCGGTAGGCTAACGTTGTAGTTTCGCTTCGCACCAACCACACGCCACGGACCGCACCCAGCGGCCCATGCAGAGACTGGAGAACCACCTGATGGCAGCTGCCAAATCCAAGCTTGATCCGATCATCTCGCTGGCCAAGCGCCGCGGCTTTGTCTTCCAAGCCGGCGAGATCTACGGCGGATCCCGCTCGGCCTGGGACTACGGCCCCCTCGGCGTCGAGCTCAAGGAGAACATCAAGCGCCAGTGGTGGCAGTCCGTGGTCCGCGGCCGCGAGGACGTCGTCGGCCTCGATTCCTCCGTCATCCTGCCCCGCCAGGTCTGGGAGGCCTCCGGCCACGTCGAGGTCTTTTCCGACCCGCTGGTGGAGTGCCTGAGCTGCCACAAGCGCTACCGCGCCGACCACCTCGAGGAAGAGTACGAGGAGAAGAAGGGCCGGCCGGCCGAGAACGGCCTGAAGGACATCGCCTGCGCCAACTGCGGCACCAAGGGCGAATGGACCGAACCGCAGGAATTCTCCGGCCTGCTCAAGACCTTCCTGGGACCGGTGGCCAGCGAAGAAGGCCTGCACTACCTCCGCCCCGAGACCGCGCAGGGCATTTTCGTGAACTTCAACAACGTGCTCACCACCTCGCGGCGGAAGCCCCCGTTCGGCATCGGCCAGATCGGCAAGAGCTTCCGCAACGAAATCACCCCCGGCAACTTCATCTTCCGCACCCGCGAGTTCGAGCAGATGGAGATGGAGTTCTTCGTCGAGCCCGGCACCGATGACGAGTGGCACAAGTACTGGATCGAAACCCGCCTGAAGTGGTACACCGACCTGGGCATCAACCCGGAGAACCTGCGCCTCTTCGAGCACCCGCTGGACAAGCTCAGCCACTACTCCAAGGGCACCACGGACATCGAATACCGCTTCGGCTTCCAGGGCTCGGAATGGGGCGAGCTGGAGGGCATCGCCAACCGCACGGACTTCGACCTAAGCACGCATTCCAAGCACTCCGGCACGGACCTGAGCTACTTCAACCAGGCGACCAACGAGCGCTTCACTCCGTACGTGATCGAGCCGGCGGCCGGCCTGACCCGCTCCTTCATGGCCTTCCTCGTCGACGCCTATGCCGAGGACGAGGCCCCGAACGCCAAGGGCGGCGTGGACAAGCGCACCGTGCTGAAGCTCGACCCCCGGCTGGCGCCGGTCAAGGCCGCGGTGCTGCCGCTGAGCCGCAACGAGGACCTCTCGCCCAAGGCGAAGGAACTCGGCGCGCAGCTGCGCCGGAACTGGAACATCGAATTCGACGACGCCGGCGCGATCGGCCGCCGCTACCGCCGGCAGGACGAGATCGGCACGCCGTTCTGCATCACGGTGGACTTCGACACGCTCGAGGACCAGGCCGTGACCATCCGCGAGCGGGACACGATGTCGCAGGACCGGGTCAGCCTGGACAAGGTGGAGAGCTACCTGGCCGGCCGCCTCGTCGGGGCCTGACCGACCGCGCCGACGCGACGCAACTTCCTAGGAGCAACATGGCTGAGCTGAACTACCGGCAATGGCGCGACGGCGACGACCTCGCCCTGCTGGAAATCTGGGGCGACCCGGAAACCACCCAGGTGGAGCACTTCCGCGCGATCCTGCGGCCCTCGTCCGACGCGCCGTGGTCCCGCTGCATCGTGGCCGAGGACCAGGGGGTTCCGGTCGCCGCGGGCGTGGTCTACGAGACGAGCCTGCACCCGGAGCGGCTTTGGGCCTACGTCGAAGTGGCCAAGGACCACCGCCGTTCCGGGGTGGGTTCGACGCTCCTGGGCATGCTGCGCGGGGAAGCCGAACACTCGCCGTCGGGCGTGACCAGGCTGCGCGCGAAGGTGGTGCCGGAGAGCACCGGCGCCGGTTTCGCCGCCGCCGCCGGGCTCAGCCCGATCCAGACCTCGCGCGTGGTCACGGTCCAGCCCGGCGCCCTGCCGCTGCCGGACCTGGCCGCGGAGGGCGGCCCGCGCCTGGAGGAAGCTGCCACCGGTTCGGTGGAACTGACGACGGCGGTCACGGACTTCTACAATTCCGTGCACGTGTGGGACCGGGCGGACATGACGCTGGGCCGTGCCCAGCAGATCCTGCTCAACGACGCCGCCGGCGCTTCCGGAGCGGTGGTGCTGCGCAGCGCGCCCAAGGACCAGGGCGGCACCATCAGCGCGTTCGCCGTCAGCTACACCCAGCAGCGGACCGATGCCCCGGCAGACGTGCTGCTGGGCTATGACACCGCACTGGCTCCGGCGGAGGCCGAGCAGGCCGTGCGCAGCCTGCTCGCGATGCTGGTCCACCAGTACCCGGTCCAGGTCGAGGTCGATGACTCGATGACCGCCGTAGTCGCCGTGCTCGAGCCGCTGCTGGCGGCGGGCACGGCGGCCAGGACCGGACCGGCCACCGCCATCGTCAGCGACTGAGGCGTGGGACACGGGCACACCCACACGCATGACGCGGACGTCCCTCCGGACCCGGGTACGCTGGCGGCCCGGCGCAAGGCCAACCTGCTGCTCGCGGCCATCCTGCTGCCGGTAACCGTCCTGACACTGGTCGGCATGATCGCGCTGTGGCCGTCCGGGGACCGCTCCGGCGTGACCGTGGTGGACCCGTACGCCACGGCCCCCGGCGTCTCCTTCGAGACCGGAACGGTGCAGCGCGTGGAAACCGAGACCTGCCCGTCCTCGCAATCCGCGATCGACGCCGGCGGCGAAGGCCAGCAGTGCATGGTGGCCTACACCGAGCCGAAGTCGGGAGGCCCGCTCCAGCCGGTCGAGATCACCCCGGAAATCGCGCAGTCCCGCGGCGTCGAGGCGGGGGACTCCATCCGCTACCTGGACCTCAGCCGGATCATGCCGGACCAGCCGAACACGCTGATCTTCGTCGACTTCGTCCGCAGCGTGCCGATGGTGCTGCTCGCGGTGCTGTACGCCGTCGTCGTCGTGGCGGTGGCGCGCTGGCGCGGCTTCCGGGCCATCCTGGGCCTGGCCGGCGCCTTCGTGGTGCTGGCGCAGTTCGTCCTGCCCGGCCTGGTCGAGGGCAAGCCGCCGCTGCTGCTGGGGCTGATCGGCTCGGTGGTGATCATGGTCGGGGTCCTCTACTTCGCCCACGGCTTCTCCGCCCGCACCTCCACGGCCCTGCTCGGCACCATGTTCGGCCTCGGCGTGACGGCGCTGATGGCCGGCTGGGCCACGGACGCCGCCTACCTGACCGGCGTGGGGGACGAAGACACCTACCAGCTGGTCAACATGGCGGACACGATCTCGCTCTCCGGCGTCATCATGTGCGGGCTGATCATCTCGGGCCTCGGCGTGCTCAACGATGTGACCATCACGCAGTCTTCCGCCGTCTGGGAAATGTACGAGCTGGCCCCGCAGGCTTCCGCGCGCCGGCTGTTCACCGGCGCCATGCGCGTGGGCCGCGACCATATCGCCTCCACCGTCTACACGATCGCCTTCGCGTATGCCGGCGCCGCGCTTCCGGTGCTCATCCTCGTCTCGCTCTACGAGCGGCCGCTGTTCGACACGCTCTCCAGCGGGGAACTGGCCGAAGAGATCGTGCGGACCCTGGTCGGCTCCATCGGCCTGGTGCTGGCCATCCCGATGACCACGCTGATCGCCGTCCTGGTGGTCAAGGCCACCGGCATCCGCCGTGCCCCGGACGTCACCGTGGACGTGGCCGGCGGCGGACCGCTGAATGGTTCTTCGCTTCCGGGGGACCGCACCGCGGCACGGTATCAGGGCGGCAACGACGTCGGTGCCTCCGTTCCCGGCGGGGCGGACGACGGCGGTGCCTCCGTTCCGGTGTTGGCGGGCAAGCCCGTCGGACAGCCGCCGACCCGCAGGGCCCGGCGGCGCGCCGAGCGGGATTGAGCCCGCCCGGGCGGCGCCGTCCACAGGCGCGCGCGTGGATTTGCCCGGATTTGAGAGAATAGGCAGGTGACTGTTACCGCTGTACCCGCCTCCGCCACCCGACTGGAGCTCCCTCCGCTGAAGCTCGGGCCGCTGACCATCGACACCCCGGTGGTCCTGGCTCCCATGGCCGGCATCACCAACAAGGCCTTCCGCCGGCTCTGCCGCGAGTACGGAGGCGGCCTCTACGTGGCCGAAATGGTCACCTCCCGGGCACTCGTGGAACGCAACCGCGAATCGATGCGCATCATCTCGCACGACGAGGATGAGAAGGTCCGGTCGGTGCAGCTGTACGGCGTCGATCCCAAGACGGTCGGAGCCGCCGTGCGGATGCTGGTCGAGGAGGAGCGGGCGGACCACATCGACCTCAACTTCGGCTGCCCGGTGCCCAAGGTCACCCGCCGGGGCGGCGGCTCGGCGCTGCCGTGGAAGTCGGAACTGTTCACCGCGATTGTCCAGGCGGCCACCCGCGAAGCCGGCCGCGGCAACATCCCGCTGACCATCAAGATGCGCAAGGGCATCGACGAGGACCACCTGACATACATCGACGCCGGCAAGATCGCGCGCGACGCCGGTGTCGCCGCCGTCGCACTGCACGGCCGCACCACCAGCCAGTTCTACTCGGGCACGGCGGACTGGGACTCGATTGCCCGGCTCCGGGAAGCCCTGCCGGACATCCCCGTCCTCGGCAACGGTGACATCTGGAGCGCGGAGGACGCCGTGCGGATGGTGCGCCAGACCGGCGTGGACGGCATCGTCGTCGGCCGCGGCTGCCAGGGGCGGCCCTGGCTCTTCGGCGATCTGCAGGCCGCCTTCGAGGGTACGGACCGGCGCTTCCGGCCCGGGCTGAAAGAGGTCGCGGACAGCTTCTACCGGCACGCCGAACTGCTGGTCGACTACTTCGAGGACGAGGGCAAGGCCCTGCGCGACATCCGCAAGCACGTGGCCTGGTACTTCAAGGGCTACCAGGTCGGCGGCGAACTGCGGGCGGCGCTGGCCGCCGTGCCCACGCTCGAGGTCCTGCGCGGCCTGCTGGACCAGCTGGATCCGTCCGCCCCGTATCCCGGCGCGGACGCCGAGGGACCGCGCGGGCGGGCCGGCACGCCCAAACGGCCGGCGCTGCCGGACGGCTGGCTGGACAGCCGTGAGCTGGACGAGAACCACCGGGCCATGATCGCCGCGGCAGAACTGGATGTTTCCGGTGGCTGAGCAGGTGGCGCTGACGCCGGCCCCGCTGATGCCGGGCTACACGGAGACGGACCAGGAACGCTGGGTGGCGGAGCCTGCCAAGAGCACCTACCGCACGCACTTCGAGCGGGACCGCGCCCGCGTGCTGCATTCCTCCGCACTCCGCCGGCTCGGTGCGAAGACGCAGGTCGTCTCCCCGTCCACGGACGACTTCGTCCGCACCCGCCTGACCCACAGCCTCGAGGTCGCCCAGGTCGGCCGCGAGCTGGGGCGCACCCTGGGCTGCGATCCGGACGTCGTGGACACCGCGTGCCTCGCCCATGACCTCGGCCACCCGCCGTTCGGCCACAATGGCGAAGCCGCGCTCAACGCCGCGGCCCACGCCATCGGCGGCTTCGAGGGCAACGCCCAGACCCTGCGCCTGCTCACCCGGCTGGAGCCGAAGGTCGTTCGTCCGGACGGCACACCCGCCGGCCTGAACCTGACCCGCGCCAGCCTGGACGCCGCCAGCAAGTACCCCTGGTCCGCAGCGGATGCCCCGGTGATCCACGGCAAGCGCACCAGCAAGTTCGGCGCCTACGAGGATGACCTGCCGGTCTTCCAGTGGCTGCGCGAAGGGGCGCCGGAGCGCCGGTCCTGCATCGAGGCCCAGGTGATGGACCTCGCGGACGACATCTCCTATTCGGTGCACGACGTCGAGGACGCCATCGTCGCCGGCCGCGTCCAGCTCAAGTGGATGGATACCGCCGACCACCGCAGCCGCGTCATCGGCTACACCCGGCAGTGGTACCTGCCGCACACCGACCCGGCGGAAGTGGACGCTGCGCTGAGCCGGCTCCAGGAGTCCGGCGTCTGGGTGCCGGAGGCGGACGGCAGCCGCAGGTCCATGGCGGCACTGAAGGACATGACCAGCCAGCTCATTGGCCGGTTCTGTTCCAGCGCGCTGGAGGCGACACGGGCCATTTACGGGCCGGACCCGCTGACCCGCTATGCCGCCGAACTGGTGGTCCCGCAGGAGACCGTGCTGGAAATCGCTGTCATGAAGGGCCTGGCGACCACGTTCGTCATGACCGCGGACCTCCGCCAGCCGATCTACGAGCGCCAGCAGGAAATCCTGACCGACCTGGTCCATGAACTGCACGCCACGGGCGCCCGCCACCTGGAACAAGCCTTCGCGGCGGACTGGCAGGCCGCGGCCGACGACGGTGCGCGCCTTCGCGTGGTCATCGACCAGATCGCGTCCCTCACCGACGTTTCCGCCATCGCGCTGCACGAGAGGCTGATGGGCTCGCACCGCACCCTGCTCTGAGGGGCCGCGGCCGCGCCTGCCCCGTGACCTGTCCTACACGGGCCGGGGCGGCGGGCCTCGGATTTGGCGGGGTTGCCTAAACTATTCTCATGGCCGGACTGATCAAACGCGAAGACATTGACGAGGTCCGCCAGCGCACGGATATCAAGGAGATCGTCGACGGCTACGTCACGCTCAAGTCCGCCGGCATCGGCTCCTTCAAGGGCCTGTGCCCCTTCCACGACGAACGCTCGCCGTCGTTCCATGTCCGGCCGCAGGTGGGCACCTACCACTGCTTCGGCTGCGGTGAGGGCGGAGACGTCATCTCCTTCGTGCAGAAGATGGACCACACCACCTTCAGCGAGACGGTAGAGAAACTCGCGCACCGCATCAACTACACGCTGCGCTACGAAGACGGCGGGACCGGGCCGCGCCGCGAAGACGTCGGCAAACGGCAGAGGCTGCTCGACGCGCACAAGATCGCCGCGGAGTTCTTCCGTGCCCAGCTCCTCACGCCCGGCGGCGCCGCCGGCCGGCAGTTCCTCGAGGGGCGGGGCTTCGACCAGGCGGCGGCCGAGCACTTCGGCGTGGGCTACGCCCCGCAGGGGTGGGACGGACTGCTCAAGCACCTGACCGGCCGCGGCTTCAGCCAGGACGAGCTCAAGCTCACCGGCATGTTTTCCGAGGGAAACCGGGGAATCTACGACCGCTTCCGCGGCCGGCTGATCTGGCCGATCCGTGACATCTCCGGGGACACCATCGGTTTCGGCGCGCGCAAGCTGTTCGAGGACGACCAGGGCCCCAAATACCTGAACACTCCCGAGACCGCGCTGTACAAGAAGTCCCAGGTCCTCTACGGCATCGACCTGGCCAAGCGCGACATCGCGCGGAACCGGCAGCTGGTCGTCGTCGAGGGGTACACGGACGTCATGGCCTGCCACCTGGCCGGCATAACCACCGCCGTGGCCACCTGCGGCACGGCCTTCGGCGCCGACCACATCAAGATTGCCCGGCGCTTGCTGTCCGACGACGGCAGCGGGGGAGAAGTTGTCTTCACGTTCGACGGCGACGAGGCCGGACAGAAGGCGGCGCTGCGCGCGTTCGAGGAAGACCAGCGGTTCATCGCCCAGACATTCGTTGCCGTCGAGCCGACCGGCGCGGACCCCTGCGACCTGCGGATGACCCGCGGCGAACCGGCGGTCAGGGAACTGATTTCTTCCCGACGCCCACTGTTCGAATTCGCCATCAAGGCGACCTTGAAGCGGTTCGACCTCAACACCGTGGAAGGCCGCGTCCAGGCCTTGCGCGCGGCCGCACCAGTAGTGGCGCAGATCCGGGACCCGGCGATGCGGCCCGCCTACTCGCGCGAGCTCGCCGGCTGGCTCGGTGTGGACGTCGAGGACGTGCTGCGGGCTGTTGCCGCGGCGGGCAAACGGGCCAAGGACCAGCAGGACACGGCCGCCGCCGGGGGCGCGCAACGTTCCGGCGCCCAGCAACGCCAACCCGCACGACAGTATTCCGGCCCGGGCCAGCAGTACCGCGGGGACGGACAGCATGGCGGAGGGAACCAGCACCAGGACCGCAGCCAGCCGCGAGGCTATTCCGGCGCCCCGGGACGCCCCGACGGCGGCCGGTACGGCGGCCAGGGTGACGGGTCCCGGTATGGCCGCCACGGCCGTGCGGTCGAGCGCCGCGAGCAGCAGCATTCCCAGTATCCGGAGGACGCCGGGTATCCGGGGGAGGCCGGCTACGCGACCCCGGACGCCGGGCATCCGGAAGAGGCTCCCCCGTCGGAGCCGGCAGTCAGCCTGCCCGACCTGCGGGATCCCTCGGTCCGAATGGAACGCGACGCCTTGATCGTCGCACTGCAGCAGCCGGGACTGCTCGACGCCGAGCAGTGGCAGCACTTCACGGAAGCAAACTTCCGCGCCCCGGCGCATGCTCTGGTGCACGAGGCCATCCGTGCCGCCGGGTTTGCCGGGGCGACGCCCTCGCAGTGGGTCGAGAGCGTGCGGCAGGCGGTCCCCGAGGAACTCAGGGGGCTGGTCTCCGAACTTGCCGTCACGCCGCTGCCGGCCCATAACGACGACGCTGTCCGGCTCTACTGCCGGGGCATCCTGAACCGGCTCTTCGACATCCAGATCACGCAGCTCAAGGCGGACAAAATGGGCCAATTGCAGCGCACCGATCCTGCGGCGGATCCCGAGGCGTTCCAGCGCCTGAACCGCGAACTGATGGAGCTGGAGATGCAGCGACGGGCGCTGCGCAGCGAGTAGCCGACGGCCGCGGGAGCCGATTTGGTGTTTCCCGCAGCTCTTTAGTAAACTCGTTGAGGCCCGAGGGAGCCCGAGAGGTTCGGAAAAAAGGGTCCTGCACGGCGGTTTTATAACCGCTCGACAGGATTTCATTTCCGGGAAAAAGCCTTGTAAGGTTGTCTCTGCTGCTTTCCCCCGTAGCTCAATTGGCAGAGCATTCGACTGTTAATCGAAGGGTTACTGGTTCGAGTCCAGTCGGGGGAGCAAAAGACAAAGAGCCCGTCCTGATCCGTCAGGACGGGCTCTTTTGTCTGGTGGCAGCCAATCTGTTTGGCGGCGCGGAAGGAGTTCCAGGACTACGTGCCGTCGGCAACGCTATTGGCGGCAGCTGTCCGGGCGAACCACTGCCCGCTGGCCTTGATGGTCCGGACGAGGGTGTCGTAATCCACGCGGACAAGGCCGAAGCGCTGGGCGTAGCCCCACGCCCATTCGAAATTGTCCAGCAGCGACCACGCAAAGTAGCCCCGCAGATCGGCTCCCGCCTGGATGGCCCGGTGGCACTCGGCCACGTGGGCCCGGATGAATTCCAGCCGGTCCAGGTCCTGGACGGAACCGTCCGCCGAGACACGATCGTCATAGGCCGCGCCGTTTTCGGTGACATAAAGCGCTGTGCCGGCGGGGCCCGCGTACTCGTCCTGCAGCCGCATCAGCAGCCGGAACAGTCCCTCCGGCTGGACTTCCCAGCCCATCGCCGTCGTCGCGAGTCCCCGCGGTACCACCGAGACATTGTCGGCGGCCGGGTACGGCGAGGCCGCCGGCCGCTCCACGGGCGCGCCGTGGGCGAGCAGCTGCTCGGTGGCCGGATGCCCGGTCACGGCTTCACCGTGGTAGTAGTTGACGCCCAGGAAGTCGATAGGTGTGCCGATCAGTTCGAGGTCTCCCGGGCGGATGTGCCGTTCCAGCCCGTACGCTGCGACGTCGGCGAGGAAGTCCGGGGGATAGGACTGGCGGAACACCGGATCGAGGAAGGCCCGGTTGAACTGCCCGTCGATGCGCCGCGCGGCGTCCCTGTCGACCGGGTCGTCCGGATCCGCCGGGTCCGGCACGGTCAGGTTGAGCGTCAGTCCCAGTTCGGCCTCGGGATCCCGTTCGCGTAGCGCCGCCGCGGCCAGTCCGTGGCCGAGCAGAAGGTGGTGCATGGCGGCCAGGGCATCCGGCCTCGACTGCCTCCCCGGGGCATGGACGCCGGAACAATAGCCGAGGAAGGCAGAGCACCACGGTTCGTTCAAGGTGGTCCATGCCCGGACCCGATCGCCCAACCGGTCGTGCACGCTCAGCGCATACTCCGCGAAGGCGTAGGACGTGTCCCTGTTGGCCCAGCCCCCGCGGTCCTCCAAGGCCTGTGGAAGGTCCCAGTGATAGAGCGTCAGCCAGGGCGTGATGCCGGCCTCGAGCAGTCCGTCGACGAGCCGGGAATAGAAGTCCAGGCCCCGGGGATTGACCGGTCCGCCGTCCGGCCGGATCCGTGCCCACGAGGTTGAGAAGCGGTAGGCGCCGAGCCCCATCCGGCGCATCAGGGCGATGTCTTCCGGGTAGCGATGGTAATGATCGCAGGCGGTGCTTCCTGAATCGGAGCCGGCGACGGCCCCCGGCAACCGGCAGAAAGTGTCCCAAATGGAGTCGCGCCTGCCGTCCTCTGCCGCCGCGCCCTCGATCTGGTATGACGCAGTGGCCGCGCCCCACAGGAACTCGTTCGGAAACTGCAGTTGTGCGGTCATTCGTTTCCCCCGGAGGCTCTGCGCTGGGCAATTGCCCGCCAGCATAACGCGCGGGACCGCGATGGTCATGGCATTCCGCCCCGTGACCTGCTGCAATGGACGGATTGGGTGCGCAGACGTACTTCCTTCGGCTGACCGGTTGCGGCTGCGCCGAATGATAATTTTAGACTGTGGCAACACGAGCACTACCGATCTAGCAATGGAGGCAGGGTCCATGACTCGCGTAGACAACAACAGGACCATTGCGGTCGCCGACAGGTCGTCGCTGGTGGGACTTGTCCAAGTGGCGGGCCGCCTGCTGCCCCGCCAGCTGAATGATGAAGTTTCACTGGCCGTTGCGGAGCTCAAGGCCAAGGGCGTCAAGGTGGGAGTTGCCGCCGGCCTGCTCGCCGGGGCCTTGCTCCTGCTGGCGTCCATGGCGATTTCCCTGCTCGTTGCCGCGATTCTCGGTCTGGGCGAAGCCATCGCCCCGTGGTTGTCCGCGCTGCTGTTCGCCGCGTTCTTCCTCATCGTGGGCGGCATCCTGGGGCTCATTGGGGCCCTGCGGGTCAAGAAGGAATTGCCGCTGCTGCCGGAGAATGCGATTCGCGGCATCAAGCACGACATCGGCGTCCTGAAGGAAGGGCGCAGCTTCGATCCGTCCACTCTTGACCAGAAGCCTGAGCCGAAGGAAGAGCCCAAGGAAGTGGAGCAGGCACCGAAGGAACCCGCGCCCTCGCTGGAGGAGCTGCGGGCCCGCGCCGGCGAACGCCGCGAGCATCTGGCCCGGATCCGTGACGGCCTGGGCCAGAAACTGGACATCAAGCCGCAGTCCGAGAGGATCAAGTCGGACGCAACCTCGGTCGCTTCCCGCGCCAGGCACGCAGCCGAGCTGCGGATCGCCGCCGTCAAGCGCAGCGCGAGCAGCGGTTCCGCAGGTACCGGCTATGACCTGCAGGAGCGGTGGAAGCCGCTGGCCGCACTGGCGGCCTCGCTGGCCACGTTCGCGGTTCTGCTGCGGCGCCTGCTGCGGAAGTAGCAGCCGCATCACAGTCGGGGGAACCCGCCTGACCTGCCCTTGCAGGACAGGCAGCATGCCGGGAGGGGAGGGGCAGCATGAGGATCATCGGGGCCGGGACGCGCGAAGACCACGAATACCGCGAGCTCCACACCTTCTGGACCGTCCCCAACCTCATCACGGTCCTGCGCTTCCTGGCGGTGCCATTGTTCGTCTGGCTCGTGGTACGGGGAGACTACCTCGAGGCCACGATTGTGCTGGCCGTCCTGGGTTCGACCGACTGGGTGGACGGGTACATCGCCCGGCGATTCGACCAGATTTCCAGCGTGGGCAAATGGCTGGATCCGCTGGCGGACCGGCTGGCGATGATCGTGGTCGCCGTGACGTTTTTCGCCACTGGCATCGCGCCGCTGTGGCTGCTGCTCGTCCTCGTGATACCCGATGCCATCCTCCTCATTTACGCGATGGTGCTGTTCCGGGGGATCCCGGATCTGCCCGTGACGTATGTCGGCAAGATCCGCACGGCGCTGCTCCTGGCCGGGACGCCGCTGCTGCTGCTCCACCGGGCCCTGGAACCCGGGCATGAATGGCTGCAGGTCCTTGCCTACGTCCTGCTGGTGCTGGGCTGCGTGGGGCATCTGGCGGCCTGGTGGGGGTACATGCGTGCGGCGCGGCTCAAGCACCGCACGCTGCGGTCTGCCCTGGGCGACGACGTTCCGGAAGCCCGGGCACATGAGTGACCCCGGATCCGGGCGCCCGGCGGAAGCGCCGGCGGCAGTCAGGACCGCATGGTCTGGCTAGCGATCCTCAGCGCCGTATGCGGCGCCTTCTTCCTGGCGCTGGGAACGCAGCGCCAGGCGAGCGCCGTCCAGGCGAACACCGGAGGCTTGTCGCTGACGGTCAGCGGCCTCATGCGCATGCTGCGCAATCCTCGGTGGGTCCTCGGGCTATTGATGCTGGGCGTCGGGATGGGCTTGAATGTCTTCGCACTGGTGAGCGCGCCGCTCACCGTGGTCCAGCCCATCGGCGCCATCGCGCTGGTCATCACGACGATCATCAACTCCAAGGACCAGGGGATCCGGCTCAACCGCATCACCATTGTGGCCATCACCGCCTGCGTTGCCGGCAGCGCAGGTTTCGTGCTGCTGGCCGTGAACGTCACGGGCGAGAACCATCCGGTCACCCCCGCAGAGGAGCTGTCGACGGTACTCTTGCTCGCCGTCGTCATTGCCGTGTTCCTCACATTGGAACTGACGTTCAGGCACCGCCTCAACGCGTTCACCTACATCCTGGGCGCGGGCATGCTCTTCGGCTTCGTGGCTGTGCTGGTCAGGATCATCGGGCTGAACCTGTTCAATCCGAACGGCGGCTTCCTCGCCAATGTCCCGGTTTTCAGCATCATCGCCATCGCCGCCGCTGCGGGCCTCGGTTCCTGGTTTGTGCAGAGCGCCTACTCGAGCGGGCCGCCCGACCTGGTGATCGCCGGGCTCACCGTCATCGACCCGCTCGTCGGTATCGCCATCGGCATTTTCGTGCTCGGTGAACTGCGACCCGACGTCGAACCCGTGATCGCCATTGCCATGGTTGGCATGGGGTTGGTTGCTATTGTGGGGGTCATCGTTCTATCCCGCCACCATCCTGACGTTTTGCAGAAGCAGGAAGAAGCACGACGGCGGGCGCAGTCCGCCGCCACGAGGAACCCTAGGTACGAATAGAGCATATGAACAGCATTGCGATTGACCAGCAGGGAGTTCCGCAACAGGCGGACAACGGCCAGGGGCAGCGGCCGCTGAAGATCCTCATCGCGGCGGACACCTACCTGCCGGACGTCAACGGTGCCGCCGTTTTCGGCCTTCGGCTGGCGCAGGCCATGACCCGGAGGGGCCATGATGTCCACGTGATCGCCGCCCGTCCCGGCAAGGGCGCCAGCTACCTCGAAGAGCGCCGGGAGGCCCGTGTCCACCGTCTGCGGTCGCATTCGGTTCCCACGCACGAGAGCTGGCGCATCTGTTTCCCCTGGGAGATCAAGTCCGAGATCCGGCGGATTTTCGACGACGTGCAGCCCGACGTTGTGCACATCCAGTGTCACTACATGATCGGCCAGGCCACCATTGCGGAGTCGGTCCGGCGCGGCATCCGCACCATCGCCACCAATCACTTCATGCCGGAGAACCTGGAACCGTTCCTGCCGTTCCCGCAGTGGTTCCTCGATATCGTGGCCCGGAACTCCTGGCGCGACATGGGCAAGATCATGGGCAAAGCCGCCGTCGTCACCACGCCGACGCCGCTGGCTGCCAAGGCGATGAAGGACCATGCGCGCCTGGACAAGGTGCTGCCGCTGTCCAACGGAATCGACTCAGCGCACTACGAGCCCGCGGACGGGGAAGTCATCGACAGGCCGGAGCACCCCACGGTGCTCTTCGTCGGCCGCCTGGCCCAGGAAAAGCATGTGGATGTGTTGATCGAGGCGCTGGCCAAGACCGACCCGGCCCTCAACGTACGTGCCGAGATCGTCGGGGACGGCGAGGTGCGGCCCCAGCTTGAGGCCAAGGTCTCCGAGCTGAACCTCGGTGAACGGGTGAAGTTCCTCGGCTACGTCGATGACGACGAACTGCGCCGCGCGTACCTGCGGGCCACGGTCTTTTGCCAGCCCGGCACGGCGGAACTGCAGTCGCTGGTCTCGCTGGAGGCGATGTCTGCCAGCAAGCCCGTGCTCCTGGCCAACGCCATGGCGCTGCCGCACCTGGTGGACGACGGCGTCAATGGCTACCTCTTCGCGCCCCGTGATGCGGCGGACCTGGCGGCGAAGCTGGAGCTGGTCCTCGGGCAGCCCGAGGCGGAGCTCGCAGCGATGGGGGAGGCCAGCCACGCCAAGGCCGCGCGCCACGCGATAGACAAGACGATGGACACGTTCGAGCGGCTGTACCGGGGTGCTTCGGCGGAGGACTTCAGGTCCTGATCCTGTGGCGGCCGCGAGGCGAAGTGCATCCGGGAGTTGGGAGCCACTAGTATGTCTACGTTGGCTTGTCCGGCCGGACGCGGTCCGGGTGCGGACTGCAGTGTGCAGGGGGCGGTAGCTCAGCCGGTCAGAGCAGAGGACTCATAATCCTTTGGTCCTGGGTTCAAGTCCCAGTCGCCCTACAGCAGAACGCCTAGTCAGTCCCCGAATCCGGGGAACTGGCTAGGCGTTTCTTTTTTGCCCCCAGCAGCTTCTGTCGGACCCGGGCTTCCATTGCCGTGCTGCCGCCGATCGACTATGTTACTCATGGGTAACATGGTGGTCCGGCGCCCCTGGCGCCGGCGAGCGGCAAGGAGCAGCAATGGGGCGACCCTCAATCGATCTGAACAACCTTCCCTATCCCGACGGCGACTTCTTCGGTTTCGAGCAGCAGCTGCAGCCGGCTGAGCGAGACCGGCTGCAGGAGGTGCGCGGATGGCTGGACAAGGAGGTCAGGCCCATCGCGGTGGACTGCTGGAACAGGGCCGAGTTTCCGATGGAGATCATTCCCAAGCTGGCCGAACTGGATGTCATCTCGCCGGTTCGGCGGCAGGGCTGCTCCAATCTGCTGGCCGGCATGATCCATGCGGAGTTCACCCGGGCCGACACCTCCATCGCGACCTTCATGGGTGTCCACGACGGTTTGTTCACCGGTTCCATCGAAGCGCTGGCGTCGGAGGAGCAGAAGGAGGCCTGGCTGCCTGACATCTACGCGCTCAGGAAAATCGGGGCCTTCGGCTTGACCGAGCCCCTGGGCGGATCCGACGTTGCCGGCGGCACCCGCACCACCGCCAGGCGGGACGGCGGCCAGTGGATCCTCAACGGAGCCAAGCGCTGGATCGGTAACGCCACGTTCTCCGACTGGGTGGTCATCTACGCCCGCGACATACAGGACGACCAGGTCAAGGGCTTCCTCGTCGACACCGCGCTTCCGGGCTATTCCGCGACCCGGATCGAGAACAAGATCAGCCTGCGTACCGTGCAGAACGCCGACATCGTCCTGGACAACGTTGCCGTGCCGGACGAGTTCCACCTGAAGGGCGCCAACAGCTTCAAGGACACCAACAAGGTACTGAAGGTCACCCGGCTTGCTGTCGCCTGGCAGGCGGTCGGGCAGCAGCTGGCAGCCTTCGATGTGGCCCGACGCTACTCGTTGGAGCGCCAGCAGTTCGGCAGGCCGCTGGCATCCTTCCAGCTCGTGCAGGACCAGCTTGTGCAGATCCTCGGCAACGCTGTCGCCTCCATGGGGATGATGGTGCAGCTGGCGCGGCTGGAGGACGCCGGTGCCGCGCGCGACGAACAGTCCGCCCTCGCCAAAGCGTTCACGACGGCGCGCATGCGGGAAAGCGTAGCTTTGGGACGCGGCATTCTAGGCGGCAACGGCATTGTCGCCGACTACGAGATGGCCAAGATCTTCGCGGATGCGGAGGCCATCTACTCCTACGAGGGAACGCACGAGATCAATTCCCTGGTTGTCGGCCGTTCCATCACCGGCATCCCCGCCTTCGTCTAGGTGGGGTCCGGATAGCTGGCCTGCCCGGGTCGTGGGAGGAGTACGGAGGGGCGCAGGTCGATGACGAACTGCAGCGGATTGACGTACTCCTCGCCCAGCCTGACACCCCAGTGGAAGCATCCCGGCGAGCAATGGGTGGTGCCGGCTATGGTGCCGAGGATGTCCCCGGCGGCCACCGAGTCGCCCTTGCGCAGGCTGCTGTCCACGGGCTCGAAGCTGCTGCGAAGTCCGCCCCCGTGGTCGATAGTGACGACTCCGCGGTCGACGACCGTGCCGACGAAGCTCACCCGGCCCGCCTCCGGGGCCAGCACGTCGCTTCCTTCCGCCCCGGCCAGATCCACTCCGCGGTGGCCGCTGAGCCACGGCTCCGGCGGCGGGTCGAAAGTGCCCAGGATCCCCGGGGCGGGATCCGCCGGCCAGTCCCAGTCCGGTGCGAAGCCTGCGGCTGCGGCTCCGGTCCCGGCAGCTGGCACCGGCAGCACCAGGGCTGCGGCCAGGAGGGGCGCGGCCGCGCGCATTGCCGTTGCATGAATCGCCATGCACCGATCCTGCCGGCCGGGCTGTCCGGGCGGGCATGGCGTGTGCCCGAATGTGGGGGGGCCCCACCTCTGGCAGGCCTGTGCAGGGGGAGTGCGGAGAGGGCCGGAGGCTCCGGACCTGCCACGCTCTCCGTAAGTTGGTGCCCTCGCGCTGTAGTACACTAGGCGGAGCAGTTTCCTGTCTCCATGAGTCATGTCCAAACGAAGTGCGGATCTGAGATGAAGAACGAACTGACTACGCGCATCTGTTACCCGCCGGGGATTCTCCCCGATCGGGGTATGTCCAGGCGGTCCGGCTCGGCCGGTCCGGACGTGCGCCCTGATCCTCGTTGACCAGGGCTGGCCGGTGCCAGGAGCCCCGCCCAACCGGGCTGCGGGCTGACAACCGTCTATAGGCAGTATGCCCTGCGCGACGCGCGCGGATACTGCCGGAAGGAGTGACGACATGCCAGTCGTTACCATGCGCCAGCTGCTCGACAGCGGCGTTCACTTTGGCCACCAGACCCGTCGCTGGAACCCGAAGATGAAGCGCTTCATCTTCACCGAGCGCAACGGCATCTACATCATCGACCTGCAGCAGTCGCTGTCCTACATCGACCGCGCTTACGAGTTCGTCAAGGCCACCGTGGCCCACGGTGGCACCGTGCTGTTCGTCGGCACCAAGAAGCAGGCGCAGGAAGCCATCGCCGAGCAGGCCACCCGCGTTGGCCAGCCGTACGTCAACCAGCGCTGGCTGGGCGGCATGCTCACCAACTTCTCCACGGTCTCCAAGCGCATCCAGCGCCTCAAGGAGCTCGAAGAGATCGACTTCGAAGATGTAGCCGGTTCCAGCCACACCAAGAAGGAACTCCTGCTGCTGCAGCGCGAGAAGACCAAGCTGGAAACCACCCTGGGCGGCATCCGCAACCTGACCAAGGCTCCGTCCGTGGTCTGGATCGTGGACACCAAGAAAGAGCACCTGGCCGTTGACGAGGCCAAGAAGCTGAACATCCCCGTGGTGGCCATCCTCGACACCAACTGCGATCCGGACGAGGTCGACTTCCCGATCCCGGGCAACGACGACGCCATCCGCTCCGTAAACCTGCTGACCCGCGTCGTGGCCGACGCCGTTGCCGAGGGCCTGATCGCGCGCAACAACCGTGCTGCGGGTGGCGGTGCTGCTACCGGCGGCACCGAAGAGCCGCTGGCCGAGTGGGAGCGCGAGCTGCTTGAGGGTTCCGCTTCCGCCGAGGCTCCGGCTGCGGAGGCTCCGGCTGCCGAGGCCGCACCGGCCGAAGCATCCGCCGAAGCCCCGGCCGAGGCCGAGACCGAAAAGTAAATCCGATCTCCCCGGCAATCCGTTCGCGGCCTGCCGGATCTCCACTGCTGCGGCTGGCCGGTAACCGGCCAGCCGCACTGGTGGAACAGCATTAGTACTTACTACGGAGGGACTGGAGTCCAAATGGCGAATTACACCGCTGCTGATATCAAGGCTCTGCGCGAGCGCACCGGCGCCGGCATGATGGATGTGAAGAAGGCTCTCGACGAGGCCAACGGCGATGCCGACAAGGCCGTGGAGCTTATCCGTATCAAGGGCCTGAAGGGCGCCACCAAGCGCGAAGGCCGTTCCACCGCCGAGGGCCTGGTTGCTGCCAAGGTCATCGACGGAACCGTCGGCGTCATGGTCGAGGTCAACTGCGAGACCGACTTCGTGGCCAAGTCCGCCAAGTTCATCGACCTCGCCGATAAGGTCCTGTCCGTCGCCGTCGATTCCGGCGCTTCCGACCTGGACTCGCTGCTGGCCGCCCAGGTGGACGGCAAGCCGCTGAACGAGGTCGTCGTCGAAGAGGGCGCCGTGCTGGGCGAGAAGGTCGTTGTCCGTCGCCTGGCCCGCGTCGAGGGCAAGACCGTCGATGCTTACCTGCACAAAACGTCCAAGGACCTGCCGGCCCAGGTCGGCGTGCTGTTCGCCGTCGACGCCGAGGGTGACGCCGCCGTGGCGGCCGCCCACGACGTGGCCGTCCACACTGCTGCCTTCGCGCCGACCTACCTCACCCGCGAGGAAGTCCCGGCCGAGACCGTCGAGAACGAGCGCCGCATCGCCGACGAAACCGCACGCGCCGAGAACAAGCCCGAGGCCGCGCTGCCGAAGATCGTCGAAGGCCGGCTGAACGGCTTCTTCAAGGAGATCGTGTTGCTCGACCAGCCGTTCGCCAAGGACCCGAAGGTCTCCGTCGGCAAGGTCCTCGAGCAGGCCGGCGCCAACGCAACCGGTTTCGCGCGTTTCCGCGTGGGTGCCTGATAGCATCGCGGATAGCATCTAGAGGATCCGGCGCCAACAGGCACTGATCCGACCAGCGAGGAGGGGGTGGTCACCAGCGGTGACCACCCCTTTTTCCTGCCCGAAACCGCCAACCAACCCAGCTACAACTGTCGAACCAAAGCACGCCCGGGAGGCACGATGGAATCCCAGACCGTAACCGAAACCAAGCCCGCAGACGTTCTTCCCAAGAGGCGGCGGGTCCTTCTCAAGCTCTCCGGTGAGGTCTTCGGCGGCGGCAAGCTCGGCGTCGACCCCGATACGGTGCGGGGGATCGCCAAGCAGATCGCGGCGACCGTCGGGGAGGTCGAAGTCGCCATCGTCGTCGGCGGCGGGAACTTCTTCCGCGGTGCCGAACTTTCCCAGTCCGGCATGGACCGTTCCCGCGCCGATTACATGGGCATGCTCGGCACCGTGATGAACTGCCTGGCCCTGCAGGATTTCCTGGAGCAGGCCGGCGTGGACACCCGCGTCCAGAGCGCCATCACCATGGGCCAGGTGGCCGAGGCCTACATTCCGCGCCGCGCCATCCGCCACATGGAGAAGGGCCGGGTCGTAATCTTCGGTGCCGGCGCCGGTCTGCCCTATTTCTCCACTGACACCGTCGCAGCCCAGCGCGCGCTGGAAGTGCATGCCGACGTCGTACTCATGGCGAAGAACGGGGTGGACGGTGTCTACACCGCCGACCCGAAGAAGGACCCGCAGGCGCAGAAGCTCGACACGCTGACCTACGACGACGCCATGCGGCGGAACATCCGGGTCATGGACCAGACCGCCTTCAGCCTCTGCAAGGACTACAAGCTGTCCATGGTCGTCTTCGGCATGGAGGGCGAAGGCAACGTCACGCGTGCCATCGTCGGCGAGAAGATCGGTACGGCCGTTTCCGCTTAGCCGAAGGGCCGCGGAGCATGGCCTAGGATGGATAGCAGAGCCCCTGCCGCCGTGAGGCGGACACAGAATGTCGAAGGAGAGACCGTGATTCAAGAAACATTGCACGAGGCTGTCGAGAAGATGGACAAGGCCGTTGAAGTGGCCAAGGAAGACTTCGCGACCGTCCGGACGGGCCGCGCGAACCCGGCACTGTTCTCCAAGGTCACCGTGGACTACTACGGCACCCCGACCCCGCTGCAGCAGCTCGCATCCTTCCAGAACCCGGAAGCCCGCACGCTGCTCATCACGCCGTACGACAAGTCGGCGCTGAACGACATCGAGAAGGCCCTGCGTGACTCCGACATCGGTGCCAATCCGGCCAACGACGGCAACGTCATTCGGGTCGTCCTGCCGGAGCTGACCGAAGAGCGGCGCAAGGAGTACGTCAAGGTGGTCCGCGGCAAGGCCGAGGACGCGAAGGTCTCGATCCGCAACATCCGCCGCCGGGCGATGGACACGATCGGCAAGCTGGTCAAGGACGGCGACATCGGGGAGGACGAGGGCTCCCGCGCCGAGAAGGACCTGGACGCCAAGACGAAGTCCCACACCGACAACGTGGACGAGCTGCTCAAGCGCAAAGAAGCAGAGCTGCTCGAAGTCTGATGGATACGGACCAGCCTTCAACCCGGGCTGGCGGTCCGCCGGCCCCCAAGGCTGGTTCCGGCGTGCAGGCGGCCCGGCGCCGTCGGAAGCGGGCTACCGGGCAGCCGTCGCGCGCCGGCCGTAACCTTCCCGCCGCCATCGCCGTGGGCCTCACGCTGCTGGTCACGGTCCTGGTCGGATTGTTCTTCCTCCCGGATGCCTTCGTGGCGCTGGTGGCGGGATTCTGCGTCATCGGCGTGTGGGAGGTGTCCCGGGCGCTGGCCGTCAAGGACATCCTTGTGCCCAAGCCCCCGCTGTTCGCGGGGGCGGTGGCCATGCCGTTCGCGGCCTACTACGGCGGGCCGGAAGCGCAGGCCTTCGCGCTGGTCGGGACGGTGGTGGCGATCATGGTCTACCAGTGCCTGGATACGGCCCGGGACGCGGTGCGGCGGATCATGTCAGGGGTGTTCATCCTCTGCTGGGTGCCGCTGTTCATCAGCTTCGCCCTGCTGCTCCTCGACGAACCGGACGGGGCGCTCAAGGTGGCCACGATGCTGCTGCTTGTCGTGGCCAACGATACGTTCGGCTACCTGGTCGGCGTGCTGTTCGGGAAGCATCCGATGGCTCCGAAGATCAGCCCGAAAAAGTCCTGGGAGGGCTTCGCCGGGTCGGTGGGCGGCGCCGTCGTGGTGGGCGTGCTCTGCTCGGTCTTCATCCTGGACCTGCAATGGTGGTTCGGGCTCGTGCTGGCCATCGCAACGGTCGCGGCCTCCACCGCCGGCGACTTGGCCGAATCCATGGTCAAGCGGGAACTGGGCATCAAGGACATGAGCAACATCCTGCCGGGACACGGTGGTGTGATGGACCGCCTCGATTCGATTGTCTTCGCCTCGCCGGTGGCGTACGTGCTGGCCGTGGTGCTGGCGCCCGGCGCCATCATGTGATGATGCAGTCTGCCCGGCACCATGTGCGCGGTGCCGGGCGGCACGCGCAGGCGGAATAACCGCTTAAACTATTATCTGATTTGTCCGGCAGCAGGGCCGGACCAAGCTTGGACCGCGGCGACTGAAGCCGCTCTTGAAGGGGGATGCTCCAGCTGACCATGGCGCGACTAGCAAGTGATGCGGACAGGGAGCCGGCGCCCTTCGAACGGGTGGGACGCCGCGAACTCGGCTACAACGTCCGCCAAGTGGATCAGTTCCTGGCCCGTGCACGTGAGCACTTCAACTCCCACGAAGCCGATGGTGCCCGGATCACCAGCCGCGATGTCCGGGCAATGACCTTCGAACCGGCACGCGGTGGCTACGACCCCGGGGCCGTCGACGCCGCCCTGGACCGGCTGGAGGATGTCTTCGCCCAGCGCGAGCGCGACGCCCTGATCGATGCCGAGGGCGAGGAGGCCTGGCTGGGACAGATCGGCCGGGTGTCCGCCGGGCTGCGCGCCCGCCTGCACCGTGAGCCGGGAGAACGGTTCCGCCGCCCGACCAAGCGCAACGCACCGAGCTACAACGTCGAAGACGTGGACGCCCTGTGCGAAGAACTGCTGGGGTACCTGGAGAGGGACCAGCAGCTGAGCGTTGACGTGGTCCGCCGGGCGGTGTTCCGCGAGGCCAAGGGCGAAGAGGGCTACGAAGAGGCCCAGGTGGACGCCTTCCTGGACCGGGCGGTCGAGCTGATGGCGGCGATCGACTAGGCCTGCGGTCCCGCCGGCCGCCAGCCCGTGTCCGCCCGTTCCGGCGCATGCAGCCGGGCCATAACTCGGCTGACGGTAGCGGGCTGGCGGGAAGCCGTCAGCCTCGAGACCACGACCATGACGGCGAACGCCAGCGGCACGCTCCAGGCGGCGGGCTGGGCCAGCAGTTCCGCGAACGGGCCGAGCGCTGCGCCGCCGACCGCCGCGGCGACGATCGCCGAACCGCAGACCGCGGCGCCGGCGGCCATACCGGCGATGGCGCCGGCCGCCGTGAGGCCGTGCCACCAGATGCCCAGCAGCAGCATCGGGCAGATCGTGGAGGCGGTAAACGCGAAGACCGTTCCGATGCTGCCGGCCAGCGCCCTTGAATCGGTGGCCAGGGCGACCACCAGGGGAACGGCTGCGGACAGCACGGCGGCCCAGCGGAATCCTTTGACGCTGCCGTGGAAGAGGTCCTGGCTGACCACCCCGGCCAGCGAGACCACCAGCCCCGACGTCGTCGATAGGAACGCCGCGAACGCACCGCCCGTGATTAGGGCGGCCAGCAGGTCGCCGCCGGTGGAACCGAGCACCCGCTGCGGGAGCAGCAGCACCGTGGCATCCGCCTGGCCGCCCACCGCAAGGTCGGGCGTGTAGATCCGCCCGAGCACCCCGAAGATGGTGGGGAAGAGGTAGAAGAGCGCGAGCAGCCCCAGTACGATGACCGTGGTCCGCCGCGCGGCAGACCCGTCCGGATTGGTGTAGAACCGGACCAGGACGTGCGGCAGCCCGAGGGTGCCGAACAGCAGGGCGATGATGAGCGAAACGTTGCGGTAGGGCGAGGCCGCGTCGGTGACGTCCAGGTCCCGCAGGAAGGCCGCCCCGCCGTCGGTGATCGGCGCCCCCTGGGCTCCGAGCGTGAGCAGTACGAAGACGGCCGGTACCGCCAGCGCGGTCAGCTTCAGCCAGTACTGGAACGCCTGGACGAACGTGATCGAGCGCATTCCGCCGGCCATCACCGTCAGCACGACCACCACAACAACGACGGCGGCGCCCACCCACGCGGGGAGCCCGGTGGTGATGCGTACGGTCAGGGCGGCGCCGTGCAGCTGCGGCACGATGTACAGCCAGCCAATGGTGACCACCAGGACGCTCGTCACCCGGCGCGCCGGACGCGAGTCGAGCCTGGCCGCAGCGAAGTCCGGGAGCGTGTAGGCGCCGGAGCGGCGCAGGGGTGCGGCGACGAACAGCAGCAGCATCAGGTAGCCGGCCGTGTAGCCGATCGGGAACCAAAGCGCGTCGATGCCCGAGACGAGGATGAGTCCCGCGACGCCGAGGAAGCTGGCGGCGGACAGGTATTCGCCGCCGATCGCCGACGCGTTCCACCACGGACGCACCGTCCTGGACGCGACGTAGAAGTCGCCCGTTGTCCTGGAAATCCGCAGCCCGTAGACGCTGATCAGCACCGTGGCCACGCAGACGGCGCCGAGCCCGACGAGTACCGCCGGGGTCATTCGGGCTCCGCCGACCACGCTGGCCGGGAGCCGCGGTCGTCATCGACCAGCTGCCGGAAGCGGTCCTCATTGCGCGCCGCCGCCCGGTTGTAGAGCGCGGCGCAGACGATGATGACGGGGTAGACACCTGCGCCGAGCAGCAGCCACGGCAGCGGCACCGTGAAGACGCTCATGCCGTTGACGCTGGGGAAGAGCAGCATCAGCATGGGCACGCCGAGCAGGATCAGCCCGAACCCGCCCGCTACGACAAGGGCAAGCCGGAGCTGGGAACGCATGAGCGAGCGGATGAACATCTCGCCCAGTTCGGACTGCTCTGCCAGCTCGCGCGAGACGCTGTAGCGGCTCCGGGCGGCGGCCGCGCGGGTGCGGGGAGCGGTGACGCGGACCCGAGCCGGCGGGCGGCGCTGCGGCTCCTGGCTCATCCGCCCGGCCTGACGCGGTTCGCCTCCAGCCGGTCGCGGACCGCGGGCAGGCTGCGGCGGCTGACCGGCAGTTCGGCTCCGTCCACCAGCACGCTGGCCCGTCCGCCGGCGGTGCGCATCTGCTG
The DNA here is from genome assembly GCF_037144715.1 of Arthrobacter sp. USHLN218. Classification (NCBI taxonomy): domain Bacteria; kingdom Bacillati; phylum Actinomycetota; class Actinomycetes; order Micrococcales; family Micrococcaceae; genus Arthrobacter; species Arthrobacter sp. USHLN218. Next base: position 706,938 of record NZ_JBBCYT010000001.1, read on the forward strand.
GATCGCGCCGACCGACACCAGGTAGGAGCGGTGGATCCGCAGGTAGCCGGCGTCGGCCCACTGGCGTTCCAGGTCGTTCAGCGGCACCCGGATCAGGTAGCTGCCCTCGGCGGTGTGGAGCCGCGCGTAGTCGCCCTGGGCCTGGACGAACTTGATCTCGTCCCGCCTGATCATCTTCGTGATGCCGCCCTGGTCCACCGTGATCACTTCCGGTTGGGCCGCGCCGTCTTCCATCAGCTCGCATACCCGCCTGACCGATTCGGCCAGCCGCTCGGCGCGTACCGGCTTCAGCAGGTAGTCCACCGCGGCCAGGTTGAACGCCTCCAGAGCCTGGTCTTCGTCAGCCGTGACGAATACGACGGCGGGCGGCCGGCTGAAGCGCGATATCACCCTGGCGATGTCGAGGCCGGTCAGGGCCGGCATGTGGATGTCCAGGAACATCGCGTCAACGTCGTGGTTCTCCAGCGCGCGCAGTGCTTCCGCGCCGCTGGTCGCCTTGTGGATTTTGCCGATCCGGGGATCCCGGGCAAGGAGGTAGGCGAGGGCTTCGACGGCGGGCACTTCATCGTCGGCGATGACAACGTTGACCATAGGGGACAGTCTACTGAGTCCGGGGGCCCGGGAAGCCTGCCCGGATCCGCGTGGCCCGGCGTCCTGCCCGGCCACGGGCGCGGGCCTGCTCACACTTCGTGGCCGGGCTGGAACTTCGGGATCCGCATCGTGATCAGCGTCCCGGCGCCGGGCGCGGTCTCGATGACCAGGCCGTGGTCGTCCCCGTAGACCTGGCGCAGCCGGGAATCGACGTTGCGCAGGCCCACGTGGTCCCCGGCCGTGTGCCCGGCGAGCATCTGGCGCAGCCGGTCCGGGTCCATGCCCACGCCGTCGTCCTCGATGCCCAGGACCGCATACTCGCCGTCGTCCCGCCCGGTGATGGTGATATGGCCGGGCCCTTCCCTGGCCTCCAGCCCGTGGCGGACGGCGTTCTCGACCAGCGGCTGCAGGGACAGGAACGGAATGACGGTGCTGAGCACCTCGGGGCCGATCTGCAGGCTGACCTTGAGCCGGTCGCCGAACCGTGCGCGCTCGAGCAGCAGGTAGCGGTCGATCGACCGGAGCTCCTCCGCGACGGTGGTGAAGTCCCCGTGGCGCCGGAACGAGTAGCGGGTGAAGTCGGCGAACTCGATCACCAGTTCGCGGGCGCGGACCGGATCCGTGAGGATGTAGGACGCGATCGCGTTGAGCGAGTTGTAGATGAAGTGCGGGCTGATCTGCGCGCGCAGAGCGCGTACTTCGGCCTCCATCAGCAGGGTCCGGGAAGCATCCAGTTCGGCCAGCTCGATCTGCGTGGCGACCCAGGCGGCCACCTCGTTCGTGGCCCGGACCAGCGACGGCTTCACCTGGGCGCTGTAGGCACCGATGGTTCCCACCACGCGCTCCTGGACCCGGATGGGGGAGAAGACCGCCTCCGCCGCGAGCCCCTCCGCTGCGCCGTCCGCCGGCGTTCCCCGGGGCCGGCGGTAGACCTGGGTGCGCCCGGACTCCAGCACCTTGCCGGCCAGCACCATGGCGTCCTCGTCATGGTCCTCCGTCTGCGGGTCCCACGCCAGCACGCCGGCCTCGTCCGTGATCACCAGCCGGCTGCTGTCCAGCATTCCGCGAAGGTAGCCCGCGGCCTTGGCCGCCCCGTCCGGCGTCAGCCCCCGGCGCAGGTACGGCCCCGCGAGCCCTGCCGTGTGCAGCGTGTTGTACGTGGCCAGTTCTGCCTCGGAACCCAGTTCCCGGCTGGACCGGCTGAGCTTGAACCCGACCAGCGAGACGACCGCCACGGTAATAATGGCGATCGCCGCGATGAGGGCAATATCGACCGCCGGGCTGACCATGCCTTCACCCTAACGGCAGTTCGGCGCAACGGGCCGCCATTCGTCGCAGCGCAATTGCCGTTCGGCGATCGCCGGCGCGAAGGGCGGGACAGCACGCAGGGCCGCGTAGCAGAGTGATCCCAGTCACACACCCTCACAAGGAGGCAGACATGGGACAACAACCCAGCCCGGAGGCCGACCCGACGGCCACCGTGGACTTCCAGGAAGTCCAGCAGCGGCCCGAGTTCAAGGAGCTCCGGCACCGCCACCGCAGTTTCGTTTTCCCGATGGCCATCGCATTCCTGCTTTGGTACTTCCTGTACGTGCTGCTGGCCGACTATGCGCACGACTTCATGTCCATCAAGCTCGTGGGCAACATCAACGTCGGCCTGGTCATGGGCCTGCTCCAGTTCGTGAGCACCTTCGCGATCACCATGTGGTACGTCAGCTACGCCAACAAGAAGCTGGATCCCATCGCCGCCGGTATCCGGCATGACCTGGAGTCCACCGAGCAGCCCCCGGCAGGAGGGACCAAGTGATGCTTCCGCTCACCACCGTCACGCAGGAGACCACGCAGGTGGGCGAGCCGTGGCTGAACATGACGATCTTCGGCCTGTTCGTTGCCATCACCATGGTGATCGTGCTCCGGGCCAGCCGGAACAACAAGACCGCGGCGGACTACTATGCCGCCGGCCGGTCCTTCACCGGCCCGCAGAACGGCACCGCCATCGCCGGCGACTACCTCTCCGCCGCCTCCTTCCTCGGCATCGTCGGGGCGATCGCGATCAACGGCTATGACGGCTTCCTCTACTCGATCGGCTTCCTGGTGGCATGGCTGGTGGCGCTGTTGCTGGTGGCGGAACTGCTGCGCAATACCGGCAAGTTCACCATGGCGGACGTGCTGTCCTTCCGGTTGAAGCAGCGCCCGGTGCGGATCGCTGCGGCGACGACGACGTTGGCCGTCTGCTTCTTCTACCTCCTGGCCCAGATGGCGGGCGCGGGCGCGCTGGTCTCGCTGCTGCTCGGCATCGATGACCGGCTCGGCCAGTCCATCGTCATCACCGTCGTCGGCGCGCTGATGATCCTGTACGTCCTGGTGGGCGGCATGAAGGGCACCACCTGGGTACAGATCATCAAGGCCTGCCTGCTGATTGCCGGTGCGTTCGTCATGACCGTCTGGGTGCTGGCGCTGTACGGCTTCAACCTCTCGGCGCTGCTCGGCGACGCCGCCGCGACGGCCGGCAACCCCGAGATCCTCAACCCGGGCCTCCAGTACGGCGTGAGCGAAACGTCCAAGTTCGACTTCATCTCGCTGGCCCTGGCGCTGGTGCTCGGCACCGCGGCCCTGCCCCACGTGCTGATGCGTTTCTACACCGTTCCGACGGCGAAGGAGGCCCGCCGCTCGGTGGTCTGGGCCATCTGGCTGATCGGCGCGTTCTACTTGTTCACCCTGGTGCTCGGCTACGGCGCCGGCGCGCTGATCGGACCGGACGCCATAAATGCGGCCCCGGGCGGCGTGAACTCCGCGGCCCCGCTGCTGGCGTTCCACCTCGGCGGCCCGCTGCTGCTGGGCGTGATCTCCGCCGTCGCGTTCGCCACCATCCTGGCCGTCGTCGCCGGCCTGACCATCACGGCCGCGGCGTCCTTCGCCCACGACATCTACGCCAACGTGGTCCGCAAGGGCAAAGTCGACGCGGACGGCGAGGTCAAGGTCGCCCGCCGCACGGTCGTGGTCATCGGCGTCCTGTCCATCCTCGGCGGCATCGGCGCCCAGGGACAGAACGTGGCGTTCCTGGTGGCGCTGGCCTTCGCGGTCGCGGCCTCGGCGAACCTGCCGACGATCATCTACTCCCTGTTCTGGAAGAAATTCTCCACCCGCGGTGCAGTGTGGTCGATGTACGGAGGCCTCGCCGCCGCCGTCGTCCTGATCGCCTTCTCCCCGGTGGTCTCTGGATCCGAAACGTCGATGATCCCCGGCGCGGACTTCGCCTGGTTCCCGCTGAAGAACCCGGGCATCGTCTCCATCCCGCTGGCGTTCTTCCTCGGATGGCTCGGCACCGTGCTGGACAAGACGGTCGAGGACCCGGCGAAGCAGGCCGAAATGGAGGTCCGTTCGCTCACCGGTGTAGGCGCCGAGAAGGCGGTCGACCACTAGGCCTCACAGAGCCGGCGGCCGTTCCAACGGCCGGAGCCGGAGAGAGACCCGGGCGGGTCCGGAGCATTCCGGGCCCGCCCGCCGTCGTCCCGGCAGTTGCGGAAGGGGCCCGTGGTCAGGCGAGCTGGGGGTGGGCGAGCTTGACCGGCTCGGAGACGATGTGGCCGTCCCGTGTGTTCACGCCGGGCAGCAGTTCGGGCAGCCGCCGGGCCGCGGCGTCCACGCCTTCCTCGGCGATCGCCCTGACATAGGGCAGCGTGGCGTTGGTCAGCCCGTAGGTCGACGTCCGCGGAACGGCGCCGGGCATGTTGGCGACGCAGTAGAACACGGTGTCATGCACGGCAAACGTCGGATCCGCATGCGTGGTCGGGCGGGAATCTTCGAAGCAGCCGCCCTGGTCGATCGAGATGTCGACCAGCACGGCGCCCGGCCGCATGCGCGAGACCAGCTCGTTGGTGATGAGCTTCGGCGCCTTCGCTCCGGGCACGAGGACGGCGCCGATCACCAGGTCCGCCTGCAGCACCGCCGTCTCCAGCTCCCAGGCGTTGCTCGCGATGGTGTTGACGCGCCCTTGGTAGAGGTCGTCGAGCTGCTGGAGCCGGCGCACGTTCGTGTCCAGCACGGTCACGTTGGCCCGCATGCCGACCGCCATCGAGACGGCATTGGCCCCGGCGACGCCCGCGCCGATCACGACGACGTTGGCGGCGTGCGTGCCCGGCACGCCGCCCATGAGCACGCCGCGGCCGCCCTGGGGCTTGAGCAGGGTCTGTGCTCCGACCTGGGGCGCCAGCCGCCCGGCGACCTCGGACATCGGTGCCAGCAGCGGCAGCGAGCGGTCCGGCAGCTGCACCGTCTCGTAGGCCACGGCGGTCACCCGCTGTTCGCACAGCTGCGCCGTCAGCTGCGCGTCCGCCGCCAGATGCAGGTACGTGAAGAGGGTCAGATCCGGGCGGAGCCGGTGGTATTCCTCCGCCACGGGCTCCTTCACCTTCAGGACGAGTTCGGACTCCGACCAGGCCTCGTCCGCGGAGTCGGCGATCCGGGCTCCGGCCGCCGTGTAGTCCTCGTCGGTGATCGCGGAGCCGAGGCCGGCCCCGGTTTCCACCGTTACGGCGTGGCCGGAGAGGATCAGTTCGTTGACGCCGGCCGGGGTGATCGCCACCCGGAACTCGTTGTTCTTGACTTCGCGGGGAACGCCGATCTGCATGGCACTGACTCCTTCGCACCTGGGCCCGCGGGGCGCCGTCGTCTCTCAGCCGGCGGCTGGTGCGCGGGACGTCGTGCCCCGAGCCTACTCCCGAACCGGGCGGCTGTGCAGCAGTCAGCCGGCCGAAGGATCCTCGGCCTGGCGCAGCAGCGGGCCGACGCGGAACGGGACCAGCTCATGCATGGCCAGGGAGGTGTCCGTGCGCTCCACGCCGTCGATGGCGAGCACCTGGCTGTTGATCCGGAACAGGTCCTCGGCGCTGCGCGAGACCACCTGGGCGAGGATGTCCGCGTTTCCGGTAACGCCGTAGGCCTCCAGCAGCTCGGGAATCAACGCCAGTTCCGCGGTGATCTGCTCCAGTTTGCGCTGCTGCACGTGGATGTGGATGAACGCCTTCAGCGGATAGCCCAAAGCGGCCGGACTGATCCGGCGCTCGAACGTCAGGAACACCTCACTGGCTTCAAGCTGGGCAAGCCGGGCCTGCACGGTGTTGCGGGAGAGTCCTAGCTGCTGCGCGAGCGCGACGACGGTGCTGCGGGCGTCCCTCGACAGAGCCGTCAGCAACCGGATGTCAGTGCCGTCCAAGGGCCGCATAGTGCGAAACGTTAGCACGATCAAACCCGCTCCAACAGAGCAATATGCGCAGACACGGCGATGGAGATTGCGCTTGATGCCTCATGTGAGTATCGTCACAACTACCTTCCGACAAAGGCGTCGGAAGGCCCTAAGCCGGTTCGGACATCCACAAGAACACCGGGGCGGCAACACCACGAGCGAAGGAGCGCGTGCAGCAGTGTCCCTACATGGCATGGGCCCGGTTCCGCAGGAAGACCTCATCCAGCTTCTGGCGCCGGACGGCACCCGGACCGGCGGCGGCTTCGAGGAATGGATCGAGGACGTCGACGGCGCGGCGCTGCAGGGCCTTTACGAGGACATGGTCGTAGTCCGCCGGCTCGACCAGGAAGCCACCGCCCTGCAGCGGCAGGGGGAACTGGCGCTGTGGCCGCCGCTGCTGGGGCAGGAAGCGGCGCAGATCGGCTCCGGCCGCGCCCTGCGCAAGGACGACTTCGTCTTCTCCAGCTACCGCGAAAACGGCGTGGCTTACTGCCGGGGCGTGGGCTATGCGGACATGCTCCGGGTCTGGCGCGGCAACGCCCCTTCCGGCTGGGATCCGTACGCCGTCAACATGGCCACGCCGCAGGTCATCATCGGCGCGCAGACGCTGCACGCCACCGGCTACGCGATGGCCACGAAGTTCGACGGCGCCGACTCGGTGGCGGTCTCGTACTTCGGCGACGGCGCAACGAGCCAGGGGGACTCGAATGAGGCCATGGTGTTTGCCGCCAGCTTCCAGGCGCCCGTCATCTTCTTCTGCCAGAACAACCAGTGGGCCATCTCCGAGCCGGTGCGGCTGCAGGCGCAGCGCGACATTGCGGACCGCGCTCCCGGTTTCGGTATCCCGAGCGTCCGGGTGGACGGCAACGACGTGCTGGCCTGCCTCGCGGTGACACGCCAGGCCCTGGACCGGGCGCGGGGCGGCGGCGGTCCCACCTTCATCGAGGCGGTGACCTACCGGATGGGTCCGCATACGACGGCGGATGATCCGTCCCGTTACCGGGATCCCAATGAACTTGAGGACTGGAAGGGACGCGATCCCATCGACCGGCTCGGCCGGCTGCTGGACGCGGAGGGGCTCCTCGGGGCGGACGTCACGGAACGGGTCCGGGAGGCCGCGGACCGGGCGGCCAACGAGCTGCGCGAGGCCTGCGTCAGCATGCCCGAGCCGGGCGAGCTCGACGTGTTCGACAATGTCTACGCCACGCCGCACGCAGTCCTGGCCGGCCAGCGTCGGGACTACCAGCGGTACCTTGCATCATTCGAGACGGCTCCGGGAGGTGCGTCATGAGCACCATGACCTTCGGCCGGGCGATCAACTCCGGCCTGCGCCGCGCGATGGAGCGGGATTCGAAGGTGGTCCTCATTGGCGAGGACATCGGTATGCTGGGCGGCGTCTTCCGGATCACGGACGAGCTGCAAAAAGACTTCGGTGCCCACCGGGTCATCGATGCCCCACTGGCGGAATCCGCAATTCTTGGTACGGCCGTCGGCATGGCCTACCGCGGATACCGCCCGGTGTGCGAAATCCAGTTTGACGGGTTCATCTATCCGGCGTTCAACCAGATTGTGAGCCAGGTGGCCAAGCTGCATTACCGCACCCGGGGGAGGGTCAAGATGCCACTGACCATCCGGGTTCCGTTCGGCGGCGGAATCGGGGCGGCGGAGCATCATTCGGAATCACCGGAAGCGTACTTTCTGCACACCCCGGGCCTGCGCGTGGTCTCAGTGTCGAACCCGCAGGACGCGTTCCTCATGATCCAGCAGGCCATTGCCTGCGATGACCCGGTGCTCTTCTTCGAGCCCAAGCGCCGCTACCACACCAAGGGAGAGGTGGACGAGGAAGCCGGGCTGGATAGCTATCCGATGGAGCAGGCCAGGGTGGAAGTGCCCGGCGACGACGCGACGCTCGTCACCTACGGGCCGCTGGTCCAGGTGGCCCGGGAAGCGGCGGCAGCAGCCCGCGAGGAGGGGATCTCCCTCGAGGTGATCGACCTGCGCTCGCTGTCGCCCATCGATTTCGGCACGGTGGAGGCCTCGGTGCGCAAGACCGGCCGGCTGGTCGTGGCCCATGAAGCGTCCAGGACCGGAGGCCTGGGCGCCGAACTGGCTGCTTCCATCACCGAGCGCTGCTTCTACCACTTGGAGCACGCCCCGGAACGGATCACCGGCTTCGATATTCCGTACCCGCCGGCGAAAATGGAGCAGCACCACCTCCCCAACCTGGACCGCATCCTCGACGGCGTGGACCGGGTGCTGGACCGCCGGAATTCGCTCGGCGGCGGGGAGGGGTACTGATGGCGGTACGCGTGTTCAAGCTGCCGGACCTGGGCGAGGGCCTGACCGAGTCGGAGATCGTGAGCTGGCGGGTGGCCGAGGGGGACAAGGTCGAACTCAACCAGATCCTGGGCGAAGTCGAGACGGCCAAGGCGGTCGTGGAGCTGCCGTCGCCGTTCGCCGGCGTGGTCAAGACCCTGCATGAGGCTCCGGGAACCACGGTAAACGTCGGCGAGCCGATCGTCTCCTTCGAGGTGGCCGGCGACGCGAATAGCGGAGCGGCGAATACCGGAGCGGCAGACGCCGGACAGGCATCGGCCGGGCCAGCCGGGCTCGCCGCGGGTAATTCCGCGGCTGCGCACGCGCCGGTGTCCGCCCCGGCCCGCGAGGCGGTCCTGGTGGGGTACGGTGCCCAAGCCGAGGGGACCGGGAAGCCGGCGCGCCGCCGTCGTACTTTCGATGCGCCGCCGCCCGGCGCTGCTCCCGCCGCTCCGCCGCTTGCGGGCCGGACCGGCCCCGCATTCGCAGTTGCCGGCGGGACGGAACCGGAGCTGAAGGAACGGCCGCGTTCGACGCCGCCGGTGCGCAAGCTGGCCAGGGAGCTCGGGGTGGACCTCGCCCTTGTCCGCGGCACAGGGCGGGACGGGCTGATCACGCGTGCGGACGTCGAGGGCTTCCGTGCCGGTGCCGCCGTCCCGCCTGCCATGCCGCCAGCAGGGGTGCCAGCGGCTGCCGGCAGGCGCTGGCTCGGCGGCGCCGCGGAGCGTGAAAGCCGGCTGCCGGTCAAGGGCGTGCGCAGGCAGATGGCCGCGGCGATGGTGGCCAGCGCCTTCACGGCTCCGCATGCCACGTCGTTCCTGACGGTCGACGCGACGGCCGGCCTGGAACTGCTGGACCGGCTCCGCGGGCAGCGCGCCTTCACGGGGACCAAGCTGACCCCGTTGACCTTGGCGGCGAAGGCCCTCTGCGTCGCGCTGGACCGCCACCCGCTGCTGAACGCGCGGTGGGACGAGGAGCACCAGGAGATCGTGCAGCAGAACTACGTCAACCTGGGCATCGCCGCCGCGACGCCGCGCGGGCTGCTGGTCCCGAACATCAAGGATGCGCAGGCCCTGGACCTGGCGGCGCTTGCCGGCGCGCTGGCGGAACTGGCCGGCCGGGCGCGGGAGGGCAGGACGGCGCCGGCAGAACTCTCCGGCGGCACCATCTCGCTGACCAACATCGGCGTTTTCGGCATCGACGCCGGGACGCCCATCCTCAACCCGGGGGAGACGGCGATCCTCGCCACGGGCGCGGTGCAGCGGCGGCCGTGGGAGTACCGAGGCGGCATCGAACTGCGCCAGGTGATGACGCTCAGCCTGTCCTTCGACCACCGGTTGGTGGACGGGGAGCAGGCGGCACGGTTCCTGTCGGATGTCGGCGCGATCATCAGCGACCCCGCCGTGCTCCTGGCGATGGTCTGATCAGACCAGCTCGAGGATCTCCTCGGTCACCACTGCTGCGCGGGCGTTGGCGAACCCCTTGGACTCGCCGACCGGCTTGAACCCGGCCTTTTCGAGCACCTTGATGGAGCCAAGGTTGTCCTTGACGGCGCGGGCACGGATCGGCCGGGCGGTGAACTCGGCCAGGAACTTCTCTACCGCGGCGGAGGTGATGCCCCGGCCCCAGTGCGACTTGGCGGTCCAGAAGCTGAGTTCCGGGTAGCCCTCGGACGGGTAGGCCAGGACACTGCCGACGACCTCGCCGTCCGCGGTGACGGTGCGGACAACAATCTGCTCATCATTGAGGATGTTCTGCCAGTGGTGGTTGAAGACGCCTCGGTCGGAAGGGTCCTTGGCGGAGAATGCGGCCATGTGGTTGGCATCCGGGTCCCGCTGGTACTCGAAGAACTTGTCCAGGTCCGCCGGCTCCACGGGGCGCAACTCAATCATTTTGGAACCTTTCGGGTCTAGGTGGTCTCAACAGACTACTCGGCTTTCAGGGCTGCCCATGCCATTTGTTCCAGCAGGTTTCGGCGCCAGCCCTTGTCCCGCTGGCGCTTGCCCCGGTGCAGCGAGTGCGGCGTGGAGTTGATCAGGCCGAAGGCGGCGTGCGCGCGCATCCGCAGCCGCGGAGTGTCCTGGGCCGGAAGCATCTGGGAGAGCACGGCCACCCAGACCTCGACATACTGGCGCTGCAGGTCCCGCACGTGGGCCGATTCCTCCGGCGGGAGGCTGTCCAGGTCCCGGTCGTGCACGCGGATGACGTCCGGATTGCTCAGGGCGAAGTCGACATGGAATTCGATCAGCCCGCGCAGGGCGTCCTCGGGGTCGGGGGAACTGTCGACGACGGCACGCCCGCCGTCCAGCAGGTCCTGGCTGACCCCGGTCAGCAGGGCGGACAGGACCGCGTGCTTGCTGCTGAAGTGCCGGTAGACGGCCGGCCCGCTGACGCCCGCCGCCGCGCCAAGGTCTTCGATGGAGACTCCGTTAAAGCCCCGTTCGGCGAAAAGCTGGGCGGCCGCGGCCAGCAGGGCCGCGCGGCGGGAAGCCTTGGCTTGGCTGCGTCCGGTGACCCGTCCGGCGTCGGCGGCGGCGTTGACGGACACGGCATTTCCTCCTGCCAGCTGTGGTGCTGGACATTTGATGTGACGGACATTACGCTGAATTTCAGTTAATCCACACTAACCAAAACGGCTGGCCGAGGCCAGTCCCGGGCCGGTTCCGCGGCCCCCGGAGGAAGAACGGCGTCGATGTGGACTCTGCCTTCCCGGGTGGACATTACCAGCCCGGCGTTCCCGCGGACGCGGTGCCCGGGACGCCGGCGGCCGTTCCCGGTCCGGCGGCGGACGGGCCCGTACAGAAAGAGGCCAAGCGATGCCTGATTTCTCCCTGAGCGAGGACTACCGGGACCTGGTGGACACCGTGCGCGAATTCGCCGACGAGGTGGTGGCCCCGGCTTCGGCAAAGCATGACGAGGAGCACTCGTTCCCGTACGAAATCGTGAAGCAGATGGGCGAGCTGGGGCTGTTCGGGCTGCCCTTCCCGGAAGAGTACGGCGGCATGGGCGGGGACTACTTCGCCCTCGCCCTCGCGCTGGAACAGCTCGGGCGGGTGGACCAGTCCGTGGCCATCACGCTTGAGGCGGGCGTCTCGCTCGGGGCCATGCCGGTCTACCGCTTTGGCACCGAGGAGCAACGCCGGCAGTGGCTGCCCATGCTCACCAGCGGCGACGCCCTTGCCGGCTTCGGGCTGACCGAGCCGGAAGCAGGCTCGGATGCCGGCGGCACCAAGACCACCGCGCGGCTCGAGGACGGCCAATGGGTGGTGAACGGCCGCAAGGAATTCATCACCAACTCCGGGACGCGGATCAGCCGGCTGGTCACGGTCACGGCGGTCACGGGCGCCGTGCAGCGGGCGGACGGGAGCGCCGGCAAGGAGATCTCCACCATCCTGGTGCCCACGGACACGCCCGGCTTCACCGCGGAGAAGGCCTACAACAAGGTCGGCTGGAACGCCTCGGACACGCACCCGCTCACGCTGGATGACGTGCGGGTGCCGGAGGCCAACCTGCTCGGGCAGCGCGGGCGCGGCTATGCCAACTTCCTCCAGATCCTGGACGAGGGACGGATTGCCATCGCCGCCCTGGCCACCGGGGCGGCGCAGGGCTGCGTGGACGAGGCGCTGACCTACGCCAAGCAGCGGCAGGCGTTCGGCCACAACATCGGCCATTACCAGTCCATCCAGTTCAAGATCGCCCGGATGCAGGCCCGCGCGCACACCGCCAGGCTGGCCTATTACGATGCCGCGGCCCGGATGCTGGCGGGCAAGCCCTTCAAAACCCAGTCCGCGATTGCCAAGATGGTGTCAGGCGAAGCAGCCATGGACAATGCCCGGGACGCCACGCAGATCTTCGGCGGCTTCGGGTTCATCAACGAATTCCGCGTGGCCCGGCACTATCGGGACTCGAAGATCCTGGAAGTCGGGGAGGGAACGACGGAGGTGCAGCTGATGCTGATCGCCCGGGGGCTGGGCCTGTAACCCGGCGGCCGGCCGAGGCCCGAAGGAGGACTGCAGTGATCAATAAGGTTGTAGCCAGCGCCGCCGAGGCCGTGGCGGACATCCGCAACGGCGCCTCGCTGGCGGTCGGCGGGTTCGGGCTCTGCGGGATCCCCGTGGCGCTGATCCAGGCCGTGCACGACGCCGGCACCACGGACCTGGAGACGATCAGCAACAACTGCGGGGTGGACGACTGGGGCCTCGGGGTGCTGCTCAGGGACGGGCGCATCCGCCGCACCATCAGCTCCTACGTGGGCGAGAACAAGGAGTTCGCGCGGCAGTACCTGGCCGGAGAGCTGGAGGTGGTCCTCACCCCGCAGGGCACCCTCGCCGAGAAGCTGCGCGCGGGCGGCGCGGGCATTCCGGCCTTCTATACGCCGGCGGGGGTGGGTACCCAGGTCAGCGAGGGCGGACTGCCGCAGAAGTACGACGCCGAGGGTAACGTCGCGATCGCGTCCGAGCCTAAGGAGGTGCGCAGTTTCGGCGGCGAGGACTACGTGCTCGAGGAATCGCTGCGCCCGGATTTCGGGCTGGTGCATGCCTGGCGGGGCGACCGGCTGGGGAACCTGGTCTTCCACGTAACGGCGATGAACTTCAACCCGCTCTGCGCGATGGCAGGCCGGACCACCATCGCGGAGGTGGAAGAGCTGGTGGAGCCGGGGGAGCTGGACCCGCAGCAGATCCACACGCCGGGCATCTTCGTCCAGCGCGTCGTCGTCGCCGGCAACGTGGAGAAGCGGATCGAAAAGCGCACGGTTGCCGCGCCGCAGCCGGCCGGAACCGGTGGGGAGGGGAACTGACATGGCGCTCTCCCGCACCGAACTGGCGGCCCGGGCGGCCCGGGAACTGAGGAACGGGCAGTACGTGAACCTGGGTATCGGGATGCCCACGCTGATCCCCAACTACATTCCCGCCGGCGTGGAGGTGGTGCTGCACTCCGAAAACGGGATCCTCGGCGTCGGACCCTACCCTGTGGAGGACTTGGTGGATCCGGACCTGATCAACGCAGGGAAGGAGACGGTGACCCTGAACAAGGGCGCGGCGATCTTCGACTCCGCCACGTCCTTCGGCATGGTCCGGGGCGGGCACGTGGACGTGGCAGTGCTCGGCGCCATGCAGGTGGCCGAAAACGGAGACCTGGCCAACTGGATGGTCCCGGGCAAGATGGTCAAGGGCATGGGCGGCGCGATGGACCTGGTCTTCGGCGCCAAGCGGCTGATCGTGATGATGGAGCACGTGGACCGCAACGGCAGCCCCAAGATCCTGGCCGAGTGCACCCTTCCCGTGACCGGCAGGGGCTGCGTGGACCGGATCATCACGGACCTGGCCGTCATCGATGTCACGGACGGCGGCCTGGTGCTGCGCGAAGTCTCGCCCGGCGTCCCGGTGGACGAGGTGGTCGCCGCGACGGGGGCGGAGCTGAAGATCGAGGAGCACGAGGTGGACGACGTATGAACAAGACCGTCGTCCAGCGCGGCCTGTACTTCGAGGAGATCAATGTGGGGACGACCTATGTCCATCGGCCGGGCCGGACCGTGACCGAGACCGACAACGTGCTGTTCACCACGGCCACCATGAACACGCAGGCACTCCACCTGGACGCGGCCTGGTCCGGGACGCAGCCGTTCGGCCAGCGGCTGGTGAATTCCATGTTCACGCTCGCCACCGTGGTCGGGCAGTCGGTCACCCAGCTGACCCAGGGCACGATCGTGGCGCAGCTGGGGTTGACCGACGTCACGTTCCCGCATCCGCTCTTCCACGGGGACACGCTGTATACGGAGACGGTCGTAACGGACAAGCGGCTCTCGTCCTCCCGGCCCGGCCAGGGAATCGTCACCATGGCGCATACGGGGCGGAACCAGCACGGCGTCGTCGTTGCCACGGCCAGCCGGTCCTGCCTGATGTGGACGGAGGAAGGGCACCGCAACGCGCTTGAGGCGGCGGGGACGGCTCCGGGGTCGGCGGAGGGCTAGCCCGATAGCCCGCGCTGCCGAGGGACAGGCGGGGCGTCGCGCGTCGGTTAGCCGGGGAGGGCCCCGAGCCGCCCGGTGCGTCCGAGGCAGCGGAGCCGGTGCGGGATACTGGAAGCTATGGAGTTCCGCGACCAGAGCCGAGATGCTGCCCCGCCGAGCCGACGGAAGGTTGTGCTGCTCGGCTCCACGGGGTCCATCGGCACCCAGGCCATCGACGTGGTCGACGCCGCGCCGGAGCGTTTCGAAGTGACCGCGCTCGCCGCCGGCGGAGGACAGCTGGAGCTGGTCGCCCGGCAGGCGGTCCACACCCGTGCCCAGGCAGTCGGCATCGCTTCCGGAACGGTGGAGGAATTGTCGACGGCGATCAAGGCCGCCGCGGAGGACGCGGCGCTCGCGGGCTACTCGCCGCAGCTTTTTGCCGGCCCCGACGCGGCGGCGAGGACCGCCGCCTGGGAGGACGCCGACGTCGTGCTCAACGGCATCACCGGTTCGATCGGGCTGGCGCCCACCCTGGCCGCCCTCGAAGCCGGGCACGTGCTCGCGCTGGCGAACAAGGAGTCGCTGATTGCCGGCGGCCCGCTGGTGAAGGCGGCTGCCGGGTCCGGGCAGATCGTGCCGGTGGATTCCGAGCATTCGGCGTTGGCACAGGCCCTGCGCGCGGGGACCGGCGGCGAGGTGGACCGGCTGATCGTGACCGCGTCGGGCGGCCCGTTCCGCGGCTTCACCCGGCGGCAGCTGGCCGGCGTGACGCCCGCGCAGGCGTTGGCCCACCCCACGTGGGACATGGGCCGCATGGTCACCACGAACTCCGCGAGCATGGTCAACAAGGCGCTCGAAGTGATCGAGGCGCACCTCCTGTTCGACGTGCCGCTGGAGCGGATCGATGTCGTGGTCCACCCGCAGTCGGTGGTGCACTCGATGGTGCAGTTCACCGACGGCTCCACCATCGCCCAGGCCTCGCCGCCGGACATGCGGCTGCCGATCGCCCTCGGCATGGGTTGGCCGGACCGCGTTCCCGGCGCCGCCGCGCCCTGCGACTGGTCAAAGGCCACGAGCTGGACGTTCGAGCCCCTGGACGAGGACGTGTTCCCGGCGGTGCGGCTGGCCAAGGAGGCCAGTGCTGGGTCGGGTACGGGCATGGCCGTCTACAACGCCGCCAACGAAGAGGCCGTGCATGCCTTCCACGAGGGCCGGATCGGCTTCCCTGCCATCGTGGAAACGATCTCGGCAGTGCTGGACCAGCATGCACCCTCCGGCGAGCTGACGGTCGAATCGGTGCTGGCCGCGGAACGGTGGGCACGGAAAACCGCACGCGAGCGTTTAGGAATGTTGTGACCGTTCTTCTTTTTGTCCTCGGCGTGCTCTTCGTGGCCGTCGGCATCGCCGTGTCCATCGCGCTGCACGAGGTGGGCCACCTCGTGCCGGCCAAGCTGTTCGGCGTGCGCGTCACCCAGTACATGGTCGGCTTCGGCAAGACCTTGTTCTCCCGGCGCAAGGGGGAGACGGAGTACGGGCTGAAGGCGGTCCCCGCCGGCGGCTACGTCTCCATGATCGGCATGTACCCGCCGGCGAAGGGCGGCGACGGCAGGGTGCGCAAGTCCAGCACGGGGCTGTTCCAGCAGCTGGCGGAGGACGCCCGGACGGCCGACGCCGAGCGGCTGCAGCCCGGCGACGAGAACCGGCTCTTCTACAAGCTGCCCGTCTACAAGCGGATCATCATCATGCTCGGCGGCCCGTTCATGAACCTGCTGATCGGCGTCGTCCTGCTCGGCATTGTCATGGTCGGCTTCGGCACGGCCCAGCCGAGCACCACGATCGCGCAGGTCAACAAGTGCGTGGTCCCCGCCAGCCAGCAGGCCGAGACCGGCCAGACGGACTGCCTGCCCTCCGACCCCGAGGCGCCTGCCACCGCCGCCGGCATCCGGCCGGGGGACACCGTCACCGAATTCGACGGCAAGCCCGTGACCGACTGGTACGAGCTCACCCGCTGGATCCGCGACGCCGCCGGCCAGCAGACCCCGATCGTGCTCGAACGCGGCGGACAGACCATCCGCACGACCATCACCCCGATCCTGACCGAGCGCCCGGTGCTGGGCGAGGACAACCAGCCGGTGCTGGATGCCAGCGGCGATCCGGTCGTGGAGCAGGCCGGCTTCGTCGGCATGGGTTCCACCACCGAACTGACCCCGCAGCCAGCCACGGAGGTACTGCCGGCGGTGGGCGAAAACCTGCAGGCGATTACCGGCGTCGTGCTTCACCTCCCGCAGCGGCTGGCGGACGTCGCCGAGGCCGCGTTCAGCGATGCCCCGCGCGACCCCAACGGCCCGATGAGCGTGGTCGGCGTGGGCCGGATCGCCGGCGAAATCACCGCGATGGACGAGATCCCGATGGAGGCACGGGCGGCGTCGCTGATCGGGCTGGTCGGCTCGGTCAACCTGGCCCTGTTCGTCTTCAACCTGATCCCGCTGCTGCCGCTGGACGGCGGGCACATCGCCGGCGCCCTCTGGGAGGCCGTGCGCCGCGGCGTGGCCAGGCTCTTCCGGCGCCCGGATCCGGGGCCGGTGGACATCGCCCGGCTGCTGCCGCTGACCTACGCGGTCGCGATCGTCATGCTGGGCATGGGCGCGCTGCTGATTTATGCGGACATCGTCAAACCGGTGAACATTTTCGGTTAGCCTCCGCCGGCGCAGGCCGCCCTGCCCCGGCAGGCTCTGACACGCCCGGGGGACCGGAACTGCCTCCCCAATGCTTCGCGACCGGCCTAGTCTGGCAGTACGGACGACGGCGGGAGGCGATCCATGGCGGACAGGCGACCGGGGCGCGTGCTCCAGGCCGGACATCGGCATCACGCCCGGGTGCTGGCGGCGGCCGCGGCCGCCGCGGCGCTGGTCCTCGGCGGCTGTTCCACCGTGGAGGTCGGGGCCTCCCCGGGCCAGTCGACCCGCCAGGCGCAGGACCGCGTCGTCCTGAAGCCAGGGGGAGCGGCACCCCAACTGATTGCCGGGACGGACGCCGAGGCGGCCCTCGCGGCCAGCCGCGCCCTCTTCGAATCCAGTCCCGTCGCGGTACTCGCGCCGCCCGAAGACCCCGCGGCCGTCAAGCAGGCCGCCGCGGAAGCGGTCAGCCTGGGCGTGCCGGTCCTGCTCGCGGCCGACGGGCTGCCGGCCGAGCTCGAACGGCTCGGGGTGCGCAGCGCCAAGGTCTTCGGCACGCCCGCAGAGAGTACGACGACGGCTGCGGGTTTGGGTGCCTCGCCTGCTGCCGGTGGGGAAGCGGCCCAAGGTCCGAGCCCCGCCGGAACGTCCGGAACGCGGGCATCCTCGGCGGCGCCAACGTCCGCGTGGTCCGCGCTGCTGCCCGGAATTGCGCTCCTCGGCCTGGACGACCGGGCGGAGCGTCCCGCCGGGGCCGGCGGAACGGCGCCCGGCTCCGTGCTGCTGGCTCCAGAAGCGGAAGGGGAGCTGCCGGCGGCGGTGGCTGTCGCGCGCGCTGCCGGTGCCCGCGTGCAGCAGGACCCGGCGGCGGACCCGCGCGAAGACCCGGAGACCATTGACTTCCTGCGGGCGGCACCGGACAACAACGTGATCGGGCTGGGCGCGGCCTTCGGGGACGCCGATGCGTTCGCCGCCCGTGCAGAGGCGGCCCTCACTGCGCCGGAGCTCCCGGGCGGGGGACTGCTCGCGTTCCCGACCCGGCGCATGGTGGCGCTCTACGGCCATCCGTCCGGCTCGGCGCTCGGCGCCTTGGGGGAGCAGGGCGTGCAGGCGGCGATCAAGCGGGCCAAGGAGCTCGCGAAGCAGTACCAGCCGTACAGCGACCAGCCAGTGCAGCCGGCCTTCGAGATCATCGCGACCGTCGCCACCGAGGCGGCCGGGGCGGACGGCGACTATTCGGCGGACTCGGATGTGCCTGAACTGCGCCGCTGGGTGGACGCGGCCGGCGAGGCGGGCGTTTACGTGGTGCTGGACCTGCAGCCGGGAACCACGGATTTCCTGACCCAGGCCAAGCGGTATGAAGAACTGCTGAAGCTGCCGCATGTCGGCCTGGCCCTCGACCCCGAGTGGCGGCTGCAGGAGGGGCAGCGGCACATGGAACAGATCGGCTCCGTGCCGGCGGCGGAGATCAACGAAGTCTCGGCCTGGCTGGCCGGCCTGACCCGCCGGAACAACCTGCCGCAGAAGGTGCTCATCCTGCACCAGTTCCAGCTGCGCATGATCGGCAACCGCGAAGACCTGGACATGTCGCACGAGGAACTCGCCGTCGTCGTGCACGCGGACGGTCACGGCACCCCGGAACAGAAGCTGGACACCTGGCGGTCCCTGCGGCAGGACCTGCCGGAGGGAACCTGGATGGGATGGAAGAACTTCTACGACGAGGACATGCCCGCTTTCACGCCCGAGCGGACGTACCTGGGCGTCAGTCCGGCGCCGTGGTTCGTGTCGTACCAGTGATTAATCCGGCGGTCCCCGGGGCGGGTAAGGTGTCCACCATGACTGTTTTTGCTGTGGAGTATGTCTACGCCGCCGACTCGGAAGCCGCCCGCGACGAGCACCGGCCGGCACACCGCGAATGGCTCAACGGCTTCGTTGCCGCCGGCCGGCTGCTGGCCTCCGGGCCCTATGCCGACGGCGCCGGCGCCCTGCTGATCTTTACGGCCCAGGACGAGGCCGGCCTGCTGCAGGAGCTGAAGCAGGACCCGTTCAACGTGCAGAACCTGGTCTCGGCGCTAAAGGTCACCGAGTGGCAGCCGGTTACGGGAGCGTTCGCCGACTACGCATGAGGTTTCCCACACGGCGCGCAATCGAAAGCCCGCGCCGCGAGGAGGATAATGAAACCTGATCAGCAACTGCCCCAAGGCTCATGGAGGATGCATTGACTTCGGTCAACCTAGGTATGCCGGCGGCGCCGCCGCCCGTTTTGGCTCCGCGGCGCAAGACCCGCCAGATCAAAGTCGGCTCGGTCGGAGTCGGGTCGGATTCGCCCGTCAGCGTCCAGTCCATGACCACCACTCCCACCACGGACATCAACGCGACGCTGCAGCAGATCGCCGAGCTGACCGCCGCCGGCTGCGATATTGTCCGTGTCGCCTGCCCGAGCGCGGACGACGCCGAGGCGCTGCCGATCATCGCCAAGAAGTCCCAGATCCCGGTCATCGCGGACATCCACTTCCAGCCCAAGTACGTGTTCGCCGCGATCGACGCCGGCTGTGCTGCCGTCCGCGTGAATCCCGGCAACATCCGCAAGTTCGATGACCAGGTCAAGGAGATCGCGGATGCGGCCAAGGCGGCCGGCACCTCGATCCGGATCGGCGTCAACGCCGGCTCGCTGGATCCCCGGCTGCTGCAGAAGTACGGCAAGGCCACTCCCGAGGCGCTCGTCGAATCCGCCGTCTGGGAGGCATCGCTCTTCGAGGAGCACGACTTCCATGACTTCAAGATTTCCGTCAAGCACAATGACCCGGTGGTCATGGTCCGCGCCTACGAGCTGCTGGCCGAGCGCGGGGACTGGCCGCTGCACCTGGGCGTGACCGAGGCCGGGCCGGCGTTCCAGGGCACCATCAAGTCCGCCACCGCCTTCGGCGCGCTGCTGTCCAAGGGCATCGGGGACACCATCCGCGTCTCGCTGTCGGCGCCGCCGGTGGAGGAAATCAAGGTCGGCCTGCAGATCCTGCAGTCGCTGAACCTGCGCGAGCGGAAGCTCGAAATCGTCTCGTGCCCCTCCTGCGGGCGGGCCCAGGTGGACGTCTACACCCTGGCGGACGAGGTGACTGCCGGGCTGGAAGGGATGGAGGTCCCGCTGCGCGTGGCCGTCATGGGCTGTGTCGTCAACGGTCCGGGCGAAGCCCGGGAAGCCGACCTCGGTGTGGCCTCCGGCAACGGCAAGGGCCAGATCTTCGTGAAGGGCGAAGTCATCAAGACTGTGCCCGAAGACCGGATTGTTGAGACACTCATCGAAGAAGCAATGAGAATTGCCGAGGAAATGGGGGACGCCGATGGCGAAGATGCTGTCCAGGGTAGCCCCGTGGTTACCGTCAGCTAGCAGGCAGCGGGACCGCACCGCCGGCGCTGCCCAGGCGGCCCCCGGCGAAACCGGCATCCGGGTCCTGGCCGACGAGGACACGTCGGCCCTGTGGGACGTGGTCAACCGCGATCCCGTGGGCAACGTGTTCCTCGCCGCCCACCTCGAGACCGCCAAGACCGCGCGGCCGACCGGCTCCGGAGCCGAGATCCTCGGCTATTTCACCCCCGAGGGGCTGACCGGGGCGTGCTGGGCCGGAGTCAACGTCGTCCCGACCGGCCTGAGCGCCGAGGAAGGCGCCCGCCTCGGCAGTTTCCTGGCCGCGGCGAACCGGCGCACGTCGTCGATCTTCGGGCCGGCCGAGGCGGTCATGGGCATCTGGTCGTCCTACCAGCAGACCGCCAGCCGGCCCTTCGACGTCCGCCCGCGGCAGCCGCTGATGGAACTGCGCGGCAAACCGGCCGTACCGGCTTCGCCCGACGTCAGGTTCTCCGAGCCGGAGGACCTGGACGTGCTGCTGCCGGCGTGTGTCGCCATGTTCGAAGAGGAAGTCGGCTACTCGCCGATGTCCGGAGGCGGCCAGCACTACCGCCAGCGCGTTCGCAGCCTGATCGGCAAGGGGCATTCGCTCATCCAGCGCGACGGCAACGGCGAGGTGGTCTTCAAAGCCGAACTGGGCAACGTCTCTACCGCGGCCGTGCAGCTGCAGGGCGTGTGGATGAATCCCAAGTACCGCGGCCGGGGGCTGGCCGCGCCGGCGCTGGCCGCCGTCGTCGAACTCTCCCGCCGGTTCGCACCGGTGGCGAGCCTCTACGTCAACGACTACAACCAACGGGCGATCCTGGCGTACGAGCGGGTCGGCTTCACCCGGGTCGGCACCTTCGCGACCGTGCTGTTCTGACGTCCCCGCGCCGGGCGGACAGGCCGCGTGCCGCCCGGTTCACGCCTGCGGGGTGAGGAACCGTAGGATGGGTAACTGATTCTTCCTCCCTGACCCAGAAACGGATTCCAAGCGTGGTCCTGCGACTTTCCACTCTGTT
Source organism: Arthrobacter sp. USHLN218 (assembly GCF_037144715.1). Classification (NCBI taxonomy): domain Bacteria; kingdom Bacillati; phylum Actinomycetota; class Actinomycetes; order Micrococcales; family Micrococcaceae; genus Arthrobacter; species Arthrobacter sp. USHLN218. The sequence continues at coordinate 728,119 of NZ_JBBCYT010000001.1, forward strand.
CCTGCGCACTTTGCGCGAAGACCCGGTTGACGCAGAGGTCGCCAGCCACAAGCTGCTGGTCCGCGCCGGCTACATCCGCCGGGCCGCCCCGGGGATCTACTCCTGGCTGCCGCTGGGCCTGAAGGTCCTGGGCAAGGTCGAGGCGATCGTGCGCGAGGAAATGAACTCGATCGGCGCGCAGGAAGTCCACTTCCCGGCACTGCTGCCGCGCGAACCGTACGAGGCGACGAACCGCTGGACCGAGTACGGCGAGGGGCTGTTCCGGCTGAAGGACCGCAAGGAGGCGGACTACCTGCTGGCGCCCACGCACGAGGAAATGTTCACGCTCCTGGTCAAGGACCTGTACTCCTCCTACAAGGACCTGCCGGTCTGCCTGTACCAGATCCAGACGAAGTACCGCGACGAGGCCCGCCCGCGGGCCGGCCTGCTGCGCGGCCGCGAGTTCATCATGAAGGACTCCTACTCCTTCGACATCGACGACGCCGGTCTGGACGCCAGCTACGCGGCGCACCGGGCCGCGTACCTGCGGATCTTCGACCGGCTCGGACTCGAAGTGATTCCGGTCAAGGCGACCGCGGGCGCCATGGGCGGCTCGAAGAGCGAGGAATTCCTGCATCCGACCGAGGTCGGCGAGGACACGTTCGTGCGCTCGGCCGGCGGCTATGCCGCCAACGTCGAGGCGGTCACCACCGTGGTGCCGCCGGCCATCGACTTCAGCGGAGCACCCGCGGCCGAGGTGAAGGACACCCCGGACACTCCGACCATCGAGACCCTCGTGGCCGCCGCCAACGAGATCGCGCCCCGGGCCGACCGGCCGTGGACCGCCGCTGACACGCTCAAGAACGTGGTGCTGGCCGCCACGCTGCCGACCGGGGAACGCCAGATCCTGGTGATCGGCGTCCCGGGCGACCGCGCGGTCGACCTCAAGCGCGTGGAGGCCAACATCGCGGGCTTCCTGCCGGTCGGCGGCGAAGTGGGCATCGAGCCGGCTACCGAAGACGACCTGAAGAAGCACCCGGGCCTGGTCAAGGGCTACATCGGACCGGGGGAGAGCCTTGACGCCGCTGTGCTGGGTACCGAGGGCAAGACCGGCCTGCTGTTCCTGGTGGATCCCCGCGTGGTCTCCGGCAGCAGCTGGATCACCGGTGCCAACCTCGACGGCAAGCACGTGTTCGGCCTCGTCGCCGGGCGCGACTTCGGCTGGGACGGCGTGATCGAGTCCGTCGAGGTGCGCGCGGGCGACCCCGCCCCGGACGGCTCCGGCGCGCTCGAGGCCGCCCGCGGCATCGAAATGGGACACATCTTCCAGCTCGGCCGGAAGTATGCGGAGGCGCTCGGCCTGCAGGTCCTGGACTCCAACGGCAAGCTCACCACCGTGACCATGGGTTCCTACGGCGTCGGCGTCACCCGCGCCGTGGCCGCGCTGGCCGAGTCCAACCATGACGGCAGGGGGCTGGTCTGGCCGCGGAACGTGGCACCGGCGGACGTGCACCTCGTGGCCACGGGCAAGGGCACGGAAATCTTCGAGGCGGCCGCCGAGCTCGCCGACGAATTCGAAGCCGCCGGCCTCGACGTCATCTATGACGACCGGCCCAAGGTCTCCCCGGGCGTGAAGTTCGGCGACGCCGAGCTGATCGGCGTGCCGACGATCGTGGTGGTCGGGCGCGGCCTGGCTGACGGCGTCGTCGAGGTGAAGGACCGCGCCACCGGCGAGGCGCAGAACATTCCGCTGGAGGACGCGGTCGCCTACGTGGCGGCGCTTACCGGGAAGTGATCTCCGGGCTCGAAGAGCTCGAGCTGGCGACGATCCTCCTGGTGGTCGTCGCCGGCTTCGCCGCGGGCTGGGTGGATGCCGTGGTCGGCGGCGGAGGGCTGATCCAGCTTCCCGCCCTGCTGCTGGTGCCCGGCATCAGCCCGGTCCAGGCGCTGGCCACGAACAAGATGGGCTCGATCTTCGGCACCACGACCAGCGCGGTGACGTACTACCGCCGGGCCCACCCGGACCTGAAGACGGCGCTGCCGATGGCCGGTGTGGCCCTGGCGGGCAGCTTCGCCGGGGCCATCGTCGCCACCGCGCTGCCGGCCGAGGTCTTCAAGCCGATCATCATCGTCGCGCTGATCGTCGTCGCCGTCTTCACTGCGCTCCGCCCCACCGCCGGGACCCTCACGAAGCTGCGTTACAGCGGCGTGCGGCACTTCGGCACCGCCGCCGGGATCGGGCTCGTCATCGGCTTCTATGACGGCCTGATCGGTCCGGGGACCGGTTCGTTCCTGATCATCGCGATGGTGGCCATCCTCGGCTACAACTTCCTGGCCGCCAGCGCCAAGGCCAAGATCGTCAACATGGCGACCAACGCCGGCGCCCTGATGTTCTTCCTTCCCAGCGGCGCCCTGCTGTGGGGCCTCGGCCTGCTGCTCGGCGTGGCCAACATGGCCGGCGGCTATGTCGGCGCCCGGATGGCGATCACCAAGGGCAGCCGGTTCATCCGGGTCGTGTTCCTGCTCGTTGTGGCCGCGCTGATTATCAAGCTCGGCTACGACGTGGTGCAGGAGAACGTGCTGGGCGGGTAGCTCCGCCGCGGCCGGCCCGTTGACTGCGGGCCCGGTTTGCAGCCCGCCCCGCGCGTCCGGCTCAGCCCTCGCCGCCGTCCTCGTCCAGACCCGGGGTGAGCGGCGGCCGGCCTCCGGTCGCGGCGAGCCGGAGCGCCGCCGCGGCAAGGTCGGCTGCCGCCGCTCCGCGCAGGGACCGGCTGAAGGCGACGGCGTCGGCCAACGCGGAGGCCGTGTCCTGTTCGGCTGCGGCCAGCGCCTCAAGCGGCTGCGCGGCCGGGTCGGCCGGGAACGGGTAGGCGGCCGCGCGCTCCGGCAGCCCGAGGCAGGCCGCGGCGGCGAGATCCTCCCACCGGCCCGCCAGCGCGCGGTGCACCGCGTAGCGTTCCTCGGCGGCGGCGCGTTCGTTGCCCGAGAGCCTGGGCAGCGCGGCTTCGTAGGTAAAGATCGTGCGGTATTCGGTGACGACGACGCCGGCCACGGCCTGCGCCTCGGTGCTCCCCTGGGTGCCAGGGGAGGTGGTGTCCACGGGCTGAGGCTCGGGGGCGGGGGAAGACGAGGAGGCTCCGCTCGCAGCGGGCGGACATTCCGGCGCGGCGGCCGTCGGGGGCGGCGTCCACCGTGCGGGAGGCTCGGTTTGGGGGTAGGCACCGTGCAGGGCGGTGGCCTGGCTGTAGACGGCGGCGCCGACGGAGGCGAGCAGCCGTGCCAGTCCCGGCTCGGCAGCCTGAGAGCCGTCGAGCAGGAGCCGGTACGTACCGGACAGCGCATCCAGTGCCTGCTGCGGGCTCGGCGCGGGTTCGCTCGTGGCCGGGCCGGACATGGCCGCGGGTTGCTCCCCGCCCTCGGACGGCACGGCCCCTGCGGACGGCCGCGCCTCGCCTGAGCCGTCCTGGGCCGCGGGGGAACCTGACGGCCAGGTGGTGACCAGGGGGAACAGCGCCGCCTGCCGGCGCAGGTCTTGGGCGAGGCGGGCGGCCAGCCGCGATCCGCCGTCGTTATTTTCGCCGTTCGCTGCGGCCAGCGCCTCCAGGCTGCCCGCGGCATCCAGCAGGCTGTCCTCCGCGTCCACGAGCAGTTGCTCGGTGGTGCTCAGGGGCGGCGGGCCGTCGTCGACCGGGGCCACAACGGTGCCCAGGCCGATGACCAGGGCGCCGGCCAGCAGCAGCAGGAGCGTGCGGCGCAGGAACCGCCCGGACTTCGCGGCGGCGGACGGTGCAGGAGACGGTTCCACAACAGTCGATGATGCCATGCCGCGCCGGGGCGGGCGTCAACGACTGCCCGGGAAAGTCGCTAGGCTAGTAGCTACAACATCATCTAGCGGGAGGCAGCAATGGCGGATCGGCCCGATCGCACCGGCGGGTTCCAGCCGGGGAATCCAACCGGCACCAATGCAGAGGCGGATCGCCTGAAGGAACTCGTAGCACCGGCCGTGGCCGCCAAGGAGCTCTACCTGGAGGATGTCGAGGTGCGAACCGCGGGCACCCAGCGCACCGTGCACGTCATCGTGGACCTGCCGGAGGACCGCGTGGGCGGTGTGGGACTGGACACCATCGCCGAGCTCTCGCAGGTGCTCTCCAAGATTCTTGACGAGGATCCGCACGATGCCGGCGACCCGTACGATCTTGAAGTGTCGTCGCCCGGCGTGAGCCGGCCGCTGACCGAGCCGCGGCACTGGCGGCGGAACCTCGGCCGGCTGGTGCGTGCCAAGGTGATCGACGGCGAGGACGTGACCGGGCGCCTGCTGGAGGTCCGGGAAGACGGCGTCACCCTCCGCCCGCAGCTGGCGGTCCGGAAGGGAATGAAGCCAAAGGAAGGCGACCCCGTGGAGCTGGCCTTCGGCAACATCCGCAGCGGGAAAGTGGAAATAGAATTCACCCAGCTGGACGAAGAACTGGCCGCGGCTGAGCAGCGCGGCGAACTTGAGAATGAGGAAGACTGACATGGATATCGACATGAGCGCCCTGCGGCTGCTGGAACGCGAACGCGAAATCCCCTTGGATCTGCTCATTCCGACGATCGAGCAGGCGCTGCTGGTGGCGTACCACAAGACGCCCGGCTCCATCGAGAAGGCCCGGGCCGAACTGGACCGGAAGAGCGGACACGTGACCATCTGGGCCGCCGAGGTCGACGAGGACGGCGAGGTCGTCGGCGAGTTCGACGACACGCCCAACGGCTTCGGCCGCATCGCGGCATCGACCGCCCGGCAGATCATCCTGCAGCGCCTGCGCGATGCCGAGGATGACAACGTGCTCGGCGTCTTCCGCGGCAAGGAAGGCGAGCTGGTCTCCGGCGTCATCCAGCAGGGGCACAACCCGAACATGGTGCAGGTGGACCTGGGCACGGTCGAAGCTCTGCTGCCGCCGCCCGAGCAGGTGCCGGGGGAGAGCTATCCGCACGGCGCGCGCCTGAGGGCCTACGTGGTGGACGTCCACCGCGGCCTGAAGGGCCCGTCGATCACGCTCTCCCGTTCGCATCCGGGCCTGGTGCGCAAGCTCTTCGAACTTGAGGTTCCGGAGATCGCGGACCGCAGCGTCGAGATCGTGGCGCTGGCGCGCGAGGCCGGGCACCGGACCAAGATCGCCGTCAAGGCGAACGTGCCGGGCCTGAACGCCAAGGGCGCCTGCATCGGCGAGATGGGTTCGCGGGTGCGCGCGGTCATGACCGAGCTGCATGACGAGAAGATCGACATCGTGGACTTCAGCGAGGACCCGGCGACCTTCATCGGCAACGCGCTGTCGCCGTCGCGCGTCACCTCCGTCACCATCACGGACACGGATGCCCGCTCGGCCCGCGTGGTGGTGCCGGACTACCAGCTGTCGCTGGCCATCGGCAAGGAGGGCCAGAACGCCCGCCTCGCGGCCAAGCTGACCGGCTGGCGGATCGACATCGTCTCGGATGCGGTGGCCGTCCAATAGCCTCCCTGTCCGATTTGACCGGCCCGGTTCGTGGCCGGCTTGCCGAAAGCGCTAGAATGAATACGGTCCGGTCTCCCCGGAAGCCTCCGCAGCGTACCTGCATTGGCTGCCGGAAGCAGGATGACCAGTCCGGCCTGCTGCGTTTGGCCATCGCGCCGGACGGCCCTGGTGCCGTCGTCGTCGATCTCCACCGCCGCTTGCCCGGGAGGGGTGCCTGGTTGCACCCGGATTCCGCGTGCATGGCCTTGGCTTTGAAGCGGCGTGCCTTTAACCGAGCCTTTAGGGGTAAAGTTGATAGCCGCGCCGTTGAAAGCTACTTCAGCGCGCGAACAACCGTCCAACCTGAAAGCGGGTCAGAAAACTGATGGAAACCCGATGAGTGCCAAGCGATGAGTGCCCAACGATGACTTATCTGTTGTGCACTGCTCACGGTCGTTCTCCGCAGCACCCCATGTGCGGTGCGGGAGACCGCAGCAAGAAATAGACGGTTCGTACCTGGCTCGGTGCGGACCGAGACAGGAGAAATGTGGCCAAGGTCCGCGTACACGAGCTCGCGAAAGAGCTCGGTATTACCTCTAAAGATGCAGTTGCCAAACTGCAGGAACTGGGCGAATTCGTCCGGTCCGCCTCGTCGACTATCGAGGCACCCGTAGTCAAGAAGCTTCGTGATGCCTACCCGGCCGCCGGTGCAAAGGGCGCCGCGGCGCCCTCCGGCCGGCCAGCGCCTGCCGGACGTCCGGCTCCCGGGCCCAAGCCCGGTGCCGCTCCCTCGCCGCGTCCGGGCGCCAAGCCCTCGCCGGCTCCGCAGGCCCCGGCGGCTTCCACGCCGGCCGAAACTGCGGCGCCGTCCGCTCCCTCGGTACCGGCCGAACCGCAGGCACCTGCGGCCCAGGCCGCACCGTCCGCTCCGGCCGCTGCGTCAGCTTCGGCCCCGGCTGAAACCCCGGCTGCACCGAAGCCCGGTTCCGCCGCCCCGCGTCCCGGCGCACCGCGGCCTTCCGGTCCCCGCCCGGGCAACAACCCCTTCGCCACGTCCCAGGGCATGCCCCGGGGTGGCCGCGACCGCGATTCCGATCGTGCTCCGCGTCCGGGCAACAACCCCTTCGCCACGTCCCAGGGCATGCCCCGGGGCGGCCGCGACGGCGCGCCCCGTCCGGCTGCCGGCCAGGGCGGTCCGCGTCCCGCAGCCGGCCAGGGCGGTCCCCGTCCGGGTGCACCGCGGCCCGGTGCACCCCGTCCCGGAGCGCCCCGTCCGGGCGCACCCCGCCCCGGCGCCCCGCGGCCCGGCGGCGGTCCCGGTGGCGCACGTCCGACTCCGGGCATGATGCCTAACCGCACCGAGCGTCCGGCACCCGCCGGCCGCTCCGGCGGTCCCGGTCGCCCGGGTGCTCCCGGCCGTCCGGGTGGTGCCCCGGGCGGCGCTCCGGCCGGAGGCGGCTTCGGCAAGGGCGGCCGCGGACGCGGCGGCACGCAGGGCGCCTTCGGCAAGGGTGGCGCCGGCCGCGGCAAGCAGCGTAAGTCGAAGCGCGCGAAGCGCCAGGAACTGGAGCAGATGAGCGCACCGTCGCTGGGCGGCGTGAGCGTTCCCCGCGGCGATGGCAACACGGTTGTCCGCCTGCGCCGCGGCTCCTCCATCACGGATTTCGCCGACAAGATCGAGGCGAACCCGGCCGCACTGGTGACCGTCCTGTTCCACCTCGGTGAGATGGCCACGGCCACCCAGTCCCTGGACGAGGCGACCTTCGAGGTCCTCGGCGCGGAACTGGGCTACAAGATCCAGGTCGTTTCCCCCGAGGACGAGGAGCGCGAGCTGCTCGATTCGTTCGACATCGACCTCGAGGCCGAACTTGAGGCCGAGGGCGACGAGGACCTGGAGAAGCGTCCGGCCGTCGTGACCGTCATGGGCCACGTCGACCACGGTAAGACCCGCCTGCTCGACGCCATCCGGCACTCGAACGTTGTCGAGGGCGAGCACGGTGGCATCACCCAGCACATCGGTGCCTACCAGATCGGTTTCGACCACGATGGCCGGCAGCGCCGGATCACCTTCATCGATACCCCGGGCCACGAGGCGTTCACCGCCATGCGTGCCCGTGGTGCGAAGGTCACCGACATCGCCATCCTGGTGGTCGCCGCGGACGACGGCGTCATGCCGCAGACCGTGGAGGCGCTGAACCACGCGCAGGCCGCCGGCGTGCCGATCGTGGTGGCCGTGAACAAGATCGATAAGGAAGGCGCGAACCCGGACAAGATCCGCGGCCAGCTGACCGAGTACGGCCTGGTACCCGAGGAGTACGGCGGCGACACCATGTTCGTCGACGTCTCCGCACGCCAGAACCTCAACATCGACGACCTGCTCTCGGCAGTCCTGCTGACCGCGGACGCGGCGCTGGACCTGCGGGCCAACCCCAACAAGGACGCCCGCGGCATCGCCATCGAAGCGAACCTGGACAAGGGCCGCGGCGCGGTCGCTACCGTGCTGGTCCAGTCCGGAACGCTGAAGGTGGGCGACACGATCGTGGCCGGCATTGCGCACGGCCGCGTGCGTGCCATGTTCGACGAGAACGGCGACCAGGTCGAGGCGGCTTCGCCGTCGCGTCCGGTGCAGGTCCTGGGCCTGTCCACGGTGCCGCGCGCCGGTGACACCTTCCTGGTGACCGACGACGAGCGTACCGCCCGCCAGATCGCCGAGAAGCGCGAAGCTGCGGACCGCAACGCCGCGCTGGCCAAGCGCCGCAAGCGCATCAGCCTCGAGGACTTCGACAAGGCCGTGGCCGAGGGCAAGGTTGACACCCTCAACCTCATCCTCAAGGGCGACGTGTCCGGTGCCGTCGAAGCGCTGGAGGACTCGCTGCTCAAGATCGATGTCGGCGAAGATGTCCAGCTGCGCGTTATCCACCGCGGTGTCGGTGCGATCACGCAGAACGACGTCAACCTGGCGACCGTGGACAACGCGATCATCATCGGCTTCAACGTCAAGCCGGCCGAGCGCGTGGCCGAACTGGCCGACCGCGAAGGCGTCGACATGCGCTTCTACTCGGTCATCTACGCCGCAATCGATGACATCGAACTGGCGCTGAAGGGCATGCTGAAGCCGGAGTACGAGGAAGCGCAGCTCGGCACCGCCGAGATCCGCGAGATCTTCCGTTCCTCCAAGTTCGGCAACATCGCCGGCTCGATTGTCCGCTCGGGCACGATCCGCCGTAACTCCAAGGCGCGCGTCTCCCGCGACGGCAACATCATCGGCGAGAACCTCACCGTTGAGTCGCTCAAGCGGTTCAAGGACGATGCGACCGAGGTCCGCGAGGGCTTCGAGTGCGGCATCGGCCTGGGGTCGTTCAACGACCTCAAGGAAGGCGACATCATCGAGACCTACGAGATGCGCGAGAAGCCGCGCGTCTAGTCAGTTCTCCCGGGCGGGCGCCTGGACCGGCCGCAAAGCCGGCCAGGCGTCCGCCCCTTAACCACCCGACATGAGGAGGGGACCCATGGCTGATCCAGCCCGCGCAGCCAAGCTGGCTGACCGGATCAAGGTCGTCGTAGCACAGGCGCTGGACCGCAGGGTGAAGGATCCGCGGCTCGGCTTCGTCACCATCACCGACGCCCGCGTCACCAGCGACCTGCAGCACGCCACGCTGTACTACACCGTCTTCGGCGACGAGGCCCAGCAGAGCGACACCCGCAAGGCCCTCGAGTCTGCCAAGGGCATCCTCCGCTCGGAGGTCGGCAAGAACATTACGGCCCGGCTGACGCCGACCCTGGAGTTCGTGCCGGACGAGATCCCGGTCAACGCCAGCAACCTGGAGGAACTCCTGCGGACGGCCAAGGCCCGGGATGCCGAGGTGGCCGCCCTTGCCGAGGGTGCGACCTTCGCCGGGGACTCCGATCCCTACCGCAAGGATGAAGAGGACGACGACGAGGAAGACTTCGCGGCCGATCCCGACGAGCGCGACGGCACCCGCTGATCCCGTCGAGCTGACCTAACCCCGTGGGGCCGGTGCAGCACCTGCCCCCGCCGGAGGAGACTCCGGTAGCGCCCGGACTGTGGCGAAGAGCGTGTTTGCGCTCTCCACAGTGCCGGGCACTGTCCTTTAATGACGGCTTTGATGACTGCTTTGATGACGGCACGGCGTTCCGGCACAGGATGGTGCAGTAGGGTCGAGCTATTCCCGGCAGCGGGAGCTGCCAACGACCGAAGCAGTGTCCTCGAACCAAGGTGGTGCCATGGACGACAAGATCGCCGAATACCTGACCCAGGCTGTGGAATTGGCAGTCAGGAACGTCGACGCCCAGGGCGGCCCCTTCGGCGCCATCGTTGTCGCTGCGGACGGCCGGGTTTTCGAAGGCACCAACCGGGTTACCGCAAGCAACGACCCGACCGCCCACGCGGAAGTCGTGGCCATCCGGCGCGCCTGCCAGGAGCTTGGGACGTTCAACCTGGCCGGCGCCTCGCTGTACAGCAGCTGCGAGCCCTGCCCGCTCTGCCTCTCCGCCGCGCTGTGGTCCAGGCTGGACCGGGTGTATTTCGCCGCCGACCGCCATGACGCGGCACGGGCAGGTTTCGACGACGCCGCCTTCTACGACTACATCATGGGACGGGGCCAGGAAGCGCTGATGCCGGTCTCCCAGATCACGGTGCCGACGTCGCAGGAGCCCTTCCGCAGCTGGGAACAACTGGACGCGAAGACCGAGTACTGAGACACCGGCGTCGTTCGCAGCATCCGGACACCCATATACTGAAAGGCGTGAATTCCGGGCCGCTCCGTTCAGGACTGATTATCGTGGACAAGCCGCAGGGGTGGACCAGCCATGACGTGGTCGGCCGCATGCGGCGGCTGGCGGGCACCCGGAAAGTGGGCCACGCCGGCACACTGGATCCGATGGCCACCGGCGTCCTTGTCGTTGGCATCAACCGCGCGACGCGGCTTTTGACCTACATCGTGGGCACCAGGAAGACCTACACGGCGACCATCCGGCTGGGCCAGTCAACGGTGACCGACGACGCCGAGGGCGATATCACTAACGAGACCATCGCCGCGGCCGTCACCGAGGACGCGATCCGCGCCGCCGTCGCCGACCTGACCGGGGACATCGAGCAGGTCCCCAGCAGCGTCTCCGCGATCAAGGTCAACGGCCAGCGCTCCTACGCGCGGGTGCGGGCCGGCGCCGAGGTGGACCTTCCCGCAAGGCCGGTCACGGTCCACCGCTTCGACATCCACGACATCCGGCGCGAACGGGGCGGCAAGCTCCTGGACATCGATGCCACCGTGGAATGTTCGTCCGGCACTTATATCCGGGCGCTGGCCCGGGACCTGGGCGCTGCCCTGGGCGTCGGCGGACACCTGACGGCCCTCCGGCGGACCCAGGTCGGTCCGTACGGGATCGGCTCTGCCGCAACCCTCGAGGAACTGGCCCAGGAGCTGCAGCTGCTGGAACTGGACGACGCGGCCCGCGCGCTCTTTCCCGCGCGCGAGCTGGCACCGGCCGAGGCCGCCGACCTCTCGCACGGGCGCCGCATCTCCGCCAGCCCCGAGGCGGGACCTATCGCGGCGTTCGCGCCGGATGGACGGCTCGTGGCCTTGCTGGACAACAAGGGTTCCGAGGCGAAGCCGCTGCTGGTGTTCGCACCGGGTAACGACGAGGCCGGGCGGTAGTGGTAGTCGACGGTTTCTTCATCACCGGCGTGGTGATCTGCCTGGTTTCCGCGCTCATCTGCATCGTCGCCGCGATCATCCGGCAGCCGCCGAACGACATCACGATCCTGGCCGTGGCCGCCGTCGAACTTTTCCTGCTCGTCTACGGCGTCGCCGCGATCTTCCGGCAGCTCGGGGGAGAACCGGTCGCCGGGGAGGCCTGGGAGTTCTGGGGCTACTGGATCACGGCCCTGCTGGTCCCGGTCGCGGCGTTCTGGTGGTCCATGCTGGAACGAAGCCGCTGGAGCAACTTGGTCCTGGGCGCCGTCGGACTCACCATCGCCGTGATGCTGGTCCGGATGGAACAGATCTGGGACATGGCGGGGACGGCACTATGAAAGCGAAGTTAGGAACCATGAGCTCAACCAGTCCGGCCGGACGGAAATCCGACCAGGGGCAAGCCGGCGGCGTTGCCCGCAGCGAGCAGCGCGCCAGCGGCCCGGGGCGGCTGATCATCGCCGTCTACGGGATCTTCGCCGTGTCCGCCACGGCGCGGGCGGCCTACCAGATCGCCACCAAGTTCTCCGAGGCGCCCGTCGCGTATCTGCTGTCCGCGTTCGCCGCGGCCGTCTATATCCTCGCCGCCGTCGCCCTGGCCAAGAAGGGCCTGCGCTGGTTCTGGATTTCCGTGGCCGCCATCAGCGTGGAGCTGCTGGGGGTGCTCGCGGTCGGCCTGATCAGCGTGTTCGACGCCGCGCTGCTGCCGGACGACACGGTGTGGTCCGGCTTCGGCAAGGGCTACGGCTACGTGCCGCTGCTGCTGCCGCTGCTGGGGCTATGGTGGCTGTGGAGGCACCGGCCGGGCCGGACCGAAATGCGGTAAAGGCGCCGCCGTCTGCATAATGGATGAGGTCTTCCCGCCCGCGTCAGCGCGGGCCGGCAGGCGCCGCCGAAGCCGAACAACGCGAGGAGAAACTGTGCACTACTGGAAAGACCTGGCCGAAGTACCGTCCGGCTTTGGTCCCTCAGTGGTAACTTTGGGCAACTTCGACGGCGTTCACCGCGGCCACCAGCAGGTGCTCACCACCCTGGTGGAGACCGCCGCGCGGCACAGCGCCAGTGCGGTCGCCATCTCCTTCGACCCGCATCCTGCCCAGGTGCACCGGCCCGAGTCCGCCCCGCCGCAGATCATGGGCCTGGCCGACCGGGTCGCTGCGCTGGAAGAAACCGGCGTCGACGGCCTGCTGATGATGACCTACACACTGGAGCTGGCCGCCGACACCCCGGAGGAGTTCGTCCGCAAGGTGTTCGTGGAAGCGCTCGGCGCCTCCGCCGTCGTCATCGGCCACGATGTCCGCTTCGGCAAGGACAATTCGGGGGACCTGGTCACCATGCAGGAACTGGGCGAGCAGTTCGGCTTCGCCGTGGACGTCATCGAGGAGTACGGCTCGGACCAGCCGGACGCGCCGGACGTGCTGAACGGGGACCGGCGCTGCTCCTCGTCCTGGGTGCGGGAGGCGCTCACCGAGGGCGACGTCGCAACCGCGGCCCAGATCCTCGGCCGCCTGCACCGCGTACGCGGCGAAGTCGTGCACGGGGACGCCCGCGGGCGCGAGCTGGGATTCCCCACAGCGAATCTCTCAACGGACGCGAGCGGCCTGGTACCGGCCGACGGCGTGTACGCCGGCTGGCTGATCGACCAGGCCGGGACGCGGTGGCCCGCGGCGATTTCCGTCGGCTCGAATCCGACGTTCGTGGGAGCCAGCCGCCGGGTCGAGGCCCATGTGATCGACCGGCCCGCCGAGCGCACCGCGGACTTCGATCTCTACGGCCAGCAGGTCGTGGTGGAATTCGTGCAGCGCCTCCGGGGAATGGTTGCCTACACCGGGGCGGAGGCGCTGGTGACGCAGATGCAGCTCGATGTGGCCCAGTGCCGGGCCCTGCTTTCGACAGAGTAAGTACGCGCCGGGTAGACTTGAGGGCGAATCCGGCTGCGGTCCGTGGCGGCTGGATTTATCCGTGCCTGCCGGCCAGTCCGCTGCAGGGTCGCGGAGCCCCCGGCAGCGAGGTGCTGATTCGGGCCTCACGGCACAACTTCTAGGAGTTACTGTGGCATTGGACGCCGCTATCAAGCAGGAAATCATCAAGGAATACGCCACCCACGAGGGCGACACGGGTTCTCCCGAGGTACAGATCGCTGTTCTGTCCCGCCGCATCTCGGACCTGACGGAACACCTGAAGATGCACAAGCATGACCACCACACCCGCCGCGGCCTGATGGCCCTGGTCGGTCGCCGCCGGCGCATGCTTGGCTACCTGCATGACACCGACATTGCGCGCTACCGTACGCTGATTGAGCGTCTCGGCCTGCGCCGCTAGTCTGACAACGAAGGCGGCTCCCTCGGATCTGCTGAGCGCACCTGGGGGAGCCGCCTTCTGTTTGCACCACCACAATTACATCAACAGGAGTTGACCGGCATCGTCAGCATTCGCGGTCCTCGGTAGTGACCTCCGGGTGGCAGCTGCAGCGCAGCGCCGCCCCGGGCGTCTCGATCGAAGACCGGGTGTTGATCCGGCCCGACGGCCGCAACCAGGCGCCGACCACCAAGGCCGGCAGGCAAGCCTGGCGGCGGTGCCGGTTTCCTCCGCCACCAAAGAAACGGAGGTGGCTCTCTTGGAGGGTCCCGAAATCCAGTTCTCCGAAGCCGTTATCGACAACGGCCGCTACGGCCAGCGCGTCGTCCGGTTTGAAACCGGCCGCCTTGCGCAGCAGGCCGCCGGCTCCGCGATGGTCTACATCGACGAAGACACCGCCCTGCTCTCGGCGACGACCGCCGGCAAGTCGCCGCGCGAAGGCTTCGACTTCTTCCCGCTGACCGTGGACGTCGAGGAGCGCATGTACGCTGCCGGCCGCATCCCCGGTTCCTTCTTCCGCCGCGAGGGGCGTCCGTCCACGGAAGCCATCCTGGCCTGCCGCCTGATGGACCGCCCGCTGCGCCCGGCCTTCATCAAGGGCCTGCGCAACGAGGTGCAGATCGTCGTGACGGTCCTGTCGATCAACCCGGACGTGCTCTACGACGTCGTTGCCATCAACGCTTCGTCCATGTCCACCCAGCTGAGCGGCCTGCCGTTCTCCGGCCCGATCGGCGGCGTCCGCGTTGCCCTGATCGAGGACCAGTGGGTTGCCTTCCCGAAGCACTCGGAGCTGGAACGCGCCGTCTTCAGCATGGTTGTTGCCGGACGCGTGGTCGCCGACGCCAACGGCGACGATGTTGCCATCATGATGGTCGAGGCCGAAGCCACCGACAACGCCTGGAGCCTGATCAAGGACGAGGGCGCCACTGCGCCGACCGAAGAGGTCGTGGCAGAGGGCCTGGAGGCTGCCAAGCCGTTCATCCGCGCCCTGTGCGAGGCCCAGTCGGACCTCGCGGCCCGTGCCGCCAAGCCGACTGTCGAGTTCCCGGTCTTCAAGGACTACGAAGATGACGCTTACGCCGCCGTCGAGTCCGCTGCCGCCGGCAAGCTGGCGGAGATCTTCTCCATCGCCGACAAGCAGGCCCGCAACGACGCCGCCGACGAATTCAAGGCCGAGGTCCTGGCGCAGTTTGCCGGCTCCGAGGACTCCGCTTTCGCCGGCCGCGAGCGTGAAATCAGCGCCGCGTTCAACTCCCTCACCAAGCAGGTCGTCCGCCAGCGCATCCTGAAGGACCAGGTCCGCATCGACGGCCGTGGCCTGACGGACATCCGCAAGCTGACCGCCGAGGTCGAGGTGCTCCCGCGGGTGCACGGTTCCGCCATCTTCGAGCGCGGCGAAACCCAGATCATGGGCGTGACCACGCTGAACATGCTCAAGATGGAGCAGCAGATCGACTCGCTGTCCCCGGTCACGCACAAGCGCTACCTGCACCACTACAACTTCCCGCCGTTCTCCACGGGCGAGACCGGCCGCGTGGGTTCGCCCAAGCGCCGCGAAATCGGCCACGGCGCCCTCGCCGAGCGCGCCCTGGTTCCGGTGCTGCCCTCCCGCGAGGAGTTCCCGTACGCCATCCGCCAGGTCTCCGAGGCGCTGGGCTCCAACGGCTCCACCTCGATGGGCTCGGTTTGCGCCTCGACGCTGTCGATGCTCAACGCGGGCGTGCCGCTGAAGGCGCCGGTTGCCGGCATCGCCATGGGCCTGGTCTCGGACCAGGTCGACGGCGAGACCCGCTACGCCGCGCTGACGGACATCCTGGGTGCCGAAGACGCCTACGGCGACATGGACTTCAAGGTTGCCGGAACGTCCGAATTCGTGACCGCCATCCAGCTCGACACCAAGCTGGACGGCATCCCCGCCTCGGTCCTCGCGGCGGCGCTGAAGCAGGCCCGCGAGGCACGGCTGCATATCCTCGGCGTGATCAACGCGGCGATCGATACCCCGGACGAGCTCTCCGAGTTCGCCCCGCGGATCATCTCCGTGAAGATCCCGGTGGACAAGATCGGCGAGGTCATCGGCCCCAAGGGCAAGATGATCAACCAGATCCAGGAAGACACCGGTGCGGACATCTCCATCGAGGACGACGGCACCGTGCTGATCGGCGCGACCGACGGCTCCTCTGCCGAAGCTGCCCGGGCAGCGGTCAACGCCATCGCCAACCCGCAGATCCCCGAGGTCGGCGAACGGTACCTGGGCACGGTCGTGAAGACCACCACCTTCGGCGCCTTCGTCTCCCTGACTCCGGGTAAGGACGGCCTGCTGCACATCTCCGAGCTGCGCAAGCTCGCCGGCGGCAAGCGCGTGGACAACGTCGACGACGTCGTCTCCGTGGGCCAGAAGGTCCAGGTCGAGATCACCAAGATCGACGACCGCGGCAAGCTCTCCCTGTCCCCGGTCGTGGCCGAGGAATCCGCCGAGGCACAGGGCGGGCGCGAGCAGACCGAGGAACCTGCGGAAGGCTCCGACGACTAAATGCCTGAAGCATTTGACCGGGAACTCCCCGCTGCAGAGCAAGGCTCGGCGGCGGGGAGTTCCGCTATGCCCCTGGAAATCCGGCAAAGCAGCCAGGACAACGCTATCGTCCGCCGTTCCGTGCTGCCCGGCGGTGTCCGGGTCCTGACCGAAGCCATGCCCGGGATGCGTTCGGCAACCCTGGGGTTCTGGGTCGGCGTCGGGTCCAGGGACGAGGCCGAAGGCCACTTCGGATCAACCCACTTCCTCGAGCACCTGCTGTTCAAGGGCACCCGGAACCGCACCGCGCTGGACATCGCCTCGGCCTTCGACGAGGTCGGCGGCGAATCCAACGCGGCCACGGCGAAGGAAAACACCTGCTACTACGCGCGGGTGCTGGACACGGACCTGCCCATGGCCATCGACGTCATCGCGGACATGGTGACGTCAGCGGTCCTCGACAAGGACGAGCTTGAGCAGGAGCGGCACGTCATCCTCGAGGAGATCGCCATGGACAATGACGATCCCTCCGACGTCTGCCACGAGAAGTTCGTGGAGGCGGTGCTGGCCGGGCACGAGCTCGGCCGGCCGATCGGCGGAAGCCCCGAGGCCATCATGGCGGTGCCGCGGCAGGCGGTCTGGGAGCACTACGAGCGGTATTACCGCCCCGACGAACTGGTGGTCACGGCTGCCGGCGGCCTGGATCACGACGAGGTATGCGCGCTGGTCCTGCAGGCCCTGGAGCGTGCGGGCTGGGTCCTGGACCCGGGCGCGGAACCCGTCGAGCGGCGCCCGACGGAAGCGGCTCCGATCAACTCCATCTCCGGCATCCACGTCCATCGTCGTCCGGTCGAACAGGTCAACATCGTGATGGGCTGCCAGTCCATCGTCGCGACGGACCCGCGGCGGTTCGCCATGAGCGTGCTAAACGCCGTGCTCGGCGGCGGCATGTCTTCCCGGCTGTTCCAGGAGATCCGCGAGAAGCGGGGACTCGTCTACGCCACCTACTCCTTCGCCGGCGCCTACGCGGACGCCGGGTACTTCGGGATGTACGCCGGCTGCTCACCGTCCAAGACCAAGCAGGTCATCGGGCTGCTCGGGGCCGAGCTGGACAAGCTCGCCGCCACGGGCATCACCGACGAGGAACTGCGCAAGGCCGTGGGACAGCTCTCGGGCGGCATCGTCCTGGCCCTCGAGGACAGCGGCTCCCGGATGTCCCGGCTCGGCCGGGCGGAACTCGTGACCGGTGAGTTCCTCGACGCCGACGAGACGCTGGACCGCATCCAGGCCGTCACCGCGGCCGAGGTGCAGGCGCTGGCGGCCGAGCTGGCCGCCGCTCCGCGCACCATCACCGTGGTCGGGCCGTTCGACAGCCCGGCCGACTTCGGGCTCTGAGGATCCTCGGGTCCTTAAAGGTCTGTGGCCTCCTGCGGAAGCGGGAGGCCACAGACCTTTAAGAACCACGTTGCGTCCCCCGCTCCGGCAGCTTGGCGGGCGGACAGCCTAAGGGGCAGCCTGGCGGGCGGCAGCCTAGCGGCCAGCCCGGCCGTCCCGGATGAGGCCTTACCCTCCGGCGAAGGGCGGGAGGATGTCGATCGTATCCGCGTCGATGAGCTTCATCGCCCGGTCCCGCGCGGCCAGCTCATTGACGAGGAAGCTGCTGCGGTTGATGACCGTGGCCAGCTCGGGCGCGCCGGACGAGGCCGGGACGGCATGGCGTTCCGCCAGCAGCCGCAGGAGCTCTCCGAGGGTGCTGCCGTTCGGCAGGTCGAGGGTCTCTTCGCCGATGCCGGCTGCCGCCTGTGCGGCGCCGAAATACCTGATGATCATTTAGCCGCCTATCGCGCTCATGCTGCGGTCGGGTTGGACGTAGTCGGCGCTGTCCAGGCCCGTATGGTCCATTCCATGCGCCCGCGGTTTGGCCCACATGGCGGCGCGCCAGCGGTCGGCGACGGCTTCGTCGCCCGCGCCGCTGCGGAGCAGGTCCCGCAGGTCTGTTTCCTCGTGCGAGAAGAGGCAGGACCTGACCTTGCCCTCGGCGGTGATCCTGGTGCGCCTGCAGTCCGCGCAGAACGGTTCCGTCACCGAGGCGATGATGCCCACCGTGCCGATAAGGTCCTCCGGCGAGTTCCGCCGTCGTACTTCCCAGCGCTCCGCCGGCGCGCCATCGCGCTGCCGGGGGTCGGGGCTCAGGATGAAGGCACGCTCGAGGAGCCCGCGGATTTCAGCGGCGGTGATCATGTCCTGCCGGGTCCAACCATGGTCCGCGTCCAGGGGCATCTGTTCGATGAAGCGCAGTTCGTAGCCGCGGGTCACGGCCCAGTCCAGCAGGCCGGGCGCCTCCTGGTCGTTGATGCCGCGCATCAGGACGGCGTTGATCTTGATCGGCCCGAGTCCGGCGTCGCGGGCGGCGTCGATGCCGTTGAGCACGCGGTCCAGGAACGGGCGGCGCGTCAGCCGGGCGAAGGTTTCGGGGTGCAGTGTGTCCATCGATACGTTGATGCGGGTCAGCCCGGCATCCTTGAGCGCGCGCGCCTTCTTGTCCAGGCCGAGGCCGTTGGTGGTCAGCGAGACCGGCAGGTCCGGATGGTTGGCACGGACTGCCCCGATGATGTCTGCCAGGCCCGCGCGGACCAGGGGTTCGCCGCCGGTGAGGCGCAGTTCGCGGACGCCGAGGTGTTCGACGCCGATGCGCACCAGGCGGACGATCTCGCTGTCGGCGAGCACCTGCTCCTTGGCCAGCCAGTCGAGACCCTCCGCGGGCATGCAATAGGTGCAGCGCAGGTTGCACTTGTCGGTCAGCGAGATCCGCAGGTCTGTGGCGCGGCGCCCGAACCTGTCGACCAGGTCCGGTCCGGCGCCGGGCGGGCGCGCCGGTTCAGGGGACCTCCCGGGGACCCGGGGCATGCCCAACTCAACGCTCATGTATCGAGGGTACGTCAGGTGCGGCGCCGTTGCAGGGGGCGACGGCGGTGCTCGCGTTTGCCGCGGAGGCGCTGCATGTGATGCTGGCGCATCTGCGGCTTCAGGGCGGCTTCTGTGATGCAAATAAGAGTTCCCACGCCGCAGGCTTTTTGGGCGCCAGCGATGACACGGTTCGACGCTGGATCGAGGGGGAGCAGGTCCCGTCCGGGCCGGCCAGCTGGCCGCCGAGGCCACCCCCGACGCGGCCGCGGAGCTGGACCTCCGGTCCGGGCGCCGGATTTTCTTTGCCATGCAGGCCCGCGAGGCGGCCGTCTACCCGGTGCGCGGCGCGGGCTGACGAATGGGCCCTTCGGCGGCGGAGGTGGTGCCCTAGGATGGCACCAGAGGGAAGGGAGACGCGGGTGGCAAGATCGGTAGCCGAGCACCGGAACGCGGTCACGGAGCTGCTCCGCGCAGCGCTGGCGGACCTCGCGGGCGATGCGGAGACCGTGGAGTTGCTGCAGGCCGTCGGCCGGCCGCTCGCCCGGGACATCACGGCGCCTGTGAGCCTGCCGCCGTTCGACAATTCGCAGATGGACGGATACGCCGTGGCCAGCTCGGCCACGGATGCCGGCACCGAATTCCCGGTGGGGGAGACCGTAGCCGCGGGCCACCCGGCCCCGCCGCTGCCGCCCGGGACGGCGCTCCCCGTCATGACCGGGGCGATGCTGCCGCCCGGGGCGGACGCAGTCGTCCCCATTGAACAGGCCCGGCCGGACGGCTTCAGGCCGTTCCGCGCGGGACAGACCGTCACCCTGCCGGCCGGCGTCCCGGCCGGGCAGTTCGTCCGGCCGGCAGGAAGCGACATCGCCGCCGGAACCCTGGCGCTGCGCCGCGGCACCCGGCTCGATGCTCCGCAGCTGGGCCTGCTGGCCGCGCTCGGCCTGGACCGGGTTCCGGTGCTGCCGCGGCTCCGCGTGCTGCTGCTCAGCACCGGGGACGAGGTGGTTCCGCCCGGCACGGTACCCGCACCGGGACAGATCTTCGATGCGAACAACACCCTGCTGGCCGCATCGCTGGCGCAGGCCGGCGCGGACGTGGCCGGCAGCCGCATCCTCGCCGACTCGCCGGAAGCCTTCGGGGCACGGCTGCGCGAGGACCTGCGGCAGCACCGCCCGCAGCTGCTGGTGACATCGGGCGGGATCAGCAAGGGCGCCTTCGAAGTCGTCAAGCAGGCGCTGGCCGCCGAGGACGTGCGGTTCGAATCCGTCGCGATGCAGCCGGGCGGCCCGCAGGCCATCGGCACCGTGGACTCGGTCGCCTTCCTTGGCTTCCCGGGCAACCCCGTCAGCTCCCTCATCTCTTTCGAGATGTTCCTGCGGCCGGCGCTGAGCGAAGTGCTGGGCGCCCCGGCACCCCGGACCTCGCTGCGCGTGCCGCTGGCCGAGGCCGTGGAATCCCCGAAGGGCAAGCACCAGGTCCGGCGGGGCTATTACGACGGCGCGGCGGTCAGCCTCGTGGGCGGCGCGGGGTCCCACCTGCTGCACGCGCTGGCGCATGCGAACGCGCTGGTGCACCTGCCCGTGGACACGGGCTCGGCCGCGGCCGGCGAAAACGTGGAAATATGGCTGCTATGAAGGACTCCGAAACAACCGCCGCGCTGACCCATGTCCGCGAGGACGGCTCCGCCCACATGGTGGACGTCAGCGCCAAGCCGGAAACCACGCGTGAAGCGACCGCCCAGGCCGTGCTGAGCATGCGGCCGGACGTGGTCGAACTGCTCGTCTCCGGCGGGCTGCCCAAGGGGGACGCCCTGGCCGTGAGCAGGATCGCCGGCATTATGGCAGCGAAGCAGACTCCCTCGCTGATCCCGCTCTGCCACCCGCTGCCGCTGAGCAAGGTCACCGTGGATTTCCATCCGGGCGAACGCGACGTGCGGATCGAGGCGACCGTTCGCACCCGCGGCGTGACCGGCGTCGAAATGGAGGCCCTCACGGCCGCCTCGGTCGCGGCCCTCAGCCTGTACGACATGATCAAGGCCGTGGACAAGCACGCCGTGATCGGGGACATCAAGGTGCTGGCCAAGTCCGGCGGCAAGAGCGGGGACTGGTCGCTGTGAGCGCGGCAGACGCTTCCGCGCCGCTGCCCGCAATACCCGACCCCAAGGCTCCCCTCGCCGTGAACCGCACCGCCGGCGTCGTTATCGCTTCCAACCGCGCGGCGGCCGGTTCCTACCCGGACCGCACGGGACCGATCATCAGCCAATGGCTGCAGGAACAGGGGTTCGCCCCGCTTCCGGTACGCGTGGTGCCTGACGGCGCCCCGGTCCGGGAGGCGCTGGCCGCCCTGCTGGAGGAGGCACCTGGGGTGATCATTACCAGCGGCGGCACCGGGATCACGGCGGACGACCTGACCCCGGAAATGACCGCGGGATTCCTCCAGAAGCAGCTTCCCGGCGTCGCCGAGGCGATGCGTGCTGCCGGCGCGGCCAAAACGCCGCTGGCGGTGCTCAGCCGAGGGCTGGCCGGGGTCTCGGGCCGGACCTTCATCGTCAACCTGCCGGGATCGGCCGGCGGCGTGCGGGACGGGCTGGACGTCCTGGCGCCGATTCTGGAACATATTTGCACACAACTTGCGGGGCAGCGCGACGCCGGGCATCCGGCCGCCCCCGCACAACACACCGGAGGTCCTGATGGTCAGTAGCGAGGTCCTGCACGCCGAGGTCACGGCGGAGCCGCTCGACGTCGCCGTCGCGATGGCGGCGGCGGAGTCCGCCGAGTGCGGAGCCGTGGTCACTTTCAGCGGCGTGGTCCGCAACCACGACGGCGGCCAGGCTGTGGCGGCGCTGGGGTACTCGTCCCACCCGTCGGCCGGGCGGGTCATTGCCGACGTCGCCGCGGAGATCGCGCAGAAGTACGACGGCGTGCGCATCTGGGTGGCGCACCGCACCGGGGCGCTGGAGATCGGGGATGCGGCGCTGGTGGCCGCCGTCGCATCGGCCCACCGTGCGGCCGCTTTCGCGGCCGCGGCCGAACTGGTGGACACGGTGAAGGAACGGGTGCCGGTCTGGAAGGAACAGCGCTTCGCCGACGGCAGTACCGAATGGGTGGGCATCGGCCAGTAACGATAGGCTGGAAACCATGACTGAACAATGGGCGGTGGCCGTGCTGGGCGCCGGCGGACGGATGGGCGCGGAGGCGGTCAAGGCCGTTGACGCCGCGGAAGATATGAAGCTCGTGGCGGCCCTGGGCCGTTCGGACAGCCTGCAGACCCTGGCGGAGGCGCGCGCGGACATCGTCGTCGACCTCACCACGCCGGACAGCACCGAGGAGAACGTACGCTTCGCCGTCGAGCACGGCATGCACGCCGTCGTCGGCACCACCGGATGGGACGAGGCCAAGCGCCGGTCCCTGGCCGCGCTGCTGGAGGAGACCCCGCAGACCGGCGTGCTGATTGCGCCGAATTTCGCCCTCGGTTCCGTGCTGGCCTCGGCGTTCGCGGCGAAGGCCTCGCGCTACTTCGAGTCGGTCGAGATCATCGAACTGCACCACCCGGACAAGGTGGACGCGCCGTCGGGCACCGCCGTGCGCACCGCGCAGCTGGTTGCGGCCGCCCGTGCCCAGGCCGGCGTACCGGCCAGCCCGGACGCCACCACCAAGTCGCTGGACGGGGCCCGCGGCGCGGATGTCGACGGCGTCAAGGTGCACAGCGTCCGGCTCCGCGGCCTGGTCGCGCACCAGGAAGTGCTGCTGGGCGGGCCGGGCGAGCAGCTGACCATCCGGCACGATTCCTTCGACCGCGCCTCCTTCATGCCGGGGGTCCTGCTCGGTGTCCGCCAGGTGGCGGCGCATCCGGGCCTGACCTACGGGCTGGACGGCTACCTTGACCTCAATGACTGAGCCGGCGGGCGGAACGGAGCGCACCGTCTCCTGGTATGCGCGGCACGGCGAGAAGATCTGGGTCTCCGTCATCATCCTGCTGCTGCTGGCCTACATGTCGCTGACCGTGCACCGGGCGTGGCTGCTCCTGCAGGACCCGCAGCTCATCGCGAAGGCGATCGGCGCCGCTCTGCTGATCCTCCCGCTCGTCGGTGCCTGGGCGCTGATCCGGGAAGTGCTCTTCGGGGCCCGGATGTCCCGGCTGGCCAAGGTGCTGGAGGCCGAGGGAGGGCTGCCGCCGGACAACCTGCCGCGCACCCCCGGCGGGCGGATCGTGCAGGAAGCGGCGGACGCCGAGTTCGAGAAATACAAGGCGGAGGCGGAGGCCGCGCCGGAAGACTGGCGCAGCTGGTTCCGGCTTTCCTGCGCCTATGACGCCGCCCGGGACCGCAAGCGCGCCCGGGAGTCAATGCGGCACGCGATCTCGCTCAGCCGGCAGGGCTGAGCCGGGTCCTTCCGCTGCAGGGGAAGGACCCGGCCGAAGGCCCTAGCGGAGCTGGCGGTTGCCGCGCAGGGAGTTCCGGGTCAGGCGCGAGGCGGAGGACGTCACCAGCTCCAGCGGTCCCCGGAGGGACAGGACACTGAACGCAGTGCCGACCGACAGCGCGACGATGACCTGGCCCCAGTAGAGCACGTGGTCGGACGGGGCTGCGGCTCCGTCCGGCATGATGCTCATAAGCCACACGTGCCCCGCGTACAGCGAGAGCGTCATGGCTCCCGCGCCCGAGAGCGGCAGCAGCAGCCTCGGCCGGCGGCTGGGCAGCAGCAGGCAGACGGCGAGGACCACCGCCGCCGTGCCGGAGGTATGCAGCAGGTCGAAGGTGGTGCCCGAGTGCGGACCCGCCACCCCGAGCCACCACCAGGAGTCGTCCATGTCGACCCAGCCGAGGTTGACCTGGTAGATCAGCCCGAGGTCGGGCCGCTCCGCTGCTTCCGTGGATGCGAGTGCCAAGAAGCCGCCTAGCTGCCCCATCACGAGGGCGGAACCGGCCTTGCCCAAGGCGGCGGCCGCCAGCCCGCCGGCCAGCAGCCACAGTTGCACCACCGTCCTGCGGATCTCGAGCCGGCCGATGACGAGCCCGACCAGGATGTAGCTGAGCCACTGCAGTACAGGGTAGAAGCCCGTTACGAAGATGTCGGCCAGGAACGTCGCTGGTGTGAAGACGTCCAGCACATTCGGATTGTGTCCCAGGCTCGACGGATCCAGCGTCGCCCCAAGTCCGCCCCGGATCAGGTAGGCGGCGACGGGGGAGAGCACCAGCCAGGCCGCAGCCCACGCGGCCAGCACCGGGAGCCTCAGCTGCAGGAACGGCAGCGCGCACCAGAAGAGCACGGCGTAGTGCACCAGGATGACCGCGATATTGACCTCCAGCGTGCCGAGCATCAGGCCGACGGCCGCGATCAGCGCCGCCCGCACCGCGATGCCCCCGCGGTCGGCGAGCAGGGCGCGCCCGTAGTGTGGTTTGCTGCCGCCGGAAAGCAGGGCCAGCCCCACTCCGGCCAGCACGGCGAACAGTGCGGAGGAACGGCCGGAGAGCACCAGGCCGGTGAAGTTCGGTTGCGGATCCGCCCCCTGCGTCCACAGGGGGTAGATGTGGGTGGCCATCATGCCCAGCAGCGCCAAGCCGCGCGCCGCATCGATGCCGGCGAGGCGGCGGCCGGTCTGTGTGGATGCCATGGACCGATAATCTCACAGCGGCCCTGCCATGCCGCGCTGGCGGCCGTACGTCGCCGGAGGCCGCGGGCGGGTCCCTGCGCGCGCCGTCGTGATGCGAAACTCGGGGCCGCCGTTGCTGGAAACGCAGGCCGGCACGGTAACGTTTCCTGTATGTCTGAGTCCACTGCCCGCGAATACACTTTCGGAACCCTCGTGACCGCCATGGTCACCCCCTTCACCGAGGACGGTGAGGTGGACTACCGCAAGGCCGGGGAACTCGCGGAGAAGCTTGTCGAGGACGGCTGCGACGGCCTGGTCGTCACCGGCACCACGGGGGAGACCTCCACCCTGACCGACGAAGAGAACCTGGGCATGTTCAAGACGGTCCAAGAGGCCGTCGGCGGCCGTGCGAAGGTCATCGCCGGCTCCACCACGAACGACACGCGGCATTCCGTCCGGCTCTCCAAGCAGGCGGCGGACCTCGGTGTGGACGGGCTGCTCGTCACCGCGCCCTACTACAACAAGCCGAGCCAGGCCGGCGTGCGCGCCCACATCGAAGCCGTGGCGGACGCCACGGACCTGCCCGTCATGGTTTACGACATTCCGGGCCGGGCCGGGATCGCGATCGCAACCGAGACCCTCTACCGGCTCGCGGAACACCCGCGGATCGTGGCCCTGAAGGACGCCAAGGCGGACTACCAGGAGACCACCCGCGTGCTGGCCAACACGGACCTGGACGTCTATTCCGGCGACGACGGACTCACCCTGCCGCTGATGGCGGCCGGTGCCGTCGGTGTCGTGTCCGTGACCGCGCACGTGGCGACCGCCAAGTACCGGGCGCTCGTCGACGCCATGCTGGCCGGCGACCTCGCCACCGCCCGCCGCCTGCACTTCGAGCTGGACCCCGTGCAGCGCGCGGTGATGTCCCACATCCAGGGCGCCGTCGCGGCCAAACTGATCCTCAAGTGGCAGTCCGTACTGTCCAACTCGGTGGTCCGCCTGCCCCTGGTGGAGCCGACCGACGCCGAGATCGCACCGATCCGCGCAGACCTCGAAGAGGCCGGCTGGAACCTGGAGGCCTGACCAACAGCATGAGCGAATCCACAATTTCACAGCTGCGCACCCCGCCGGAGCTCGCCGACGGCACCTTGCGGATCGTCCCGCTGGGCGGCCTCGGGGAGATCGGCCGGAACATGGCCGTGTTCGAAATCGATTCGAAGCTGCTGATTGTGGACTGCGGGGTTTTGTTCCCCGAGGAGTACCAGCCCGGTGTCGACCTCATCCTGCCGGACTTCTCCTACATCGAGGACCGGCTCGACGACATCGTCGGCGTGGTGCTCACGCACGGCCACGAGGACCACATCGGGGCCGTGCCCTACCTGCTTCGGCTGCGCGAAGACCTGCCGCTGATCGGCTCGCAGCTGACGCTGGCGCTGGTCGAGGCGAAGCTCGCCGAGCACCGGATCAGGCCGTTCACCATCACCGTTACCGAAGGCCAGGTCGAGCGGTTCGGCCCGTTCGGGTGCGAATTCGTCGCGGTCAACCACTCGATTCCGGACGCGCTGGCCGTGTTCATCCGTACCGCGGCCGGCAATGTACTGCACACCGGCGACTTCAAGATGGACCAGCTGCCGCTCGACGGCCGCATCACGGACCTGCGCGCGTTCGCCCGGCTGGGCGAAGAGGGCGTCGATCTTTTCATGGCGGACTCCACCAACGCAGACGTCCCGGGCTTCACCACCGCGGAGAAGGAGATCGGGCCGGTCCTGGAGCGGCTCTTCGGCCAGGTCGAAAAACGCATCATCGTTGCCTCCTTCTCCTCGCACATCCACCGCGTGCAGCAAGTGCTCGACGCCGCGGCCGCCCACGGCCGGCATGTCGCCTTCGTGGGCCGGTCGATGGTCCGGAACATGGCGATCGCCGAGAAGCTGGGCTACCTGAACGTTCCCGCCGGCACGATCGTGGACCTGAAGAACGTCGAGGAACTGCCGGACGACCGGGTGGTCCTGATGTCCACGGGTTCGCAGGGGGAACCCATGGCGGCGCTGTCCCGGATGGCCAACGGGGACCACCGCATCCAGGTCGGGGCGGGGGACACGGTCATCCTGGCCTCGTCGCTGATCCCCGGCAACGAGAACGCCGTGTTCCGGGTGATCAACGGCCTGCTCAAGCTCGGCGCGGACGTCATCCACAAGGGCAATGCCCAGGTCCACGTCTCCGGGCACGCGGCCGCCGGCGAGCTGCTGTACTGCTACAACATCCTGAAGCCGCGCAACGCCATGCCGGTCCACGGCGAGACCCGGCACTTGATCGCCAACGGCAAACTGGCCCGGGCCACCGGGATCCCCGCGGAGAACGTGCTGCTCGGGGACGACGGCACGGTCGTGGACCTGGCGGACGGTAAAGCAAGGATTGTCGGCCAGATCGAGTGCGGGTTCGTCTACGTGGACGGATCCAGCGTCGGCGAGATCACCGACGCGGACCTCAAGGACCGGCGCATCCTGGGCGAAGAGGGATTCATCTCGGTGATCTGCGTGGTCAACCGGAGCACCGGAAAGATCGTCTCCGGCCCGGAAATCCACGCCCGCGGGTTCGCCGAGGACGACTCGGTGTTCGACAACATCAAGCCGCAGATCATCGCCTCGCTCGAGGAAGCCGTGGTCAGCAGCAAGGATCACACCACGTACCAGCTCCAGCAAGTGGTACGCCGGGTCATCGGCAGCTGGGTCAACAAGCGGCACCGGCGCCGGCCGATGATCGTCCCGGTGGTGCTGGAGGCCTGAGCCCCGCGGCGGGGCGTGATCCGGCTGACACCCGTGCGCTGACCGGTAGGTCAATCCCGCCGCCGAACGGCCTCGGCAGGTAGTCTTTCCGGTATGGCGACTCGAACTTCCCCTGCCAAAAAAGGCACCCAGCAGTCGCGCGGTAAGACCTCGGGCAGTACTGCGCGCTCATCGTCTGGGCGTTCCACCGCCAAGACCAAGGCCATTGACCTGCCGGCCGAGGACCCGCTGCCGCTGCCGCTGCGGATGGTCCGCGGTGCCTGGATGGGCGTAGCCCACCTGGTGGCTGCCGGTGTCCGCAAACTCGGCCCCAACGTGCTTCCCGACAAGGAACTGCGCCGCGACGGCACGGGCTTCTTCATGCTGCTGCTGGCGGTCATGATCGCCGCCGTCGAATGGTGGGCGCTCAAGGGCGGTTTCGCCGACGTCGTCCATGCGGTCTTCGGCGGCACCTTCGGCTGGATGGCCCTGCTGCTGCCGATGTTCCTCCTGGTCTTCTCGGTCCGGCTGATGCGCAGCCCGGAGGACGTCGCCGGCAACAACCGCATCGCCATCGGGCTGACCCTGATGACGCTTTCGGGCACCGGGCTGGCCCACGTCATCGGCGGCCAGCCCGCCCTCGCGGACGGCCTGGACGCGCTCTGGGCCGCCGGGGGCATGGTGGGTTTCCTCATCTCCTCGCCGCTGGCGACCATCACCTGGGTCCTGCCCGTCGCCATCTACTCGCTGCTGGCTTTCGTCAGCCTCCTGATCGTCACTGCGACCCCGTTCCGGCATATCCCGGCCCGGCTGCGCGCCGTCTACGAGAAGCTCATGGGGCAGGAACCGGCGGAGCGTCCCCAGCGCGGGGACGAGCACGACCAGAGTTACTTGTATGGCGACGAGCCCGAGCGGCCCAAGCAGAAGAAGCAGCGCAAACGCGTCTTCGGCCGGGAGAAGCCGGCTGAAGAGAAGGGGGATTACGACGACGGGGGCTTCTACGGGGACGAGGCGTTCGAAACGCCGGTGATCGATGACGGGCCGGTGACCGGTCCGGTACCGACGGTCCCGGTGACGCCGAAGGTGCCGCCGGGAGTACGGCGCCCCACGCAGTCCGAACTGGCGGCGGAACAGCTCAAACGGGAGCAGGGCCTGCTGCCGGAGGGCGCCACCGAAGCCCTTCCGGTACTGCCGCAGGCCGCGCCCGCCGTGCCGCCGGTGCCTGCCAACCCCGTACAGCCGCAGCCTCCCACGACCCCGATTCCGCAGCGCACGGAGCAGCTGCAGCTCTCGGGCGACGTGACGTACACGCTGCCGCCGTCGGACTTCCTGCCCCCCGGGCCGCCGTCGAAGGAACGGTCCGAGGCGAATGACGCCGTCGTCAATGCCCTGACCGAAACCCTGGACCAGTTCAAGGTGGACGCGAAGGTGACCGGCTTCTCCCGAGGCCCGACGGTAACCCGCTACGAGATCGAGCTTTCCCCGGGGACGAAGGTCGAGCGCGTCACCGCGCTCTCGAAGAATATTTCCTACGCCGTCGCCAGCTCGGACGTGCGCATCCTCAGCCCGATCCCGGGCAAGTCGGCGATCGGCATCGAGATCCCGAACACGGACCGGGAGACCGTCTCGCTCGGCGACGTGCTGCGCTCGAACAACGCGCGCAAGACGGAGCACCCGATGGTCATGGGTGTCGGCAAGGACGTCGAGGGCGGCTTCGTGGTGGCCAACCTGGCCAAGATGCCGCACATGCTGGTCGCCGGTGCCACGGGTGCCGGTAAGTCCTCGTTCGTGAACTCGATGATCACCTCGATCCTGATGCGTGCGACGCCGGATGAGGTGCGCATGGTGATGGTGGACCCCAAGCGCGTGGAGCTCACCGCGTACGAAGGCGTCCCGCACCTGATCACGCCGATCATCACGAGCCCGAAGAAGGCGGCCGAGGCCTTGCAGTGGGTGGTCCGCGAGATGGACACCCGCTATGACGACCTGGCGAACTTCGGCTACAAGCACATCGACGACTTCAACAAGGCCGTGCGGAACGGCAAGGTGGTTCCGCCGGAGGGCTCGCAGCGGGTTATCAAGCCCTACCCGTACCTGCTGGTGATCGTGGACGAGCTCGCGGACCTGATGATGGTGGCTCCGCGGGACGTCGAAGACTCGATCGTGCGCATCACGCAGCTGGCGCGCGCCGCCGGCATCCACCTGGTGCTGGCGACCCAGCGCCCGTCGGTGGACGTGGTCACGGGCCTGATCAAGGCCAACGTTCCGTCCCGCATGGCGTTCGCCACCTCGTCCGTCACGGACTCGCGCGTCGTGCTGGACCAGCCCGGCGCCGAGAAGCTGATCGGGCAGGGTGACGCGCTCTTCCTGCCGATGGGCGCCTCCAAGCCGATGCGTGTGCAGGGCGCGTGGGTCTCGGAATCCGAGATCCACGAAGTCGTGGAGCACGTCAAGAGCCAGCTGACGGCCGAGTACCGCGAGGACGTCGCCGTCGAGGCGCCGAAAAAGCAGATCGACGACGATATCGGAGACGATCTCGATGTGCTGCTGCAGGCCACGGAGCTCGTGGTCACCACGCAGTTCGGCTCGACCTCCATGCTCCAGCGCAAGCTGCGCGTCGGCTTCGCCAAGGCGGGCCGGCTGATGGACCTGCTGGAGTCCAGGGGAGTGGTGGGCCCCTCCGAGGGCTCGAAGGCGCGCGACGTGCTGGTCCAGCCGGATGACCTGGCCGCCACACTGGCCGCCATCCGGGGAGACGGACCGCCCCCGGCGGACCCGTCCGCACCGGCGGCAGCCGATCCACGCACCGCCGCCCTGGCGGACAACGCCAACGCCAACCACGGTTTCGACGGCCCCCGGGACCTCGTGGCCGAGGATCTGGACGCCCGCCCGCAGGCGGTGGACTATTACGACGACGACGGCGAGTCGGGTGGCGAAGACGCCTGGAGCCTCACCGGACGTTAGCGGGTTCGGTAGTGTGGGGACGTGACTGATTCGCCTGCCAGCCCGGTACCGACCCTCAACATCGCCAACGTCCTCACCACCATCCGCATCGTGCTGGTGCCGTTCTTCATCTGGTTCATGCTGGCTGACAACGGCAACGACGGTCTCCTGCGCTGGCTCGCCGTCCTCGTTTTCGCGGTCGCCATCTACACTGACAAACTCGACGGGGACCTGGCCAGGAGCCGCGGGCTGATCACGAACTTCGGCAAGATTGCCGATCCGATCGCGGACAAGCTGCTGATCGGCTCGGCGCTGATCCTGCTCTCCGTCCTGGGCGAGCTTCCGTGGTGGATCACGGTCGTGATCCTGGTCCGCGAAATCGGCATCACCCTGCTGCGCTTCGTGGTCATCAGGTACGGCGTCATGCCGGCCTCGCGCGGCGGGAAGCTCAAGACGGTGCTCCAGACGCTGGCAATTTTCCTTTACCTGCTGCCCCTGGGGACTTGGCTGGGGGACTGGGCCGTCGTCGTCGCCAATATCGTGATGCTCGTCGCTGTGGCCGTCACGGTCGTGACCGGCGCGGATTATGTGATCAAGGCCCTGCGCCTGCGGGCGGCCGGGCGGGGGAACTGAGCCGTGGACCGGCAGAACCTTTCCGAACAGGTCATCCTGGCGGCGGTGGCGAAGGGACTGACCATCGCGACGGCGGAATCGCTCACGGCGGGGATGGTGTCGGCAGCGCTGGCAACCGTCCCCGGTGCCTCCGGCGCCCTCCAGGGCGCAGTGGTTTCCTACCAGAACCACGTCAAGTCCGGCCTCCTCGGCGTGGATGCGTCGCTGCTGGAGCGCAACGGGGCCGTCGATCCGCAGGTGGTGTGCGAGATGGCTGAGGGAGCGCGCCGCAGCCTGGAGGCAGATATCGCGGTGGCCACGACCGGGGCCGCCGGGCCCGAACCGCACGGCGGCAAACCCGTGGGCACCGTCTACGTCGGCGTCGCCACCGCGGCCGGTTCCCATGCCGCCGCTTTCTCCTTCGCCGGTGACCGAGCAAGGATCCGGGAGCAGGCAAGGGATGCCGCCCTGTCCGCGCTGCTGGAGGCCGTCGAATCCGCCACCGCCTCGGCGGGTTGACACCGGTTCGTTGCTTCGCACCAGCCGCCGGTGAGGTGGCCGGGGAACAAATTAATGTTCCAGATAGTTATCCAAGGTGGCAGCAACTTCCAAGGTTGTTGCCATAAGCTTTAGAAAACGCGGTAGAACCCGCGTACACAGAGGGAGTAAGGCGATACAAATGGTCAAGCAACCCGTATCCGTGAACGGGGTTGTCCGTTGGCGTGATGTGGGTCTGTCCGACGAGACACAACGGGAAAAGAAGGAGCGCAAGATGGTAGTGCTACGCCACGAAATCGGCGACGTCCTGCGCGACGTACGCCAGCGTCAGGGCCGCACCCTGCGTGAAGTTTCACACAGCGCTCGTGTTTCCCTTGGATACCTGAGTGAAGTGGAGCGCGGCCAGAAGGAGGCCTCCTCCGAGCTGCTGTCCTCCATCTGTTCGGCTCTGGACGTACCGCTGTCCCTGATGCTGCGCGAGGTCAGTGACCGGGTTGCGGAGGCTGAAGGCGTTGTCATTCCGGACACCGTCCCGCAGGAGCTTTCGCGTGAATTCGTCGCCGAGATTCCGGACGAACTGCCTGAAGACCTCAGCAGGGGGTTGGCCTCGGCACGTTCCTGACGCCAGCCGGCCGTATGCCGGGAAGAGCCGGGCACCTTGTGCCCGGCTCTTCCGCGTTCGGACACCGGGTTCCTGGGTGTTCCTGGCCGGGCGGGCGCGGTTTGGGACCGCCGGAAAAGCCACCGGCGCCACCGTGGCGTGGCGCCACGCCGGCGGCGGTTTCGGCCCGCCCGGATCAGGAGCGGTTCAGCCGGTCCAGCAGCCCGGCCAGAGAATTGAGATCCTTGACGGACCAGTCTTCGAGGCGGGAGACGAAGGCGGACCTCCTGGCCGACTGTGCCGACTTCAGTTTCTGCAGGCCCAGTTCCGTGAGCGATATGGACTGGGCCCGGCCGTCCGAGGGGTCGGTTTCCTTGCTGACCAGGCCGAGCTGCTCCAGCATGGCCACCTGGCGGCTGACCGACGGCTTGCCGACGCCAATGCTGGCGGCCAGGTCGGTCAACCGCATGGACTTCTCCCGCTGCAGCACTGTCAGCAGCCCGTAGGCGGCCGGTTCCATGTCGGGATGGACTTCGCGCGCCACGCGGTGGGAGTTGGCGCGGGCGCGGCGCCAGAGCATGCTCAGTTGCTGCTCCAGCGAGTCGATGGCGCTCTGGAAGTCCTCATCCTGCCGCGCAGAATCCTGTCCGGTCATGACGCTATTCTAGTGAGCCGCCGGCGACTGCGGCCGGACTGCAGCCGTGAGAAGATATCAGCGTGCGACTTAGTGATTTTTGGCGGCTGATGGACGAGGAGTTCGGTTCCGGCTATTCGAGGGTCCTGGCCTCGGACCTGGTCCTCACGATGCTCGGCGGTCGTACCGCAGCCGAGGCCCTCTCGGCCGGGGTCCCGCCGAAGACCGTCTGGCTGGCCGTCTGCGAGATGCAGGAAGTGCCAGCCGCGCGGCGCTTGGGCCGCGACGTCAAGCCGTCGCGCTGAAAGAAGACACGCCCCACGAATATTCGCAGATATGTTCGAATCTGTCCCCCGGGGCGGTTATGCTCCTACACAGAGCCGGGAACCGGCGCCGCATCGATGAATTGTCCACAGCCGCACGGCGGCTGCGCATTCTGTCGGAGCGGGGCGATACGGTCGAAGCGAGCGAAGAACACGGCCCGCAGGGCCTGAAGAAACCGAGGTGAATAATGGCCGCAGCACCGGACCGCGAGAAGGCTTTGGAAGCAGCACTCGCGCAGATCGACAAGCAGTTCGGCAAGGGCTCCGTGATGCGTCTTGGCGACGAGACGCGTGCCCCGATCGAAACGATTTCCACCAGTTCCATCGCCCTTGACGTCGCGCTCGGCATTGGAGGCCTGCCGCGGGGCCGCGTTGTCGAGATCTACGGTCCGGAGTCGTCGGGTAAGACCACCGTGGCGCTGCATGCTGTGGCCAACGCCCAGCGCAACGGCGGGATCGCTGCCTTCATCGACGCCGAGCACGCGCTGGATCCCGAGTATGCCAAGAAGCTGGGTGTGGACACGGATGCCTTGCTGGTATCCCAGCCGGACACCGGCGAGCAGGCCCTCGAAATCATGGACATGCTGATCGGCTCCGGCTCGCTGGACATCATCGTGATCGACTCTGTGGCTGCCCTGGTGCCGCGCGCCGAGATCGAAGGCGAAATGGGCGACAGCCACGTCGGCCTCCAGGCCCGCCTGATGAGCCAGGCCCTCCGGAAGATCACCGGCCGCCTGAGCCAAAGCAAGACGACGGCCATCTTCATCAACCAGCTCCGCGAGAAGATCGGTGTCTTCTTCGGCAGCCCGGAAACGACCACCGGCGGCAAGGCCCTGAAGTTCTATGCCTCGGTCCGCATCGACGTGCGCCGGATCGAGACCCTCAAAGAGGGGTCCAACCCGATCGGCAACCGCACCCGCGCCAAGATCGTCAAGAACAAGATGGCTCCGCCCTTCAAGCAGGCGGAGTTCGACATCATGTACGGCCAGGGCATCTCCCGCGAGTCCGGCCTGATCGACATGGGCGTCGAACACGGCATCTGCAAGAAGTCCGGCGCCTGGTTTACCTATGACGGCGACCAGCTCGGCCAGGGCAAGGAGAATTCCCGGAAGTTCCTGAGGGACAACCCGGACCTGGCTGACGAGATCGAGCGGCGCATCCGGCTGAAGCTCGGCATCGACAAGCCGGAAGAGGGCTCGGCAGGGGCCGCTAAAGAACCGAAGCTCAAGGCCGTGGACGGCCTCTGAGCCGCGTGCAGGGCCGAAGCCGCCGGGGAGGACAGGAGCCGACTCCCGACTCCCCGGCAGACCTGACCCCTGAGGCCGACCCCGGCGACGTCGCGCGGTCCATCATCCTCAGGCAGTTGACCATGGGGCCGCGGAGCCGTCGGCAATTGGCTGGTAAGCTCGCCGACCGCAACGTCCCGGCAGAGGTTGCCGCGGCCGTCCTGGATCGTTTCGAAGAGCTTCAGTTGATCGACGATGCCGAGTTCGCCCGGATGTGGGTCCGGAGCCGGTTCCAGACCAAGTCCCTGGCGCGCGGTGCATTGAAGCGCGAACTGGCGGACAAGGGCATCGCGCCGGAGCTGGCAGAGGAGGCACTCGAGCAGCTCAGTCCGGACGACGAACTGGCCGGCGCCAGGGACCTGGTGCGCCGGAAGATCCGGCCTGACTGGGACCTGGGCGAGCGGCAGATCAAGGACAAGCACACCCGACGGCTGGCATCCATGCTGGCCAGGAAGGGCTACCCTCCCGCGGTCGCTTTCAGGGTTGTGTCCGAGGAACTGGACGCCGCGCAGGAAGACTGAGGTCCGCGGACTGCGTTGGCTCTCGGCTGCTGGCAGCGCGACCTCCCTCCCGGCCGCGGGCCGGCGGGGACATTGCCGCCGCAGTGGATTGTGGCGGCTGGCGGGGAAGGTCTTACCCTTAAGACGTGAGCGTGACCTTCCCTGCCCCCGATCCGATTGTTTCGAGTGCCGAACGGCGCACCTATCAGGTGCGCACCTTCGGCTGCCAGATGAACGTGCATGATTCCGAGCGCCTAGCCGGGCTCCTGGAAAACGCCGGCCTGGTCGAAGCGACGGACGGGCAGGCCGATGTCGTTGTCTTCAACACGTGTGCGGTGCGGGAAAACGCCGACAACAAGCTGTACGGCAACCTGGGGCAGTTGGCGCCGGTGAAGGAACGCCGTCCCGGCATGCAGATTGCAGTGGGCGGCTGCCTGGCACAGAAGGACCGCGAGACCATCCTGCGGAAGGCGCCCTGGGTCGACGTGGTCTTCGGCACCCACAACGTGGGCTCGTTGCCCGCTCTCCTTGAGCGTGCGCGCCACAACAACGAGGCGCAACTGGAAATCCTCGAGTCGCTCGATGTCTTTCCCTCCACCCTGCCCACCAAGCGGGATGCCGTGTATTCGGGCTGGGTATCGATCTCCGTCGGCTGCAACAACACCTGCACCTTCTGCATCGTCCCGTCGCTCCGGGGCAAGGAACGGGACCGGCGACCGGGCGACATCCTGGCCGAGGTCCAGGCCCTGGTGGACGACGGCGCCATCGAAGTGACCCTTCTCGGCCAGAACGTGAACTCGTACGGTGTGGAGTTCGGCGACCGGGGAGCCTTCGCAAAGCTGCTTCGCGCGTGCGGGGACATCGCCGGCCTTGAGCGCGTCCGCTTCACCAGCCCGCACCCGGCCGCCTTTACCGACGATGTCATCGAGGCGATGGCCGAAACACCCAACGTCATGCCCCAACTCCACATGCCGCTGCAGTCCGGCTCCGACAAAGTCCTCAAGGACATGCGCCGCTCCTACCGGTCCAGGAAGTTCCTGGGCATCCTGGACAAGGTCCGCGATCGCATTCCGCACGCCGCCATCTCCACCGACATCATCGTGGGTTTTCCGGGCGAAACCGAGGAAGATTTCCAGGCAACGCTCGACGTCGTCGAACAGTCCCGATTCGCCACGGCGTTCACTTTCCAGTACTCCAAGCGGCCGGGCACTCCTGCCGCGGACCTGCCGGAGCAGCTGCCCAAGTCCGTGGTGCAGGAGCGGTACGAGCGGCTGATCGCCCTGCAGGACCGAATCTCCGCCGAGGAGAACGCCAAGCAGGTCGGCACGCAGGTCGAGGTGCTGGTTACAGCCCAGCAGGGGCGCAAGGCCAGCGAGACGAACCGGCTTTCGGGCCGTTCACGGGACCAGCGGCTGGTCCATTTCTCGGTGCCCGAGGGAGCGGCAGTGCCGCGCCCCGGGGACCTGGTCAACGTGACGGTAACCGAGGCCGCGCCCTTCCACCTCATCGCCGATCCGGTGCCGGCAGACTACTCGGTGCGCCGTTCGCGGGCGGGGGACGCGTGGGACCGGTCGCAGGCAGACTCCTGCGCTGCGCCGGCGGCGGCAACGACGGCGGGCGGCAAGGCGGTTTCGCTGGGCATGCCGGCGCTGCCCGTGCGCAGCTGACCCGCCGGATGGTGAGCGAACCGGAGAGCGTACCGCCCGTCATCGCCGTGGTCGGTCCCACCGGATCGGGCAAGTCGGACCTGGCAGTCGCACTTGCGCTGCGGATCGACGGCGAAGTCGTGAACGCGGATGCCATGCAGTTTTACCGCGGGATGGACATCGGCACGGCCAAGATCACGCCGGCCGAGCGGCAGGGCGTGCCGCATCATCTGCTGGACATCCTCGATGTCCGCGATGAAGCCAGCGTTTCGGCCTTCCAGGAGCAGGCCCGCGCGGTGATCGCCGACATCCACCGCCGTGGCCGGCGGGCCATCCTGGCCGGCGGATCCGGCCTCTATGTTCGGGCGGCCCTCGACGTCATCGAGTTCCCCGGCACCGATCCGGCGCTCCGGTCCAAGCTGGAATCGGAACTGGCCACCGACGGCCTGGCCGCCCTGCGGAACCGGCTGGAAAAAGTCGACCCGGTGTCTGCGGGCCGCCTAGGCGACGCCCGCAGGGTGGTGCGCGCCCTCGAAGTGTACGAGCTGACGCAGCGGCCCTTCAGCTCCTTCATGCCGGAGCGGCGCTACTGGCAGCCGGCCCTCCAGCTGGGGCTCACGGTCGATCGGGATGAGCTCAAGGAACGACTGGCCCTCCGGGTTCACCGGATGGTGGACAGTGGCCTCCTGGACGAGGTCCGCCGGCTCGACCGGGAGGGCTTGCGGGAGGGCAAAACAGCATCCAAGGCGCTCGGCTACTCGCAGTTCCTCCGGGTCCTCGATGGGGAGCTGAGCGTCGACGAGGCTGTTCTGGACACCGTTGTGGCCACACGGAAGTTCGCCCGCAGGCAGCAGACCTGGTTCCGCGCCGATCCTCGGATTGAGTGGCTTGACTGGAAGGACCCGGCACTGGCGGACACCGCATTTGCACTCGTCGATAAGCTTGGATAGTGACCGAATCTTCCTCCGCTGTACTGCGTTCCCTGACCGGCCTGGCCTTTTCCAAGGGCCATGGCACCGGCAACGACTTCGTGCTGGTTGCCGACCCCAATGGGGAACACCAGATCAACTCTGCTGCAGTTTCCGTGCTGTGCGACCGCCACCAGGGCATCGGCGGCGACGGCCTCATCCGCGCAGTCCGTTCCGAGCACCTTCCGGAAGGGCGGGAACTGCTTGACGCGGTTCCCGAGGCCGAGTGGTTCATGGATTACCGCAACGGGGACGGGTCGGTCTCGGAAATGTGCGGCAATGGTGTGCGCGTCTTCGTGCATTTCCTGCTTGACCAGGGTCTGGCCGACCTCGCGGAGGGCAAGTCCCTGGCTATCGGCACGCGTGCGGGCGTCAAGGTCATCAGCCGTTCGGAAGATGGCTACGCCGTGGATATGGGCCCGTGGGAGTTCATCTATCCGGACCAGGCCGCCGCAAAAGCCACGGACTCCGTCGTGAATGCG
Organism: Arthrobacter sp. USHLN218; assembly: GCF_037144715.1. Taxonomy (NCBI): domain Bacteria; kingdom Bacillati; phylum Actinomycetota; class Actinomycetes; order Micrococcales; family Micrococcaceae; genus Arthrobacter; species Arthrobacter sp. USHLN218. Next base: position 765,898 of record NZ_JBBCYT010000001.1, read on the forward strand.
GCGGGCCTTGAGGTGCCCCGGCCCGCCTTGAGCATCAGCATGGGCAACCCGCACACTGTGGTCGCGCTGGCCGAGCTCGCCGAACTGGCCGCCACCGGGCTGTACGAAGCGCCGGAGGTCGAGCCGAAGCCGGTCAACGGAACCAACGTCGAATTCGTGGTGCCGGCCGAACCGCTGGTCCACAATGGCGCCGGACATATCACCATGCGCGTGCACGAACGCGGCGTCGGAGAGACACAATCGTGCGGAACCGGCGCCTGCGCCTCCGCCGTCGCCATCCGCTACTGGGCGGGCTCCGGTGCGCCGGACGACTGGCGGGTCAACGTCCCCGGCGGCACCGTGAACGTACGCTTCTTCGTCGCCGATGACGGGCGGGAACATGTCGAACTGAGCGGGCCCGCCACCCTCGTGGCACGGGGAGTTATTGCGTAGCAGCCGCGCGGCGGATCCGGAGGATCCGGAAGGCCTTGGCGGTGCTTTCGCGGCTGACCCGGAACTCGGTCGGCAGTTCGGCCGCGAGCCAGCGCTGCAGGGAGTCCGAACCGAGGTTCTTCTGCACGACCAGCCAGGCGCTGCCCCCTGGCGCCAGGCGGGGGAGCCAGAGCATCAGCAGGTCATGCAGTTCGCTCTTGCCGATTCGGATTGGCGGATTCGACCAGATGGCGTCGAAGCGCAGCTCGGGGTCCACCTCCTCGGGCAGGCAGGCCCGGACGTTGTTCAGCTCCAGGGTCTGCGCATTGTCGTTGGTCAATGCGGTGCAGCGGGTGTTGACATCGACCGCCGTCACCGATGCAGCAGGTGACTTAAGGCCCAGCGTCAGCGCGATCGGGCCCCAGCCGCAGCCGATATCCAGCAGATTGCCGGTCGACGGCGGGGCGGGGACCTCGGCCAGCAGCACGGCCGTGCCTTTATCGATTCCGTCGGGACTGAAGATGCCGTTCGACGTCGTCAAATGCCGGACCTGACCGTCGAGTTCGACGGTCAGCGGTTTACGTATTTCCGGTTTGCCCGGCTCGGCGCTGAAGTAATGATCGGTGGCCATAATCCGCCAGACTAGTGCGCCCTCGGCGGAATTTGTATCTAGGCCTGCCTAAGCCACGTGTGGAGCCTGTTATGCTGGACGGCATGGCAATCAAGTGACTGCGGCAGTCTAGGCCGGCTTCGGCCCGCACCAGACGCCGCTCCCGTTGAGCCCGGCTCCGGGACCGGTAGGCACCACTACCGCGAACCAACCTGTCATTCCCGTGCGTTCCCTTGGCTGCAACCGCGCCTGCACCTCTTTGCGTCCTGGGCGCATCGCCGCTGCATGGCTCCGGATCACCGCATCAGGGACCGCCTTCCCCGTCAGGAGGATACACATGACCCGACAACAACCACCGCACGCAAACCACCCCCGCACAGCAGCGGAGGACTACCATAGATCTACAGACCTTCCGAAGGAGAGCATGACCAACAGCAGCGCCGGCCAGCCGGCAGAGGAACCGGAACTGACCCCGGAGGAAATCCAGGCGGTCATCGACCGGATTCTGGCCAAGGACTCCGCAGCCCGCACCAAGACCGGCAGCGGTTTCCGGGGCAAGGCACAGGCCATCTCCACGCTTGACGAAGAGCATTCGGAATTCGACGGCGAGCAGCAGGACCTCCAGGAGCGGCGCGCCTTGCGGCGCGTGGCCGGGCTGTCGACGGAGCTGGCAGACGTCACCGAGGTCGAATACCGCCAGCTCCGGCTGGAGCGGGTCGTCCTGGCCGGCTTGTGGACCGAGGGAACGGCCGCGGACGCGGACAATTCCCTGCGCGAACTGGCTGCACTGGCCGAGACCGCCGGGTCGGAGGTTCTCGACGGCGTCGTCCAGCGGCGCCTGAAGCCGGACCCCGGAACATTCCTGGGATCGGGCAAGGCGCAGGAGCTGCGGGACATCGTCATGTCCACGGGGGCTGACACGGTGATTGTCGATAGTGAGCTGTCGCCATCGCAGCGGCGCGGTCTTGAAGACATCGTCAAGGTCAAGGTCATTGACCGCACCGCCCTGATCCTCGATATTTTCGCGCAGCATGCCAAGAGCCGCGAGGGCAAGGCCCAGGTCGAGCTCGCACAGCTGGAATACCTGCTGCCGCGCCTGCGTGGCTGGGGCGAGAGTATGTCCCGCCAGGCCGGCGGCCGCGTAGGCGCGGCCGGCGGAGGTATCGGTTCCCGTGGCCCCGGCGAAACCAAGATCGAGCTGGACCGGCGGCGCATCCGCACGCGTATGGCCAAACTTCGGCGGGAGATCGCCGGTATGAAGCCGGCGCGGGAGACCAAACGGGCCAACCGCAAGCGAAACGCCGTGCCGTCGGTCGCAATTGTCGGCTACACGAACGCGGGCAAGTCCTCGCTGCTTAACCGGCTGACCAACGCGGGCGTCCTCGTGGAGAACGCGCTGTTCGCGACCCTCGACCCGACGGTCCGCAAGGCCGAAACTTCGGACGGGCTTGGCTACACGCTGGCGGACACCGTCGGCTTCGTCCGCTCGCTGCCCACGCAGCTTGTGGAAGCCTTCCGGTCGACTCTTGAGGAAGCAGCCGATGCGGACCTGATCCTGCACGTGGTGGACGCTTCCCACCCCGATCCTGAAGGCCAGATCGCGGCGGTCCGCGAGGTGCTGACGGAAGTGGACGCGCGCAAGATTCCCGAGATCGTCGTGCTCAACAAGGCCGACGCCGCTGATCCGTTCGTCATCGAACGGCTTCGGCAGCGGGAACCGCGGCATGTCGTGGTCTCGGCCCGCACCGGGCAGGGCATTCCCGAACTGCTGCAGGCCATCAGCGACGGCATTCCGCGGCCCACTGTCAAGCTCGAACTCCTGATTCCTTATGACCGTGGCGACGTCGTCAGCCGGCTGCACAGCCCGGACGCGGAGATCCTGTCGATGAACCATGGCGAGGAGGGCACCGAGCTCGAAGTCATGGTCAGGGAGGGCCTGGCGGCCGAACTCGAGGCCTTCATCCGGCGTGGCTGAGGAACAGGCGGAGGCCCTGCGCCTGCTCGACGTTGCCGTGCAGGCGATGGGCGGGCAGGACCGCCAGGGCCAGCATGATATGGCTGGCCGGGTCGATACGGCGTTTCGGCGGCGCGAACATCTGCTGGTCCAGGCGGGCACGGGAACGGGCAAGTCCTTGGCCTACCTAATTCCGCTGATCGTGCACGCGCTGGAGAGCGAGAAACCGGCGATCGTCGCGACTGCCACGCTCGCCCTGCAGTCCCAGATCGTCAAGCGGGACCTGCCTCGGCTGCTGGAAGCCATCGCCGATGAGCTGCCGCGGCCGATCGATGCCGCCTTGCTCAAGGGCCGCAACAACTACCTGTGCCTGCACAAGATCGACGGCGGGTTCCCGGCGGACGATGCTCCGGAGGCGCTCTTCGATCTCGCCGAAGAGACCGTTCCGCATCCGGCGCCGGCCCCCGGGCCGACCACCGCCCTGGGACAGGAAATCAAGCGGCTGCGGGCCTGGGCAGAGGAGACCGGCACGGGGGACCGGGACGAAATCGTGCCCGGAGTCAGCGACCGGGCCTGGCGGCAGGTCTCCGTGAGCGCCATGGAGTGCCTCGGCGCCCAGCGGTGTCCGGTCGCGGCGGAATGCTTCAGTGAGCGTGCCCGGATGCATGCGGCCGAGGCCGACGTAGTGATCACCAATCATGCGATGTTGGCCATCAACGCGTTCGAGGGGCTGGCCGTCCTGCCGGACTACGACTTCGTTGTTATTGACGAGGCCCATGAGCTGCAGGACCGCGTGACGGGGGCGGTCTCGGGACAACTCTCGGCGGCCATGATCACGGCCGCCGCCTCCAGTGCCCGCAAGCACACGGCGATCAGCGTCGATGCGCTGAACACCGCGGCCAAGAGCTTCGAAGCGGCGTTCGACCAGGTTCCGTCCGGACTCATGGCGGCCGGCCTGCGGCCCGAGCAGGAACTGGCGCTGACCCAGCTGCGTGAGGCGGCTCGAACGGCACTGTCGGACTCCAAGCCCGATGGCTCGGGCGCGGTGGACGGCGGCAGGCAGATGGCAAGGTCGCGGCTGGCAGCAATTCTGGAGCTATGCGACCGGGTAGTTTCCACCGCCCAGAGCCGGGAGGTCCTGTGGATCACCCGTCCGAGCAGCTTCACGCCGGGCAGCGGTTACGGACCCCCGGACGAAACGCTTCCGCCGATGCTGAACGTTGCGCCGCTGTCGGTGGCTTCCAGGCTTCGCGAGGGGCTGTTCGAGGGCCACACGGTCGTCCTCACATCCGCGACCCTCGCCATCGGCAGCGCATTCGACGCCGTCGCCGGCTCCCTGGGCCTGCTGGGCGAAGGAGCGCCGAAGTACAGCAGCGCGGACGTCGGGAGCCCGTTCAACTACCCGAAGCAGGGCGTGCTGTATGTGGCTTCCCACTTGCCCAAGCCGGGCCGAGGGACAAGCCCCGAACAGTTGGATGAGCTCGAAGCGCTGCTGCGCGCCTCCAACGGGGGTGCTCTCGGGCTCTTCTCGTCGCGGCGCGCTGCCGAGGAAGCCGCCGCGGAGATGCGCGAGCGGCTGCCCTTCACGATCCTTTGCCAGGGCGAGTCGTCCATGGCTGCGCTGGTCCGGCAATTCTCGAGCGAACCGAATACCTGCCTGTTCGGGACGATGACGCTGTGGCAGGGGGTCGACGTGCCGGGAGAGGCCTGCCGCCTGGTGGTTATCGACAGGATTCCCTTCCCGCGGCCGGATGATCCGCTGATGACTGCCCGTACGCGGGCCGTGTCGCAGGCAGGCGGGAATGGTTTCATGACCATTTCGGCCACGCACGCCGCCGTCCGGCTCGCCCAAGGCGCCGGACGGCTCATCCGCGCTGCGGGGGACCGGGGCATGGTGGCTGTGCTCGATTCGAGACTGGCCAATGCCCGGTACGGTGGCTTCCTCAGGGCGGCGCTGCCGCCGTTCTGGTCGACGAAGGACCGGGCGACGGCGCTCCAGATCCTGCAGCGCCTGGCGGGCTAAGGGCCCGCCGGGCAGCGGCTAGAGGGCGCGCATCACCGAAACGACCTTGCCCATGATCGTCGCGCTGTCGCCGAGGATCGGTTCGTACTGGGTGTTCTGCGGCAGCAGCCAGGTGTGGCCATCCCGCTGCCGGAAGGTCTTGACGGTAGCTTCGTCGTCCAGCAGCGCGGCCACGATCTCGCCGTTGACGGCGCTCGGCTGCCGGCGGACGACGACCCAGTCGCCGTCGCAGATAGCCGCATCGATCATGGAATCGCCGGAGACCTTGAGCATGAACAGCTCGCCGTGTCCTACGAGCTGCCGGGGCAGGGGCATGACGTCCTCGACGACCTGGTCCGCCAGGATGGGGCCGCCCGCGGCGATCCTGCCGACCAGCGGAACGATCGCCGTGTCGGAAGCCGTGGCCAGTTCCGACACCGACAGGCCGCCAGTGCTGCGGAGTTTGTCCGGTTCGGCCACGCCTTCGATCTCAATCGCGCCCGTCTCGAGCGTCAGCGGCGTCAGGACCTCCATGGCCCTGGGGCGCTTGGGATCGCGGCGGATATATCCGAGCTTCTCCAGTTGCGCGAGCTGATGCGTGACGCTGGAGAGGCTGGCGAGCCCGACGGTGTCGCCGATCTCGCGCATCGACGGCGGGTAGCCCTTGGCGCTGATGGAACGCTGGATGCTCTCGAGGATCTTCTTCTGGCGGGGCGTCAGGCTCTTGGGGGACGCACCCGCGCGCCTGCGTGCGCTTCCCGTGCCGGCGGTACCTGAAGTAGCTGCACTCTTCCTCGACATGAACTGGCCCCGGTTCTCTATCCGGCCACCCGGGCTAGCCAGGGTGGCCGGTCCAATGTTGTCAGTGGCAGGTGATGCACTCAGGCATGGCCGCCATTTCTTCAAGCCTAGGGCAGCCACAGCACGATCTCAAACATTTATTCGATCGAGTCTCGACAATATTCGATCACAAGTGCTACAAATGGAATCCGACAGTTCGAATATGCGTTCGAAACAACTGATGCATACGCACGCGGAACGGGAAGGTACCCCTCATGTCTGCTCAGCTCGCCCCGCACGTCGCCCCGCACGCTCTGTTGGGCTCGACGCCCGCGCTGCGGCTTACCCGCCGCGGCCGCCTGGTGCTCATCGGGTTGCCCCTGATGCTTGGCGCCGCCGTCCTGCTGACCCTGGTCGGCTTCTTCACGGCACCGGCCTTGGCGAGCTCGGGACCTGGCCTCGGCCCCGGCCGCACCGTGTCGGTCGCCGTCGCTCCCGGCCAGACGCTCTGGGATGTGGCCGTGCTGGCAGCGCCGGACCGACACCCGCACGATGTCATTGCGGAGATCCAGCAGCTGAACAACCTGCCGGATTCGGTCGTCCGTGCCGGGCAGCGGCTGTTCGTCCCGCTGGGGGACTAGGGACTGTAATAAGAGCCGCTCCGGCAGGCCCGATTCCTGCCCCGGGCCTGCCGGAGCTTAAGCTGGTCAGGTGAACGACCAGCTGGATCTACTCAACCGACTGCCCCTGCGTAACAACCTGCGCGGACTGACTCCGTACGGAGCTCCGCAACTCGACGTTCCCGTGCTCCTCAACGTCAACGAGAATACGCATGGACTGCCTCATGAGGTTGCGGACGCGATAGCGGCGCGCGTCCAATCGGCGGTGGCGGGTCTGAACCGCTACCCGGACCGCGAATTCACGGAGTTGCGGGAGGCGCTGGCCAAGTACCTCGGCCACGGGCTTTCCGCGGGGAACATGTGGGCCGCGAACGGATCCAACGAGGTGCTGCAGCAGATCCTGCAGGCCTTCGGCGGCCCGGGCCGGCGTTTGCTGAGTTTTCCTCCCACCTACTCGATGTATCCGCTCCTTGCCAGCGGCACTGACACGGAATACGTGACTGCCCGCCGCGGCGCCGACTTCGGGCTGACGGCCGGCCAGGCAGCCAAGGCTGTCCGCGATACCGCGGCCAACATTGTCGTCCTATGCTCGCCGAACAATCCGACCGGAACCGCGCTCGGGCTCGATGTCGTCGAAGCTGTCTACGAAGCAGGCGAAGCGAGCCAGGCGATTGTCATCGTCGATGAAGCGTATGCGGAATTTGCCCATGTCGGTACTGACAGTGCCCTGACGCTGCTGCCGGGCAGGGAGCGGCTGATCGTCTCGCGGACGATGAGCAAGGCCTTTGCCCTTGCCGGCGCCCGCGTCGGCTATCTTGCGGCAGCTCCCCAGATTGCGGATGCCCTCCGGCTGGTGCGGCTCCCTTACCACCTCTCGGCCGTCACCCAGGCGACCGCATTGGCGGCTCTCGACCACGCCGACGCACTGCTCGCCAATGTCGAGGAGATCAAGGGCCAGCGGGATCGCATCGTCAGTGAGCTGGCGTCGCTCGGGCTGCAGCCCGCGCCGTCGGACTCAAATTTCGTTTTCTTCGGCGGCCTGAAGGACCCGCATAAGGTCTGGCAGGGACTGCTGGACGCCGGCGTGCTGATCCGCGATGTCGGCATCGCCGGGCACCTGCGCGTCACTGCCGGCACCGAGGCCGAGACCACCGCCTTCCTGGACCGGCTGCGGGAACTGCTCTGAGCTTCGGTCTTCTAGACTGATAGGTGCGGGTTCCCAGTCAACCCGCAATGACCACTTTTGCCACAAAGGAATTCCATGACCACGGATATCGCCACCACTGCACGCACAGCACGCCTCGAACGCACCACCAGCGAGTCGTCGGTGCTGGTTGAGCTGAACCTGGACGGCACCGGTCAGTCCGACATCAGCACCACTGTCCCGTTCTACGACCATATGCTCACGGCCCTCTCGAAGCACTCGCTGATCGACCTGACCGTGAAGGCCTCGGGGGACACGCACATCGACGCCCACCACACCGTCGAGGACGTCGCCATCACGCTCGGCGAAGTCCTGAAGAGCGCGCTGGGCAATAAGGCCGGTATCCGGCGTTTCGGCGAAGCTACCGTCCCGCTGGACGAGGCCATCGCCAACGCCGTGGTCGACATCTCGGGCAGGCCTTATCTCGTGCACGACGGTGAACCGGCCGGCCAGGAATACCACCTGATCGGCGGCCACTTCACCGGTTCCCTGACCCGCCACGTCTTCGAGGCGATCACGCTGCACGCGCAGATCTGCCTGCACATGCGGGTGCTCGGCGGCCGGGACCCGCACCACATCGTGGAGGCTCAGTTCAAGGCATTCGCCCGCGCCCTGCGCGCCGCCGTGGAGCCGGATCCGCGCGTCGAAGGCATTCCGTCGACCAAGGGAGCGCTCTGACCATGGCGCCCAAGGTGACCGTACTGGACTACGGGTCGGGCAACATCCGGTCGGCGGTCCGGGCGCTCGAGCATGTCGGCGCCGAGGTGACCCTCAGTCACGATTCGCGGGCCATCCTCGAAGCCGATGGGCTGGTCGTGCCCGGTGTCGGGGCGTTTGCCACCGTGATGGAGGGCCTCAAGTCCGTCGACGCCATCCGCTGGATCGGCAGGCGCGTCGCCGGCAGCCGGCCGGTCCTGGGGATCTGCGTCGGACTGCAGGTGATGTTCGAGGCCGGCGTCGAGCACGGCGTGAGGACCGAAGGCATCGGTGAATGGCCGGGCACCGTCGAGCGACTGGCTGCCGAGGTCGTCCCGCACATGGGGTGGAACACCGTCCAGCCTCCGGAAGGCAGCCGGTTGTTTGCCGGGATCGAAGACGAGCGGTTCTACTTCGTGCATTCCTACGGCGTCCAGCACTGGGACTTCGACGTTAACCAGCCGGCCATGACTCCTCCCATGGTCACGTGGTCCGATCACGGCGGGCCCTTTATCGCCGCCGTCGAGAACGGTCCGCTGAGCGCGACACAGTTCCACCCCGAGAAGTCCGGGGACGCGGGCGCCGCCTTGCTGCAAAACTGGCTTCGGACCTTGGGCTGATCCGCGCATGTGGAGTGTTGTCCTGATGGGCCTGGCCGGCCTCCTGGCCGGCGGCGCCATTGCCTTCCGCGGCCAGCAGGCGCCGAAATGGCTGATCATCAGCTTCTGGTTCCTGGCAGCTATGGCCCTGGTGGCCGCATACCTGCTTACCCTCGGCCCGGCCGAGTAATTCCTTCGATTAGTTCAGAAAGCGGATTCCCCTATGACGACGCAAGATGCCCCGATCCTCGAACTGCTGCCCGCCGTGGACGTCGCCGACGGCCAGGCCGTGCGGCTCGTGCAGGGCGAGGCCGGCAGCGAGACAAGCTACGGTGATCCGCTGGACGCGGCCCTGGCCTGGCAGAACGACGGCGCCGAGTGGGTCCATCTGGTGGACCTCGACGCGGCCTTCGGGCGGGGCTCCAATATCGAACTGCTGCAGCGCGTGGTGCGGGAACTGAGCATCAAGGTTGAGCTGTCCGGCGGCATCCGCGACGACGCATCGCTGGACCGCGCACTGGAGCTGGGAGCTGCCCGGGTCAACCTCGGGACCGCTGCGCTGGAGAACCCGGAGTGGACGGCCAAGGCTATCGAACGCTACGGCGACGCTATCGCCGTCGGACTCGATGTCCGGGGCACCACCCTTGCGGCCCGCGGCTGGACGAAGGAGGGCGGCGACCTCTGGGACGTTTTGGCCCGTCTGGAAGACGCGGGCTGCGCGCGGTACGTGGTCACTGACGTGACCAAGGACGGCACGCTCCAGGGTCCCAACCTGGACCTGCTCAAGGAGGTCGCCTCCCGCACGGCCAAGCCGGTCGTTGCCTCCGGCGGCATCTCCAGCCTCGATGATCTGGCCGCCCTGCGCACCCTGGTGCCGCACGGCGTTGAGGGAGCGATTGTCGGCAAGGCGCTGTACGCCGGCAAGTTCACGCTGCCCCAGGCACTCGATACCGCCGGCCGCCGCTGAGCCTTGGCGGACAAGAGGGAGCTGCCGGGCCACATCGCCGCCGCACTGGCCGGCGCCGGCGGCGCGACGGACTCGGCAGGCAGGCCGTGGAGCGGCCGCGACCTGAGCGGGCCGGGCAATCCGCTGCACAATTTCAACGACGACGACGGCGGCGCCGACCAGGGCTACCTGAAGGCCATCGCGGCGCTGGCCGACGGCACCGGGGGAGAACCACAGGTGCTGCAGGCTCTGGCCTCGGCCCGCGTCTTTGTTCCGATTGTGGCGCAGCTCGGTGAGGAAGCGGCCGGAGCCAACGATCTCACCGCCGACAAGCAGGCGGACATGGCCCTGGTGACGCTGCAGGCGCCCGACGGACGTCGGGCACTGCCGGTGTTCACCTCGGCGTCCGCCCTGGAGGCCTGGCATGCCGAGGCCAGGCCCGTGGCCGTCTATGCCGCCCGGGCGGCGCTGTCGGCCGTAGCGGAAAAAGCCCAGCTGCTGGTCGTGGACCCGGGCTCCGAGGTGACCTTCGTTGTGCGCCGCCCGGGTGTCTGGGCGCTGGCGCAGCAGCACGAATGGGTGCCCTCCTATGTCGACCCTGCGCTGGCGGACCTCGTCGCCGATGCGGTCGGGGGAGAACCGGACGTTCTGCGCACTGCGTTGGCGCCCGGCAGCGGCATCGCCTCCAGGACGGCCTCGGGGCGCATACTTGCCGGCGGCGGGCCGGGTCCGGAGCTGCGGTTGGTCCTGACCGCCAGGGACGGTCTGAGCCAGGCGGAACTGCAGGGACTAGCCGGGCGGCTGCAAGGGCGGCTGGGCGCGTCCAAGGACTTTGCCGAACGGGTGGATTCGCTGGAGATCAGCTTCGTCCGGGACGCTGCGGGCGGGCGCGCCGGGAGCTAGGCTGCAGGCGGCGGAAGCGTCAGGGCCCGCCAAGCCGGGCAGCGTTTCGGGGCCCGCCAAGCCGGGCGGCGTTTCGGGGCCCGCCAAGCCGGGCAGCACGGTCCGGAACGGCTGGGCTCGCCGGGCCGGCCCGCGGGCAGCGAAAAGGCGCCGGAGCTGTGCCCGGCGCCTTTTCGCGAAAAGCTGTTGCCCTCTAGTTGACCGGTCCGGTGAACTTCTCGCCCGGACCATGGCCCGGAGCGTCGGGAAGCACCGATGCCTCACGGAACGCCAACTGCAATGAGCGCAACCCGTCGCGCAAGGGGCCGGCATGCTGGCTGCCGATTTCCGGCGCCGCGGCGGTGACGAACCCGGCCAGGGCGGTGATCAGCTTGCGGGCTTCGTCAAGATCCTTCAGCTGCTCGGCATCCTCGCCGGCTGCCAGCCCGCACTTGACTGCCGCGGCGCTCATCAGGTGGACAGCCGCCGTCGTAATGACTTCCACTGCGGGTACTTCCGCAATGTCCCGCATCTGCGCGAGGACTTCCTGGTCCTGGCCGGCATTCTCCGGGCCGTCGAACGAATGACGGTGGCCGGCATCGGGGGCAGGATTGTTATCTGGGGTGCTCATACTGGTAAGCTTGTCACAGACCAATTGATTCCTGTTATTTTCGTGCCCGAGGGCACACCCGGATTCCGGAAGGAATAACGGATCAATCTGCAAGCGGATTCGTCTCCCACCTGTCGGCATGGATTATCCACAGCTGCCGGGTTCCGGTCGGCATACAGTCCCCGTTGGGGAAACTGATGCGCGCAGTCCCTTTGGGGCCGCGCCGAACGCCGGCTCCGAGGCCTCCGATTGCGCACGCAATAGGGGGCCTTCTCCTATTGTGGGGCGGTCACCGTGACCACAACAATCAGGAGCCACACATTAGCGAGCCACGAATCAATGATCGGATCCGCGTCCCCGAGGTGCGGTTGGTAGGTCCTGCCGGCGAACAGGTGGGGATCGTCCGCATCGAGGACGCACTGCGTCTGGCCGCCGAATCGGACCTGGATCTTGTTGAGGTAGCACCGCAGGCCAAGCCTCCGGTGTGCAAACTCATGGATTTTGGCAAGTACAAGTACGAAGCAGCAGTCAAGGCCCGTGAAGCCCGCAAGAACCAGACCAACACTGTTCTGAAGGAAATCCGGTTCCGGCTGAAGATCGATAAGCACGACTACGAGACCAAGCGCGGGCACGCCCTCCGCTTCCTCGGCGCGGGCGACAAGGTCAAGGCCATGATCCAGTTCCGCGGGCGCGAACAGCAGCGCCCGGAGATGGGTATCCGGCTGCTGCAGAAGTTTGCGGACGACGTCGCCGAGGTCGGCATCGTCGAGTCCAGCCCCCGCATCGACGGCCGCAACATGGTCATGGTGATCGGCCCGATCAAGAACAAGGCGGAAGCGAAGGCCGAAGCCCGCCGCGCAACGCAGAAGGCAGAGGCCAAGGCCGCCAACGCCGCCAAGAAGGAGCGCGTCGACGTTTCCTCCAACCAGGCGCCGATGACGCAGAGCCTGGGTGACTTGTTGCCGGAGGGCCTGGCCACGAGCGCGGCTGAACCGGCGGAAGCGCCGTCGGTTGCCGAGGCTGCACCCGCGGCGGCACCTGAGCCGCAGGTGGAGCAGGCGCCCGAGCCGAAGGTCGAGAAGGCACCTGAGCCGCAGGTGGAGCAGTCGCCCGAGCCGAAGGTCGAGAAGGCACCTGAGCCCCAGGCGGAGCCCCTGGCCCAAGAGGAGCCGAAGCCGCAGGTATCGGCTCCCAAGCCGCCCGTCCAGCAGGCACCGAAGCCGCAGACCGCAGCCGCCCCCAAGGCGGCGCCGGCTCCGAAGCCCCAGGCTGCACCGAAGCCCGCGGCGATGCCGAAGCCGCAGGCACGGCCGAAGCCCATGCCGGGCCCGGCGAAGCCGTCCGCACCCAAACCTTCCGGTCGCGGCAGCTCCAAGAGCTGACGACAGACCGGGTTCATCTGGCAGTCCGGGAGCATCGAGCTCCCGGGCTCCGGTAGACATGTCAACCGCGCGTTCCCGCAGGGAGCCGCACGAACCGACGGCCCTGGCCTGAGGATACGTAAGGAGAACGGCAGCTATGCCGAAGCAGAAGACCCACAGTGGCGCCAAGAAGCGCTTTAAGCTCACCGGCAGCGGCAAGCTCAAGCGGCAGCAGGCCAACCGCCGCCACTACCTGGAGCACAAGCCCTCCACGCTCACCCGCCGTCTGGCGAGCGACAAGATCGTTGCACCGGCTGATGTGAAGAACATCAAGAAGATGCTCGGCATCTAACACACCCTTTCCGACCAGGCACGGCCGCAGCTGCCGGTGCCAGTCGTTTCAGCAATTTCCGACGCCGGGGACACCTGTTCCGGCCGTCCAACACCTAAAGGAGTACGCACGTGGCACGTGTGAAGCGGGCAGTCAACGCCCATAAAAAGCGCCGGGTAGTTCTTGAGCGCGCATCCGGCTACCGCGGTCAGCGGTCCCGTCTCTACCGCAAGGCCAAGGAACAGCTGCTGCACTCGTTCGTGTACAGCTACGGCGACCGCCGCAAGCGGAAGGGCGACTTCCGCCGCCTCTGGATCCAGCGCATCAACGCTGCCTCCCGCGCCAACGGCCTGACCTACAACCGCCTGATCCAGGGCCTGAAGGCTGCCGAGGTCCAGGTTGACCGCCGCATGCTGGCCGAGCTGGCCGTCTCCGACGCTGCCACCTTCGCCGCGCTGGTCCAGATCGCCAAGGACTCCCTGCCCGCCGACACCTCGGCCCCGGCCGAACGCAAGGCCGCTCCGGCTGCCAAGGCAGCTCCGGCTGCCAAGGCAGCTCCGGCTGCGAAAGCTGCTCCCGCCGCCGCCACCGCCCCGGTTGCCGCCGAGGGCGAGCTGGCCGGCGCCGTCAAGGCCGTCGACGGCCAGGACGCTCCCGAGGGCTTTGCCATCAAGGGCAACCAGTCGAAGAAGTACCACGTCCCGGGTTCGACCTGGTACGAGCAGACCACTCCGGTCTACTGGTTCAACACCGTCGAGGCCGCCAAGGCCGCCGGCTACGAGCCCGCCGGCGGCGAAGCCCGCCAGAAGATCGCCGAGTAATTCTGCGAATCAGGCGGCAGCCTGCACTAACGCTATAGTCGCTCTATGAGCACTACCGGGCGCCCACCAGCAGTTATGTCCAATCCCCGAGCAGATCGGGTCAAGGACGTGGCGAAGCTGGCTGGGCGCCCCGCGCGTTTAAAACGCCGTCAGTTCCTGGCCGAGGGGCCCCAGGCGGTGCGGGAGGCGCTCCTGGCCCACCGCAATGCTGTGGGCGAGCGGCGGCCTCCCGTCGTCTCCGAGGTCTTCGCTACAGAGGCATGCCTGGCGCGCTACCCCGAACTGGACGACCTGGCAGCGGACGCGGACCTGCGGCTGGCGAACGACGACGTCATCGCCGCCATGTCCGATACGGTCAGTCCGCAGGGCATCCTGGCGGTCTGCCACTACGTGGACCGGCCCCTGGAGGAGGTCCTGGCGGCCCGTCCCAAGCTGCTTGCCGTCATGGTGCGGGTCCAGGACCCCGGCAACGCGGGAACGGTGCTGCGGGCGGCCGATTCGGCTGGCGCGGACGCTGTCGTCCTGATTGGCGGGAGCGTGGATATCTACAACCCGAAGGCGGTCCGGTCGACCGTCGGCTCCCTCTTCCACCTGCCCGTCGTCACCGGAGTGGACTTCGATTCCTTCGTGGACCGGCTGAGGGAACAGCATGTGGCCGTGCTGGCGGCCGACGGCTACGGAGACATAGACCTGGACCGGCTCCAGGATGAGAGCGCCCTGCGCCGGGGCGGAGGGGCGCCAACCGGAAGCGGGAGATCCTCGGGCCCGGCCTTGGAGGGCGAAACGGCCTGGCTCTTCGGCAACGAGGCCCAGGGCCTCTCTGATGGCGAGCTGGCCGCCGCCGACTATCGCGTTGCGGTTCCCCTCTACGGCCAGGCCGAGAGCCTGAACGTCGGCACCGCCGCGACCGTCTGTTTGTACGCTTCCGCCCGGGCCCAGCGCAGCGCCTGACCGAGCGGGCCCTCGGTGCCGGCGGCGACACACGGATCATCCTCCTGAAGACGGCGCACCTCGGGCCGGAGGAACTGCTCGTGGCGGCCAAGATCACCATCGGCCCGATTCGGGTCGGAAATCGGCCGCAGGATCGACGGCGTACAGCGGCGGATCCGGGACGCCGTTCCGATCGCCCGGGTGAGCTACCTGGCGCCCGATATCTTCCGGTCCGAGAATGCGGCACCCCTACCGGGGCCGGCCGACGCCCGAGGTTTCCGCTCGATGAGGCCCGAGATAACCGCCACGGCCAGGCCGAGGACGGCCAGGCCTGCCCCGACCAAGGCGGGCGCCTTGTAGCCCCAGCCCGCGGAAATCACGGCACCGCCGAGGAAGGCTCCGAGGGCGTTGGCCATGTTCAGCGCAGAGTGGTTCAGCGAGGCTGCCAGCGTCTGGGCGTCCGGTGAAGCGTCCATGAGCCTGGTCTGCAGGCCGGGGATGAGGCTGGAACCGGCGACGCCGATCAGGAACACCATGACCACGGCTAGGACGGCGATATCCGCGACCACCCAGAAGAGGGCGAGCACGCACACGATGGCTATCATTACCTGGTAGATGCTGCCCATCACCGAGCGCTCGGCCAGCCGTCCGCCCAGGATGTTGCCGGCGACCATGCCGAGTCCATACAGACCGACGATGAGCGGCAGCGCGGATTCAGGCAGTCCGGCGACGTCCGTCATGGTCGGGCTGATGTACGAGTAGACGGCGAAGAACCCGCCGAAGCCGACCACACCGATTAGCAGGGCGAGCCACACCTGGATGCGCTTCAACGCCCGCAGCTCGCGGCGCATGCTCGCCTCGGCGTGCGCGGGCCTGAACGGGACGAAGCGCTGGACCAGGAGCAGCGTGATGGCGCCGATGATGCCGACGGCCACGAACATCAGGCGCCAGCCGTAGTTCTGGCCAAGCCAGGTCACCAGGGGAACGCCCACGACGTTGGCCACGGCCAGGCCCAGCATGACCGCGGCGACCGCGCGGGGGCGTTTGGCCGGGGCGACCAGGGAGGCCGCGATGACGGCGGCGATCCCGAAGTAGGCGCCGTGCGGCAGGCCCGAAATGAACCTGGTCACCAGCATGGAGCCGAAGTCCGGGGCAAGGACCGACGACAGGTTTCCCACCGTAAACAGTGCCATCAGCCCCAGCGCCATGTGCTTGTGGGGTAGCCGCGCACCCAGGGCGGCCAGGACCGGGGCCCCGATGACGACCCCCAGGGCGTAGGCGGAAATCAGCTGGCCGCTCTGCGGAATGCTGATCTGCAGGCCTTCCGCCACGTTCTGCAGCAGCCCCATGATGGCGAACTCCGTGGTCCCGATGCCGAAGCCGCCGGCCGCGAGGGCGATGATGGCTGCGGCGATGGGGACACGCGGGTGGTTCTGCGCGGCGTCGTGGTCATCGTTGGAAAGCATGTATGGGACTCCGGGTAAGGGGGAGGCGAGGCCGGATCGGCCATGAGTCGGACGGTGCCGTAAAGGTAACACTTCGACGTCGTCGTCCGGGGCACGGTGTAGCGGAGGACACCTTCCGGTCAGCCGGGTGCGGCCTTCCGCCGTAGACTCGTGGGGTGGAACCACGACTGAAGCAGATTGTCGGCGCCGCCATCCTCGATTCGCTGGAGAGCCCGACGAGGCTGCTCGCCGCCCGGCGCAACGCACCCGAGCCGTTGGCCGGCCTCTGGGAGTTTCCCGGCGGCAAAGTGGAACCGGGGGAGGGCTGCGAAGACGGCCTACGCCGCGAGATCCGCGAGGAGCTTGGCGTCGACGTGGAGCTCGGGACGGAAGTCGTCGGCCCGCTGGACCAGGGGTGGCCACTGAACGATGCGGCCGCTATGCGCGTATGGAACGTGCGGATCGTCGACGGGGAGCCTCGCCCCCTGGAAGACCACGATGAACTGCGCTGGGTGGACCTTCGGCAGCCGGAACTGACGGCGCTGCCTTGGATCCCGGCGGATTTCCCCATCGTCTCCGCCGTATTGGAGGCCGCGCGAACAGCGCACAGCAGCCTGCCCTGAGGACGGCCGCCCGGGCCTGCCTAGAAGAGGGTCGGTTCATGCACCGGAAGTGTGGTCAATGCCACCTCTGCCGACGGAGGGACCGCTCCGTGCCGGGCCGCCGCCGTCGCCGATACCCGCAGCTGGGCGGCTCCGCCGTCGAGTCCGTGGCGGAGCCTGAATTTCCTGACTCTCCCGGCCAGCCACTGCCGGTAGTCCTTGGATGCATAGGAGCCGCCGTTGTACAGGCCGCGGTAGCGGCCGACTAACGATGGATACTCGCGGGCCAGCCATTGCAGGAACCACTCGCGCGCCCCCGGCCGCAGATGGAGGGCGCCGGCTGTCACTCCGGAGGCGCCGGCCGCCGCCAGCTGGGAAAAAAGGCGGTCGAGATGCTCGTCGCTGTCGGTCAGCCACGGCAGGATCGGCATCGCCATCACGCCGCATTCAAAGCCAGCCTCCGCGACCGCCCGGATGAGGTCCAGCCGCGCTTTCGGCGTGGGCGTACCGGGTTCCACCTGCTGCTGCATCCGGGCGTCCGCGAAAGCCAGCGAGACGCCGATCCCGACGTCCACGCTGGCCGCGGCTTGCTTCAGGAGAGGCAGGTCGCGCTTGAGCAGGGGGCCCTTGGTCAGGATGGAGAAGGATGTGCCGGAGTCAGCTAGGGCATTGATGATGCCGGGCATGAGCCCGTACCGGCCTTCCGCGCGCATGTAGGGATCCGAATTGGTGCCCAGGGCGACGGGCTCGCCCTTCCAGGACGGGCGGGAGAGCTCCCTGCGGAGCACCTCGACGACATTCGTTTTGACGATGATCTGCGTGTCGAAGTCGCGGCCGGAGTCCAGGTCCAGGTACTCGTGGGTCTTCCGCGCGAAGCAGTACGTGCACTGATGCAGGCAGCCGCGCGTGGGATTGATAGTCCACTCGAAGGGCATGCCCGATTGGGCCGGAACCCGGCTGAGCGCCGATTTGCAGGCGATTTCGTGGAACGTCACTCCGGCGAATTCGGGTGTCTGCACCGACCGGACCAGCCCCGCCAGCCGGGTCAGGCCTGGCAGGGCGGAGGTATCTTCGGCCGCCAATGACTGTCCGTCCCATCGCATGCATCTATTCGAACACAGATTCGAATATTGCTCAAGGGCGGTTGTGCCGGCACCGGGGGGAGGGAAGCTGTCGACGCGGGAAGGGGATCCTGCTGACGCGGGAAGGGGAAGCTGTCGACGCGGGAAGGGGATGCTGCTGACGCGGGAAGGGGAAGCTGTCGACGCCGGAAGTGCGTGGCTGTCAGCGCCGGGAGGGCCACGGCCGGCGCTCGCGGTCGCCGGCGCGCAGGAGGGGCCGCAGCGGGCGCTCGCGGTAGCCGCCTTCGCGCAATCCGGCCGCACGCTCGAAGGGGTTCCGGGAGGCCGGGTCGCCGGTCCGGAGCAGGGACCACAGTGCCGCCGCCAGATAAAGGGGCAGGAAGGGCAGCCCGAGGCAGAGGGCGTACTGGGTGCTGTGCCGGGCTTCGTGCCCCAGTAGCACCGGATTGTTGGCGAGGCGGGCGGACTCCGGCCGGAACAGGACAACGTTGCCGAGTGTGAAGGCGGCGGCCTTTGGCAGCGGCCAGGTGTAGCCGTGGGCGAGGATCAGGCCGCGGGGACCGTCATGAAGCGAACAGCGGGCCAGTCCGGCCGTTCCGAGCCCGAGCAGGGTCGACAGGTTGATCCAGTTGAGCAGGCGGCGCAGGCGTTCCCCGGCGGTCATAGGTTCATCATAGGTGGCCCTGTTCAGTGGGCGTCGGTGGCGTCCACTAGACTTAGGGGTGCCACGACAGGCCCGATTGCCGGGCCAGCCGCGCCGCATCGGCGCTGTCGCGGCGCTTGTACGCGAACCGAAGGTAAGTACTCACACATGTCTGAAACCACCGTGGGGACGGAGTCCCCCCAGGTTGCCGCCGTGCCGCACCCGCTTGATGAAGCAGCCATCGCCGCCGCCGTAGAGCGCGCGCTGGAGGCCATGGCGGCGGCGGCCGACCTTGAGGAGCTCAAGGCCGTGCGGATTGCCCACACCGGGGAGAAGTCCCCGCTGAGCCTGGCCAACCGGGAGATCGGGAAGCTGGATAAGGCTGAGAAGGCCGCTGCCGGCAAGCTGGTAGGCCCTGCACGCGGGCGCCTGAACAAGGCGCTCGCCGCCCGGACCGAGGAACTCGAAGCCGCGCGCGACGCCCAGATCCTCGTGGAGGAAGCCGTCGACGTTACGGCGGCCCCCCGCCGTCGTCGTGCCGGTGCCCGCCACCCGCTGTCCGTTCTGCAGGACCGCGTCAGCGACATCTTCGTGGGGATGGGCTGGGAAATCGCCGAAGGCCCCGAGGTGGAGTCCGAGTGGTTCAACTTCGACGCGCTGAACTTCAAGCCGGACCATCCCGCCCGCGAAATGCAGGACACCTTCTTCGTCGAGCCGCCCGAGGCCCACCTGCTGATGCGCACGCACACGTCGCCGGTCCAGGTGCGTTCCATGCTGGAGCGGGACCTGCCGGTCTACGTGCTGTGCCCCGGCAAGGTTTTCCGGACCGATGAGCTCGACGCCACGCACACGCCCGTGTTCCACCAGTTCGAGGGCCTGGCCATCGACAAGGGCCTGTCCATGGCGGACCTGCGCGGCACCCTGGAGCACTTCGCCCGGCAGATGTTCGGCGCCGAGGCGTCCATCCGGCTGCGCCCGAACTTCTTCCCGTTCACGGAGCCTTCCGCCGAGCTCGACATCTGGCACCCCGGTGCCAAGGGCGGCCCGCAGTGGATCGAGTGGGGAGGCTGCGGCATGGTGCACCCCAACGTGCTGCGGGCAGCAGGCATCGATCCCGAGGTCTACTCCGGCTTCGCCTTCGGAATGGGCATCGAGCGCACGCTCATGTTCCGCAACGAGGTCGGCGACATGCACGACATGATCGAAGGCGACGTCCGATTCAGCGAACACTTCGGGATGGAGATCTAAGTAATGCGTATCCCACTTTCCTGGCTGCGGGAGTATGCCCAGGTTCCGGCCGGAGCGACGGCCGAAGACGTTATGGCCCAGTTGGTCAAGGTCGGCCTCGAGGAAGAGGCGGTCCATCGTCCGCTGGACGAGCTGAAGGGCCCCATCGTGGTCGGCCAGGTGCTCTCCGCCGAGAAGGAACCGCAGTCCAACGGCAAGACGATCAACTGGTGCCGGGTCCGGGTTGTCCCGGAAGGCAGCGAGCAGACCCTCACCGGCGATGGTATCGACCCCTCGGGCGTGCAGGGCATCGTCTGCGGCGCCCACAATTTCGAACCGGGCGACAAGGTCGTCGTGACCCTGCCCGGAGCGGTGCTGCCCGGGGACTTCCGGATCACCCCGCGCAAGACCTACGGCCACCTGTCCGCCGGCATGATCGCGTCGGTACGCGAACTCGGCATCGGGGAGGACCACGACGGAATCCTCGTGCTTTCCACCCTTGGACTGGACCCCGAGATCGGCACCGACGCCCTCGAGGTCCTCAGCCTGCACGACGAGGCAGCCGAGATCAACGTCACCCCGGACCGGAGCTACTGCTTCTCCATCCGCGGCGTGGCACGCGAATATGCGCACGCCACCGGCACCGAATTCACGGATCCCGCCGCGGGTGTGAAGGTGGCGGCGGCGGACGGTCCGGGCTACCCGGTCCGGCTCGAGGACCAGGCCCCGATCTACGGGAAGCCCGGATGCGACCGCTTCGTGGCGCGCACGGTACGCGGCGTGGACCCCTCCCGGCCCACGCCGCCGTGGATGGCCTCACGGCTGCGCCTGGCCGGCATCCGGTCCATCTCGCTGGTGGTCGATATCTCCAACTACGTGATGCTCGAACTCGGCCAGCCGCTGCACTTCTACGACCTGGATCGGCTCGCGGGCGACATCGTCGTGCGGCGCGCGAACCAGGGCGAAACGCTCGAGACACTGGACGGCAAGGTCCGCAAACTGGATCCCGAAGACCTGCTCATCACCGATGACTCCGGCGCCATCGGCATTGCCGGCGTCATGGGCGGTGCCGCCACCGAAGTTTCGGACAGCACCGTCAACATCCTGATCGAGGCGGCCCACTTCGAGGAAGTCGGCATCGCGCGCTCCCGCCGTCGGCACAAGCTGCCGTCCGAGGCCTCGAAGCGCTTCGAGCGCGGCGTCGACTGGCAGGTCGCGGACGAGGCGGCCCAGCGGGCCGTGGACCTGCTGACCGAGCTCGCCGGCGGTACCGCCGACGCCACCGCCACGGACACCGGACAGGAACCTGCCGCCGTCGTTATCGACCTGCCGGCGCAGTATGCGGCGGAGCGCATCGGCATGGAATTCACCGAGGACCAGATCCTCTCCTCGCTGCAGGATCTGGGCGCCGGCGTCGAGAACTACGACGGCGGCTACCGGGTGACGGTGCCCAGCTGGCGCCAGGACCTGGTCATCAAGGAGGACCTGACCGAGGAGATTGCGCGGCTGGTCGGCTACGACAAGATTCCCGCGACGCTGCCCGTCGCTCCGCCCGGACGGGGCCTGACACGGACCCAGCAGCAGCGGCGGCGCGTCCTGCAGTCGCTTGCGGACGCGGGCCTGACCGAGGTGCTTTCCTACCCGTTCGCCACCAAGGCGGACAATGACACCTTCGGTTCGCCGGACGGCACCGGCCGCAGCGCACTGAAGCTGGCCAACCCGCTGAGCGACGAGCACGGCTACCTCCGTACCAGCGTCCTGCCGGGGCTGCTGGAGACGGCGCGGCGCAACCACTCGCGCGGCTTCCGCGACCTGGCCCTCTACGAGGCCGGCCTGGTGTTCCTGCCGGGCGAGCGGCTCGGCTCGGCGTCTGTCCCGCCGCTGGGCGCGCTGCCGGACGAGGAGGTGCTGGATGGCCTCTACGACGGCATTCCGGACCAGCCGCTGCACATTGCGGCCGTCTTCATGGGGCATGACTCGCCGGCCGGCGCCGGCCACACGCCGCACCCGTGGGACTGGGCCGACGCACTGGACATGGCCCGCCTGGTCGGCGACGTCCTCGGCGTCGAACTGGTCATCGAGCAGGGACTGCACCAGGCCTTCCACCCCGGCCGCACCGCCAGGATCTCGCTGCGCAGTGGCGAGACCGTCGGCTATTCGGGCGAACTGCATCCGAAGCTGCTGGCGGCACGGGACCTCCCGGCCCGCACGGTCGCGCTCGAGCTGAACGCCGAGCTGCTCTTCGCCGCGGCCCCGGACGTCATCGTGGCCAAGCACATCTCCACGTTCCCGCTGGCCACCCAGGACGTGGCGCTTGTGGTGGACCAGGAGACCCCGGCCAGCATGGTGCTGGAAACCCTCCGCGAGGGTGCGGGCGAGCTGCTGGAGGACATCGCGCTGTTCGACGTCTACTCCGGCACGGGAATCGAATCCGGCAAGAAGTCGTTGGCGTTCGGCCTGCGCTTCCGGGCAAATGACCGCACGCTGACCGCGGACGAGGCCTCGGAGGCCCGCGCGGCCGCCGTCGCGCTGGCCGCCGAGCGGTTCGGCGCAGTCCAACGCTGAGTCCGCGCTCCGCAGCGGGCGCTGCAACGGGTAAGAAGTGAAGAACAACGACGGCGGGACCGGGCGATGCGCCCAGGTCCCGCCGCCACCGGGGGTAGGAAATGATGCAGGTATGAAGGCCGAGGTGATTATCCGGCTGGTCCATCTCGAGGCGGAGGCCGAGGACAGCGGACAGCCGATGCGCCGCGACGGAATCCGCCGGCGGGCGCGTGAACGGGTTCTGCTCCTCGCGGCCGAGGAACTGGACGTGGCCCGCGAGCGGCTCGAGCTGCTGTTCGACTGCCGGGACTGCGAGCGAGGAAATGACGGCAGCCACGGGCAGCCGCAGCTGCAGCTCGACGGGGCTCCCTCACCGGTCCGGCTCAGCTACAGCCGGACGGGACAGTGGCTGCTCGTCGCGCTTATTTTCCGCCCCGTCCTGCTGGGAGTCGACCTGGAAGACGCCGGCTCGGACGCCTTCGGGGACACGGACAATATTGACCCCGTGGCGTTCACCGAGGAGGAACGACGGCTCGTCGGGTCCTCGGACTCTCCCCGGCTGATGCGCGCGCGGCTGTGGACCCGCAAGGAAGCTCTGCTGAAGTCGACGGGTCACGGCCTGCGGCTGGCCCCGGATTCCATCGGGGTAGCGGACGCGGACGGAAGCCCCAAGCTGATGCTGTGGCCCGGGCACGCGGGGGAGCGGCCGGGAATCCGGCTTCTCGACCTCGACCTGCCCGCCAGCGAGGCCGGAAACCCGGTCCCGGTCTCGCTGACCGCCTCACTGGCCGTCGGCGGATCGTCCCAACCGGGAATTATCTTCCGGGAAGAGCTGGCAGCCCGCGGCTGAACAGCCAGGCGTCCAATAGGCTCCGGACGTCGAAGCCTGTCTCCGCCTCCGCCACTGCGATGAACATGCCGGTGTCCACCGAGCCGTACCGGTGCTCGGTGGCCCAGCGGCGCAGCAAGCGGTAGAAGGCGGCGTCGCCCACCGACCGGCGGAGGGCCTCCAGTGCAAGGGCGCCGCGCTTGTAAACGCGGTCATCGAACATCAGTTCCGGGCCGGGATCGCCGACCACGATGTCCTGCGGAAGCGCCGCCAGCCTCTTCCACGCGGCGTTGGCTCGGGCCGCGGCAGGCATCGAGCCGGACTCTTCGGACCAGATCCACTCCGCATAGCAGGCGAAGCCTTCGTGCAGCCAGATATCCTGCCAGCGTGCCACCGTGAGGGAGTTGCCGAACCACTGGTGCGAGAGTTCGTGGGCGATCAGCCGCTGGGCCTCCCAGGAAGAGCTCAAGTGGTTGCTCCCGAGCACGGATAGCGACTGCGCCTCCAGCGGTATTTCCAGTTCATCCTCGGTGACGACGACGGTGTACTGGCTGAACGGGTATGCCCCGAACCGTGCAATGAAGGTTTCCATCATGTGTTCCTGGCGGACCAGGCTGCTGCGAGCGTCGACCGCGAGCGGTCCGGGGACGGCGATGTGCTGCCGGACGATGCCGCGGCTGCTGATAACGGATTCCGGCTGGCCGTCCGCCAGGTCCTCGAGGCCGTACCGCCCAATCTGGACCGTGGCGAGGTAACTGGCCATCGGCCGGTCCATCCGGTATTCCCAGGTTTCCCTGCTCGACTTCTTGCTGTGCTGGACGAGGTCCCCGTTGGCGACCGCCCGATAGCCGGCGTCGGTGGTCACCGCGATCCGGTAGGTCGCCTTATCGGAGGGACGGTCGTTGCAGGGGAACCACGAGGGGGCGCCATTGGGCTGGCCTGCGACCAGGACGCCGTCGGCGAGTTCTTCCCAGCCGACCTCGCCCCACAGGCCGCGGACCGGAGCGGGCGACCCCTCGTAGCGGATGTCCAGTTCCACGTCCGCCCCGGCGTCCAGCTCGGAGGCCAGCGCCAGGATGAGTTTGCCGCCGCGATGTGAGACCTTCTTCGGCCGCCGGCCATTGACCAGGACTTTGGACGCCGCCAGGCGTGCCAGATCCAGTTCCAGCCGCTGGACCGGCTCAAGGATACGCGCCGTCAGCCGGGCTCGGCCCGAGAGCCTGTTGGCGGCGAGCTTCACTTCGAGGTCAAGGTCGTAATGCAGGACGGCAAATGCGGTGCTGCCCGATCCCGGAAGGTAGGGGTCAAGGCGGGCCGGGCACGGCGACTCGGGCGGCGCCGCGGCGGCGCCGGCCTCCTCCGGCCGGGTGTCGGCGTTAGAACTCATGCTCCGGTGATCCACGGTCGTACGGGGTTTCCCATCCAGTAGCTGGCCGCCGGGACGGTCTCGCCGCGCATTACCAGCGAGGCGGGGCCGACCGTTGCTCCGGCGGCAATGGAAGCGGCGGGGAGAATGACTCCGTGCGGGCCCAGGGTGGCGCCGGCCGCCAGCTCCACGGTATCAATGCTCATCACGCGGTCGTGGAAGAGGTGCGTCTGGACCACGCAGCCCCGGCTGACGGTCGAGCCGTCCCCGAGCACAACGAGGTCCGCCTCGGGCAGCCAGTAGCTTTCGCACCAGACACCGTGGCCGATCTTCGCGCCTAGCCCGCGCAGCCACCAGACCAGCGGCGGGGAACCGGAGGTGATCCGGCCGAACCAGGGGGCGCTCACCAGCTCGACGAAGGTGTCGACGACTTCGTTGCGCCAGATGAAGGAGCTCCAGAGCGCGTGTTCCCCGGCACGGATCCGGCCGACGAGCAGCCATTTGGCGAGCACCGAGCTGCCAGCCGCAACCGCCCCGGCCGCGGCAAGGACCACACCTCCGCCCAACCCGGCCACGAGGTAGCCGTAGGCTCCGGCTACCCAGTCGAGTGCGGCCAGGACGGCCAGGGCCAGGGCGACGGTGACCATGACCGGAACGAACCGGCACAGCTCCCACAGCGACCGGGCGAGCTTCAGCCTGGCGGGCGGGTCGTAGGTGAGGCTCACGTCAGCGGCGACCTCCGTTCGGTGCAGCCGCACCGGCGGGCTGCCCAGCCAGGATGACCCGGACTTGGCCTTGGCCGGTGTGGCGGAGAGGACCGCGACGAGCGAGTTCTTCGGAACCCGCCGCCCGGCGCCCGTCATGCCGGAATTGCCCAGGAACGAGCGCTTGCCGATCTTGGCCGGACCAACCTTCATCCAGCCGCCGCCGAGTTCGTAGGAGGCCACCATCGTGTCATCGGCCAGGAAGGCGCCCTCGCCGATGGTGGTCATCTTGGGAATGAGCAGGACCGTCGACGCCTCGACGTTCCTGCCGACCTTGGCGCCGAGCATGCGCAGCCACGCGGGGGTGAAAAGGCTGGCGTAGATGGGGAAGAGCAGATCCCGCGCCATGTCGAGGACGCGTTCGGTGGCCCAGACCTGCCAGCCGACCCGACTGCGCACGCGGTGGAAGCCGGGTTCCATGCCGACGCCCAGCAACCGGACGGTCAGCGCCACGAGCAGCATGAGGCCGGCGAACCAGACGGCGGCCGCCAGCGGCACGCTCGCGAGCAGCGGCAGGAAGGCGTCCGACAGGCTGGTTTCGGAGGGGACCATAAGTACGACGACGGCGACAGCCGCCGCGGCGGCCGCGTACGGCATGAGTGCCAGGAACGCTGAAGCCAGCGGGTAGAACAGCGACCACAGGGGCGACGACTTCGGCGGCGCGTCCGGCCACTCCTGCCGTGCCTTTCCCTTCCGGACGGCCGGCGACCCGGAGAAGTGCAGGCCGGCCTTGACCTTGCCGCTGACCGCGGAACCGGGGGCGATCGTGGCGTGGGCACCGATCTTGGCTCCGGGCATCATGGTGCTGCGGGCGCCGATGGAGGCGCCCGCGCCGATCTGGACGGGACCGATGTGGACGCGGTCCCCGTCGATCCACCAGCCGGACAGGTCGACCTCGGGCTCGACCGCCGCGCCGGTGCCCACGGACAGCATGCCGGTGACGGGCGGTATGGAGTGCAGGTCGACGTCGCGGCCGATCTGCGCCCCCAGCGCGCGGGCGTAGTAGGGCACGAAGGGCGCGCTGGCCAGCGACACGGCGCCGGCCATGTCCGCGATCTGCTCCGCCAGCCAGAGCCTCAGATGGACCTTGCCCGAGCGTGGATAGTTGCCGGGGGTGACCTTGCGCAGCAGCAGCCGCGCGGCCGCCACGGCAATGCCCATCCTGCCGACCGGGCTGACGAAGACGGCCCAGAGCGCGAGCACCCACCACCAGGACACGGTCGGCGCGGAGGCCAGGACCCCGGTGTAGGCAAGCACATTGTTGATGACCATCAAGTAGGTCAGCCAGCGCAGGCCGATCAGCATGACCAGCGGGATGCCCATTAGCGTCTGGAAGACCTGGGCCCTGCGCGTGGTCCGGCGGACGTCGCGTTCGCGCGGATGCGCGGGCTGGTCGTCCGGGACGGACTGCCGCACCGCGTCGACGAGCGCCCCGAAGCGCGGGTGGGCATAAATCTCCGACACCGCGATCGTCGGATACTTGCTCCGCAGTGCTGAGACCAGCTGGGCCGCGGCCAGCGACCCGCCGCCGTGGGTGAAGAAGTCGGCATCGAGGGAGGCGATCGGCGTGCCCAGCACCGCTTCCCACTGTTCGGCGATCCAGGCGGCTTCCGGATCCAGGTCCGGGACGCCGGCCTGGTCGGCGATCTGCGCGCCGGGCAGGGGCCAGGGCAGCGCGTTGCGGTCCACCTTGCCGCTGGTTTTCACGGGCAGCGTATCCACGACGGCGAGGAGCGGAACCAAAGCGGCCGGCAGCTGGCCGGCCAGGACCTCGCGCGCCCTGTCCAGGTCGTAGCCGTCCTGGGTCGCGAGGTAGCCCACGAGCAGTTGGTTGCCGGCTGCCGTCGTCTTGACGGCAGCGGCAGCGCCGGAGACGCCGGGCAGGGCCTGCAGCGCGGCGTCGACCTCGCCCAGCTCGATCCGCCGTCCGCCGAGCTTGACCTGTTCGTCCGCGCGGCCCACGAAGAGCAGTCCGGTCGGGTCGTAGGTGACCAGGTCCCCGCTGCGGTAGGCGCGCTCCCAGCCGAGCGTCGGCATGGGTGCGTACTTCTCGGCGTCCTTCGCCGGGTCGAGGTAACGGGCGAGGCCGACGCCGCCGATGATCAGCTCGCCGGTGCCGCCGGCGGGGACCGGAACTCCGGCCTCGTCGACCACAGCCAGGTCCCAGCCGTCCAGGGGGAGCCCGATGCGCACGGGCCCGTCGCCGCCCAGCGGGGCGGCGCAGGCGACGACCGTTGCCTCGGTCGGCCCGTAGGTGTTCCAGACCTCGCGATCTTCCACGGCGAGTCGCCGCGCCAGTTCGGGAGGGCAGGCTTCGCCGCCGAAGATCAGCAGCCGGACATTTTCGAGCGCCTCGGCCGGCCACAGGGCCGCGAGGGTGGGCACGGTGGACACGGCGGTGATGTTCCGGCTGAGCAGCCACGGGCCAAGGTCCATGCCGCTGCGCACCAGCGACCGCGGCGCGGGGACCAGGCAGGCGCCGTGGCGCCAGGCCAGCCACATCTCCTCGCAGGAGGCGTCGAAGGCCACCGACAGGCCGGCGAGTACCCGGTCCTGCGGCCCCAGGGGCTCGGCGGGCAGGAAGATCCGCGCCTCCGCGTCCACGAAGGCCGCCGCGGACCGCTGGGTGACGGCGACGCCCTTCGGCGTGCCGGTCGAACCGGACGTGAAGATGACCCAGGCGTCGTCGGCCAGCTCGGCAGGACGAGCCGCGGGGAAGGGCGCGGGTCGGCCCGGGGTGACCCGGATGGTGTCCCCGTCGGTCAGGATGCCGGCGACCTTGGCCTCGCCGAAGACGAGCCGCGCGCGCTCGTCCGGGTCATCGGCGTCGACCGGGACGTAGGCCGCGCCGATGTACAGGGTCGCCAGGATGGCGATGTACAGCTCGCGCGTGCCGGATGAGATCCGGATGCCGATCTTGTCCCCGGCGCCCAGGCCGGCCAGGTGGAGCCGGCGGCCCTTTGCCCGCACCTCATCCATCAGCTCGCTGTAGCTGAGCGGCCGGTGGCCGTCGTCGAGCGCCGTGGCGTCGGGATGCGCCTCGGCGCTGGCGACGAGGATGTCAATGAGGGTTCGGGGCTCCGGCGTCTCCGTTGAGCCGGGCAGCTGGGGGGCAAAGGAGGTCATCCGGCCAAGTTTCCCCTATCAATGTGAACGAATGGCCCCTTTTGCGGTGTAACGTGCGCAACCTTACGGGACGAGCAGCAGCTTTCCGGTGGTTCGCCGGCCCTGCAGGTCCTCGTGCGCGCGGGCAGCGTCCGCCAGCGGATAGGAAGCACCGATCCGGATGTCCAGGTCGCCGGCCGCGACCGCGCCGAAGATCTCGCGGGCGCGCCACCCGCGCTCGTCGGCGTCGAGCAGGTGGTCCTTGAGCTTCGGCCTGGTCACGAACAGCGATCCGCCGGAGTTGAGGCGCTGCAGGTCGAACGGCGGAACCTGTCCGGAGGCACCGCCGAACAGCACCAGGGTGCCCCTGGTGCGCAGGCTGGCGAGGGAACCGTCGAAGGTGTCCTTGCCCACGCCGTCGTATACCGCATCGACGCCCGTGCCGCCGGTCAGCTGCCGCACCTTGTCGGGGAAGCCGTCGTAGCGCAGGACTTCATCGGCCCCGGCCGCGCGCGCGAGCTCTTCCTTCTCGTCGGAGGAGACTGTGGTGATGACGCGGACGCCCTTGGCTTTGAGCAGCTGCGTGAGGATCAGGCCCACACCGCCTGCGCCTGCGTGGGTCAGGACCGTCTGCCCCGAGGCGGCCTTGAAGCTGGAATTGACCAGGTAGTGTGCCGTCAGGCCCTGCAGGGGGATGGCAGCGGCGGTCTCGTTGCTGATCCCGTCAGGCACCGCCAGGGCCTTGTCCGCATCGACGAGCGAATATTCGGCGTAAGTGCGCGCCCCTTCGCAGAAGGCGACGCGATCCCCGGCGGCCCAGTTCCCGGTGCCGTCCCCGACTGCCTCGACCGTGCCGGCCCCTTCGCTGCCGGGCGTGTAGGGGAACTTGACGTTGTAGATGCCGCTGCGTTCGTAGGTTTCGATGAAGTTGACGCCGGCGGCCGCCATTTTGACGAGCAGCTGCCCGGGGCCGGGTTCGGGCTTGTCGACTTCCTGCAGTTGCAGGACCTCGGGTCCCCCGGGTGCTTCTGCCACGATTGCCTTTGCCATGCGCTCTGCCACTCCTTCATAAAAGACCGGTTCTTCATGCAGTGTGCGGGACCGGCCGAGACGACGGCTAGAATCGGCCGTGGTGAGCCGGTCGGCGCACCTTGGCACCATCGTAACGTGCATAAATATCCCTCGCCATGAATAAATTTGCTGTAGAGTGGCGCCATGACTTATTCCGTTGCAGTATCCGGGGCCAGCGGCTATGCCGGAGGCGAGGTCCTGCGGCTCCTGTCGTCCCATCCCGAGGTGTCGATCGGAGCCATCACGGCGCACAGCAATGCCGGCGGCAAACTCGGCGGGCTGCAGCCGCACCTGCACACGCTGGCCGACCGGGTCCTGGTTGAGACCACCGTGGAGAACCTCGTCGGCCACGACGTGGTGTTCCTCGCGCTGCCGCACGGCGCCAGCGCGGAGATCGCGGCCCAGCTGCCGATGGACACCCTGGTCATCGACGCTGGCGCGGACCACCGGCTCGAGGACCCCCTGGCGTGGGAGAAGTTCTACGGCTCCGCGCATGCCGGCACCTGGCCCTACGGCCTGCCCGAACTTCCGGGCCACCGCGAGCGGCTCCGCAAGGCCAAGCGCATCGCCGTGCCCGGCTGCTACCCGACCAGCTCGCTGCTGGCCCTCGCGCCCGGTTTTGCCGCCGGACTACTGGAGGCCGACGACGTCGTCATCGTGGCGGCGTCGGGCACCTCGGGCGCGGGCAAGTCGGCCAAGCCGCACCTGCTGGGTTCGGAGGTCATGGGGGGGATGAGCCCCTACGGCGTCGGGGGCAGCCACCGCCACACGCCGGAAATCGAGCAGGGCCTCTCCGCGGCCGCCGGCGAGCAGGTGAAGGTGTCCTTCACCCCGACGCTGGCTCCGATGAGCCGGGGGATCCTCGCTACCGCCACGGCCCGGGTCAAGCCCGGGGTCGACGGCGAGCGGCTGCGCGGCGCCTGGGCCGAGGCCTACGCCGACGAGCCGTTTGTGCACCTGCTGCCCGAGGAGCAGTGGCCGCACACCAAGGCCGTGCAGGGCTCCAACCACGTCGCCCTCCAACTGGCCTTCGACGAGCACGCCGGCCGTGTCATCGTCAGCTGCGCCATCGACAACCTGGCCAAGGGAACGGCAGGCGGAGCCATCCAGTCCATGAACATCGCCCTGGGTCTCGAGGAGACCGCGGGCCTATCGCACCAGGGAGTTGCCCCGTGAGCGTCACCGCAGCCCAAGGATTCCGCGCAGCCGGCGTTACCGCCGGCCTGAAGGCTTCGGGGAAGCCCGACGTCGCGCTGGTGGTCAACGACGGTCCGTCCCGGTCCGCCGCCGCCGTCTTCACCTCCAACCGCGTCGCGGCGGCCCCCGTGCAGTGGTCCCGCCAGGCCATCAGCGACGGCCGCGCGGACGCGGTCATCCTGAACTCCGGCGGCGCCAATGCCTGCACGGGCGCCGAAGGCTTCCAGAACACGCACCGCACCGCCGAAAAAACGGCAGAGCTCCTCGGGGTTTCGGCCGGCGACGTGCTGGTCTGCTCCACCGGCCTGATCGGCGAGCAGCTGCCCATGGACAAGCTGCTTCCCGGCGTGGAGGCAGCGGCCAAGGCTCTCAACGCAGACGGGGGAGCGGACGCCGCCGAGGCGATCATGACCACCGACACGGTCGCCAAGGAGGCCGTGTTCAGCGGCACCGGCTACACGATCGGCGGGATGGCCAAGGGGGCGGGCATGCTGGCCCCGGGCCTGGCCACCATGCTGGTGGTCATCACCACGGATGCGCAGATTGAAGCGGCCGCCCTCGAGATGGTGCTGCGGGAGGCCACCCGCGTCACCTTCGACCGGACCGATTCGGACGGCTGCATGTCCACCAACGACACTGTGGTCCTGCTGGCCTCCGGCGCCTCCGGCGCGGTGCCGGACCTGGACGAGTTCAGCCGGGGCCTCGGCATGCTCTGCTCGAAGCTCGCCCGCCAGCTGATCACCGACGCCGAGGGCGCCAGCCACGACATCGCCGTCACCACGATCAACGCGGCGTCCGAGCGCGATGCCGAGACGGTCAGCCGCGCCGTGGCCCGCTCGAACCTGTTCAAGACCGCTATCTTCGGCAAGGATCCCAACTGGGGCCGGGTGCTGTCCGCGGTGGGCACGACCGACGCGGTCTTCGAGCCGGAAAACCTCAACGTGACCATGAACGGCGTCCAGGTCTGCCGCAACGGCGGCGTGGGTGAGCCGCGGGACCAGGTCGACCTCGAGGCGCGCGACGTCGCCGTCATTATTGACCTCAAGGCGGGCACGGAGTCGGCGACCATCTGGACCAACGACCTGACCCACGACTACGTCCACGAGAACTCCGCCTACTCCAGCTGACCGCCGGTGCCACCGGCGCGGCAACGGAAGGAAGCCATGCCATCCCCGAACAACTCGATGCTTGTCGCGCAGGACAAGGCGGCCACGCTGGTCGAGGCGCTGCCCTGGATCCAGCGCTTCGCCGGCACCACCATGGTGGTCAAGTACGGCGGCAACGCCATGATCAATGACGACCTGCGCCGTGCCTTTGCCGAGGACATCGTGTTCCTGCACCACGTCGGCATCAGGCCGGTCGTGGTGCACGGCGGCGGCCCGCAGATCAACGCGATGCTGGAGCGGCTGGGCATCGAGTCGGAGTTCAAGGGCGGACTGCGGGTGACGACGCCTGAAGCGATGGACGTGGTCCGCATGGTGCTCACCGGCCAGGTCGGCCGCGAGCTGGTGGGCCTGATCAACGCCCACGGCCCGTACGCCGTGGGGATGTCCGGCGAGGACGGCGGCCTGCTGCAGGCCGTGCGCACCGGCACCGTGGTTGACGGCGAGGACGTGGACCTGGGCCTGGTCGGCGAGGTCGTTGGCGTGAACCCCTCGGCCATCCTGGACCTGCTGGAGGCCGGCCGCATCCCGGTCATCTCCACCGTGGCCCCGGAAACCGGCCGCGACGGCGAGAACGCCGGGCAGGTGCTCAACGTCAACGCGGACACCGCCGCGGCGGCCGTCGCCGACGCGCTGCGGGCCTCGCGGCTGGTCATCCTAACCGACGTCGAGGGCCTGTACGCGAACTGGCCCGACAAATCGTCGCTGATCTCCTCGCTCACCGCCTCCGAGCTGCGCGACCTGCTGCCGGGACTGGAATCGGGCATGATTCCCAAGATGGAGGCCTGCCTCAAGGCCGTCGACGGCACGGTGGAACGCGCCGCCGTCGTCGATGGCCGGATGGCGCACTCGATCCTGCTTGAGGTCTTCACCACGGCCGGCATCGGAACCCAGATCGTACCGGACGGAGAAGCGGAATGAGCCAGAAACCGACAGCAACGGCGGGAACGTCGGCCACGGAACTCGCGGGCTTCGAAGGCCTGCACAACCAGGAGCTCCTCGGCCGCTACAACCAGTCCCTGATGGGTGTCTTCGGGACGCCGCAGCGCGTGCTGGTTCGCGGCAGCGGCTGCACCGTGTGGGACGCGGACGGCAAGGAGTACCTGGACCTGCTGGGCGGGATCGCCGTCAACGCGCTCGGCCACGCGCACCCGCTGCTGACCAGCGTGGTTTCCAGCCAGCTGGCCACGCTCGGCCACGTGTCGAACTTCTTCACGAGCCCGTCCCAGATCGCCCTGGCCGAGAAGCTGCTGGGCCTGTCCGCGGCGCCGGCCGGATCGAAGGTGTTCTTCGCGAACTCGGGCACCGAGGCCCTGGAGGCCGCCTTCAAACTGGCGCGCCGCCACGGCAATAACGACGCCGGGGGCAAGCGGGGGCGGATCCTCGCCTTGGAGAATGCTTTCCACGGGCGCACCATGGGCGCCCTGGCCCTGACCTGGAAGCAGGCCTACCGGGAGCCGTTCGAGCCGCTGCCGGGCGGCGTCGAGCACATCCCGGCCGGGGACGCCGAGGCCCTGCGCGCGGCCGTGGATGAGACCGTGGCGGCGGTGTTCATCGAGCCGATCCAGGGCGAGGCCGGGGTCCGCGGCTACCCGGAAGGGTACCTGCAGCTGGCCCGCGAGCTGACCCGCGAAGCGGGGGCGCTGCTCATTTTCGACGAGGTGCAGACCGGCGTGGGCCGCACCGGCAAGTGGTTCGCCTCCGAAGGCGTGCTCCCGGATGCGATGACCCTGGCCAAGGGCCTCGGCGGCGGCTTCCCGATCGGCGCCATGATCACCTTCGGCCCGGACGTGTCCACGCTGCTGACCGCGGGCCAGCACGGCACCACCTTCGGCGGCAACCCGGTGGCCACCGCGGCGGCGCTGGCAACCCTGCACACCATCGAGTCCCAGCAGCTGCTGGAGCACGTCCGGCAGACCGGCCAGGCCATCCGCGCGGCGCTCTCCGGGCTGGACTTCGTGACCGAGGTCCGGGGCGAAGGCCTGCTGATCGGCTTCGACCTCGCCGCCGAGGCCGCGCCGGCCGTGGTACAGCGTGCGCTGGAGGCCGGCTTCATCGTCAATTCCACGGGCCCGGCGACGATCCGCCTGGCCCCGCCGCTCATCGTGACGGCAGAACAGGTGCAGCGGTTCATCGATGCGCTGCCGGAGCTCTACGCCGCCGCCACCAAGGAGGAAAAGTGACCACCCCTACCCCCGCCGTCGTCCGCCACTTCCTGGTGGACACAGACCTCAGCCCGGCCGAGCAGGCCGAAGTGCTGGACCTCGCCGAGGCGATGAAGCGCGACCGCTACGGCTACCGGCCGCTTGCCGGACCGCAGACCGTGGCCGTTTTCTTCGACAAGACGTCGACCCGCACCCGCGTCTCGTTCGCCGCCGGCATCGCCGAGCTCGGCGGGAGCACGCTGATCGTGAACCCGGGGGAGTCGCAGCTGGGGCACAAGGAATCGATCGCGGATTCGGCCAAGGTGCTGAGCCGCATGGTCTCGACCATTGTCTGGCGGACCTACGCCCAGTCGGGCCTGGAGGAAATGGCGGCCGACTCGCGCGTGCCGGTCATCAACGCGCTCAGCGACGACTACCACCCGTGCCAGCTGCTGGCGGACCTGCTGACCGTGCGCGAGCACAAGGGCAAGCTGGCCGGGCTGACCATGGCCTACCTCGGCGACTCCGCCAACAACATGGCCAACTCCTACCTGCTGGCCGGCGCGACCGCGGGCATGCACGTGCGCGTCGCGGGTCCCGAGGGCTACCTGCCCGAGGAACGGATCATCGAGGCGGCCCGGGCGCGCGCCGCGGAAACCGGCGGCTCGGTCATGGTGACCACAGACCCCGCGGAAGCCCTTGCCGGCGCGGATGTGGTGGCCACGGACACCTGGGTTTCGATGGGGCAGGAAGAGGAAAAGGCGGCGCGGCAGGAGCTGTTCCGCGGCTACGCAGTCGACGCCGCGGCCATGAAGCTCGCGGATCCGGACGCCGTCGTCCTGCACTGCCTGCCCGCCTACCGCGGCTACGAGATCGCCGCGGACGTCATCGACGGTCCGCAGTCCGTGGTCTGGGACGAGGCGGAGAACCGGCTGCATGCGCAGAAGGCGCTGATGGCCTGGCTGCTCGCCGCCTCCGGACTGGCCGCGACGGAACCCGCGGCGGCCCGCGGGCAATGAGCGTGCAGCCGGCCTCGCAGCCGTCCACCAAGACCGCCCGGCAGGCCAGGATCAAGGCCATCCTGGGGGCGGAATCGGTGCGGTCCCAGGCGGAGCTGGCCGCGCTGCTGGCGGACGACGGCGTGCAGGTCACGCAGGCCACCCTGTCCCGGGACCTGGTGGAACTCGGGGCGATCCGGGTCCGCGGGGTGGACGGCGGACTTGTCTACGCCATCCGGGGCGAGGGCGGCAGCCGGCTGCCGCAGACGGGTGTGACCCAGGAGGTGCTGGACGCCCGGCTGGCCAAGCTCTGTGCCGAACTGCTGGTCACCGCCGAAGCATCCGGCAACATCGTGGTGCTGCGGACTCCGCCCGGCGCGGCGAATTTCCTGGCCCTGGCCATCGACCACTCAGTGCTGCCTGCCGTCCTCGGATCCATCGCCGGCGA
Source organism: Arthrobacter sp. USHLN218 (assembly GCF_037144715.1). Lineage (NCBI taxonomy): Bacteria > Bacillati > Actinomycetota > Actinomycetes > Micrococcales > Micrococcaceae > Arthrobacter > Arthrobacter sp. USHLN218. The sequence goes on from NZ_JBBCYT010000001.1 coordinate 801,283, forward strand.
CGACACTGTGCTGCTGGTCACCCGCGACCCGCAGGGCGGCGAGGAGATGGCCGCCCGCTTCCTCGCGCTGGCGGACCCGCAGCAGGCCGATGCCTGACCCGGCCGCGGCAACGGCTACGACGGCGGCGCGCGGCCGCGCGGGGCGGCCGCGGACGGCGGACATTGATTTACTGATGAGCGAACAAGTACTTACGGACGAAGGATTCTAACCATGGCTGCCCACGGAACGAATGAAGGAGCTCTCTGGGGAGGCCGCTTTGCCGGCGGTCCCGCCGACGCGCTCGCCGCCCTCAGCAAGTCCACCCACTTCGACTGGAGGCTGGCCCCCTACGACATCGCCGGCTCCCGGGCACACGCCCGCGTGCTGCACCAGGCCGGCCTGCTGGACGAGGGCGAGCTGAAGGGCATGCTCGCGGCGCTGGACCAGCTGGATGCCGATGTGCGTTCGGGCGCGTACACGGCCGCGGAGACGGACGAGGATGTCCACGGCTCGCTCGAGCGCGGCCTGATCGAGCGCGCCGGACCCCAGCTCGGCGGAAAGCTGCGGGCCGGCCGTTCCCGCAACGACCAGATCGCCACCTTGGGCCGGATGTACCTGCGCGACCACGCACGCATCATCGCCCAAGGCGTCCTGGCCACCGTCGATGCGCTCGTGGCACAGGCCAAGGAACACCACGGTGTCGCGATGCCTGGCCGGACCCACCTGCAGCACGCCCAGCCGGTGCTGCTCAGCCACCACCTGCTGGCCCATGCGTGGGCGCTGCTGCGCGACGTACAGCGGCTGCAGGACTGGGACAAGCGCGCCGCGGTATCGCCGTACGGTTCGGGCGCGCTGGCCGGTTCATCGCTCGGCCTGGACCCGAATGCCGTCGCCGAGGAGCTGGGCTTCGACTCCGCGACCTGGAACTCGATCGACGGCACCGCGTCCCGGGACGTCTTCGCCGAATTCGGATGGGTCGCGGCCATGATCGGCGTGGACCTGTCCCGCATCTCCGAGGAAGTCATCTTCTGGGCGACCAAGGAGTTCTCCTTCGTCACGCTCGACGACGCCTACTCCACCGGCTCGTCCATCATGCCGCAGAAGAAGAACCCGGATGTTGCGGAGCTGGCCCGCGGCAAGGCCGGTCGGCTGATCGGCGACCTGACCGGCCTCCTGGCCACGCTCAAGGGGCTGCCGCTGGCCTACAACCGGGACCTGCAGGAGGACAAGGAGCCGGTCTTCGACGCGGCCGATACCCTCGAGCTGCTGCTTCCGGCGGTTTCGGGCATGGTCGCGACGCTGAAGTTCAACACCGAGCGGCTGGAATCGCTGGCGCCCCAGGGCTTCGCCCTCGCCACGGACATCGCCGAGTGGCTGGTCCGCCAGGGCGTGCCGTTCCGCGACGCGCACGAACTCTCGGGCGCCGCGGTGCAGCTAGCGGAGGGCCGCGGCGTGGAGCTGTGGGACCTGACTGACGAGGACTACGCGGGCATCTCCCAGCACCTGACACCGCGGGTCCGCGAGGTGCTGACCGTCGAGGGCTCGCTGGGCAGCCGCAGCTCCCAGGGCGGCACGGCGCCCGAAGCCGTGGCGCGGCAGCTGGAGCAGCTCGGTGGCCAGCTGGAGTCCGTCCGCCGGTACGCCGAGGGCTCCTGACGATACGGCCGAACGGCACCCGGCGCAAAGGTTCCCGCCGGGCTCGCGGCGGGAACCGGCGTCGTGCTTCCTCCGGCCGCAAGGACGAGGTTACCTGCCGGTAACAATACTCTTTGGGGTAGTTTGTGACTCGAAGCCCCGAGTCAACCGAAGCGGAGGATGTGACGATGACGACGCTGAGCTCGCATGAGGAAAAGGCGGTCCCGTCCGGGCGGATCGAGCGGGTGGATTCGGACTACGTGCTGGCCTTCGACCGGCAATTCGACTACCCGCGCCGCTACATCTGGAGCCTGCTGACAGAGCCGGACCAGCTGGCCAAATGGCTCGGCAAGCCCATTTCGGGGTTCGAACTCGGGCAGCCTTACGAGCTGGATGTCGGCGGGGGAGCGGTCACCGGCATGGTCCTGCAGCTCAATCCGCCGCTGAGCCTCCAGTTCACCTGGGAGGACGAGCTCGGCGGCGAGTCCCTGATCGAATGGCGCACGTTGGACAGCAACGGCGGCACGCTGCTGCAGTTCCGCTCCCGCGCCGAAAACCGCGACTTCCTGACCGAGGGCAGCGCCGGCTGGGACACACTGCTGGATGCGCTCGAAGAGGTGGCGGCGGGCCGGATCCCGCAGCCGCAGCCGCGCCGCTGGGACCAGCTGCGCGACGCCTACGCGCGCGAGTACACACTGTCGAACACGATGGGCATGCTCGGCCACGACTCGGGGCACCCGTGCATCCGCTTTGACAGGCTCCTGCCGGGGGACCGCGAGACCGTCTGGGAGGCGCTGACCGAAGAGCCTCAGTTCTCCCGCTGGCTGGCGCCCGGAAGCCTCGAGCTGCAGGCAGGGGGCAGTCTCCGGCTGGACTTCGGCACGTTCACCATGGAGGGCGACGTAACGTACGCGCTGGCCGGCCAAGGGTTCGAGCACAGCTGGCGAAGTCCCGAGGTCCGGGACAGCTCGGTCCACTGGCTGCTGGAGGACAGTAACGGCCGGACGATGCTGAGGTTGCGGCACAACCTCATGTCGCCCTCGCGCGCGGCCGAGCTGCTGGCCCTTTGGCACCATCGGCTGGACGCGCTGGCCCTGATGCTCTCCGGCGGCGAGGTCCACCTCTCGGCGCACCGGCTCGAGGCCCTGACCCACTTCTATCGGCGGCAGACGGGCGGCACCCAGCCGTAGTGGACGCCGCACTGCTGCAATGGCTCGCCCGGTCCGCGGTCGACGTCGCGCCCGGCCTGCTGGGGGCCAGACTGGCACGCACGACGGCGGAAGGAACCGTGCGCGTGCGCATCACCGAAGTGGAGGCGTACCTGGGGGAGCACGATCCCGGGTCGCACGCCTTCCGGGGCCAGACCAACCGCAACAGGGCCATGTTCGGCCCGGCCGGACACATCTATGTCTACTTCACCTACGGCATGCACCACTGCGTGAACATCGTCTGCGGGCATCCCGGCCAGGCAACCGGGGTGCTGATCCGCGCGGGCGAAGTCGTCGAGGGGGTGCCGCTGGCCGAGCAGCGGCGGCCGTCCGCCCGCGGCCCGCTGGAACTGGCCAAGGGGCCGGCCCGGCTGGCTCAGGCGATGGGGCTGACGCTGGCCGACAACGGCCGGGCGTTCGTGCCGGGCGAGCTTGAGCTGCACCTGCCGGCGGTGCCCGCGCCGGCGGCCCGTGTCCGCAGCGGTCCGCGGGTGGGCGTCAGCGGCGAGGGCGGCTCCGAGAATTATCCGTGGCGGTTCTGGCTGGAGGGCGAAAAGACCGTCTCGCCCTACCGGTCCGCTAAGCCGCGGCGCCGCAGCGCCGACTGACCTGCCGGCGGGGGCAGGTAGGGTAGACGGGTGCGAGAACGCTCTTCTGAACCTGTTGAATCGATCATTGGACGGCTCTCGGCAACCGTCCCGGACTACCCGGAGCCCGGCGTGGTCTTCCGCGACCTGACACCCGTCTTCGCCGACGGGCCGGCCCTGCACAGCATCGTGCACGCGTTGATCGACCCGTTTGCCGGCCAGTTCGACGCGGTGGCCGGCATCGAGGCCCGCGGCTTCCTGCTCGCCGCCGCCGGCGCCTACGCCTCGGGTACCGGCGTCGTTACCGTCCGGAAGAAGGGCAAGCTGCCGCGCCGCGTCTATGCGGAGGACTACACGCTGGAATACGGCACCGCGACCCTGGAACTCCACATGGACGACCTCCGGCCCGGCATGCGCGTGCTCATCCTGGACGACGTGCTGGCCACCGGCGGCACCCTCGCCGCCTCCGCGCGGCTGTTCGAACGCGCCGGCGTCCAGGTGTCGGGCTTCGGCGTGGTCCTGGAACTGGCGGGGCTGCGCGGCCGCGCCAACCTCGCCGGCCGGCGGATCCGTTCCCTCGTCCGCGAGTAGTTACGCCCGTTTCCTGCCGTTCCCGCAGGTTTGCCCACGGTTGAAGGAAAATTCATCCGCGGCACTGTAAAATGGATGGTCTGCCTTTGCGGGAGGGGAACGGGAACATGCAGGAAACGGTTGCAGCTCACGCCGAACTTGGCCTTGAGCGGGAATATGTGGCGGGCTTGTACCGCCGGCTCGATGAACTTCGTGCCGAAAAGCAGGAGCAGCTGGACCGCGTCCGCCGCAGCGGCGCAGTCGGATCCATGCAGAACATCTCGGAGCGCGACGCGTTCGCCACCATGTACGAGGACCGCCTTGAGCAACTCAACGCCGTCGATGACCGCCTGGTTTTCGGGCGGCTCGACCTGGACGGCGGCGAATCGCGGTACATCGGCCGCATCGGACTGAGTACCGCGGACCTGCAGCGGCTCATGGTTGACTGGCGCGCCCCGGAGGCCGGCGTCTTCTACCAGGCCACTGCCTTCGAACGCCAGGGCGTGCGCCGCCGGCGCCACCTCGTCCTCAAAGGCCGGGAGGTGAAGGCCATCGAGGACGACGTGCTGGACGCGTCGATGCTGGCGGACTCAAGCAGCCTGCAGGGCGAGGGCGCGCTGCTGGCCGCGCTGAACTCGAAGCGCACCGGCCAGATGTCGGACATCGTCGGGACGATCCAGGCCGAACAGGACCGGATCATCCGCAGCCCGATGCCGGGTGTGCTCGTCGTCCAGGGCGGTCCGGGCACGGGCAAGACAGCGGTGGCCCTGCACCGCGCCGCATACCTGCTCTACATGCACCGGGAGCGGCTGAAGTCGGCCGGCGTGCTGCTGGTCGGCCCGTCGAATTCCTTCATGAAGTACATCGAACGCGTGCTGCCGTCACTGGGCGAAACCGGCGTCGTCATGTCGACCGTCGGCCGGCTCATGCCGGGCATCAACGCCGTCGCGGAGGCGGATCCCGCCGTGGCCGAGCTCAAGGGCCGCGCATCCATGGCCAAGGTGGTCGCGCGCGCCGTCGCCAACCGCCAGCGTATTCCGGCCGGCCCGCGCAAGCTCAATGTCGAGGGAACCACGCTGACGCTGACACCCCGGCAGGTGATCCGCGCACGGGACAAGGCCCGGACGACCGGCAAACCCCACAACGAAGCACGGACCACCTTCGTCAAGATCCTGCTGCGTGAGCTCACGGAGCAGCTCACGGACGTCCTGAACAAGTCCGCCGGAGCGGGCAATAACACGGACCGCGCTTATCTGACCGAGGACGTCAGGACCTCCCGAGACGTGCGGATCGCGCTGAACCTCTGCTGGATGCCGCTGACGCCGGAGCAGCTGATCGGGGAGCTGTTCAGCAAGCCGACCCACCTCGAGGCCGCCGCCCCCAACCTGACCGAGCAGGATCGCGCCTTGCTGCTGCGGCCGCGGGATGCCGCCTGGACGGAGGCGGACGTCGCCCTGCTGGATGAGGCGGCAGAACTGCTCGGCCCGATGGACGCGTCGGCCGGCCGGGACCGGGCCCAGCGTGAACACGACCGGGCCCGCGACGTGGCCAATGCGGAACAGTCGCTGAAGAACGTGGACGAGATGCTGAAGGAAACGGGCATCGACGGGCTGGTCAGCGCCGAGGACCTCGCGGCCCACAACCAGGCCCAGGAGACGCGCTTCACGGCGGCGGAACGTGCCGCCTCCGACCGGACCTGGGCGTTCGGGCACATCATCGTGGACGAGGCGCAGGAGCTTTCGGCGATGCAGTGGCGCCTGCTGATGCGCCGCTGCCCGTTGAAGTCGTTCACGATCGTGGGCGACATCGCGCAGACCAGTTCATCGGCCGGCGCGCAGTCGTGGCAGCAGGCGCTGGAGCCCTTCGCGAAGGACCGCTGGCGGCTGGAGGAACTGACGGTCAACTACCGCACGCCCGCGCAGATCGCCGAGGCCGCGGTTCGGGTCGCCAACGCCGCCGGACAGGTGGTCTCGGCGCCGAAGGCCGTCCGCGAAGGCCAGTGGGCGCCCGTCGTCGACCGGGTGGACCACGGCGAGCTTGCCGCACGGATGCTGGATGCGGTGCCGCAGGAGCTGGAACTGCTCGACGGCGGCCTGCTGGCCGTCATCGCCGCCGAGCACCGGGTTCCGCACCTGCGCCGTGCCTTGGCCGGGGTCTACGACGGCCGGGTCGGCGGCGGTGCCGGCGGCCTGGACCAGGACATCACCGTCATCGGTCCCAAGGAGGCCAAGGGCCTCGAGTTCGACGGCGTGCTGCTGCTGGAACCGGCGGAAATCCTCGACGATGCCGCCGGCCGAGTGGGTGACTTGTACGTGGCCATGACCCGGCCGACGCAGCGGCTGCGCGTCATCGCGGCACGCGATATCCTTGCAGGCTTGGAAGGCTGATAATTTAGGTCCCGTGTCAACGAATACGTTTCTGAGTTCCCAAAAGAATGATCCGGGCTTCGCCAATGTTTGGCAGGAGCTCAAGTGGCGAGGCCTGGTCCAGGTTTCGACGGACGAGGCCGAGCTGGAAAAGCTGCTCGCCGGGGAGCCGGTCACGTATTATTGCGGGTTCGACCCGACGGCGCCCAGCCTGCATCTCGGCAACCTGGTGCAGCTGCTGACCATGCGGCGCCTGCAGCTGGCGGGCCACAGACCCCTGGCGCTGGTGGGCGGTTCTACCGGCCTGGTCGGCGATCCCCGTCCGACGGCGGAGCGCACCATGAACACCAAGGAGACCGTCGCGGAATGGGTCGGTTACCTCCAGGGCCAGGTGCAGCGGTTCCTGGACTTCGACGGCGCCAGTGCCGCCCGGATGGTGAACAACCTCGACTGGACTGCGCCGATGAGCGTCCTCGATTTCCTGCGGGACATCGGCAAGCACTTCAGGGTCGGCACGATGGTCAAGAAGGATATCGTCGCCTCCCGCCTGAATTCGGACGAGGGCATCAGCTACGCAGAGTTCAGCTACCAGATCCTCCAGGGCATGGACTTCTTGGAACTGTTCCGGCAGTACGGTTGCGTGCTGCAGACGGGCGGCTCGGACCAGTGGGGCAACCTGACCAGCGGTATCGACCTGATCCACAAGGTCGAGGGCAAGAGTGTGCATGCCGTCGGCACGCCCCTGATCACCAACGCGGATGGCACGAAATTCGGCAAGAGTGAAGGCAACGCCATCTGGCTCGATGCCGCCATGTGCTCTCCCTACGCCATGTACCAGTTCTGGCTAAACACCGCCGATGCGGACGTGGTGCAGCGGCTGAAGGTGTTCACGTTCCGCAGCAAGGCGGACATCGAGGAGCTGGAACGGGCCGTTGCGGAACGGCCGCATACCCGGGAAGCTCAGCGCGCCCTCGCCTATGACGTGACCTCGATCGTCCACGGTGCCGAGGCAACGGACAAGGTCATCGCGGCCTCTGCCGCTCTTTTCGGGCAGGGCGATCTCGCTGCCCTGGACGAGGCGACGCTCGTTGCCGCCACGGCTGAACTGCCCAGTGCCGCAGCCGGCAACGGAGGTCTCAACATCGTCGACCTGTTGGTTTCCTCGGGGCTGGCGGCCAGCAATTCAGCGGCCCGCCGCACCATCTCCGAAGGCGGCGCCTACGTGAACAACGACAAGATCACCGATCCGGAAACCGTGATCGATTCCGCGAAACTCCTGCACGGCAAGTACCTGCTCATGCGCCGCGGCAAGCGCACGCTGGCCATGGTGGTCGCTGCGTCCTAACCTGGTGTTCCCCGCAGCGGGAACCAACGAGCGGGCCCGGCCTGCTGCACCGTCCGATCAGGGCTGGCAGCAGTCCGGGCCCTTCGTGTTTTGGGGTGAATGCACCGCCGATTTGCGAACCGTTCGGAGGGCGTGTAATGTCTTCTGAGTCGCCGCCGAGGCCGTGAAAACGGACTGCGAGCAGGCGGCCAAACCCCCTGAGAATTCAAAGTGGTTCGGTTATGCCTCGTGCTGGAACCGGAATTGCTTTGTAATTCGTCATGGGTTCATTCTTTTGGGAACGGAAAATCGCCGGAAACGCCGATTTGACAGAAACAAAAAGGATGGAATAACTTAGAAACATCGCAGCAAAGAAAAGCGAAACAATGCGAGCCGGAAACGGATCGCGAGTTTTTTCAAAGTATTTGTTTGCTCCTGTTGTTTGAGAACTCAATAGTGTGCCAAGTTTGTTGATACCAATTTTTTTGTTGGTTGAGATTGTGTCGTGGTGTGCCACCCCCGTGGTGTGCTGCGATGTTTTATCAGCCTGGATTTGAATTTTGTGCATGCCTGGCCGGCTAATTTTCCTTGGCCGGCGGGTGTGTGTCTGTTTGAAACATTAACGGAG